>JBHJHC010000102.1:0-70775 GCA_050331175.1 Rubrobacteraceae bacterium | reverse complement strand
GGTGTGAGGGCGCGTTTGGCAGCGAGGGTAGCGTTGCACAACTTCTGTATCTGGCTCAACGGACAACTCGGTCGTCCTCGACTTTCCTTCGCCGACTTGCTGGGATGGTAATCTCCACAACTCACACCAAGCGTTTAAGGTTTACTCCGCGTGAGGGTTTACTCTACGAATCGAATTCTGTACGCTGGGCGATAGAAAGTCAACACCAGACAGCAGAAAATGTCCAAAAGTCTTTCCAAATCTTAACATTTCTACATATAAATTGCCTTGAGCAGTGGGTATATTTCGCGCCGCTGCATCGCCTCAGGCTCGACGCGGTGTCACTTTGCTACTGCTTCCCCAATTCTGGCAGCGTTCTCTACCAATTACTCTCGCCATCATGAGGGTTGTGGAAGCGGAGATACAGCCTCGAGTACTGGAAAGGTATGTCTGGCTTTCGAATTTGACGCCGGGTCGTTGTGAGTTATGCGAGAGGTTCAGGCACCTTCGCTGGTGTTCCGAGGCGAGGTTGGATCCGTAGCGGCGTCAAAGATACTCGAACCGCTCGTCGATCGGAATATCTCGTCAACCCGGTTCGCTACCGGAGACACAGCCTGAGGTCTGCCAGGAAATCGTGGAGGCGGGACAGGAGGCTACACTACACGGCTACGCCCACGAGAACGTCGCCGGGCTGGCACGGATTCCGGGCTCCCGCATTGGATTTGTCTTCACGCGGGCTTCTCGTATGCTTCAGTCGGGATCGGCTGAGAGTTCTCTTTCACCAATGCCCTGCCTTCCTTCGGCGCCCAGCGACCGGCCTAACCGCGCCTATTCTGGCGGACGAGCCAGCTGCTATCCGTACCCCGAGACGGAGAGCCCTACTGGAACCTTCTTCCAATAGCAGCCCGGCTACACCTTGCCATTCTGGCTTTCGTCGTTGGCCTCGTCGGCAAGTGTAAGAATCGCGCCTTCCCGCACGCCACCCCGGGCCACGGACAAGTCTTCCCGGTCGAAGTGGTACAGAATCGCTGCCAACGTGGTCGCTGCCGAGGGCATTACCCGCGCCCGCTCAGGAGTGAGACCATACTTGCGGGCCAGCACCTCCGAAGGATAATCGCTGGTCTCCTTTGCGAGCCGCCTCAGACGCTCCGCGGTAAGGTGGTCTTGTGTGATCCTGAGTATCGCCCGGGCCGAGCCTCCAACCGCCACTACCGGCACCCGCTTCGCCAGCCCCCAGCCCGGCACGAGATTCTTCACGTGTTTATCGATCGCCTGTAGTTCTTTTTTCTTGGCGGGGTCGTGGTTCACGAACCGCTCCGTCGTGCGGTTCGTGCCGAGCGGCAGGGAGACTTGCATAAGTGGACCAGTAGTTGCCTCACCAACGATGAGCTGCGCGGAGCCCCCACCAAGATCCACGACCAATGCCGGACCATCCCACGACGCCCCAGCCGCAGAGACCGCGCCCCGGAAGCCAAGCTCAGCCTCCTCCTCGCCGGAGATCAGGCGCATTTGCAGGCCCGTATAGTCGGATACCCTCTGGGCCAACTCTGGACCATTCTCGGCGTCTCGCACAGCGCTCGTAGCGAGTATCGTGGGGTTAGCCACGCCGTTGAGGGCGGAGATTCTGGCAAAGAGCTTGATCGCCTCCGCCGCGAGCGCGAGCCGCTCCTCTTCGAGCTTGCCGGTCTTGTCGACGCCGGCTCCCAGCCTCGCCGACACCTTCTCGCCGGTAACCGGCAACACGCGGCCCTCCCGCACTTTTCCGACAAGCAGGTGGATCGTATTCGACCCTACGTCTATTACCCCGTATCTACCCAACCAGCAGACCTCCTTCGGAACCTCAAGATTATCTCTTCTATCCTCGTCCGTATTGGGTCGACGACCTCGCTGGTATGTTACAGGATGGCCCGTCAAGTATGCGTTGAGGAAAGATACTTTGGGGCCCGGGGCAGATGAGAACCTCCGGAGTCCGCGCAGACCAAAAGGAGCGTCCCTCGATGCCAGGGGTTTTCGAGCGTCTTACTGACGTCCTCCCAGGGTCCGGCCGGCACCCACGGCGGCGCACCTGACCGGCTCTTTGGCTGTGGAGACGGGCACGCCTACCTTGTAGCGCAGCAGATCTTCCAGCAGTCTCAGCCGAGTCCCGCCCCCGCACAAGACAATTCCCCCTTCGGCCACGTCCGCGACCAACTCCGCGGGCGTGTTCTCGAACGTCGCCCTGACCGTCTCGGCTATAGTTGCCACACATCCCTTCATGGCATCATGCGCCTCCTCGGTGCTGACCAGGATCGTCTTCGAGTCCCTGGTGAGGAGGTCCAGGCCACTAACCTCCGCAAACTCCACTTCTTCCAGTGGCAAGGCACTGCCCAACTCTATTTTGAGTCTTTCAGCTTCCTGGAGGTCGATCGAGAGAACAAACTCCTTGCGAACATGCGACCGGATGGCCGCATCCAGATCGTCCCCGCCGGTACGCACGGAAGTACCGGCTACTATCTCACCCATAGATATGATGGCCGCTTCCGTCTTCCCGCCTCCGACGTCCACGATCATAGAGCCTCGCATCTCATCCACCGCGTTACCCGCTCCTATCGCCGCCGCCAACGGCCCCTCCATAGTGCGGGCTTTGCGGGCACCGGCGGCAAGGGCAACCCGTTTTGCGGTAGATAACTCAAGACTGGTCGCTCCGGCAGGCACACATACGAGAACCTTCGGCTTCAACAGGGAGCCAAAGACGCGGCCGTATACTCCGTACACCCTACGCCGAACTTTGTGCAGAAAGTAGGAGAGTATTTGCTCAGCAACCTCGAAGTCAGCAACTACGCCTCTTCTCAGGGGCCGCACGGGCTCTAGCCTGGCGGGGTCGTTCCGGAGTGCCTTGCCGGCGCCCCAGCCCACGGCTACAACCAGCCCGCTTTCACGATCGACAGCTGCCAGGGAAGGTTCGGAAAGGACTATGCCGCGGCCCACGGCATAGATCTGCGTACTGTGGGTGCCGAGGTCTATCGCCAGGGCGTGTCCCGCAGCCTGTTCCCTTCCGGAGTGGGATACTCTAGAAGGTGACCTATCTTGGAGGATGACCTGAGGGTCCGTCAACGCCCGGCCTTGCTTCTGGAGCGGCAATTGCCTACGAGCTGCTCGTATGCTCGGAGTTTATTAGGCAACGCCTGGAAAATCTGGCTCGGGCCTGGACCAGCGGGTAGACCAACATCGCGCTAGCGATACCATCGCGGGAATCCCGGACCAATATGGTGTGTCTATCGGTTGCAATGCGGCTCCTTTGTAACAACTTCTAAATCTGGGGACCCCAGGAGTGACGTCACGCTTGCAACTTTGCAGATGGTGATCATCACCTTCGTGCATCATACGTTCTACACTCTAGTCTTTACAATCCTTCCCGGAAGATTTTTGGTTAGAGTAGCATTCGTTTTCGGGGCGCTCATCGTATGGGTCCCCTTTCCGGTACCGGATCCCCGGGTGTCAGGGGAATGATCCCCATATCCCGGTGCTTGCCGCTGGTGACCGTTTCGCCATCCGGATACCTCAAGAGAGGCGGATAGACGCTCGGTGATCCCCTCCACTTCCTCGGTGCCAGAGGCAGAAGGTATCAGGCATCCCTGGATATGTCCGGTCAATGCCGCCAGCATTGCATTCCCAGCGGTGTTTCTTAGGACAGCAGCAAATTCGACTTCTCGGATTGAGGGAGGGTAGACTCGACCCTGCGCGCGAAGACCGCCTCGCCTTCTTCGTTGAGCACGCCGGGATGTGGTCCATACGGGTACGGACCTTGAGAGAGTATCGTCTCGCAGGTATGCTTCTATGTCGGAAACCTAATCGTTTGGAGTCGGGGAGATGTTAAAGGCCGCAGAGTTCACGCCCACCTACGAAAAAAGCGGGCGGGAGAACGAGATGGGCTTTCGCGTCCCTGCCCCACCCCGATTGTTATTGGGCCGGGATAGTTGCAGGTAGCATAGGAGACCCAGGAAAGGACCGTAGAATGGTACCGATAGAAAACGATACGAGAGAGCCGTTCGGGACCGTGTTGCTGGCGACCGACGGCTCAGAGGAATCGAAATACGCTACCGAATTGGCGGTGAGTATATGCCGGGCTAGCGGCGCGAACCTGTATGTCGTCAACGTCAGCATACTACCGGGGGTAATCGGGGATCCGGAGGTGATGGTCGCCGATAGTGAGGTAGTTCAGGGCCTCCGGGCAAACGTCCGGGCCGAGGCCCGCAAGAGGCTTGAGGCGGACCTGGCTCGGATCTCGGACCTTGGCGGCACGGTGTCCGAGTACTACGAACGCTTCGGCCTATCCGACCGGGAGATCGTGAGGCTGGCCGAGGAGTTGGACGCGGATCTCGTGGTCATCGAAAGCCACAGTTTCGGGGCGTTGAACCGCGCTCCTATCGGCGGTTCCGCCCACAGCGTGGTCCATTATGCGCACTGCCCGGTACTGGTCGCGCGGGTGCCGGATCCGGCACCCTCCCAGGAGGCGCAAGGGGACTCCACGCCGATCTTCGGGAAGATTCTTGCCGCCGTGGATGGCAGCCGGGAGGCAGAGGCCGCGGCGCTGAAGGCCGCGCAGCTGGCGCGCGTCACGGGCTCCGAGCTACACCTCGTGCACGTGGGCATAGAGTACTATCTCTTCGTCCACGACTACGTAAGCCCTGCACAGTTCGAGCGGCTGAAGCAAGAGCGCCAGGCGGTCCTCGACGAGCAGCTCCGCAAGCTCGAAGCCTCCGGCATCGGGGTGGAGGATGCCCACGTGAGGATGGGCCACCGGGTAGACGAAGAGGTCATAAAGCTTGCTGGCGAACTCGGCGCGAGGCTTATCGTGACGGGAAGCCGGGGGCGCACGGCGCTCAGCCGCGTCGTGATGGGCAGCGATTCGGACTCCATCGTCCGCCACGCCCACTGCCCGGTGTTGGTGATTCGTCCGGAGGACCCGCATCGGGGCTAGGTTTCCGGCAAAGGTGTTCCCGGCTGCCCAGGGGCGAAGCCAGCCAGCCCGGGTTTCGGGGCCTCGATGGCGAACGGTAACTTCGTGCCATAGCTCTTGCGCTCCGTTCCGGCCGGGAAGGCGGCGGGCACCCGCCGGTGACCTACCTGGGTCCGGATCGGCGCACTACGGATACGGGTTCTTCTGTTGCAGCAATTCGTCGATCATGGCCCGGGCGATGCTCAACCTCGGCGGCAGTAGGGGCAGCTTCTCGGCCGAAAACCAGCCGGCGTCCTCGATCTCTTCTTCTTCGAAGCGAAGCTCGCCACCAACATACTCGGCGGTGAAGCCTATCATCAGGGAGTCGGGAAACGGCCAGGGCTGGCTGCCAAAGTAGCGCAGGTTGCGGACCTCGACGCCAACCTCTTCCCGCACTTCCCTCACGATGGTCTGTTCTATCGACTCGCCGGGCTCGATGAAACCGGCCAACGCGCTATACATGCCCGGCGGGAAATGGTACGAACGGGCAAGAAGCAACTCCTCGCCGTTGGTGATCAGGATAATAGCCGCCGGGCTCAACCTGGGATAGAAATGCATCCCGCATCTCGGGCACTCCTTCGACAGCTCGGCCGGACCCGGCACCGTCCGGGTCCCGCATTTTCCGCAGAACTGGTGCGTGCGGTTCCAGTTAACGACCTGCTTCGCCCGTCCGGCCATCGCGAAGAACTTCCCGTCGATGTCCCCGAGCATACCCCTGAGGTCCCGGAAGGACATTCCTTCTGGAGCCTCCGTATCCCGTCCGGCCTCCGCGGCGAAGCATCGCTTGCCGTAGAGCTCGCCGATGCCCTGCACGAACCGGGTACCGACCCCGAGGTCCCGGGGCGTCTCGGCTAGCGGGGTCAACCTGCGGCCATCCTCGTTGCGCACCAACAGTTGCTCGTCGCGGAAGACAAACCACAGGTCCATTCCTCAACGATACACCCCGGCATCCGGATCCGCCAAATCCAGTGTATAGTGGCGCAACCGGAGGCGATCATCCGCCACGAGGACCCTGAGAGAGGATTTCGGGAGGAACTGTGGGCGAGCGAACAAGAGTAGACATCCGGGTGCCGGTCGGCCAGCCGATACCAGAAGTCGCGGGGTTTATCCGAAGCTGCGAGGACGCGGGTTTCGACGGCGTCGGGGTCCACGACCACCACCACAGCGGACGGGACGTCTACGTAACGTTATCCCAGGCAGCATCCCGGACCAGCTATCTTCACCTCTACCCGGCGACTTCCAACACCGTCACCCGCCATCCGCTAGTACTCGCGGCCCTCGCCAACTCTCTCCACGAGGTCGCCCCGGGCCGAACCCGGCTTACGCTGGCGCCGGGCTACCTCTCCGTCGAGTCGGTGGGCCGCGGGGCGACGCCCGTAGACCGGTTGCGAGAGGACGTGGTCTCCATCCGGAGGTTACTTGCGGGTGAGCAAGTCTCTCTGCCCGACGCCGGGTGCATGCAGCTCAACAACCGGCCGGATGCCCCGCCGCCGGTGCTGCTGACGGCTTCGGGACCCCGGCTTCTGGAGCTGGCGGGGGAAGTAGCCGACGGAGCCATGATGTTGGTGGGCCTTCACCCTGGTTCCGTATCCGCCGCGCGGGAGCACCTGAGACGGGGGGCGACAAAGGCGGGAAGGGACCCGGAACAGCTCGAAGAGATCTTTATAGTCCCCATCGCCGTAGGAGACCGGAGTACCGTCGGGGAGTGGCCCCGGCGGTGGTTCAGGGAAGGCCAACCCTGGATGGAGTACCCCAGCCGCTCTAACTTGCGCTGGCTCAAGGAAGCGGATATCGACCTGCCCGAGGGAACAGACCCGGCGAGCATCTCTGATGCGTTGGCGGACCGCATATGTGATGCCTTCGGCCTGTTCGGCACCCCGGAAGAATGCGCCGGGCGCCTGATCCGGGCCCGCCAAGAGGCTGGCATAGATCACGTCTTCCTCTTTCCCGCCCACGACGCGAGCACAGGCTACGACCTGCCATACACCGAGGTGGATGCCTTTGCAGATACCATAGGACCCAGGCTGGCGGACGCGACGTAGCCCTCAACTACGAGGACATCTTCATTCTCTCAAACGGAACCCGGTGCTTTGGGGCCTCCGGCAACGTTGCCCGCCTAGCCCTGTTTCTCTTGGGCTTTGCGGGCGCCGGTGGCGGTGATCCTGAAAGAGAACCCGGTAGCCAACCCGGCGATGTAACCCTTCCGTTCGAGGCTGCCTACTGCGCGGTCGAACTCTTGAGTCCCGTAACCTACCCCCGCCCTCCGCGCGGCCTCGTTGGCTCTCACGTTGACCGAAGCCGAGCCTCCGGAGAGATTGTAGATCGCTTGCAGGAGTCTCGACTCCGCGCTACCCAAGTCTGCCGACACAACAACTCCCTTCCGTACCAGCCACGAGACATCGTCCCGGTCTCCCCCTTGTAATGGCGCATCATGATATCAACCATGCCGCAGCAGTCTACTAATTGGGAACCGTGCGGGCAAAGAGGAAGAGCTGCGGCCAGGTGGAGGGAGTTGTCGCGGCGCAGATGCTACCCCGTAAGAAGCCTTGTCGACTAGGAGCCACGAAATACTCTACTATTAATCTGACGGTCGATACAACCCGGGACGAAGGAGCAACGTCTCGCAGTGAATCACTTTGCGACGGCTTCGGAATTTGCGAACGGGCCGGCGGTTCCCGGTTGCGAAGGTCGGTTCGCCGGGCGACCGGTGTTGCCGGGACGCGTAACCGCTTTCAGATGCGGCTCAAGACCGGTGCCCATCTCGCATAGATTCTCCTCGCCAACGACGGGCCATCTCTGGCGGAGCGCGAGATGAGCAGGATCGGCGCGGCATCGTCGATCCTGGCGGAGAGCATGGCGGACGCTACCGCGGACGCTGTCGCGGACGCTGTCGCGGTTCGCCGACCGTCCTAGGCGCCGGCCGTGTCGGAGGTCGCACTTCTTTTCATTTGTCTGGCGGCCGGCTGGATCCTGCGGAGCAGCGGTGTTCTGGGCGGGGAGGGGACACAGAACCTCTCGGCCTGGGTCATAAACGTCGCCCTTCCGGCTACGGCTATCGTCCACATCCATAAGGTGGAGGATTACGGCGTTCACTGGCTCGTGGCGGCTGCGACACCCTGGCTCGGCGTGGCGCTGGCATGGGTGATCTTCTCGCTGATGGCCCGGTGGCTCGAATGGTCCCGGCAAACCCTGGGCGCGCTGGTTCTCGTCGGCGGGTTCGGGAACACTTCGTTCGTCGGCATCCCGATGGTGTGGGCCTATTTCGGCCGCGAGTGGACGAGCCTGGTGCTGGTCATCGATATCTTCGGGTCCTACCTCGCGCTGTCGACCCTGGGCATCGCCCTGGCCTCGTGGCACGGTGCGGAGAGTGTTACGCTGCGCGAAGTCGTAAAACGGATCGCGTTCTTTCCACCGTTCATCGCCGTGGTTATCGCGCTGATCTTGAGCGACTTTTCGCGGCCCGAGTGGATAGATGCGGTGCTCACGCCGATCGCCGAGACGCTGACGCCCATCGCGATGGCAGCAGTGGGCTCGGCGTTGCGGTTCCACACGATTCCCGCAAACTGGCGCCAGATCTGCCTCGGCCTGGGCCACCGGCTGTTTGTGGCACCGGCGCTCATCGTGGTGTTCTACCTGGTGATCGGCAGTTTGGGAAGTGGTGTGGCGACGATCACGATATTCGAGGCGGCGATGCCCCCGATGCTGGGAGCTTCGGTGATAGCGATCCGCTTTGGCTTGCGGCCGGACCTCGTGGCCGGGATGATCGGGCTGGGCATCCCGCTCTCGATGGTAACCTTGCCGGTCTGGGCGTGGGCGCTCGGATAAGTGACGGGCGCATGCCGGGCGATGGATAGCAAGCCGCCGGGAGAACGGGCCAAAGGTTGGGTGAGAGCCTCCGGCAAGGCTTTCACCGGTACACACCTCATTTGTTTTGCTTGCCGATCAGGTTCGCTATATCATCGTGCAGCACGCCGTTGCTCGCCAAGATCTCCTTGTTCTCTATGCTGAACTCCCTTCCCCCGTAATCCGTGACCTTTCCACCGGCCTCCTGGACTATCAGGCTGCCCGCGGCGATATCCCAGGGGGAGATACTGCCCTCGTAGTAACCATCCAGTCTTCCGGCCGCCACGTAGCAGAGATCGAGGGCTGCAGAACCCAGCCGCCGGATGCTCCGCGTTAGCCCGGCGAAGCGGCCGAACACCTCCACAGCCTCGGGCATCTCGTTTCGGTCGTAGGGAAATCCGGTAGCGAGGAGCGACCGGATCAGCTCGTTCGTGCCGGACACTTCTATTGGCCGGCCGTTGGCGGTGGCGCCCGCGCCCCGCTCGGCCACGAAGGTTTCGTCGCGCATCGGGTCGTGCACTACGCCGCAGAAGACCTCGCCCGCCCTCTGGAGCGCTATGGAAACGGAGAAGATGGGTAGCCCGTGGGCGTAGTTTGTGGTGCCGTCCAGGGGATCCACGACCCAGCGGCCATCTCCCTCCCGTTCGAGCAGTCCGCTCTCTTCGGCCAGGATGCCGTAGTCTGGAAAAGCCTCCGTGAGGATCTCCAGGACGATACGCTCGGCTCTCTCGTCCATCTCGGTGACTATGTCTACCTCGCCCTTGTACC
This sequence comes from Rubrobacteraceae bacterium, assembly GCA_050331175.1. Classification (GTDB taxonomy): domain Bacteria; phylum Actinomycetota; class Rubrobacteria; order Rubrobacterales; family Rubrobacteraceae; genus SIRX01. The sequence goes on along the minus strand of JBHJHC010000102.1, from coordinate 61,207 downwards.
GGAGGGTTCGTTTTCCGCCGAAGCCTTCGCGCAGGACTTCGCCCGCCGCCTTCGCCGCTTCGATAGCCGTATCCAACTCTTTCGTCAAGTTTTAGAAACCCTCCTACTGGTCCGGCACATCCCGTACATGATAGTTCTTTCCGGCCGCCATAAGAGGGAGAAAGACCCCGAAAGCTCGAAAAACTGAACAATGATCTGGAGCCTTGCATGGTAGGAAACAACCGTTCGCGGCATTGGCGCTACCCGGCGGGGTTGTTTCCCTCAGCTTCGTAGCATTGCGGTACTCCTTCGCGATAGAGGGGCCTCGTGTTTTCCCCGGCGGCTTCAACCTCCAGGGCGTTGTCGACTCCTATGTAGCGGTAGTGCCAGGGTTCGAAGCTAACCCCGGTGTCTGATTCTCGATCTTTTCCGTAGGACATGACGAACCCGTACCGGTCGGCGTGCTCATCCAGCCACATCCCCGCGCTCGTCTGGGCAAAGGCGGAAACGAGTTCGTAGTTTACTTCGGAGCTTGCAAAGTCCACCGCGGTCCCGAGTTGATGCTCACTCTGTCCGGGAGGTACGCTCAGGTTACCGGCCTCTTCCCCGTAGGCGTCTTTGAACCAGGCGAAAGTTCCCTTCTGCTCCCAGTACGATCGGTAGCCGGAAGCTACCAGGAGCTCGACACCATCCTGTTCGGCGGCCGAGATCATGAGCGCCAGTTGCTCGGCCACTTCCTGGCGCAGCATGTCTTCCGTTCCCCGGGCCCATATCCCGTAGGTGCTCAAGTAGACCAGGTCCGGCGGAACGTAATCGGGAGTTAGTTTATGGTCCGGCCCTACCATCAACAGCAAGTCTTCGCAGGCCACGGGTTGTTCGGGACCTTGGTCTGTACCTACCTGCAAAGCCGCGTCTCCGCCCATGCCTGTCGTCCCGGGAGGGTCTATCGTGCCGGTGTAGGGTTGCGCCAGGGCTTCCACCTTGCCTCCCCCGCCTTTTACGGCGCTGATACCAAAAGTCACGATGGCGAGGCAGAGCAGGCCGGCAAAGGCTGCGGTCCAGGGCAGCACGTGGGTTGTCTTTCCCAGAAAAAGCCTTGTTTTGCGGAACATGGCTCGAAACTTACCGCAGGATGCGAACGGTGTCCAGAGTCGCCGGAGCCGGAGTTATCCGGATCCGTACACCGGGATCTTTACTCCTTCGAAAGATCCATCGCGGGCGCTCGCGGCACCAACTCCGAGCGTCGCCCGGCCGTCGAACGGCGGGAGATCCAGGGTCGTCTCGAAGTAACCCCAGGTGTTGGTCCAGTCGTTGCTCGGGGCCGTCTCCCGGACCAGCTCTTTTCCGTCGGCTACCAGGATTATGGTGTTGACAGCTTCCGGATTGCGGGAGTACCCGCTGAGGGTGAGCGAACCGCTGACCTTCGCCCCCCGGCGCGGCTCGACGAGGACCGTGTTGGCCCCTTCCACGGGAAGTGGCAAGTCCAGGGTTGCCTCCGAGGGCTTGAAGTCTATGACGAGCCTGGCGGGATCCAACAGCTCCATTACCCGGTAGGTGAAGGCCGACTCCGCAAAGATGTCTACGAACATGCCGCCGTCCGGGGCGCGCACGACGTGAAAATCTCCGAGCAGCGGGCCGCTAAATCCGCCGTCGGAGACCCCCGTCGTGACGACGGAGGGGAAGGTGACCCGCAACACACCGTCCCCGGTGGGGCTGCTCAGGTTCCACTCCGGCACGGATCCCGCGGGCTGAGTGCCGGTTCCGAGGTCCACCACCACCCGTTCGTAGCCCGGGTGTATCCCGTACCGGACGGCGAGTGTGCTATCCGCCCCGTAGCCCGCACCCCCGCGGGTTTGCGGGGCGTCGATGAAAGGCGCTGGAGAACGCTGCGACGCCGGGGATTGCATCGTTGAGGATCGCGCCGGTGAACCACCGGCAGAAGTTTCCTCCTGCGGGATTTCGGTCTGCTCGGAAGTCGCGGCAACCCCGACCGTCGCACCGTTCGGAGCCGCATCCGTGGTGGTCGCCAGCACCGTCTGCTCCTCCGGCTTATCTTCACCCTCCGCATCGGTAGTAGGCTCCACCACGCGCACCGTGGGGTCCGTAGCTGTACACGCCATGGCCAGCGCCACCGGGACCAGGGCTAGCAACAGAAAAAGGGCGTGATGCCTCATACCCGCAGAAACCTCCCCTCGCCTGACATGGGGGCATTATAGTGGAGATCCTTTGCGGGTGGTTTAAAGGAATGTTTCAGGCAGGTTACGCCAACCGGTGCTCGCTGGCCCGGATCATGTAGCCAGATAAGACGTCGTGGCGTAGTCTTCCAGGCTTCCTCGAGGTTTCATAGGCGTCGTGCCGAGCTCCATCCGCAGCCGATCTTCCCGTCCTTCGAAACCGAACTCCTCGAACAGACCGTGGGCGGCAGCACCTTTCGGGCCGGTGACCGTAGCCTCGATCGGCGTGGCGCAACTTTCCAGCGCCCGGGCTATCAGCAGCCGGGCCACCTCGGGCCCCTCGGCCAAGATAGGACCGAGGCGCGTCGCGCGGGGTGTGGTGCTCCGGATTAGGTAGCCCTTTAGTTGTCCGCCCGAGTCCCGGGCCACGAGACCCCCGCCGGAATGTAGCCGGAGGGTAGCCAGGATCAGGGCCGAACGATCCGCGCCGTAAGACCAGAGGTCCGCCCCGTACACTTCGGACAGATCTCCGGCGGTGAGGGCTTCGATGCTGTATCTTCCATCTCCTCCGTCCCGCGTCCGCGCCCCGGAGTCCGGGGTTTCCCTCCGGTAGATAATACGGTGTGACACGGCCCTGAAACCTGTGGCGTGGTAGATCTTCTCGGCCCGCCGGGTAGAGTAGAGCCGGACTACTCTTACGCCCCGACTCCTGAGGTAAGCGACGGCCCAGGAGACGAGCTTCGTTCCGAGCCCTAATCTTCGGTACTCCTCGCGGACTGCGAGTTGGCAGAGGATTCCTACCTCCCCGAGCGGCATCGTCCCGACCATTCCGGTGAGCCCGCCATCCCGACGCTCGGCTACCGCCCACCGGGCGTCGCGTATTCCCCACAACACGCCGAAGCCCCGGGGATCCGCCGCCCAACCCACGGCCGAACGAAGCTCTTTTACCCGGTCCAGGTCCGAATCTTCCATAGACCGGATGAGGCTTCCGGTTTCCTTATCCAGGAAACCCTCGCCCAAAGTGCCATCTTCAGCACCTGTTGCGGTTTTCGTTGTCTCTGAAACGCCTGATGTAAAAGCCAGCACGGTTCCCCCGTTGAATCTCATTTTTCGGACAAGAACTTTCGCGTCCTGGATCCGGCCCTGGTTAGCCGGAGTAACGCGAATGCCCCGAGCACATCCCCTTAAGGGACGGTCGGGGCGCCGGCGGTCGGGGGGACCACCTCGAACAACTGGCCCTGAACTCTCCGCGATACAAGTTCACTCCCGCTATAGTAGCAAGTACCGCCCGGATTGCACATCCTCTACCCAAGCGTCCCGACCATCTCACCACCATTCCACGGGGGAGTTGCTGTAACCTACCTTGCTTACTGAGTTAGCAGCGGTTAAGAGCATCCTTATGGCAAGAGCGTGCTATTTTGTTACAATGTCACACTACTGACTAGTTTGGCTTCAAAAGGAGCAGGATAATGAGAACTACCCTACAACCTGGTTTGACGAACCGGCTGACCAAATATCTCAGGGTGACCCAGCAACTCATCGAGGAGGGCCGGGACGCGGTCTCCAGCAAGGAGCTTGGAGACTTTACCGGCATCAACCCCGTACAGGTACGCCGGGATCTCAACGCCATCGGGTTTTCGGGCACGCGGGGAGTCGGTTACCAGGCCTACGACCTCGTAGAGGCCGTGCGGAGCATCTTGGGGCTGCGGCAAACCTACAACATAGCCTTGGTAGGCGCGGGCAACCTGGGCAGCGCCATCGCCAGCAGCACCATTCTGCCCAAGCGCGGGTTCGTGATCCACGATGTCTTCGACAACGACCCGGAAAAGGCCGGACGCACCGTCGGCAACGTCGTCGTCAAGCACATAGATGAGCTGCCCAAGAGCGTCGCGGAAGCTGACGAGATTATCGGTATCGTCGCCACCCCTTCGGCCGCCGCCCAGGATGTGGCCGACCAGATGGTGGATGCCGGGATCAAGGTGATCCTCAACTACACCGACGTCCTGCTCCACGTTCCATCCGGCATCGATGTTCACCGGATAGACCCGACCGCCCAGCTTATGCACACGCTCTACTACCTCACCCAGGTCGGAGAAGCCTCCTAAAGAGTCGTCCCCCGACGACCCCATCCATCAACTCTCATGGCTCCCGGCGGACCGGGAGCCATCTTTATGGAGCCTGCTGAAAACCCGGAAAGGAAGAAGAGCCTGAAACGCTATAGGGGTGATAGGTGGGGAAAGGGAAAGGAGGAGTAGCGCCCCAGGCTCTTTAATTGTGTCGATTTGGTTTCGCACCAACCGACAAGGACTATGTTACCGCGCTCGCTACACTTTGTAAAGGTTTTGGAACAGAGAATCTAGAAACTTTTCGCAAATATCTACCAAACGCATATATTTTATAGTGCGTGGGAGGCCCCTCGGTCTGCGATTTTCTGGGAGGCGGGTCGCGGGCTATTCGTCCGTCGCCCGGGATCTCATGGTCCCGGTCATTCGTTCTCCAGCAGCTGCTGGTAGTCCTCAGCACTCATCAACTCCCCCTCCTCCTCTACCCTTACCTTTATCAGCCACCCTCCACCATACGCTTGCTCGTTTACCTTCTCCGGAGAGCCCTCCAACTCTCCATTAACCTCCAATACCTCTCCCCCTACCGGCGTATACAACTCTGATACCGCCTTTACCGACTCTATAGTCCCAAACTCCTCCCCCACCTTCAGAGTGCTGCCCGCCTCGGGCAACTCTACAAACACCACGTCTCCAAGCTCCTCCTGGGCGTGGTCTGTGATGCCGATGGTCGCTACACCTTCTTCGAGGCGCACCCACTCGTGGCTTTCGGTGTACTGGAGTTCTTGAGGAACGCTCACTGCTATTCTCCTCCCCTGCTAAGGTCCTTTACTTCTCGTCCTTTACTTGGGTCCTTTACTTGGGTTTCTCTTTCCTGAGGCTCCTCTGCTACCAGGTAGGGGTCAATTGCCGGGCTGCCTTCGCCTCGTCCAGCCTCCGCACCGGCGCCTTCACCGGGGCTTCTTCCAGCTCCTCTACGCCTGAATCCGCCAGTTCTATCATTGCCTCGATGAACTCGTCGAGAGTTTCCTTGCTCTCGGTTTCCGTGGGCTCTATGAGCATCGCTTCCTTTACTACCAGCGGGAAGTATACGGTCGGCGGATGGAAGCCTTTGTCTATCAGGCCTTTGGCTATGTCCAGTGCTTTCTTACCTTCGGGGGGCTGGGCGACGAACTCGTGCTTGCACAGCTCATCGTACGGAATACGGTAGGTGTCCCGCAGCCGGGCGCGGATGTAGTTGGCGTTCAGTACCGCCATTTCGGAGACTTCTTTTAGCTCCGGGCCGTGTAACCTGATGTAGTTCCAGGCCCTCAGCAAGACCCCGAAGTTGCCGTGGAACGCCATCATGCGCCCCAGGCTCTTTTCCGGCCGGGCGAAGCGGTAGCCTCCTTCGGTTTTCTCTACCACGGGATCCGGCCGGAACGGGGCCAGGGCATCGGAGCAGGCTATGGCCCCGGACCCCGGGCCTCCTCCTCCGTGAGGTGTGGAGAAAGTCTTGTGCAGGTTGTAGTGCATGATGTCCGCCCCGGCTTCCGCCGGGAGCGCCCGGCCCAGGTTCGCGTTCATGTTGGCCCCGTCGAGGTAGAGGAACGCCCCGGCCTCGTGCAGGACTCGGGCTATCTCGGGCATGTTCTTCTCGTAGATGCCCAGGGTGCTGGGGTTGGTGATCATGAGCGCCGCCGTCGTCTCGTCCACCAGTTCCTTCAGCTCGTCCACGCTCACGAGCCCTTGTTCGTCCAGCCCGATCTCGACGGCTTCGAAGCCGGCCATCGTGGCCGTCGCCGGGTTGGTGCCGTGGGCTGATGTGGGAATCAGTACCGAGGTTCGCTGCTCTTCCCCGGCGTCTTCGAAGTATCTTCTTACCATCAGGATGCTGGTAAGCTCTCCCTGCGCCCCGGCCGCCGGCTGCAAAGAAACCGCCGGAAAGCCGGATAATTCCGAGAGGTAGCCCTGTAGCTCGTACATGACCTGCAGTGCGCCCTGGACCTGGGGCTCCGGCTGGAGTGGATGGAGCCCGGCAAAGCCCGGCATCGTGGCGGCGGCTTCGTTGGCCCGGGGGTTGTGTTTCATCGTGCACGAGCCGAGGGGATAGAAGCTGGTATCTATGGCCCAGTTCCTGCGGGAAAGGTTGGTATAGTGGCGGATGAGGGTAGGCTCGTCTACCTCGGGCAGTCCCGGCTTTTCCTGGCGCCGGGCTTCTTCGGGCACCGCTTCTTCCAGCTTCGTTCGCTCCACGTCCAGGCCGGGCAGCGTGTAGCCCCGCCGGCCCTCGCGGCCCCGGTCTTTGATCAGCTTGCTATCCGACATTGGTAACCCCCTCTACGAAGGCGTCGAGTTCTTCTTTGGTCCTCTTTTCCGTAACGGCGATAAGCATCGCACCGTCTTCCAGATCCAGCCCGCCGACGATCCCCGCTTCCAGTAGCGCCTCGTTTGCCCGCGCCACGTCCCCGGCTGCGCCAAATTCCACGGCAAACTCCCACAGGAACGGGGCATCCGGGTAGCGGAGCACGAGGCCGGCGTCTCGAAGCCGATCCGCCAGGTAGTGGGCTTTGGAGATGGAAAACTCCGCCACCTCCCTCAGGCCCTCGGGTCCTAGCAGGGAAGTGTAGACGGTGGCCGCCAGGGAGGTGAGCGCCTGGTTGGTACAGATGTTGGAGTTCGCCTTGGCCCGCCGGATGTCCTGCTCGCGGGCCCGCAGGGTGAACACGTAGGTGCTTTCCCCCTCCAGGTCTACAGTCTCACCGGTTATGTGCCCGACGAGTTGCCGGACGTACTTCTGCCGGGTGGCCATGTACCCGGCGTAGGGTCCGCCGTATGACATGGGCATTCCCAGCGGCTGGGCTTCGCCTACCACCACGTCTACCTCGAAGTCTCCCGGCGGCCTCAGGACCGCCAGCGAGATAGGATCGCACACCGCTATGCTGAGCGCCTCTACGCTGCGGGCCGCCTCGACCGCCGCCCCGAGGTCTTCCACTACGCCAAAGAAGTTGGGGCTCTGCACCACGACCCCGGAGACGTCTCCGGGGATCTCGGAGAAATCGGTGAGGCCGTCCTCGAAGGGCAACTCCACGACATCTACCGGATAGCTCTGGAGCACTTCCCGGTAGCGAGGATTAAGCCCTTTTGACACGGCTACGACGGCGGCGCGGCGCGTCTGGCGGGCGCTCATGAGGGCTGCTTCGGCCAGCGCGGTGGCGCCGTCGTAGACCGTGCCACTGGCGACCTCCATGCCGGTCAACTCGCAGATAATGCTCTGGAACTCGAAGCTGACCTGTAGAACCCCCTGGCTAACCTCCGGCTGGTACGGGGTGTAGGGGGTCATGAACTCTCCCCGGCTGATCATGGCGCCCACCGCGGAGGGAATGATCCTGTCGTAGGAGCCCGCGCCGAGGAAGATCGGGCCTCCAGATACATTCGTCTGCGCGAGCTTTTGGGCACCGGAGAGCGCCTCGTATTCGGAGAGCGCCGTAGGGAGCTCGGAGAACTCGATCTCCCCTTCGAGTTTGGGAGAGACGTCGGTGAAGAGGTCGTCCAGGGTCTCGACCCCTATGGCCTCTAGCATCTCGCGCACGTCTTCTTCGGTGTGTGGTGTAAATCTCGCCACGCGGCTGTACCCCCTTGTGTCGGGTGAGCGTCCTGTTTTTCGCCCTGTCCCAAACCTGAGAGTGTTACCCCGTCGGCGCCAGCGCCCCTTAGGAAGCTGGACTCTCCAGGAAGCCCTCCGGCTACGGTCCTTTTGCCTGAGAGATTCAGTCCGCAGCGGCTACGCCTGCCACCAACCTTTCACCTTCGGCGGCCGCATCTTCCTAGCGGCTCTCTCCCGCAGCCCTCGTAGAGCACCTTATAAGGCTAGCACATCTGCCAAACCGTGTCTCTCGTGTATCAACGTGGAGATGCCTGGGGGCTCCGGGAACAGGAAAAACAGCACGAGGAAAGGCAACCAGATCAAAATAGGTAAGAGCGCCGCCAACAAGGCGCGGGTGGTGCTCGCAGAGTGCAGTTCTCTGAAGCCCATCGTGTATACGTAGACAATGTAGAGGGTAGCCAGATAGCCGACCACGGGTATCCAGCTCAAAAGCGAGATCGCGGAACCATAAGCCACCACCCTCAAAGTAGCCTCGAACCCTCTGCGCTGCCGGACGAAGACCATAACGAACAGATGTTGGATCAAGGCGCCCAGGTAGAGACCCAGCAAGGCTAACAACGGTATCAGAACCAGGCCGAGTCCCGCCAGGGCTATCGCTATTGCGAGGTTGTCCGAAAAAAGGGAGCGTAGTCCCGGCGGGAGAAATGGCTCATCTGGCGTCAGAGGGTCCAACGGCGCGGAGAGAGAACCCAGCACGAAAGAAATCGTTCCGCACACCACGGCGAAGATTACCGGGTTCTTTACCGATCCGGCAGTTTCGATCTCCCGGTAGAAATCGGCGGGCTTGAGGATTACGCCCCGCACCGTCTCGAAGAAGCTCGAAAATGGCCTCGAAGTCGTAAACTCGTTGTACGGCGTCTCGCTGCCGTTAGGATGCATTCGGATCCTCCAACCTTTCACTGCCCTTACGTCCCCGCGGATAATCTCACGTTTCCGACCGTAGTGCATTCTTCCAGCCCTCAAACGCCCATGAAACATTCCTGGCGTATACGGGCCAACAGCATTGAAGCCGGTGCGGCTCCGGCACTACGGGGCAGGCTTTGCCGGTCCGATCCTTCTCTACGGCGCAGAAGGCGAGCTCGACGCGGTCTCCGCGGTCCTTTCGCCTGGGAGGTCCGGCTTCGCCGGGAGCCTGTTTTCTACTTAGTGGCGAACCACCATCACCGGGCAGTGGGCGTGGCGGACTACCGAATCCGAGACGCTGCCTATCAGGGCCCGGCTCATGCCGCCGAAGCCTCGGCAACCTATGACGATCAAGTCGGCCTCCAGCTTCTCGGCGAGAGCAACGACCTCCTCGTCCGGGCGTCCCATGCAGAGATGGGTCTCGTGGACGCTCTCGCCAGCAGCTTCCACCACCTTCCGCACATCGGCGAGCAATTGCTGCGCCTCTTCTTCACTTTCGTTGTCGTGCACCTTGTAATCGTGCATCTCCGGGTGGTAGAAGAACGGCACCTCTCCCACATGCACCATGTGCAGTTCAGAGTCGGTTTTATCGGTCAGATCCGCCGCGGTGCGCGCTGCGAGAACTGACTCCTCGGATCCATCAATCGCCAACAGTATCTTCGCCGGAAAAATACTCATCGATTTTTACCTTCCTTGACCGCTTTTCTACGGCTTTCCACCAAGATCCTAGAGCATACAAAGCGTAGCACAGGCCGGGAGCGCCTTCTTCCACTCCATTATTTTCCGTGCCGGTAGGTACCCGCTACCCGCCGGGACAGGATTCACGCTATGGAAGTCATCGCAGACTTCGCGTACCATCTTGGAAAGCGCGAGCCTGGTTAGGGCGAGGTTTGCTAATCCGATAGGATTATCCGATAGGCGTTGGCGGACGCTGGGATCGCAGGCTTTATCTTCGGGAAACTACCATGACCCACGCTTCGGCACCGGGCTCACAGAAGGCGGAAGATCGAGCACAGAATGGACAAACCAGATAAGCCGATAAACAAAGGCGGAGTTCGTTTCGGACCGGCGATTTACCGGCAAGCGTGGGCTCTTTATATCGTAGCGGGTACGCTCTTCTCGTTGGGATACTTCTTGTTTTTCTCGTTCGAAGACGGCAAGGAAGGGTCTTTCGCCGTTCTTGGGCTCGCAAACGCGGTGGTAGTATTCGTCGGGGTGCGGATGAACCGGCCCCGGCACCCGCTGGTATGGTATTTCCTCGCGGGTAGCTACCTGGCCGCGGCCGCCGGCAACGCCGCAGACGCAACGCCCGTGGCAGCCTCGGGGCCCTTTCCTCTACCTTCCCCGGCCGACGCCCTTTACCTGGTAGGCTACACGCTGCTCGTCGCCGCCGCGTTACTCCTCGTGAGGAGGCGCGCCCCGTGGGGAGACTGGGCGAGCCTGGTCGATGCCGCCATCATCGCTACCGGGGCGTTCATGCTTTCGTGGAGTTTCCTGATCTCCCCGCGGATTCAAGAGTTCGGGTTGCCTTTTGCCGAACGCCTGTTTCTCGCAGCATACCCGCTACTCGACGTGCTGCTGTTGGCGGTGGTGGTCCGGTTGATGTTTACACTGGGGCCACGGCCGGCGGCCTACTGGATGCTCGTGCTCGGGCTCGCGGCGGCCCTGGTCTCGGACACGCTGTACAGCGCGACGGTGTTGGCGGGCACCTACGAAACGGGCAGTCTCCTGGAGGCTGGATGGTTGGCCGCTTACTTTCTGGGTGGCGCCGCCGCCTTGCACCCTTCGATGGGTGCGGTAGCCGAGCCGGCAACGCGCCGGCGCGTGGGCCACGACTGGCGGCGGCTCGCGGCGCTCACCGCCGCCACCCTGCTCGGGCCGGCGATCCTCGCGTTCGGGGACGCGACCAGCAGCCGCCTGGACGCGGCGGTCATCCTGGGGGGGACGGTGGTAGTTCTGCTCCTCGCCGCGTTTCGGGTGGCAGACATTTTGCGCGCGCTGGAAACGGCGCTCGAGGAGCGCCAGCTCTCCGAGGCGGCGTTGCGCCGCAGCGAACAGCGGCTGCGCGCCATCGTGGGCAACGTCCCGATCGTACTGTTCGCCCTGGATCATAGGGGCGTGTTCACCGTCTCCGAGGGGAAGGGCCTCGAAGCCCTGGGGTTCGAGCCGGGACAGTCTATAGGATGCTCGGTCTTCGACCTCTATGGCCAGGAGTCTGACATCCCGGAGAACATCCGCCGCGCCCTGGCTGGTGAAGAGGTCACCGCTACCGTAGAGCTGGGCGGGCGGGTGTTCGAAACCTGGTACGCCCCGCTGCGGGGGTCCGGAGATGAGCCGGGAGGCGTTATCGGGGTGGGCACCGACGTCACCGAGCGCCAGCAGGCCGAGGTCGCGCTGCGAGAGAGCGAGGCGCGCTTCCGGCAGCTGTTCGGGCAGTCCGTGGACGCCCTGATAGTACATGACGTCTCGGGGAAGCTGGTCGAATGCAACGCCCAGGCCTGCCGGTCTCTAGGCTACACCCGCGATGAGCTGCTCGCGCTGCGCGTGGAGAACCTGACCGACGACCTGCTCACCGAAGAAGAGCGCCGGGAGCGGGAGCAGGCCGGCGGCACCCTCTGGCAGCGGGCTATCGCCCGCGACCCGGACACCTTTGCCACCCTACTCTCGGCGGATCTCCGGCGCAAAGACGGCTCGTCTTTTCCGGCCGAGATCCGGGTCGGCGGCGTAGACTACGGCGGGGAGCGCATGATCCTGGCCTCCATCCGGGACGTCACCGAGCGGGTCGCCCTTGAGGAACAGCTGCGATACCAGGCGCTCCACGACTCCCTGACCGGCCTGCCAAACAGAACCCTGTTCGCGAGGCGGCTCCGAGAAGCCAAGGAGGCTGCCAAACGGGAGAGCCGGATGGTGGCGGTGCTGTTCTTGGACCTCGATAACTTCAAGGTAATAAACGACTCCCTGGGCCACGAGACGGGAGATCGGCTCCTCGCCGCGGTAGCCCGCCGGCTCTCGGATCGCTGTATCGGTCCCGAGGACGTGTCCGCGCGGCTGGGCGGCGACGAGTTCGTGATCCTGCTCTCCGACGTGGACAGCCTGACAGAAGCGGAAAGTTCAGCCGACAATATTATCGAAGCCCTGCGAGAACCTTTCCGCCTGGACGGGGTGGGGCGCGAAATCTATGTCAGCACCAGCGTGGGGGTTACGCTCAGCGAGTACTGGAAGGACGAGCCGGAGGAACTCCTGCGGAGGGCGGACCTGGCGATGTACAAGGCCAAGGATACCGGCAAAGGCCGCTACGCGATCTATAACCCAAGCCTCAACATTCAGGCCCGTAAGCGCCTGGGTCTGGAGAGCGCCCTGAGCCGAGCCACCGAAAACGGCGAGATACGCCTTTACTACCAGCCGAAGGTGCACCTCCGAACCGGCGCGTTGGTCGGGCTAGAGGCCCTGTTGCGCTGGGAGCATCCCGAGCGGGGCCTCCTGACCCCGGAAGAATTCGTACCGCTGGCCGAAGAGACCGGCCTGATCGTGCCGCTCGAACGCCGGGCTTTGCGGGAGGCCTGCGAGCAGGCTCTCCGGTGGCAAGAGCACCCGCGAATGCCCGCACCCACCGTAAACTTCAACCTCTCCGCCCGCCAGTTTCAGCGCCCGGGACTCGTAAAGGAGGTTGCAGAAGTCCTCGAAAAGACCGGGTTGGAGCCGGGTTTCCTGACCCTGGAACTCACCGAAACCACCGCGATGGAGAATCTGGAATGGACCATTAGCATCCTCAAGGAGCTGAAGAACCTCGGCGTCAGCCTGTCCATAGACGACTTCGGCACGGGATACTCTTCCCTTACCCACCTGAAGGGCTTCCCGGTGGACGAGATCAAGATCGACCGCTCGACGACCGAGGGCGTGGAGAAAGACCCCGGCGACCGGGCCATCGTCGCCGCGACGATCATGCTGGCCCGCGCCCTGAACCTGGAGATCGTCGCCGAAGGTGTCGAGAGCGCGGAACAAGCCCAGCAACTCCTCTCCCTGGGCTGCGACATGGGACAGGGATATTACTGGCTGGGCCCGAGTCCCCTGGAGATTATCGACGAGTTCCTCGAGCTTTCACCGGACCACCGGGTCGGGTAAGACTAATTTGTTATGGAGAGCCTTTGCCGCAGCGTACCATGCAGACCATGAGCTCTACGGCCTGCTCGTCGGTCAAGCCCTGCTGCCGGACCAGCGAACGCCACGCCACGAAGTCGAGCGCATGCCCGATAGCAGCGTGCAACAACTCGCGCCGCCCTCCCCCTACGCCCCATCCGACGGCGAGAACGCCGCGCATCCGCTCCCAGTGCTCGAAGAAGGGCGCCAGAACTTCTACCAAGACCGGCTTTAGCGGGGCGTCCCGTATGCTGGCGGAAAGCATCGGCTCCACGCGACGATAGTAGGCGTAGACCTCGCCAAGCCCCCGCCTCAAACGAAGCTCCGGGTCGGAAACGTCAGCCCACGACCCCGGATCCGGCGGCGGATTCATCTGTAGAAAATGCCCCGTGCAGGCTGAGAATAGCGCCCGCTCGTCAGGGAAGTGCCGGTAGACGGTCAGCCGCTGCACACCCGCCTTCTCCGCAATGGCGCTGATGGTGGTGTGGGCAGGACCAACCAACTCGTGCAACTCCACGGTAGCCTCCGTGATCCTGCGCCGCGTCTCCTCCTGGTTCTCCGCCCGCTTTTTCTGCTCGTATTTGCGCACCATGGTCGGACCTAAACATACCACGAACTGGAAATTTCACTAAACATTTTTGTTCAACCATCTTGACAATGGCGCTCGACGGGTGCAATATTCAGTATACGCTATTGTTTAATGATTTTGGAAAGGAGGTTGAATAGGACGGATTCGATTTGGCTACTGGGTTGTGCGGCGGCGATATTGGCTGGTGTGTGGTGGGCGCCGCCGGCATCGCAAACATCAGAAGGAGGACGAATGATCTCGGCAAGACTAGACGAGCTGGAGTTGCTGGAATGCTGGTACGAAAGCGATCCGACGATGCGGGTGAAGGTCAACTTCCCCTTTTTTCTGGGGACCGGCACCGAGAGCACGGCGGTCGTTTACTTCGAGCTCGAACCGGGCTACAGGCTCGGAACCCACACCGACAGCGCGGAGGAGATACTCCTGATCCTGGAGGGAGAGGCTGAGGTCTCTCTGGGAGACGAGGAGGATAGGCTTTCCGCAGGAGAGATGGCGCTCGTCCCGGCCATGGTGCCGCACGCCTTGCGGAACCCGGGCGAGGAGACGGTCCGAGTCGCCGGCTTCTTCTCCAGCAACGTGGTCGTGTCCACGTTCGGCGAGCCGATGATGCCCTTCGGCCAGCGGGTCATCGGTACCCTGCCCGTCGTCGAGGAAGAGCAGGTCCCCACAGAGGATACAGTTGGCTGAAAGGAGGAAGGAAGTGGCCCGCATAAAGACCATCGCCCCCGGGGAGGCTCGGAGGCTACGCAAACTAATGGTCCGGTTGACCCGGCGCCGGTACGGTGGGGCGCATCCCGGGATCTTCGAGATCCTGATGCCGGACCTGCGGCTGGCCCTGCCCACCGGCTGGCTCTACAATCACCTGCACCTGCGCAACGGCTCTCCCCTGAGCCGCCTGCAGCGAGAGATGCTCGCCACGGTGGTCAACGGCCTCGTCGGCGGCGCTCCCTGACTGGGGTTGCACGCGGCGGCCGTGCGTCGCCTGACGAAAGACGAGCACCTGAGCGCGGAGTTCGCCACCACCTGGCCCACCTACAAGTTGGATGAGAAGACCCGGATGTTACTAGCCTACGCCAAGAAGCTCACCCAGGAGCCGGAGATGATCGAGGACGAAGACATCGAGGATCTACGCTCTGTGGGATGGGACGAGGACGGCATCTACGAGGCTACGGCCCTGATCTCTTTCTTCAACCTCACGGGGCGGATGGAGGCTGCTTCGGGGTTGCCGCCGGATGAGATACCGGAAGGGGCGCGTTTCGCAGAAGGGACACCGGCTCGCGAGGGCTGACCGCAGGAAAAGCGGCCGGATACGTTTGGCACTTTCTGGCTGTGGTGGCATACTCATCTTCGCCATGACGCGTACCCCAGAATCGAGTCTGGGCACAGATCTAACCGATTCCTCCTCCGGGCTGCGCCTGGCGGAGCTCGTGGCGGCGCTGTCGCTGGCGACGGACATCGGCACGGGCCGGCCGATGGAGAGCGCGCTCCGCTCCTGCATGCTGGCGGTCCGTTTCGGTAAGACGGTTGGCCTGGGCGAAGCCGAGCTTCGCGACGTGTACTACGTAGTTCTGCTCCGCTTCGCCGGCTGCACCGCCGACTCGCACCTGGCAGCGAGAGCTTTCGGCGACGAGATCGACTTTCAGGAGCGCGTAGCGGCCCTGGGCTTCCCGGATCCCACAGCGATGATGCGCCTCGTGCTGGGCTACGTCGGGGCCGGTGAAAGACCACTGAGGCGAGCGAGGTCCCTGGCCACTACGACAGCCCTCTTGATGCGGGAGTTCGGGGAAATCTCCGCTGGCCACTGCGAGGTCGCGCAGAACGTGGCGCGACGTCTGGGGATGGGCAAGGAAGTCCTGGAAGCCCTCGGTCAGGTGTTCGAGCGGTGGGACGGGAAAGGCATGCCCAACCGCTTGAAAGGGGAGGAGATCTCCCGCGCCGTCCGCGTCAGCCAGCTTGCCCAGGACCTCGAGGTAATGCATCGCATCGGCGGCGTCGAGGTGGCGGTCGCCGCCGCCCGCGAGCGGGCCGGCCGCGCCTTCGACCCCGACCTGGCGGAACGGTTCGCCGAGCTAGCACCCCGGCTGTTCGAATCTTTGGAAGCCGGCTCGGCGTGGACGGCCGTCCTCGAGGCCGAACCCGGCCCCCGCCCGAGGCTCTCCGGGGAGATGCTGGAGACCGGCACCCGGGCCATCGCCGACTTCGTGGACCTGAAATCACCTTACACCGTGGGCCACTCCAGCGGCGTGGCGCTGCTGGCCGCCAGGGCCGCGGAGCGTTGCGGGTTGACCCGGGCGGACGTGGACGACGTGCGCCGGGGGGGCTACCTGCATGACCTGGGCCGGGTGGGCATCTCGACCGGCATCTGGGGCAAGGAGGGGACGCTGACCGAGGGGGAGTGGGAACAGGTGCGCCTGCATCCCTACTACACGGAGAGGATACTCGCCCGCTCCGGGCCGCTGGCGCGCCTGGGCTCCCTGGCGTCGCTTCACCACGAGCGGCTCGACGGCTCGGGCTACCATCGCGGCCTGCTTGCCTCCATGCTGCCCGTCACCGTCCGCATCCTCGCCGCCGCCGACGTTTACCACGCCATGACCGAACCGCGCCCGCACCGGGAGGCGTTGGCGCCAGAAGCGGCCGCTGCCGAGTTGCATCGGGAGGTGCGCGCCGGCCGGCTCGACGGCGAGACTGCAAACGCGGTGCTGGCGGCGGCCGGACACCCGGTGCGTTCGTCCCGGCGGGAGCGGGTGGCCGGACTCACCGACCGGGAGGTGGAGGTGCTGGGGCTGCTAGCCCGGGGCCTCTCCAAAAAGCAGGTCGCCCAGCGGCTAACCATCTCAAAGGCTACCGTAGACCACCACGTCCGGCACATCTACGAGAAGATCGGGGTCTCCACCCGGGCAGCGGCCACCATGTTCGCCATGCAACATGACCTGGTCCAAGATACCTCCGGTCTCTCTCCCGGCCTTTAGAGCCTGGCGGGTCATCCCGCAAGTTCCGCTTTGGCACAAAAGATAGCGCGAACGCGCGATGTAGCCGGGGGCCCGGCAGCATACCCTAACGACGTCGGAAGGACCCTCACCAGCCAGGAGGAGAAGTTGACGACTATAGCGAAGAACGTCCGGATCGGCGCGCCGAAGGAGCGCGTGTGGAAGCTACTAGCGGATCTAGGCGGTGTAGTGAACTACCATCCGTTCGTAACTAACTCGTACTACGAAACGGAGCAAGAGTCGGGAGCCGGCGCGAGCCGCGTCTGCGAGTTCGGCCCGGACTCCGCTGTCCAGGAACGGGCGATCGAGTGGAAGGAGGGGAAATCCTATACGCTAGCCATAGATTTCACGAAGGGCCGGAAGCCACCGATCCAGAACCAGCGGGCACGCGTTTCGGTGAGAGAAGCCGGGGGCGGCACGCTCGCGGCGATCGAGATGTCCTACGAGCCGAAGTTCGGCCCGGCTGGAGCTTTGATGGACCGGTTCGTGATGCGTCCCCGCTTCGAGAAACTGCTCTCCGGTGTAATGGCCGGTTTGAAACATCACGCTGAGACCGGAGAGCCAATAGACCGGGGCTTTCTGGAGCGGGCCGGGGTTACGCCCTCGGCGGCGTAACAACGTACTCAAGAACAAAGGACACGATGATGAACGAGAAGACGACACGCAACATCTTGGTCACTGGAACGAACAGCGGCCTCGGGCGGGCCACCGCCGAGACCCTGGCGCGGGACGGCCACAACGTCTTCGCCTCCATGCGCGGCGTCGGGAGCAAGAACCTCGGTGCGGTTCGGGAACTCGAAGCGTTGGCCGAGAAAGAAGACCTGGACCTTGAGGTGGTGGAGCTGGACGTAACCGAACAAGAATCGGTGGACGCCGCCATCTCGCGCATACTGGACGCGGCGGGGCATCTGGACGTGGTGGTCAACAACGCCGGCGCCGGCAGCGTAGGGGTGCTCGAAGGCTTCACGATGGAGCAGGTCCAGCACATTTTCGAGACCAACGCCTTCGGGGCGTTGCGGGTGAACAAGGCGGTCCTGCCGTCCATGAGAGAGCGTGGCTCGGGACTCCTGATCCACGTCTCCAGTACCGCCGGGCGGGTGCAGGTTCCGTTCGTGTCGCCCTATTCGGCGGCCAAGGCGGCCCTGGAGGCGATGGCCGAGGAACTGTCTTTCGAGTTGGCGCCGTTTGGGGTCGAGTCGGTGATCGTCGAGCCCGGCACGTTCGCCACGGCGGGGTTCGGCAAGCTCCGCTCGCCAGCCGACGAGTCGGTGATCTCCGAATACGGGGAGCTGGCGACCAAACCGCGGGAGATGTTCGCCGGCCTGACAGCGGCGTTCGAGGACCCGCAGATGGTAGCCCGGGCCGACCCACAGCTCGTCGCCGACGCCACCAGGACGCTCATCGACACCCCGGCCGGAGAGCGGCCGTTGAGGACCGTGGTCGGCACCATCACGGTAGAAGGGGTCGCCGAGCTAAACGAGACCTACGCCGCGATCAAGAAGAAGATGCTCGTCTCACTCGGGGCCGCGTAGGACGCTTACGCAGCAGGTTGTTTCGGAGAGAAAGGAATTCGGTGATGACCCCACAAACCATGCAACCCTCGCGGCCCGACTGGTTCGACGACGAACTGTACCCCTATGAGAGCCGGTTCGTAGCCGTGGAGGGGGCCAGGATCCACTACATCGATGAAGGCGAAGGCCCCGTTCTATTGATGGCGCACGGCAACCCGAGCTGGTCCTTTTTGTACCGGCATCTGGTCCGGGGTCTGCGCGGCCGGTTCCGCGTGATCGCCTGGGACCACCCTGGTTTCGGACTCTCGCGTGCGCCCGCCGGATACGGCTACCGCCCCGAAGACCACGCGCGGGTGGCCGCGGGCCTGATCGAAGCCCTCGACCTGCGCGACATCACCCTCATGATCCAGGACTGGGGCGGGCCTATTGGCCTCGGGGCCGCCCTGGCCCACCCGGACCGGATGCGGGCTCTGATAGTCGGCAACACCTGGTTCTGGCCGGTAGAGGGTGATAGGTCTGCAGAACGTTTCTCGAAGCTCCTGGGCGGACCGCTCGGACGTTTTCTGAACCTCCGATTCAACTTCTTTCCGCGGGCCCTCATGCCCCTCTTGATGAAGAAAAACAGGCCGAAAGGCCGCGTCAAGCGGATGTACACGGCACCGTTCCCTACCCCGGAGTCGCGGTATCCGGTAGCCATCCTACCGAAAGAGATCCTCGGTTCTTCCCGGTTCCTGCGCGGACTGGAGTCCAACATCCCCGTACTCTCGGAGCTGCCGGTTCTTATTGTCTGGCCGACAAAGGACCTGGCTTTCCAGCAGCGACACCGGGAGCGCTGGCAACGCACCTTCCCAAACCACGAAACCGTGATCCTCGACGGCGTCGGGCACTTCATCCAGGAAGAAGCCCCCGAACGGGTCACAACCGCAATCCTCGACTGGTGGGACGGACGAAAACCGGATAATCAGCCGTTCGCAAAGCGCACGGAGGTTCCGGACGAGCATTAGGGACTCCCGAAAACCAAAGCCCTCGTAGACAGCCTGGAGCGTTAGCCGGCTGCTGAGGCTCGCTGCTCCCGCGGGACTGGCTCCTAGCGCTGGTCTATGGCATGCTGGTTCTCCTGGATCACGGGTCGAGACCACACCGGCGTAAAAGGGAGAAGATCATGGGCCAACGGCTCGACAACGCAACTTCCCTCTACCTGGAGGCGATCCGGGACGGAAACTACGTCGAGGCCATCAACGCCTACGCCGGGGCTCGATACACCCAGCACTCCACACCGGTCAAGGACGGCAAGGAAGGGTTCATCGAGTTCTTCGCCGACTTCGTGGAACGCAACCCGATACGCGACGTCGAGATCGTCCGGGCGTTCGAGGACGGCCCGTACGTTTTTCTGCACGTCGTGCAGAACCTGAACGACGGCCAGTACCGGTACGTGACCGCAGACATCTTCGACACCGACGCCGATGCCCGGCTCGTCGAACACTGGGACATCATCGCCGAGCTCCGCGACACCACCGCCGGCGGCCGCAGCCAGGTCGAGGGCCCGACCGAACCCACCGACCTCGACAGTACCGGGGCCAACAAGCAACTGGTCACCCGGTACGTCAACGAGGTCCTCGTCACCGGTGACTACGGTCGCGTGGCCGCGTTCGTCGCCCCCCAATACGCCCAGCACAACCCCCACATCCCGGACGGGATCGGGCCGGTTCAAGAGTTCGCTGCCGACGCTTCGATGCGCTACATCCGGTTATACAAGGTGGTCGGCTGCGGGAACTTCGTCGCCATCCTGGCCGAGGTCGAGATGTATGGGAAACGCCACGCCGTCATCGACCTGTTCCGCATCGAAGCGGGCAAGCTCGCCGAGCACTGGGACGTCATCGAAGAGATCCCGCCCCGAAGCACCTGGGTCAACACCGGCAAGTTCTGATGCCGGAGCGGGACGATACCCCGCAGGAGGCGTTTCATCCGCTGGAGTCACTGCTCCCCCAACGACAGCCCGTTTACCAGCGCGGCGGGTCCGCCCCCTTCGAACAGTTCTCTCGCTTCGTCGGCCGGCCCCGCGTGCCGTTCGAGGCGTTTGCGCACCGGATCCAGGAAAATTTCCTCACCTTTGTCCCGGCGCCGGAGCCCTTCCTCCGCGATATCTACTACGGTGTCGAGAAAACGGGGGATCGGCTCCGGCGCGGAGATCCCGTGTTTCACGGCGAGTTCGCGGTGCTCCTGTAGCGCCGTCCAGTAGCCCTTGCCGAAGGCGTCTTCCAGGTAGTCCTCCAGCCCGCCGGCGGCCTCCATCAGGCCCAGGCCCAGGGCGGACGGGACCCAGGCCGCATCGGGCGGCTGCTGGCACGCCGGCCGGATCTCGATGGTCCCGATCCTGGACCTGGGCCGGGCGCTGGGCCAGATGTAGTGTTCGTGAAACAGAAAAGCTTCGAAAGCCGTCTCCGGGTCGCGTAGCTCCGGATCCCGGCGCAGTTGCTCGACGAACGGAACGTTGACGACCCGGAAACCGTCTTTGCCGTCTGGGAGACACAAGCACCGGAGGCCGGCCAGAAACCGCACGTACTCCTCGAGGTCGGAGTAGGGGCCGGCTGGCGCGCCGTGCCGGTAAGGCTCGCCCACCATGTTCGCCGTAAGTCCCTCCCGGCCCGAGGCGAACCTGCCCACCCGGCCGCCGTAGATCGGGGAGTTGGCCGTGAGGGCTATGATCGCCCCCGAGGCGGCATTCACGATGTTCGTGAGCCTCATCAGGTCGTCCTGGCCCACGTCTACCTGGACTTGATCTCCGGCGGTGACGCAAAATTTCAGCCACTGGTTTCCGATGGCTTCGAGCAGCGCCGAGTACCGTTTCTTGGGTGTGAGCAGCCCTGGATAAGCGGGGGTCCTGGGCTGGATGCCGAATCCCAAGAGATGAATACCGGCCCGTCGGGCGGCTTCCGTCAATCGCCCCAGACCCCGGTCCATGTCCCGGGCGAGCTCGTGAAGGGTTTGCCCGGGGCCGGCAGATATCTCCACGGTGGATACGCCGACCTCGCTCGCCCAGGACCAATCCCCGGCCTCCGCCCCGCTCAGGAACTCGGCGCCGGCGTTCCCCAGATCGTAGGTTCGCTCGTAATCTTCCCCCTCCAGCAGCAAGGGCCACAACTCGAAAACGTTGGCAGCCCGTCCATCCGGCCGGACCAACGGAAACTCCGCCTCCCGGCCCACCGTACGCAGCGCGGGCGCAGAGGCGGGAAAGCCCGCCGCAAACCTCTCCGTTATGTCCGCCAGGGCCCTGGAAACGGACGCCTCCCGCAACCGCATCAGAAAGACGGGTGGTCGCTCGCCGACGGGCAGAGCTGGATCGAGTCGTGGGACAAGAACGTGCCGTCGGAGCCGAGGAGGAACTGGTTCAACTCGCAGTTCAGGATGCCCCCTTCGAGGGACTCCATCGGGCCGAGTCCCCGGATCACGCCGTGCAACTGCTGGAGGAAGTTCTCGTGGCCGAAGAGCACTACCCTTTTACCGCGCTGGGGCAAAACGACCTCCTCGAAGAACTTACCGGCCCGTTCGTGCAGTTGTTCGAAGGTCTCGCCACCAGGAGGGTTGAGCGAGTAGTCGATCCCACCTACCTGCGTGTAGCGGACCTGTGGTAGCTGCTCCCGGACTTCCTGGGGAGCCAGGCCCTCCATCTCTCCGAAAGATCTTTCGATGCACAGTTCCTCTACCCGGACCTCGTCCCGCTCGACCCCGGCAATGATCTCGGCGGTCTCCAGCACCCGGGATAGAGGAGAGGAGATCACCACGTCGAACGGGGTGCCGTCGAACCTCTGCCGGGCCTCCCGCGCCTGGTCGCGGCCTTCGTCGATGAGCGGGGCATCGACCCGGCCCCCCACCTTTTTGTCCCGGTTCAGTTCCGTCAGGCCGTGCCGTATGGTAGAGAGGAGAATCTCGTCGGTACCAATTTCTGGCTGCTCGACCACCATCTATCCCTTCACCCGTTCGTGTTTGGGATCCCAGGGCGCGCCAGAGACCACCTCTGCCGGAACCTCTCTACCAAACACTTCTACAGAAACCTCCGTTCCGGCCTCCGAGAGCTCTACCGGCAGGTACGCGTAGGCGATGCTCTTGACGACCGAGTACCCTTGTCCCCCGGACATAATCCGCGAAACCACCGCTCCGTCGTGCTTGACGGTCTCGTTGCCGAGGACGACCGTGTCGAAATCCTCCAGCACCAGGCAACACAGCTTGCGCTCCACCCCGCGGGCCTTGACCCGCTCCAGGGCCTCCTTCCCGATAAACGGGACCGGCTTGTCGAGCTTCACGGCGAACCCGAGACCGGCCTCGAACGGGTTCTCCTCCGGTGTGATGTCCGCGCCCCAGGCGAGGAACCCGCCCTCCAGCCGCAGGGACTCGATGGCCCGGTAGCCGGCCGGGACGAGGCCGGGCTGCCGACCGGCTTCGTAGAGCACATCCCACAGCCGGCGCCCGAACTCCGTTGGAGGGTAGATCTCCCACCCCAGCTCCCCGACGTAGGTTACGCGGAGCGCGAGGCATGGCACGTCTCCGACCGTGATCTCCCGAGCCCGCATGTAAGGAAAAGCCTCGTTGGAAAGGTCTTCCTGGCAAACGGAAGATAGGATGTCCCTGGAACGCGGCCCCTGGATGCCCAGGCAGGCCAGGCTCGACGTAACGTCCCGGATCTCCACCGAGCCGTCCTCCGGCTGGTGCATGCTCATCCAGGACATGTCGTGCCGGCCGAAGGCCGTGCCGGTTATGATGCGGAACCGATCCTCCGCCAGGCGGGTGACCGTGAAGTCGCACTCTATGCCCCCGCCGGGGTTTAGCATCTGGGTGTAGGTGACCGTCCCCGGCTCCTTGTCCACGTCGTTGTCGCAGAGCCGTTGCAAGAACCCGCCGGCGCCGGGGCCCGTCACCTCGATCTTCGCGAAAGAAGACTGGTCGAACAGCCCGGCGCGCTCCCGGACGGCGAGGTGCTCCGCCGGGATCGCCGTGGACCAGTACCGTCCGGCCATTCCCCGGGGACGGAGTGGCTCCAGGGTGTGGTCTTCGTTGGAGCGGAAGTAGTTCGGTCGTTCCCATCCGGCTTTCTCCCCGAAGTCTACCCCCAGGGCTTCGAGGCGTTCGTACGCCGGTGAGATCCGGAGTCCGCGCGCGCTGTGCGGCTCCTGGTTGGGATAGGAGATGTCGTAGTACCTCGACAGCGACTCTTTGGTGCGCTGGAGGGTGTACCGGCGGCTGCGGTGATGTTCCCCGAACCGGCGGATGTCCATTTCCCAGGCGTCCATGCCCGGCTCGCCGTCCAGGATCCACTCGGCCATGATGCGCCCGATACCGCCGGCTCCCGCGATACCGTGGGCGTTGAACCCCGCCGCCACGAAGAACCCCCGAACCTCCGACTCGCCCAGGACGAACTCTCCATCCGGCGTAAACGACTCCGGGCCGTTGACGAACTCGACTATCTCCGCGTCCCGAAGGTCCGGCACGCGCTGTTGCGAGTTCTCGAACAGGGGCACGAACCTCTCCCAGTCGAAAGAAAGCAGCTGCCGGCCGAAGTCTTCCGGCACCCCGTCAACCGACCAGGGCGCCGGGTCCCGGCCGTAGCCGCCCGTTACGAGGTCTCCCTCCATCGGCCGGAAGTAAACCAGGTCGTCCGGATCCCGGAGGGTAGGTAGGTCTATGGAGACCGGTTCTCTAGCGCGCAGGCGCACGTACTGGTGCTGGAACGGG
The DNA here is from genome assembly GCA_050331175.1 of Rubrobacteraceae bacterium. GTDB lineage: Bacteria > Actinomycetota > Rubrobacteria > Rubrobacterales > Rubrobacteraceae > SIRX01. The sequence goes on along the minus strand of JBHJHC010000102.1, from coordinate 37,497 downwards.
ACCAGCGGGACCTCCACGCCGGCAAGCCGGCCGATCTGGGGCGCCCACATGCCGCCGGCGTTTACTACCACCTCGGTGCGGATGTTGCCCTGGTCGGTAAAGACTTCTCGTACGCGCCCGTTTTCTATCCCGAACCCCGTTACCTGCACGCCGGTGCACACCTCTACTCCCCCGGAGCGAGCTCCTTCGGCCAGGGCCTGGGCGAGCCCGCTCGGGTCGATGTACCCGTCGGTCGGATCGTAGGCGGCGCACCTCACGCCCTCGGGGTCGAATATGGGAAAAAGCTCCAGCGCCTCTTCGGTGCTAATGATCTCCAGGGGGAGCCCGAAAGCCGTCGCCATTCCTACGAGCCGGTCGAGCTCCTCGGCCCGATCTTGGGAGGAGATCAGGCGCAGGCTCCCGACCTCCTGCCAGCCGGGGTCCACGCCGGTCTCTTCCTTGAGCCGGCGATAGACCTCGACGCTGTGCATGTTCATCTCGGTAAGCGTCTTCGAGGGCCGGAGCTGGCCGACCAACCCCGCCGAGTGCCAGGTCGTGCCGTCGGCGAGCTCGCCCTTTTCCAGCAGCACCACATCCCGCCAGCCCAACGCGGCCAGGTGGTAGGCGATGCTCGTCCCCCCTACCCCGCCGCCTATAACGACGGCTTGTGCTTCATCTCTCACTGATGTACCTCCCTAGAAACGTTTTGGCCCGCGTACGGATCAGCTGACTAGCTGGCCGGCTCACCGGCCCCCAGGGCTCCGACCCCGTCCCGGTACTCGTCCTCGCCGATGACGCCTTCTTCCCGATCCTGTTCCTCCAGCCGCAGGGCCGTGGGAATGGCGATCCAGAAGGCCAGCACCATGGCGAGTATTCCGGCGGTGAACTTCCCGATTATCAGGGGCAGGATCATGTTGGGCTGGAAGTTTGCCGTGAACGCCAGATGGTCTCCCAGCAAGAAGGCCGAGCAAACGGCGAACGCTATGCACAGGACCTTATCCTTCGGCGGCATGTTCTTGATCAGGTGGTAGAGGGCGAGGATGTTGGCGGCCGCGGCCAACACCCCGGCGCTCCCCGTGGAGCTGAGGCCGAAGCGTTGTCCTATGGCGCCCAGAGGCCGGGCCAGGTAGGTCCGGATCGCGTAGACCATCGGGAACGCCCCCGAGAGCGTGATGCCGATGTAGCCGGCGATCTCCAGCGCCCGGAACTGATCCTGGGAGTCGGCGATGATCGGGTCGAAGCCCCAGGCACCGAAGATGGTGGTGAAGATGCCGGTAAAGTACTCCGCTATCGAGAGCGACAAGACGATCTTGATGCCAGCGTCCATTATACGCCCGAACCACATGAAGCCCGTGATCATCATGCTCGGATAGAAGTACAGCCCGAGAGCTATAGCCACCACGAAGACGATCAGCGGGATCAGGTTCACGAATATTTGGGAGAACCCGAGCACGGCGAGCGAGAAGGTCGAGTCGCTCGTGGTGGAGACTTCGTTCCGCAGGTTGGTGCCCGTGAGCGTCAGGATGCCGGTGGTGATGAGCACGCCGACCGGCACGGTAAGGATGCCGGACATGATCCCCAACGCCATGTACTTGTGGTCCCGATGGTCAAGCATGGCGAGCCCAACCGGAATGCTAAAGACTATGGTGGCGCCGGCCATGTAACCGACTATCGCCGCCATGATCCAGTTCTGCGTGTTGTCTGCTATGGCCTGGGCGAGCTGGTAGCCCCCCATGTCCACGGCGATAACGGAGGTCGCGGCCATCGCCGGGCTTGCTCCCACGAGGTTGTATACCGGCCCGACAACAGCTTCGACGAACCTCGACAGGTAAGGGATGGAAGCCATGATCCCGGCCACCGGTATGAAGATCGGCCCGATAGAGTGCAGGCCCTCTTTCCACTCCTTGCCCATCCCGTGCTCGTCGTCCCGGATGGCCGCTATGGCCCCGATGACCCCGAAACTCACTATGATGAAGATAACTACTTGCCCCAGTATTGCCATCCCTTTTCCCCTTTCAGCCGTTCAGGCTGCCCTGCCGGGCGAGTTCCTTTACGCCGGCTCCGCGGCGGCTTCTCTGAGCCACTCTGAATACCGTTCGTCTTTGGCGAGTTCTCTGCACCGGTCGAAGTGTTTGTCGGCGTACTCTTCGTAGTCGAAGTCCAGGCTGGAGATCGCCTGCTGCATGACGCCCCACATGGCCTCCCGGAAGTCCGACATGAGACGCATGAGCTTTAACCGGGCGATGCGGGCGGAGGTAGGTTCCTCCCCGAAGTACATTTCGAGGAGCGCGAGATCCGCCTCCTCGTCGAACTCGTTGTTGACCGAGAGGTTGCCAAGGTCGAAGAATACGTCGCCCATCCCCGCGTACTCGTAGTCGATGATCATGACCCGGTCGTCGTGCATGAGAAAGTTGGCGTCGAGCAGGTCGTTGTGACACGGACGCTCGGGCACCGGGTGGCGCCGGAAGGCTTCCTCGATCTCCCGGGACCGCTCCAAAAGTTCCCAATAAGCATCCGGCGTCTCTACCCCACTGTCCTCGGCGGATTCCCGATACTCTTCTACGATCCGGAAAGGAGAAAAGGACCCGGGCACCCCGGGGTACTCGTGGTAGGCCGCTATAGAGCTCACCAGCCGCTCCAGTACGTCGCGCCGGCGCACCTCCTCCGGTGACACGGGATCGCCGTCTATCCACTCGGTGATCAAACACCCGTGCTCCGGCAGGAAATCCACGACGTCCGGCCCGATCCCCACGCTGGCAGCCGCTTCTACAGCCTGCCGCTCGTTGTCGCGGTCTATGCCGAGAAGCTCGGTCTTCTCCCCGGCGAGCCGAACGAAGTACGGCGTTCCGTCCACCCGCAGGTAGTAGTTCTGGTTGGTGATCCCACCAGATATGTACTCGGCCTCCACATTCTCTGCCTCCGCCCATTCCGGCCTGGCGGCCACCACGGCCCTGAGAGCCGGATCCGCGTTTTCGAGAGACATCACATCACCCCTTCTTGACCCCAAAGAATCGTTCCCCTTCATCCCAACGGTGTGGTCTATACCATTGTGGTACAGACCACATTAGTTGAAACCGGTGTCTGCGTCAAGGTTTGGTGGAGGTTTTTGCTGAGATACCCGGCCGAGGGTTGCGGCCCGAACCTTTGCCGGGCTCAGCCGCGGGCATCGCCCATGATCCCGGCGGCGCGGCGCCGGTCGTTGGTTTGACGGTAATCTCCATCCGCCCCGCGCGTAAACCCCCGTCGCGGGGATCCGGGGTCCGGTACGGGGGAGATCCCGCAGCCGGCGAAGACGATCTAACAAGAACGTCTGTTGCGGAGCTGTTAGTAGACCTCCGGCACGTAGCGCATGGTCTCGCGCGGTGGCCGCACGTAGTCGATGTCTTGCTGGCGCTCGGGCAATTCGAGCGGCGGCTTCGGCTCGTGCTCGTAGTGAATGCTGGATAGCAGGTGGTTTATGGTGTTCAGTCGCGCGTGTCGCTTCACGTCGGCTTCGACTACCCACCACGGCGACAGCTTCGTGTCGGTGCGGGCGAACATGACGTCCTTGGCCCGGGAGTACTCTATCCACCGCTTGCGGGACTCCAGGTCCATCGGGCTGAGCTTCCAGTGCTTGCTCGGGTCTTCCAGGCGGTTCTGGAAGCGGCGCTCTTGCTCGTCGTCGGAGACGGAGAACCAGTACTTGATGAGCTTGATGTTCGAGCGGATCAGCATCTCCTCGAACAGCGGGGTAGCCCGAAGAAACTCCTGGTACTCCTCTTCGGTGCAGAAGCCCATGACCCGTTCCACGCCGGCGCGGTTGTACCAGGAACGGTCGAACAAGACCATCTCACCGGCAGAGGGTAGCTCGGCCACGTAGCGTTGGAAGTACCACTGGGTCTTCTCGCGGTCGCTCGGGGCCGGGAGCGCGGCGATCCGGACCACCCGAGGGTTCATCGCCTCGTGGATGCGCTTGATCGTGCCGCCCTTGCCGGCTGCGTCGCGGCCCTCGAACACGACCACGACCCGGAGCCCCTGTTCCTTGATGTACTCCTGAAGCTTGACCAGCTCGATCTGGAGCCTCTCGAGCTCCGCCTCGTAATCACGCTTCTTGATTCTGCCGGACTTGTTGCGCTCTAGCTTGGGGACAGGCTTCTCCGCCGCCTCCGTACCCTCCGCCACCCGGGCGCCAGCGTTACCGTTGGCTCTATTGTTGGCTTTGTTGTTGTTCTTGCCGGAGCCCTTCTTGCCGGAATCTTTATCCGGGCTCTTGCTTTTCTTTTTCGTCTTCGCCACTGGTATCCTTTGTCCGCTGCGTTACATATACTAATTGTTAATGTAGCGTCGGGCAACCTCGCCCGGGCAACCCACTACTCAAACATCAACCAGTATCCAGCAGACGATCCGATCGGCTCCTCGCCGCTCACGAGGCTACCCCAAGACGCTCAGGGTGAGTGAGGAGGGGTGTTCGGGGTCGTGAAAGATCTCCTGATCCGCCGGGATCTGCCTCGTAGCGGTAGCCAGCGGCTGCCCGCTGCCCGGGTTCCTCGCCAGGCGGGGGTGAGCGCCACTGGAGACCTGGAGCCTCAACTTGTGGCCCCGCTCAAACCGGTACGCCGTAGGCCACAGTTCGATTTGCAGGTGCAGCGTCCCGTCGGCCCCGGGCTCGGGGCGGCCGGGCGCCACGCGCAACAGCCCATCACAGACATTGACGGACCTACCCTCAGAACCTACGTCACAGAAGCGAACGAAGAAGTCGGTGTGCTCCAGGCTGGAGCTGACCCAGAGCTCGGCCTCGACCAGACCGACCACCTCCAGGCCTCGCACCAGCGGCGCGCTGGTGTAGAGCAGTACGTCGTGGCGCGCTTCAAGGGTACTGTTGTCTACCGGTCCGGCGCCACGCCCGAAAAGCGGACCACCGACGGATGGTGTTGGGTCCGCCGGGTCGTAGCGGTAGAGGTCAGGCGACGAGCTCTCGGGAGGATCGGTAGCGAGCCGACCGCCACCATGCAGATGCCATCGCTCCGGTTCGGCACCGGGTGGTGGGAAGTCTGAGTAGCTGCGCCACTCGTCGGCACCGCCCACGTGAAGGTGGACGAGGTCCTCGCTGGCGGGATCCTTCCCGGGCTCGCCTGGGGTTACGCCTCTTGTGTGGGCGTCGAAGAAGTTGAGCGCCTCCCGAATGGCGACCTTCGTCCACCCCTGATCCTTATGGGCCCAGGGACCGATGATTAGCCGGGGCCGCTTGCCCGCCTCTCTGAGTTTAGCGAAATCGCGCAGCAACCCTGGAAGGAAAATGTCGTAGCGTCCACCCAATAGAAACACCGGGGCACCGACGCCAGCTACCGCATCGCTGTGCCGGGCCTTGTCCCACCACGGATCATCCGGGGCATCGTGGTCGAGCCAGCTCTGCCAGTAGTCAACCCTGCCCCCGGTAACCTGCCGGTCGAGGTCGCCTAGCGGCACGCCGAGCGGCAGCGAGTCAGCGGCGCGCTGGACGACCCTATCCTCGACCCCTAGTAGCGTCCTTCCAAGAGATGCCAGTAGAGCAAGGGGCCTGCTACCGTTCCGGAAGTTCCACCGCTGTCTGGTCCAGCGCAAGAACGTGTGGAGTGCGAACGACTCGCCCTCGTAAACCGGCCCGCGGAAGTCTGAGGGAGCTATCTGCACCGCCATAGCTTTGGGACGCGGGATGGCCTCCCGTTCGTCCTCAGATATAGAACCTATAGCCGCGACGAGCGCCCACTGCACGAAGCCCAGGTAGCTGGGGCCGATCGTCGCGAGATCTCCTGAGAACCAGGGCTGGCTCCCGAGCCACTTCACCGTGTCAAGGCCATCGTCCGCCTCCTGGCGAAACGGGTCGAACGTACCCCCGGAAGCCCCCGTGCCGCGGCAGCTCTGGATCAAGACCCGGTACCCGCGCTCGGCGAATGGCCGTCCGAAGAGCGCGGCGTGGATGCCTCCCTTGCCGCAAGGAGACCGCACGAGCACCGTCGGCAGCGAGCTTTCATCACTTCGAGGCGCGGCCCGTGCGCCGCGCGAGGGGTGGCGAGGAGCGTAGGAGTCAGCCTTTAGCACCACGCCGTCGCGCATCGGCACCTCAATGTTCTTCGTAACGGCCAGGTCCCTCGTGCGAGCCGGTGGTAGCTTCAGAAACCGCTCGAGCAGTCGACTGAATACCCGCGGACCAAGATTCCTGATTGCGTTGATGGTTGCGTCAATAACCGTCATGGGCAACCGAAGACGGGGCGCTTGCGCTGCGGAAGCCTCGTCCCGCACAAACGCACTTCCCCAATAGTTAATTGTCTACCGAAGTTTGACCACACCTTGAGCCATACCTTTTGCAGTATCGAGCGGCTCCCGACTCTTGCGCATAGACGCCGTCACCGTCGCACCTTCCAAAAGCAGCAACAACTTCTCGGCCAGGGTGTTGGGGTCTTGCAGTTCTGCTTCCGCCGCGAGGCTTGCCAGGTGCTCCCTGACCCCCTCCTTGTGCGAAAGCGCCACCTCTCGGGCTGGATGATCCGGGTCGGATATCTCCGAGGCGGCGTTGATGAAGGCACATCCTCTGTACTCGTCACCTACCAGCCACTCTCCGTAAGCCTCAAAGGCCGCCAAGAGCCGCTCTTTAGGATCCTCATAACGATCCGTAAGCTCCCTGAGTGAGGAACGCCACCTCTCATCCCGGTCGCGCAGGTAGGCTGCCACGAGGTGGTCCTTGCCACCGAAGTTGTTGTAGAGCGTCCTCTTCGCTACCCCGGCGTGCTCTACAATCGTATCGACCCCGGTTGCCGTTATCCCGTCCCGGTAGAACAGCTCCGACGCGCTCCTCAAGACCTTCTCGGCCGCCGGCCTTTTCCTCGTTCGGCCCTTCGGCGGGTTGGTTTTCTCGGCCATCGCCAACCTTTCGTCCATTTCACCCTTGATTATACAGACTTGTCTATTTATAATCTGAAAGTAGACAGATCTGTGTATTTAGGAGGCTGTGGTGGTCTTCAGGGCAGGAAGGGAGATAGAGATGGACCAGGCGCGGAAAATGATGCGGCGGTTGGCGGATTTCTACCGGGAGTTGGATCGCGGGATTGCGGTCATGCGCGGGGAGGAGCCTATACCGGGGCACCTACCGGGGCACCTACCGGGGGTCGATTGGTCAGAGGCGAAGGCTAGAGGATCTGCTAAATGGTCTGCCTCGGATCGGCCGTGCCGCAGGAGGTGCTCTGCGAGGTGAAGGGCGCAATAGAGCGCGTAACGAAAAGTTCCCTGGGGCTGGTGCCGGCCGGGCTGGCCATGATCGCGGTTACCTACGGGCTGGCCCGCTTCGCCTACGGGCTTTTCCTGCCCGAATTCCGTGAGACCTTCGAGCTGGATGCCGCGGTGCTGGGCCTGATCGGCTCCGGCTCCTACGCGGGGTACTGTGCGGCGATAACGATCTCCCTCATCTACACCTCGAAGGTAGGGTCCCGCTTCATGGCAGCCGCTGCCGGGCTGACGGCTGTAGTCGGGATGGCGCTCGTTGCGACTGCTCCCGGTGCCCCGTTTCTTGCTGCGGGGGTTCTCATAGCGGGCAGCAGCACCGGGCTCGCCTCACCACCAATGGCTGAGGCGGTCTCCAGGGCGTTCGACGGCAACCGACAGGACCGGGCAAACACCCTTATCAACTCCGGCACCAGCGTCGGGGTCGCCCTCTCCGGTCCGGTGGCGCTCGTAGCCGCAGGCCAGTGGCGATTGGCATGGATAGCTTTCGCCGCGGTGGGTCTCGCGGTTCTGGTGTGGAATCTCGCCGCTATGCCCACCGCTGCCCCGAATGGTGTCGGAGAATCTTCAGAGGAAGATGAACCCAACGAAGTCGAAGGACGAGAAGCGATAGAAGCGGAAAAACCGCCACCGGAAAAACCGCCACAGATCACCTTCGGCTGGCTCGTAGGTCTCAGGTCTTTACCATTGTTTTTGGCCTCGGTAGGGTTAGGTCTCGCGAGCGCCGCCTACTGGACGTTTTCCAGAGACCTGGTCGTCCAGGCTGGCGGGCTGAGTCAGACAGGTTCCACTACGTTCTGGGTGGTACTCGGGATCTCGGGTCTTCTCGGTGGTGCCGCAGGAGATCTGGTAGGCAGATTCGGTCTCGGTGTGGCGCTGCGCGGGGCGCTATTCGCAATGGCCGCCTCGATCGGGATGTTGGCCGTGGCGCCGGGCGCTCTCATCGCCACCTACCCGAGCGCCGCGTTCTTTGGCGCAACCTACATCATGCTTACCGGAATACTCCTGGTGTGGGCCGTCAGGGTCTTTCGTGACCGCCCGTCGGCAGGATTGGGAGCCGCGTTCCTGCTCATCGCCGCCGGACAGATACTAGGGTCCTACACTGCCGGGATCATAGCTGGGTCGATCGGCTTACAAAACACTTTCGCCATTTTTGCTGGCGTAGCTATCCTGAGCATGATCTTCGGTCCGCGTGGAGAAGATTCGTAGTAAGCATGGCTAAAGAACTCCTTCTCGTCGAGGACGGTATTCCGTTCACGAGCTTCGGTGTTAGAGATGTCGAGGCCGAACACACCCGCCTCGAAGGTCTTGGCGTCAAGTTTGCCCAGCCCCCGGCCACCTTCGGCGACGTCACGACGGCGGTGTTTGACGGCACGTGCGGAAACCTGATACAGATCGCCCAGCAGTCCTATCGGGTTCCGCGGAGTTTCCTGCCCGTCGTGCCCCTGCTCGGCGCGCCGACCGAAGCGCCGAAACCCCACGCTCCTTTGCGTACATTTGACAGCGCCCTCGAACCGTAGCCGGATCGTGCTGTAAACAGACATCCGGAATTCACCCTCGGAAGACCAGGCTGTTACGAACCAGGAAGCGGCTGTTGAACTCGATCGGCACTCCTTTACCTTCCAGGTAGTTTCCCGAACCGGTCTTCACGGCGTGGATGTGCAGGTGAGGCTCGCTGGTGTTGCCGGAGTTGCCCACCTTGCCCAGTGCTTTTTCCTCTTCTACCACTTCGCCCTGCTCCACCATGACGCTTCCCCGCTTCATGTGCGCCAGCACCACGTCCACTTCCGGGTCCGTGTTCTGGCAGCGCATCACGACGTGGTTGCCCGCCGGGTTCTCGCGATCTGTGCCGCTTCCCCGGTGATCCGGATTTCCGTCTTGCGCTTCGATTACCTCGCCCGTACAGGGACTCTCTATCTGCGCCCCGAAGGCCGCGTACCGCCGCGGATCCGAAGGATAGACCCCGGAGGTGCGCGTTCCAAGAGGGTTGAGCTTCACCAAGTCCACCGCGAATCGTTGGGCACGATCTACGTTGTGGTAGTTGAGGACGGGATTGTCTCCACCATGGGCAACATACCATACGCCTCCTTCCAGCGGATACGAGAGCTCCGCGGCCCGTTGGTCCCCATATGAAAAACCTTGGGCGGCGAGCGCGGTGGACCACCCGAAGAGGAAAATGAGAAACATACTGGCCAACAGCGAAGCCCAGCCACCGAGCGAGCCCGGACTGCTCCACCAGGGGACCCCGGTGCGGGAGACCCGTCGGAACGAAACGTATACCGCGCCCGCAAACGCCACCGGAATCGCCCCGCGCAGGTAATAGCTCACCCAATCCCAACCCTGCCCGGCAAGAAAGATGTAGAGGATGTAAGCACCGAACCCGAGAACGCTGGCGAGCCACGAGATCCTGCTCTCGAAATGCCTCCTCCACAAGTCCAAGATCAACCACAGCGGCACGAGCAAGTGTGCCACGAGGATGATGCCTACGCTGACTAGTCCTACAGTGCCAGTTATCTGAATCGTGCGGTATCCTGAGCGCGCAAGCGCCAGAGGGAGACCTATGATCGCCGAAGCAAGCTTCGCAGTCGAACGTTGTACGGACTACTTGGAGGACCTCCACCATCGCATTGCGAACCGGTTTGTCAGGTCCGAGGTCAGAGAGCGCGTCATCCGCTACCTCGCCGGCCTGCTCGGCGACGTCGGGCGCAAAAACGGTTGGCAGATGGCCGAAGCCATCGGCGAGGATAGACCCCGAGGTGTACAGCATCTGCTCAACGACGCCCATTGGGACCCACACGCCGTGCGCGATGACCTCCGTGAGTATGTCGTAGAGCATCTCGGCGATGAGAAGAGCGGCGTCTTGATCGTCGATGAGACCGGCTTTCTGAAAAAGGGAGAGAAGAGCGTGGGCGTCGCCCGACAGTACACGGGCACCGCCGGAAAGAGGGAGAACTCCCAAGTGGGGGTGTTTCTCTGCTACGCCTCGGATGCAGGAACCGCGTTCATCGACCGAGAGCTGTACCTGCCGCGCGAGTGGACAGACGATGCTGAGAGGCTCCAAGAAGCCGGAGTTTCGGAGGAAGTGGGCTTTGCGACCAAGGGTAAGCTTGCCAAGAGGATGCTCGGACGGGCCTTCGAGGCGGGAGTGCCGGCCAGATGGGTGGTTGCAGATACCGTCTACGGCACGGCTCGGGGCTTACGGGACTGGCTCGAAGAGCAGGGGTGCTCGTATGTGCTGGCCGTGCCCGAGACCAGGGGCATCTACTACGAGGGGTGTCAGAGGCAGGCGAAGACCGTAGTCAGAGGGTTGGCAGAAGAGGCCTGGACACGGGCCTCCGCCGGGAAGGGTAGCAAAGGCGAGCGCCTCTACGACTGGGCTTGCGTAGCACTCACGAGCGTGGACGCAGAGATGGACGCAGAGAAGGCAGGATTTCGAGCGGGGCGCTGGTTGCTGGTGCGCCGCCAGATCGATGATCCACAGGAATTTGCCTACTACCTTTGCTATGGACCCGCGCAGACGGAAGTACGCCAGTTGATCCGGATCGCGGGCAAGAGGTGGAGCATAGAAGATGGGTTCAAGGCGGCCAAGGGTGAGACCGGTCTGAACGAGTACGAGGTAAGAAAGTGGGAAGGCTGGCACCGTCATGTCACGCTCTCTTTGCTGGCCCACGCCTACCTGGCGGTGCTCCGACCCGCGGCCGAGACGGCAGAAGACCCGGCTAAAGGGGGGATCTTCAGTCGGATTCACACTCCAAGCTGATCCCGCCGACCGTGCCCGAGGTGCGCAAACTGGTCCGGGCAATGACCGGCTCCGAAGACGAGCGCGAGTTCCGGCTTGGGTGGTCGCTGTGGCGCAGAGCCCACCAGGCGGTGGCCGGGCGCTGCCACAAGGCCAAACACGCCGCAAAGCACGACGTCCTGACCGAAGCACCATCCGAGTTTGCCGAAGCTGGCGAAGCCGCCACAGCAACCGTTGCGGTCTATCCGGAAAGGGATGCTATTCTCACCGACACCGAGTGGGGACGCGTCAGTCCGTTGCTGCCGGCGCAGAAGCCGCCGGTCGGGCGTCCCAGGCGCGATCATCGTCAGGCACTCACCGGGATGCTATGGATAATGGACACCGGCTCTTCGTGGCGAGATCTACCCGAGGAGGAGTTCGGACCTTGGCGGACGGCCTACGGCCGCTACCGCGAATGGCTCCAAGAAGGGCTCTGGTCCCGGATAGTCTGGGCACTCGGGCGATGAGGCTGAGGAGCATAACTGGCACTGTAGGACTAGCCGCGTCGGGAGGGGCGAAGACGGTGCGGATGGTAGCTGCCGTCATCTACTGAGCCGCCTTCGGGACCAACGATAGGGCATTCCTCATGAAATGAACCCTACAACGTTGCTATGAGATCCCTACCAAAATCGTCTGGACGGCACTCTTCAAGCCCTGGGGGCGTCGCTGGTTACCAGCCTCACCCCGGAGAGACCCCATGGCGACCAGGGAGCGCAGGAAAGCGGCCTGGCAAGCGTCGTCCTCACTGGGTCCCACATCCAGCCCCAACACCTCTCTCTCGCCAGTCTGCGCCTTTACCCCCACACCGGGGTCAAGTCCAGTCTCAAGCTACTCAGCAGGCGGCCTCCCGTAGGATTCCAGTTGCTCGCGTGTCTTTCGCACCTCCTCCCTATACTCAGCGAGCCATGCAAGTGGTCCCCGATAGGATCGCTCACTAGCTTTGCGCATCCCCTCCATAGCCGTCTCTACCGTATGCAGTTCAGTAGTTTTGACCTCCTTGAGGTGGCCCGGAGCCCTGACAGCCAAATCGAGTGCTGAAGCGGTAGACTTATCGGGAACCTCATAGATTGTTACCCCGTCGTATTCGCCCATGCAATGATAGAAGGCGATCACCTTCCCGCCCAGCTTCTCGACCTGCTCTCTAAAGACGGCGCCCCGGTCCTCGGGCTGCTTGACGAGCGCCTTCAGAGCCTCGTTGGTATAAGAGAACTGCGACATGTAAGTCGGCACCTAGCACCTCCCTTCTTGTGAACCATTACTTGGCGAACTCGCGTGCCCATACACATCAAGCTTCCTCACTCTCATTCGATGTCCCTCTTCTGAAGTATTGGATCACAGGGACCATCACAACCAGCGCCGCAACTCCGAGCAGGATCGCCGAGCCCGGGCGGGTGACAAAGATCAGAGGATCCCCGTTTGAGAGGAGGAGGGACTGGCGGAAGGCGCGCTCCATTATGGAGCCGAGCACGAACGCCAGAACTAGCGGGCCAGGTTCGAATCCAGTCTTGCGCATGATATAGCCGATCACCCCGAAGGTGAGCATCACCCACATGTCGAAGACGTTGTTGTTGAGGCTGAAGATGCCCACCATAGTCACCATAACGGCCACCGGGGCCAGGATGCTCATGCGCACCCGCAGCAACTGCACGAACACGCCTATGAGTGGGATGCTCATTATCAAGAGGAAGAAGTTGCCGATATACATTGAGTTGACCACGCCCCAGAAGAGTTCTGGCTCCTGCTGTATGAGCTGTGGGCTCGGGGTTATACCCTGGAGCAACAAAGCTCCGAAGAGCAGGGCCGTAACCGCGTTGGCCGGTATGCCGAGAACCAGTAGAGGTATAAAAGCTGAGGTGGCCCCGGCATTGTTCGCCGTCTCTGGACCCGCCACACCTTCTATGGCTCCCTTACCAAATCTCTCTGGCTCGCTCGCGAGCCGCTTCTCTATACCGTAGGAGGCGAGAGACGACACTACCCCACCACCACCCGGCAGGATTCCTATAAAGAACCCTAGTATCGCCCCGCGGATCATCGTGAACCTCGTCTGCACGAAGTCGGCCATGGTCGGCAATATATGGTCTACCCTGGTGGTTGCGTCCTCTGACCGGATCCGCTGCTCCAGGTTATAGAGGATCTCGCCAAGACCGAATACCCCCATAGCTATGGCAACGAAGTCAAGTCCGCTGAGCAGCGGGGTAACCCCAAAGGTAAAGCGCGCCGAGCCTGTCACAGGGTCCTGCCCGACGGTCGCAAGGACAAGCCCGAAGGCAGCTATGATCAGGCTTTTCGCTACCGACTTTGTCCCCAGGTAGGTGACCAGCAGTATACCGAGCACTGTGAGTGCCGTATACTCGGGCGGGCCGAACGTGACGGCGACGCGGGCCAGCAGAGGCGCAAAGAGGGTGAGGCCGATGATCGAAACCGTACCTCCGATGAATGAGCCGATCGCTGCTATACCCATGGCAGGCCCCGCTCGGCCTTGCTGTCCCAGCGGGTGGCCATCGATCACGGTAACCGCGGAGTTGGCTTCCCCCGGGAGTTGAAGGAGGATCGCCGTTATGGTGCCCCCGTAGATGGACCCGTAGTAGATCCCCGCCAGCATTATTATCGAGGCCTCCGGCCCAAGAGCGAAGGTGAGAGGCAGTAACAAGGCGATTGTGGCTGAGGCGCCGAGCCCGGGGAGCACCCCTACTACCATGCCTACCAGAACTCCGAGAAAGCAGTAGAACAGGTTTATGGGCTGGAATACGACCTCAAAGCCGGTCTGTACGGATTCTACTATGCCCATCTACTCACTCCCATAGCCCTTCGACAACGTCTTGAGGAAACGGCACTCCGAGCAACTGATCGAAGAGTATGTAGAACCCGGCCGTGAAGAACACGGAGAGCAGCGCGGTCATGCCCCAGGACTCACCGCCCAAGAACCTCAGCCAGAAGGCAAAGAGTAGCAGTGCGGGGATTATGAAACCCAGCAGTTGGAAGAGCAGTATGAACGCCACAATGCTGATGACCCCATACCCTACAAACCATGCCCTTGCCGTCAGAGGTTCGTACTGCTCACCGCTGCGCTCGGTGATGAGAAGCGCTATCGAGGCTCCTACGATCGCTAAGCTAGCTATAAACGGCCAGAAGCCGGGTCCAGGCTGGGCCGGGCTACCGAAGCCAAGCGTGTACGAGTAAACCACGCCGAAGATCCCAAGCAGTAGGGGGATCACGCCGCCCAGACGATACACTTTAGCTCCCCCTACCGCTACGGCGACTTTGACGATGCGGAGAATTAAACCCGGCCATCTAGTTTTCCTTAAGCAATGGTTCGTACGCTTCTACTATGTCGTTCAGGCGCTGTCTCAACTCCTCCGACCCGATAAACTCCTCTGGAACGTATTGCTCGCCGAGTTGCTCGCGAACCTTCTCGTCCTGCAAAGCCTCCTCCAGCGTACTCTCAAGCTTGGCGATGATCTCCTCCGGCGTTCCATTTGGGGCCGCCAAAGCGAAGATGGAAACACTGTTGGTGAGGTCCTCATAGCCAAGCTCTTTGAGGGTAGGAACGTCGGACAGGTATTCCACCCTCTCCGGGGGGCTTACGGCCAGCGGCTTGAACTCGCCACCCTCTATGTTTGCTAGCACGTCCTCAGAAGCGTTGATGAAGACGGCGTCGACGTTGCCGCCCAGCAGGGCTGAGGTCATCGCGGCGTTACCTTTGAAAGGAACAAGCGACAGCTCTATATCGTACTCTTCGGCGAGCCGCTGCATCTCAAGGCCCTGGGACGTGTTGGCGCCGGGGATACCAACGTTCAGTTTGCCTGGGTTCTCCTTAGCCGCCGCGAAGAAGTCCTCCGCCGTTTCGTACTCCGAATCATTGCGAACGGCTAGAACGGAGGGGATTATGGTGATCACACCGACCGTGGTGAAATCGTCGGCAGTGTAGCCCACGTCTTCTATAAGGGGGACCACTACTGTTGCTGGGGCGGCTATGATCGCGATAGTGTATCCGTCCGACTGGCTAGACTTTAGCTCGTTCATCGCCTGGGCCCCGGAAGCCCCCGCCATGTTTTCCACGAGAACCGTCTGGCCGAATTCATCCTCGTAGTATTTTGCGACGGTGCGCGCGGCGAGGTCGGTAGGACCACCTGCACCATAGGGTACCAGTAGTGTGACGTCATCCGAGGGGTAGTCTTCGGCGCTCTCTGCCGAACCACCCCCACCAGTACAGGACACCAGGGCAGCAGCGAGCGCCACCAGTGCTATCAAAGTACCTAACTTCCTTAGCATTAGCTAACCTCCTCTTGATCGCAATCAGGGTGTCTGACAACCCGAATTTCTAAAAGGGGTGTGCGCTGAGCACTAGAGCACACACTCCTCATGTGGCCTTCTACAGAGCTTTTGCGCCTGTAGACCTTGGAATGCACTAAGACATTCCGACTACAGCGGTTTTTGACGCCCACCCTACGATGGGCAGCGCCATCGGGCACCTTGACCCTTTCTCCGCAGAGTTTTTGCACCACGTAGACTCCTTTCCCTTAGGTTCTTGCATTATGGTGAAGCGCCCTGATCCCGTCAAGGCGGAGAAGATGAGCGATTCAATGGCGACAGAGGTCCCTGGCTCCCCCTGTTCGAACTCGTTGGTGGCTGTCGCAAGCAGTGAAGACGAGTCGTGTCTGGTCTCGCTGGTCCGGAGACCGGCAAAACCCGGCTTTTCAGCGGCGCGGACGGTGGCCGACGTCCGCTGGAGGTATTTGCCCTCAATGCCGGGTCCTACGTCGATCCTCACAGTATTCCTAAACGAAAGCAGAGATGCCGGTGACGTCGCGGCCCACTATAAGCGACTGCATCGTATCCGTACCTTCGTAGGTGTAGACGATCTCCATGTCCGTCAGGTGTCGCGCGACATGGTACTCCAGAAGCACGCCGTTGCCGCCCATTATGTCACGGGCGTCGGCACAGACTTGCTTGGCCTTACGCGCGTTGTTCATTTTGGCGAGTGAGGCCATTGGACCAGTCATCTTGCCTTGTTCTTGGAGCTGGGCAAGCCTGAAGCAAATGAGTTGCATGCTCGTGGTCTCGGCCAGCATGGTCGCCAGTTTCTGCTGGATGGCCTGGAAACCCGCTATGGACTTGCCAAATTGCTCCCGCTCTTTAGCGTAGGTTAAAGCCGCCTCATAAGCGGCCACAGCGTGCCCAACGCACTCCCAGGCCACGTTCCCGCGTGTGGCGGTGAGAACCTTATTGGTATCCTTGAAGGAGTTGGCGCCCTCGAGCTTATTCTCCACCGGCACCCGCACGTTTTCGAGGTATATGTCCGGCTGCCACACGGCCCGTTTGCCCATCTTGCCGGTTATGAGATCGGTAGAGTAACCCTCGGGCATGTCGCCGTCCTCTTCCTTTTCGACCAAAAAGCCTTTGACCTCGCCGTCTTCTTCGTCGCGCGCCCAGATGATAGTGACATCGGCGAAGGTGGCGTTGCCGATCCAGCGCTTCTCACCGTTAATAACGTACTCTTCGCCCTCGCGCTTTGCGCTGGTCTCTAGCATTACCGAGTCGGAGCCGTGCTCTGGCTCGGTGAGGCCGAAAGCTCCGATCTTCTCCATACGCGCCATCTGCGGCAGCCATTTCTGCTTCTGCTCCTCGTTGCCGAGCATGGCGATGGTGCCCATGGCGAGCCCCGAATGCACTCCAAGGAAGGTGTTTATGCTCCCGTCGCCCCGCGACATCTCTATCACCGCGAGCCCAGCAGCGAGATGGCTCATTCCAGGACAGCCGTAGCCTTCTATCGTGGTGCCGGCGATGTTGAGTTCAGCAATTTTAGGGACGATTTCGAACGGAAATTCTGCCTTGTCCCAGTACTCATTTATGTTCGGTATGATCTCCCGGTCTGCAAAGGCCCGGACCCTATCGCGAACCTCGCGCTCTTCGTCCGAGATCATTTCCTCCAATAGATAGTAGTCTGTGCTAAGAGCTTGGGTGACGTCGGCTATCAAAGCTACTCCTTTCTCAGTCTTGCCCTCTACGACCTCTTACGGTTGAGCCTCATGCCCAACCCCGGTTAAGCCTGTAGATTCTCGAAGATTCCCGCTGCACCCATTCCACCGCCGATGCACATGGTTACCATGCCATAGCGGCTATTACGCCGCTTCATCTCGTGGATGAGCTGCACGGTGAGCTTGGTGCCGGTGGCCCCCATCGGGTGGCCGAGGGCTATTGCGTTACCGTTGACGTTGGTCTTCTCCAGGTCCATGCCGACCTCGCGGACCACGGCCAAAGCCTGAGCCGCGAACGCCTCGTTGAACTCGATCAGGTCTATATCATCCAGCGTAAGCCCGGTAAGCTCCAGCACCTTCGGAATGGCGACCGTCGGCCCGATGCCCATAACCTCCGGCCTTACGCCTCCTACGGCGAAACCCATGAAGCGGGCGAGTGGCTCCAAGCCACGTCCCTCGGCTTCTTCCCGATCCATGACCACAACTGCGGCGGCACCGTCCGAGCGTTGGGAGGAGTTGCCCGGCGTTACGGTGCCGTTCCTCTGGAAGACGGCAGGGAGTTTCTGGAGCTTCTCCATCGAGGTGTCGCGAGGACCCTCATCCCGCTCGAAGGTGGTCTCTTTGTAGTGTGGCTTGCCGTCGTCGTCTACCCAATCGAGTTTGACGTCTATTGGCACGATCTCCTCGTCGAAGTGGCCCGATTCTACGGCCTCCTTTGCGAGCGTATGGCTTCTCAAAGCGAATTCATCCTGGTCTTCCCGCGAGACCCCATATTCATCCGCAACCTGCTCAGCGGTGAGTCCCATCCCCATGTAGACTGCCGGGTTGGTCTCCACGAGCGTAGGGTTCGGCGAGAATTGGGGCTGACTTATGGTAGAGGACATGTGCTCTACGCCGCCGGAGACGATCGTGGTCGCATAGCCGGCCATGATTCTCTCGGCAGCGTTGGCAATGGTTTGCAATCCCGACGAGCAGAAACGGTTTACCGTCTGCGCCGGCACGCTCTCTGGTAGCCCGGCCCTTATCGAGGACTGCCGCGCGATGTTGTGGCCCTGGGTGCCCTCGGGAAACGCGCATCCTATAATGACGTCCTCAACTTCCGAAGAGTCCAGGTGGTTCGCCCGCTCGAGAGCTTCCCTTATAGAGGCAGCGGTCATGTCAACTGGATGTGCTCCTCTTAACGTACCCCTGGGGGCACGCCCAACGGCGGTTCTCGCACCCGAGACGATTACGGCTTCTTTCATGTGTATTTCCTTTCTCCTGACTCTAGTTGTGTAGAGGCTTGCCGCTCTCCAGCATGGCGTCGATGCGTTCCAGGGTCTTCTCGTTCTGGAGCAGTTCCAGAAACGCTTTCTTCTCCAGCTCGAGCAGGTATTCTTCGCTCACCCACTGGGGAGTCGGGAGATCACCGCCGGTAAGCACCCGGGCGAGGTGGCGCCCGATGGTGCCATCATACTGGGTCGCGAAGTGGCCCCACTGTAGTGTCTTGACGCCGACCTCAAGGGCCGCCCGGGTGACGATGCCCGTAGCGTAGATGGTCTTCTCCCTGGTAGGCGGAACATAACCGTCGGCGAGCTCGATAGCTTCACGTTTGGCGGCGGAGAGGAGGTGGCCTCCGTTCATTGCTATACGATCCTCTTCTGTCAAAAAGCCCATCTCTTGCGCTTCCACAGCGCTCCTTGAGACCTTCGCCTGCGCTATCTTCTCGAAGGCCTCTCGAACGTAGGGCAGCGGTGGGGCCTGGGCGTGCGGGGAGATGAACCTTCGAGCAATCTCCTTCGTGCCACCGCCCGCTGGAATGAGTCCCACCCCGGTCTCGACCAGGCCCATGTAGGTCTCGCCCGCTGCGACGACCCGGTCGGAGTGCAGGCAGATCTCTATCCCCGCTCCCAGCGTCTGCCCGTGTGGAGCGGCGACGACCGGCTTGGAGGCGAACCTGAAGCCCATAAGGAGGTTCTGGAGCGAAGCTATCCTCTCCTCGACGCCGTTAGGCGCTTCATTCTTCGTCTCTTCAGCGATCTCTGCCAGGTCAGCGCCCACGCAGAAGTTCCTGGCCTCGTTGCCGATCACAAGTCCGGTCCACTCATCCTCTTCTTCGAGACGCCTCAGGGCCTCTTTGCCCACCTCGACCACGGCTCCGTTCACCGCGTTGCCCTTTGAGTGGATCTCGAAGCACAAAATTCCATCGCCCAGGTCCAGGATACTTGCTGAGTTGTTACCGTATATTTCGCCACCCTCAGCACGCACCTTCTCCAGGGAGAGCTCCATCGGGTCCTCGCGTACAGGCTCGAAGTCGCCCTCTATAGGACTGTACTGCAGCTCTTGCGATCCATCCGTCCTGTAAAAGCTCTCGTGTCCGGCGTCGAGCATCCGCTTGACCCAGTCTGCGACCTCGATGCCGAGGGATTCCATCTGCTCGGCGGTTTCCCGGGCACCCAGCAGGTCCCACGTCCTAAACGGCCCAGCTTGGTGACCGAAACCCCACTCCGTCGCATGGTCCACATCCTCGAGAGTGTTGGAGATCTCGGGAACCCGACGCGAGGCGTAGGCCATATACGGCAGGAGTGTGTCCCGCAGATACTGGGCGTGCCGGTCCTCCTTAGCCTTCGCCATGATAAAGCGAAGTCGCGCACCCAGGTCGTCCTGCTCATTTGCCTCTTCGACGAGCGGAATGTCTGGATTTTCGGGAGGCTCGTGTTCCAAGGTCTCCAGATTCAAGACGTCGAAGACCTTCTCGCCGTCCCGCTCCTCCCGCTTATAGAAGCCGGCGCCAGCCTTGAGGCCGAGGAGACCTTTCTCTTGCATCTCTTTCAGTTTGCCGGGGGGCTTGAACTGCTCGCGGGCCTCGTCATCAGGCGCCATTTCATAAAGGTTTTCCGCAACCCCGATCGAAATGTCGAGACCTACCTGGTCCCGGAGGCGAAAGGTAGCGGTTTTGGGGCGTCCGATCAGGGGTCCGGTTATGGCGTCTATCTCTTCAACGCCGTAACCGTTCTCGATGGCGTAACGTACCGAGTTCATCCCACTAAAGCTGCCGAGGCGGTTTCCGATGAAGTTGGGCGTATCTTTAGCGATCACACCACCTTTGCCCAGCACCCGCTCTCCGAAGTTCCGAACACGCTCGATGAACGCCTCGTCAGTATCTTCGGTGGGTATGATCTCCAGCAGCTTCAGATAGCGCGGCGGGTTGAAGAAATGCGTCCCTAGAAAGCGCCGCCTGAAGCCCTCCGAGCGTCCCTCGGCCACCTGATGTAACGGTATGCCGGAGGTGTTGGAAGAGATGATAGCGTCTTCTTTGGCTGTCGCCTCGACTCGCTCCATGAGCTGCTGCTTGGGCTCCAGCTTCTCGATGATGGCCTCGAGGATCCAGTTCGCCTCACCGACCCGGTCGAAGTGGTCTTCGAAGTTGCCGGTCCGGATGCGGTCGGCAACCTTTTCGCTCATTAGTGCGGCTGGCCGGGCGTTTCTCATCTGGTCGTAGCCCTTCTTTACGACCGCGTTGTTGTCGTTATCCTCTGGCGCTATATCTAGTAGGTCCACTTCGAGGCCGGCGTTGGCGCAGTGGGCGGCTATAGCGGCCCCCATCGTCCCGGCCCCCAAAACGGCCACTTTCCTTATCTGTTGCGTCACTAAGAAGCCTCCCACATAACTGGTCTCGTCTTTCGGTGCAGTGACTGCACGGCTGCTTGTACCCCTCTTACTCCGCGTACTTCTCGCGCAGAGTCTTCTTGTCGATTTTGCCTACGCTCGTCTTATCTATCTCTTCCACGAACTGGACCCGATCGGGCACGGCGTACTTAGAGATCTCGCCGCCCTCGGCATACTCTCTAACGTGAGAGCTGACCCCATCCTCGGTGACCTCATCTTGGCTCGGTACGACGAGGGCCAGCGGCCGCTCGCCCCATTTCTCATCCTCTACTCCGATCACTGCGGCTTCATGTACGCCTGGATGCTGCAAGAGGATATCTTCGATCTCTTGCGACGAAACCCACTCGCCTCCGGTCTTGATTACATCCTTTATACGATCTGTTACCTGCAGGTACCCCTCGGGATCTATGTAGCCGATATCCTCGGTGTGGAGATAGCCGTCCTCCCATAGTTCTTCGGACTTTTCGGGCTCTTTAAGATAGCCTTGGGTCAACCACGGGGCCCTCACTACCACCTCGCCGGTAGACGAGCCGTCGCGAGGAACGTCGTTCGTCTCTTCGTCGACAATCCGCAAATCAACCAGGGGGATGGGACGGCCAGTTTTGGTTCGGATCTCTACTTGCTCGTCGGGATCCCGTTCGAGCATCTCGGGTGTGAGCTGGGCCAGGGTGACAAGTGGACACGTCTCCGACTGACCGTATCCAACGAACACATCGATCCCGAGATCCAGGGCCCTACGGGCCATACTCTCTGGTAGCGGCGAACCACCGATGACCACCTTCCAACCCTTGAGATCTATGTCCCGGTCTTCTGCGCTGCCCAAGAGCATGTGCAAAATGGTCGGCACGCAATGGGACATGGTGACTTTTTCCTTCTCGATAAGGTCAAGCAGGATCTCTGGGTCGTACTGTCCGGGATAGACCTGCTTTACACCCATAACGGTCGCCATGTACGGTTTGCCCCACGCATGTACGTGGAACATCGGCGTGATGGGCATGTACACATCCGCATTGTGGAAACGACCTTGCGTAGCGGACATGCTTAGGCCCGCCAAGCCAGCTAACGTGTGCAGCACCAACTGCCGGTGGCTAAAATACACGCCCTTGGGGTTGCCCGTGGTACCGGTGGTGTGGAAGGTCGTAGCCCGTGTGTTCTCGTCGAAGTCTGGGAAATCGTAGTCGGCGGAGCCGGACTCGACCAGTTCCTCGTATTCGGCACCGAAGTCTACTGATGTCTCGGGTCGCTCGTCTTCGTCGGTTAGCAGCACCACTTTCTTCTCAGTCTCGAACCGGTCCTCGATCTCCTCGAGGATCGGCAGAAAGTCCGCGTGGACCAGTAGCACGTCGCTCTCGGCATGGTTGATAGTGTAGAGTATCTGGTCTGGAGAGAGGCGGACATTCACCGTTTGGAGGACCGCGCCCATCATGGGTACACCGAAGTAGCATTCCAGGTAGCGGTGACTGTCCCAGTCCATCACCGCAACGGTGTTACCCGGTTCTACGCCCAGGTCCTCTAGTCCGCTGGCGAGTTGCCCAATCCTCTGCCGCAGCGTCCGGTAGTCGTAGCGTTTGACGTCACGGTAGACGATCTCCTGCTCCGGAGCGTACGCCAATGGTGTGTGCAACAAATGCTTGATGAGTAACGGGTAGCCGTAGGCCGAAGGCGTACGCCCGATCAGGCTGGCCACATCTTCAGTCTGCTCCACGCCCGCATTCGGTCGTTCGGTCTCCATACTGTTCCTCCTTATATCGCTGGTCATGAGTCATCGCTTTCCTCTCTCACCCAGAGAACCGGCAGGCACCTCGTACCATCTCTGGAAGTGCCTTACCCGTCTTGGTTATGTTGGGCCCTATCCTCTCCTACTTTCCCCTAAAGTCTGGCTTGCGCTTATCGAGAAAGGCGCTTGTGCCCTCCTGCTTGTCTTCACTGGAATAAAGTACCGTCTGGGCGAGGCGTTCGATAACCTGTCCCGTCCGCTGATCCACCTCGAAGCCGGTCTGTACAGCCAGCTTGGCCAAGCGTACGGCGAGCGGGCCTTTAGAGAGGATGGTCTGTGCCATCTCCTGCGCCACGTCCATGAGCTCGGCCTGTGGAACTACCCGCGAAACGAGACCTATGTTGTACGCATCTTCGGCTTCTATCATTCGGCCAGTGAGGATCATCTCTATCGCCCGCCCCTTGCCCACCAATCGGGCGAGACGCTGCGTACCGCCGGCGCCTGGGATTATCGAGAGTCCGACCTCGGGCAATCCAAACTGGGCCTCCTCCGCCGCTATGCGGATGTCGCAGGCCATTGCGAGTTCGCAGCCGCCACCAAGTGCGTAACCGTTTACTGCCGCTATGGTGGGCTTGTCGAAGCCCTCGATCTCGTCGTAGAGACGCTGCATGCTGGCCGCAAGCCCATCTAACACCGTTCTCTCCTTGAGCTCCCCGATATCCGCCCCGGCAACGAATGCTTCGTCCCCGGCGCCGGTGAGTATCATCGCGCCTACACCTTCGTCCTCCCAGAACTCATCTAGGGTGATCCGGAGATCCTCCATTACTTGCCGGTTCATGGCGTTGCGGACTTCGGGGCGATTGACGGTGATAACACCAACCCTATCGTAAACTGCAGTAGTGAGGGTCTTGTGTGTCATGCCTTTCTCCTAGCGAAAAGCGGGTGTACCGGTAAGAGTATTGCCCAAGATGAGTGTGTGGACCTCGTCGGTTCCTTCGTAGGTCCGTACACTCTCCAGGTTGCTCATGTGACGCATGATGGGGTACTCCAGCGTCACACCATTGCCTCCGAGTATGGTCCTCGCCTCCCGCGCTATCTCAAGCGCCTCTCTGACGTTGTTTAGCTTCCCAAAGGAGATGTGCTCGGGCCTCACTGTGCCCGCATCTTTTAACCTCCCGATGCGCCACGCTACTAGAAGCCCCTTCTCTATCTCCAACATCATGTCTACGAGTTTCTGCTGCGTTAGCTGAAAAGAAGATACAGCTTTGCCAAACTGCTCCCGTTCTTTTGAGTAAGTAAGGGCGCTCTCGTAGCAATCCCGTGCTGCTCCCATCACTCCCCAGATGATCCCGTAGCGCGCTTCTCCTAAACAGGTAAAAGGTCCTTTTAGCCCTGCTACTTCTGGTAGCACCGCTTCTTCAGGGAGACGAAGGTCTTCGAAGTAGAGTTCACTTTGTATGGAAGCTCTTAGACTGAGTTTGTGTTCTATGTCTTTAGCGCTGTATCCGGGTGTGTCTGTAGGTACTAGAAAACCTCTGATGCCGTCTTCTGTCTGTGCCCACACTACCGCTACGTCTGCTATAGAACCCATCCCGATCCAACGCTTTGAACCGTTCAGTATCCAGTCACTACCATCCTTACGGGCGTTGGTCTTCATGGAGGCTGGATCGGAACCTGCACTAGGCTCCGTGAGTCCGAAAGCACCTATAGCTTCACCCGAAGCCAGTTTCGGCAACCACTCTTGTTTCTGCTCCTCGGAGCCGAACTTGTGGATGGCGCTCATCACTAGCGAGCCTTGCACGCTGACGAAGCTTCTAAGAGAAGTGTCACCGGCTTCCAGTTCCATACAGGCAAGGCCGTATTCGGTGGCGCTATTACCGGCGCAGCCGTAGCCTGAGAGGTGCATGCCCAAGAGGCCGGCTTGCCCCATCAGTGGGACTATCTCACGGGGGAAGTGGGCGTCTTCGTACCAGTCTTTTATGTTGGGAGCTATCTCCTGCTGGACAAAAGAACGAGCGTCGTCGCGGACTGCTAGCTCTTCTTTTGTAAGTAGCTCGTCTAGAGCGAGGACGTCGCCAGGATACAGATCCTGCGCTCCGCTACTTTCCGGTATTCTGCCCGAGCTATTTTTTGTGTTCAATGCGCTCACTCTGCCTGCTCTCTAGTTGATTTTCTCGACCACTATGGCGATCCCTTGACCGACTCCTATACACATGGTGGCAAGTCCCAACTCTACGTCTTCACGGCGACGCATCTCGTGCAACAGCGTCGTAAGAATCCTGGCTCCCGAGCACCCTATAGGGTGTCCTAAGGCTATCGCCCCGCCGTTGGGGTTTAGTCTCTCATCGCCCGGCTCCATACCCCACTCGTGCAAAACGGCCAGCGATTGGGCAGCAAAAGCCTCGTTCAACTCGATCAGACCCACCCTGTCTAGGGAGATGCCCGCCCGCTCCAAAGCTTTTTTCGTTGCGGGCACGGGGCCTATACCCATCACCCTCGGAGGCACCCCAGCCACTGCCATGCTCTTTATCTTCGCCAATGGCTCAAGGCCGTGGACTCGGGCGTACTCGGCCGATACTACCAGCACCGCCGCTGCCCCGTCGTTGAGGGAGCTGGAGTTGCCTGCGGTTACACTGCCCCCCTCCTTGAAGGCAGGTGGGAGCTTCGCAAGTTTCTCTATAGAGGCGTTGCGACGGGGTCCCTCGTCAGCTTCGACCACAGTCTCGTCCTTGCGGGTCTTGACCGTAACCGGAACGATCTCCTCCCTGAAGCGCTTCCCGTCGGTGGCTTCGACAGCCTTCTGATGGCTGCTCAAGGCAAACCTATCCTGGGGCTCCCTGGAGATGTCGTATTCATCGGCCAGGCCCTCCGGTTGCTCCTCCTCGGAGGTTATTGCGTAGCGCTCCTCGGCCAGGTTCTCGGCGGTCTCGCCTAAGGAGTCGGTATGTCCCATCTCCTCCATTCTTGGATTGACAAAGCGCCAGCCTAAAGTGGTGTCTTGCATGGTTACGTGGCCCCTCGGGAAGGCGCGCTCGGGCTTGGGTATGGCCCAGGGAGCCCGGCTCATTGACTCGACTCCGCCGCCGACGTACACATCAGCCTCCCCGAGCATGATCGCCCTTGCGGCCTGCGACACCGCCTCAAGTCCCGAGCCGCACAGGCGGTTGACGGTAGCTCCGCCCACTTCTTCCGGGAAGCCCGCGAGTAGGAGCGACATGCGGGCTATGTCGCGGTTGTCCTCACCGGCCTGGTTGCCGCAGCCCAAATAAACATCCTCGACCTCTTCGGGTGGGATGCCGGTACGCTCCATCAAGCTTTCGAGGACCACGGCAGCCAGGTCGTCGGGGCGCACGGTGGAGAGGGCGCCGCCGTGCTTACCGATGGGGGTGCGGACCGCGCCTACTATCCAGGCCTCTGCCAGCCCCTTGCCATCCACTATTATCTCTCCTTCAACACAGACGTGATGGTGGTGCCTACAAAGCTGGCGAACGCAACCTTGCCTACCTCCAAAGGCCGTGGGTCGTTACTACTATTGTTCTCCTGCGCCATTCTTTCCCCTTCTCTTCGTTCCTTTGAAGACCTGCCCACCAGGTCCTATACCAGCTTCTCAAGCAAGCTCAGTATAGCGTCTTGTGGACGATCGAGGATTCCTTTACAAACCCTCTATAAAGTATGACTTTTAAATGTATGACTGTCAACCCTGGCACGGAGCTTCTTTAATTTTTGCAGCCCAGGTCCGACCACAAATCAGAGGTGGAAGGTTACAAATTGCGAGCAATACTATGCCGAGGGAACGTTTCTTGTGATTTGCGAAAGCCTCAGCTTTCCCGTCACAAATACTCTCTTCGTAATATATAGGAAGGGCACGCTGTGAGATGCCGAGAAGAGTGAGACGATGTACTATATTAATCAGTAATACAATTAGACTGTCGCGTCCGAAGGAGGGACATGGCTTTTAAACCGGCGCCGGTTCGCCGGGCTCGCGAACAGGTAGAGGCCCAGCTTCGAGAAGCTATCCTTTCGGGCGCATTCGAAAGCGGGGAGAAATTGCCCAGCGAGTTGGAATTGGCGGAGAGCTTCGGTGTAAGCCGCACTACAGTTCGCGAGGCATTGGGGACCCTAGCTTCGGAGGATCTGATAAGCAAGGTACCCGGCGCACACGGAGGAAGTTTCGTGAAGGCGGTGAATTACGAGTCGCTAGGTTTCTCAGTCGGGGCCTCTATAGAAAACACCTTGAAGTCTGGGAGCATTACCTTTGACGAGATCAATCACCTCCGTAGGATGCTCGAGGTGCCTTCGGCGAGGTTGGCAGCATTGAAGCGAACAGAAAAAGACGTAGAGAACTTAAGACAGATTATCGACCAGCACAAGACTGATACGTCCGAGAACTCAGAGTTGATCCGCCTGGATTCCAATTTCCACACAGCGATTGCAGAAGCATCGCAAAACAGGGTGCTGGCTTCTTTCGTCTTCGCCCTACATAAGGTAATTCACCAGGTACTTTTCCTAGATCTCACTACGGAGACGGGAAAAGCAGCGGCCCAACAGCACCTCGCTATCACCCGCGCAATAGTCAAAGGCGATGAGACAGCGGCCGTACAAGCGATGGAAGAGCATTTAGATTACCTCGACCACCTCCAGGTATGGCGCGAGAAATCGGCGAGTTGATCAGGCGCAACTGCAAGCGAAAACCTCAATACGCTAAGGCTAGCTTGAACTCGTTGCGGACAGCTTCTCATCGTTCACGCCAGATAACCCATTATCTAGCTGGACTTACCCCCGATGAGCGGACAATTTTCGCTTACGCCACCGCTGCCTCCTCCAGTATAGCCTGCTCATACTCATGCGGGCTCAGGTAACCAAGCGAGGAGTGCCGGCGCTCCCGATTGTAGAAGAGCTCAACGAACTCAAACACCGACGCCCGAGCCGCCTGGCGGGTAGGGTAGCGGCTCACTCCTATCTCGCATTTGAGTGTGGAAACGAAGCTTTCTGAGATGGCGTTGTCCAGTGCCGATCCTACCCTACTCATCGAAGCTACGATCCCGGCCTCTTGAAGCTTTTTGCCAAACGAGATCGCCGTGTACTGGGTGGGTTCAACCGGTCGTCGCAACACCAACCTAGAGAGGTGTTGTCATGGGACGACCACCGGGCTGGTCCACACGGTTTACAGGACGAAAGGTCTTGCGTTCTCCGGGGACTCCGGGGATCAGCAACAAGCGCCAGCGCCAGCGGGAGTTCTGGGATGCTATTGCTGAGGGATTCAGCAGCGAGGATGCCGGAAGGCGTGTCGGCATCTCAGGTGCAGTCGCAGCGCGTTGGTTCCGCGATACTGGCGGGATGAGACCATCGACACTGGCCAAGACACTCTCGGGACGCTATCTCTCGTTTGAGGAGCGCGAGGAGATCGCCCTGCTGCGAGCCAAGGATTTGGGTATCCGTGAAATCGCCCGGCACTTGGGCCGCTCGGCCTCAACAGTCTCCCGGGAGTTGCGACGCAATGCCGCCACTCGTGGCGGGAAGCTAGAGTATCGGGCCTCGACCGCGCAGTGGCACGCCGACCGTAGCGCCCGGCGACCCAAGCCTGCCAAGCTGGCCAATAACCAGCGACTGCATGACTACGTTCAACAGCGACTCTCAGCTGAGATCACCGACGAAGATGGTAATGTTGTAGGGCCTGAGGTTGAGGCCTTCAAGGGGCGCCGTCACGGTCGCCGCAAGGACCGCCGCTGGGCTGCCTCCTGGAGTCCCGAGCAGATCTCTGAGCGGCTGAAGATCGAATTCCCAGATGATGAGGAGATGCGCATCTCTCACGAAGCCATCTACCAGGCCCTCTACTAGGGGGTCGCGGCGCGTTGAAGCGCGACCTTGTGGCCTGTCTGCGCACCGGGCGGGCACTGAGGACCCCACGCGAGCGTGCCAGACAGAGCAGCGGAAAGAGGTTCGTCACCGAGGAGGTCAAGATCTCCGAGCGTCCTGCCGAGGCTGACGATCGCGCTGTCCCCGGCCACTGGGAAGGTGATCTGATCCTCGGCACCGGCAGTTCGGCAATCGGCACCCTGGTCGAGCGTACCACACGGCTGACCATGCTTTTGCGACTACCCCGCATGCCCGAGCACGGCAAGCAACCGGCGAAGAAGAACGGCCCACCATTGGCCGGGCACGGTGCCGCCGCGGTCAACGAGGCCATCGCCAAACAGATCGGCTCACTGCCCCAACAGCTACGAAAGTCCCTGGCCTGGGATCAGGGTGCCGAGATGGCCTACCACGCAGATTTGAAGCTAGCAACCGGCCTTTGTGTCTACTTCTGTGACCCGAAGAGCCCCTGGCAGCGCGGCACAAACGAAAACACCAATGGGTTGCTCAGGCAGTACTTCCCACGCGGCACCGACCTCTCACGCTACGAACTCGAAGAGCTAAACGCCGTCGCCAAGGCTCTGAACTGCCGACCGAGAAAGACTTTAAACTGGAGGACGCCAGCCGAAGCCTTCCAAGAACAGCTAGACTTACTACAACAAGCACACGTTGCGACGACCAGTTGAATCCACTCGCTATTCCTCCTCTGGTCTGGCAGCCTCTACGAGCGCAACCGCAGCCAGACCAGGGCTACCAGGTAGCTGACACCGAAAACCGCACCAAGTAGATAGTATGGTTGGCCGTCTCTTCCCTGGGCCAATTCGTAGATAAATCCCCCGAGCAGGACCAGAAAGGTTGCCGCTCCCGCATACGCCGTCGCCCGCAGATCAAACGACTGGTAACGCTCGTCGTCGAACTGCCCGCGCAGCGCCCGGAGAAACTCGAAACGACCCCCCAGGAGCAACAGTGCCGCGTAGGCCGCCACGATCACGAACATTACAGCTCCAAGCCCGGGACTGCCACCGACCCAACCGGCCAGAAAGTAACCCCCGCCGGCCAGCAGGAGCAATCCCGGCACAACCCACCTCGTCCACCGCGCCTCACTCCTCTCCAACGATAAACACCTCCTCTACCGGCCTCCCAAAGAACCGCGCGAGGGCTATCGCCAGGGGCAAAGACGGCGTGTACCGTCCGGTCTCTATGGCGTTGATCGTCTGCCGGGAAACACCCAAAACCTCAGCCAACTTCCCCTGCGATAAGCCCATCTCAGTCCTGAACCTGCGAACCTCGTTGTAAATCGTCGAAGCCATTTCAATACTGTAAAGTTAACTTGTCATCGAAGGATTGTCAAGCTAGCTTGTCATCTATAATTTTCCGGCGCGGGCCATGACCCGAGGGTGGTAATTGTTCAGCCTTTGGTGGGGGTTTCGGTAACGAAGAGCAGGCGGTCTCCGCGGTATATGTCGCGGGCGAACTCTATCACCTGTTCGTTGGTGTCCCAGGTGGTGCGTGTGACGCGCAGGGCCGGGGCGTCGACGCAGGTATTCAATATCTCGGCTACCGCCGAGTTAA
Source organism: Rubrobacteraceae bacterium (assembly GCA_050331175.1). Taxonomy (GTDB): domain Bacteria; phylum Actinomycetota; class Rubrobacteria; order Rubrobacterales; family Rubrobacteraceae; genus SIRX01. The sequence continues at coordinate 7,739 of JBHJHC010000102.1, read as the reverse complement.
GTTGGGTCGTCTCGATCTCCTGCCGCAGGTATGCCGGCTCCAGCCGGCAGGTGACCCGCAGGAGCTCGTAGATCGAGCCTGTCAGCTCCTTGTCGAGCAGGTCGGGACAGAAGTCGGCTGGGAAGTAGGACTCTTCGAGGGCCAGCAGTTCTCCGTTTCCGGTCCGGGTACGGACGAGTTTGTGAAACCAGTTCTTGGGTGTAGCGTCCAGGGCTTTTACCACGCTGGCGTCCATCTCGTCGGCACCGACCGTACGGGCCTCTATGACTTCGGCTCCCGGCGTGATCCCGTGCCGCAGGACGCGATCCGTAAAGCCGGCGACGGCGGAAAGGTCCAGCTCTACCTTCGGGCTGGAGACGTAAGTCCCGGAGCCGTTTCTCCGGTCGACGTACCCTCTCTGGGCCAGAAGGTTTACCGCCGCCCGGGCCGTCATGCGCGAGATCCTGTACTCCGAAGCCAGCCGGCGCTCCGACGGCAGCCGGCTCCCGGGTGGAAGCCGGCCGTCGTCGATACGTTCCACCAGTGCTCCGGCGACCGTACGATAAACTGGAGATACTCCCGGCTCCTCTGAAAACATCGTCTGGCCCTTCCGTCTAGCCACAGTGCCCCCGATCTCTGCCCCTGCATTATACGAGAACAACCGGGGACGCCACCAGAATTCACTCGCGGGCGCGGGGAGCGCCGTTTTCGACGATCCCCGTTGGGGGTGCCGGTTGTCGAAAATATTGTGGCCGGAGCTTCCGGATTCTAGGTGAAGTTCTCGGCTTCCAGCTTCTCGATCTCTTCGGTGAAGTGATCCTGGATGTACTTCTCGCCTTCGTCACAGAAGAGCGTTACTACGGTCTCCAGCTCGGGATAGGCTTCCTTCACCCTCTTGGCCGCGAGCAGGTGTGCCCCGCTGCTGGGTCCCACGAACAGGCCGTACTCGCGCGCCAGGCGTCGCATGGTCTGTACGGCCTCCTCGCTTTCCGTGGACAGGACCTCATCCACCTTGTCCCCGTGGCGTTGGAAGATGCCGGGCACGAACCCGTCGGCGATGCCCTCTATGAGGTGGTCTCCAACCTCTCCGCACAGGATCGTCTCGGACTCCGAGGGTTCCATGCCAAAGAGCCTGACCTCCGGATTGACTTCTCTGAAAGCCTGGCCCACGCCGATGAGCGTGCCCCCGGTTCCAACGCCCATAACCAGCGCATCGGGGACAACCCCCTCGGGAAGCTGGGAGAGGATCTCCGGCCCCAGCCAGGTGCGGTTCTCCTCGACGTTCCATTCGTTCTCGAACTGCGCCGGGCAGAAATAGCCGTCCTGCTGCCCGAGTTCCTTGGCTTTCCGCAGGGCTTCATCCACCTGGAAGTGGCCGGTAAGCAAAAGCTCGGCCCCGTAGGCTTTGGAGATGGCGGCCCGCTCGCCGCTCATTCCTTCCGGCATCACGACCAGCATCCTGTAGCCCTTCACGGCGGCGACCATCGAGAGGGCGTTGCCGGTGTTGCCGGAGGTGGCTTCCACGATCGTATCCCCCGGCTCGAGCACGCCCTCCTCCTCGGCGCGCTCGATCATGTACTTCGCTATCCGGGCTTTTACGGAGCCCGAAGGGTTCATAAACTCCATCTTGCAGTAGATACCCTCTAACTTCAGAAGGGGCGTGTTCCCAATAGCGTCCAGGATGCTATCGGAAAGGCTGGCAGCGGTCATCGCAAATTCTCCTTGTTCTCCGCGTGCTTTCGTCTTGGCGGCGGAAGGTTGTACCAACCCTCCGCCGCCAGCGTTGATCTCTAACTGTCGTCAACCGGTTGCAGTTCTCCCTCCGAGAGCTCCACGCCGGAGAACTCCACGGAGGTAACGTACGCGCTCGATAACCCGCCGTCCACGAGGAAGGTCGAGGCCGTAACGTACGAAGCCTCGTCGGAGGCCAGGAAGAGCGCCGCGTTGGCAAGCTCTGTGGGCTCGGCGAACCGGCCCATCGGCAGGTGGATGAGCCTGCGCGCCGCTTTCTCGGGATCTTTGGCGAACAGCTCTTGCAGGAGGGGTGTACTCACCGGACCGGGACACAGGGCGTTGACCCTGATCCCCTCCCGGGCGAACTGCACGCCCAGCTCGCGGCTCATGGCGAGCACGCCGCCCTTGGAGGCCGTGTAGGAGATCTGGGAGGTCGCGGCCCCCATGACCGCGACGAACGACGCCGTGTTTATTATCGACCCGCCACCCCGCTCTTGTAAATGCGGTATGCCATATTTGCAGCACAAGTATACAGACTTGAGGTTCACGGCCTGCACCCGGTCCCAGGCGTCGAGGTCGGTTTCGAGGATCGATTCGTCGTCCGGAGGGGAGATGCCGGCGTTATTGAAGAGTACGTCTATACCGCCGAAGCCCTCCGCCGCTTCCCGGTACACGCGCTGCACGTCTTCGGGGTCGGTAACGTCCGCCTGGAAAAAGCGGCCGCCGACCTCGTCGGCAGCCTTCTCTCCCTCCTCGTCGAGGTCCACGACGCACACGGTGGCCCCTTCTTCAGCGAAGCGCCGGGCGCTCTCGCGGCCGATCCCGCTGGCCGCACCGGTGATCACCGCTACCTTCCCTTCGAGCCGCCCCGGCATAGCTAGCCCTCCTCCGTCGTCATGAACACGTTCTTCAGCTCGGTGTAGTAGTCGAGGGCGTGCGGGCCCAGCTCGCGCCCGATCCCGGATTGCTTGAAGCCGCCGAAGGGGGTAGGAACCCTGACGGAGGTGTTCGAGTTTATCGAGACCACGCCGGTGTCGATCCCGCGGGCAACGCGCAGGGCCCGGGCCCCGTTCTCGGTCCAGACCGAGCCGGAGAGGCCGTAGATGGTCTCGTTGGCCAGCCGGACGGCCTCCTCTTCCCCCTCGAAAGGAATCACGACTACCACGGGGCCGAAGATCTCCTCCGCGGCCGCCCGGTCGTCGTTGGAGACCGGTGCCAGGACCGTGGGCGGGAACCAGAAACCCTTGCCCTCGGGCGCCTCGCCCTGGATCGCCACCGGCGCGTCGTCGGGGACGAAAGAGGCTACCTGGTCGCGCTGATCGGCCGAGACCAGCGGTCCCATGTCGGTGTCCTCGTCGCCCGGATCCCCGACCTTGTAACTCTTTACCGTCGGTTCCATCAGCTCCATAAACTCGTCGAAGACACCCTTCTCGACCAGGATGCGCGAGCGGGCGCAGCAGTCCTGCCCGGCGTTATCGAAGACACCTCCGGGGGCGGAGGTGGCGGCTTTCTCGAGGTCGGCGTCGGCGAAGACCACGTTTGCCGACTTGCCCCCGAGCTCCAGGGTCACCCGCTTTATGGTGCCGGCGGCCCCGGCCATGATCTTCCGCCCCACCTCGGTCGAGCCGGTGAAAGCGACCTTGGCCACGTCCGGATGCTCCGCCAGGCGTTGTCCCACCTTGCTGCCGGGGCCCACGACCACGTTCACCACGCCCTCGGGTATTCCAGCCTTCTGGGCGATACGCTCAAACTCCAGCGCCGTAAGCGGCGTGAGCTCGGCAGGTTTGAGGACCAGCGTGTTGCCGGCGGCCAGCGCCGGGGCCATCTTCCAGGCCGCGATCTGCAACGGGAAGTTCCACGGGACTATGAGCCCTACGATACCCAGCGGTTCCCGGAAGGTCATGTTCACGCCTCCGGGCACGGGTATGGTGTCGCCGAGCACCCGCTCGGGGGCGGCGGCGTAGTAGCGGAAGGTATCCACCACCATGCCCATCTCGCCGCGGGCGTCGCCGATGGGTTTGCCAACGTTCTGCGATTCGAGCCGGGCCAGGTGCTCCTGTTCGTCTTCCAGGGCGTCGGCGAGCCGGCGCAACAGGTTGGCGCGATCGGCGGGCTCGACGGCCCGCCATTTCGGGAAAGCAGCTTTGGCGCGGTCTACGGCCGCGTCAAGCTCTTCGGTCCCCGCAGATTCCAGCCTTTCGAGCACCTGCTCGGTTGCGGGGTTTATTACTTCGAGCATTGTTTGGATACCTCCGAAACAAGTGTTTTTATGACCTGACTCTTCTCGTCCTCTTCGGGATGCCAGAGAACACCGAGTACGAACCTGTGATGCGGGTCCTCGATGGCTTCCACGATGCCGTCTTCCGCGTCACGCCCGGTGACCACCAGCCCGTCACCGACCTTGTCTATCCCCTGATGGTGGTGAGACTTGACGCCCTGACGAACCGTCTCGGCGGCCCGGGCCGCGAGGGATCCTGGTTCTAGCTCTACCTCGTGGTCGGTGAAGGCGCCCAGGGTGTGACGGTGTCTTTCGTGGCCCACCACGTCGGGCAGGTGCTGCTCGACGGTGCCATCGTAGGTGACGTTCAAGACCTGCATCCCGCGGCAGATGCCCAGGGTTGGCATGTCACGTTCCACGGCCGTCCGCGTGAGCGCGAGCTCGTAGGCGTCGCGCTCCTCCTGCCCGGACTTGGTCGCCGGGTGGGGGTCGTGGCCATAGAGGTCCGGGTCCAGGTCACCGGCGCCGCCGGTGACGATCAGGGCGTCGATGAGATCCAGCACGCCACCGGGATCTTCGAGGTCTTCTGGCGTGGGTATGAGCAGCACCGGACGGCCCCCGGCCCGCTGGACCGCCCGTACATATCCCGTCGGGCATATTACGGCTTCGACGTCCCTCCAGGCGCCGTAGCTGACCGCCTCGATCGCTCCCGTTATGCCGATCGTGGGTTTCACAGGCGTTCGAAGGTCCGGTAGCGCTCCCAATCCGTGACGGCCGACTCGAAGGCGTCTATCTCGACTTGCGCCATATTGGTGTAGTGGTCGACCACCTCGTCGCCGAACGCCTCGCGGGTTATCGCGCTGTTCGTGAACAGGTCCCGGGACTCGTATATGTTCGAGGGGAGTTGGGGTTTGTCGGCCTCGTAGGCGCTACCGTCCACCGCGGCTTCGAGGGGCAACTCGTTGTCTATGCCGTGGATGCCGGCGGCGATCATGGCGCTTATCGCCAGGTAGGGGTTCACGTCCCCGCCCGGCGTCCGGTTTTCCACCCGCAAGGACTTCCCGTGCCCGACGACCCGCAGCGAGCAGGTGCGGTTGTCCAGGGCCCAGGCCACGGCCGTCGGGGCGAAGCTGCCCTTGGCGTAACGTTTGTAGGAGTTGATGTTCGGCGCGAAGAAGAGCGCCATCTCCCGCATGCAGGCGATCTGGCCGGCTATAAAATGCTGGAAGAGCTCGGAGAAGCCGTTTTCGTCACCACCACCGTTTCCGGGAAAGACCGCGGATCCATCTTCACCCTGAAGGCTCAGGTGGACGTGGCAAGAGTTACCGTCCAGCTCGTTGAACTTGGGCATAAAGCTCAGGGCGTAGCCCATCTGGCTGGCGATCTCTTTGGTCCCGTTCTTGTAGACGACGTGGGCGTCGGCGGACTCCAGCACCTCGTCGAACTTCACGTTGATCTCGTGCTGGCCGAAGTTGCACTCGCCCTTGGCGTCCTCGATCTCGATCCCGGCCGCGCTCATGCAGTTGCGGATGCGCCGCAGCAGCGGTTCGATCCGAGAGGTGCCCAGGATCGAGTAGTCCACGTTGTAGTAGTTGGCGGGCTCGAGGTCCCGGTAAGCCTTGCGCCAGGCCTCTTCGTAGGTGTTGCGGAAGACGAGAAACTCCAGCTCCGTACCGGCGAAGGCTTTCAAGCCGCGCTCGGCGAGCCGCTCGATCTGCCCGCGGAGTATCTGCCGCGGGGAAGCAGCCACCGGCGAGCCGTCCTCCCACACCATGTCGCACATGACGAGCGCCGTTCCCTCCAACCACGGGGTTACGCGCAGCGTATCCAGGTCCGGCCGGAAGACGAAATCTCCGTAGCCGCTGGACCACGAGGTTAGCTCGTAGCCTTCGACGGTCTCCATGTCCACGTCCACCGCGAGTATGTAGGTACAGCCCTCGGCGTTATCTTCGACTACCTCGTCCAGGAAGTGCGCGGCGGTCAGGCGTTTGCCCTGCAGCCGGCCCTGCATGTCGGTCATTCCCAACAATACCGTGTCTATCCTCCCGGCCTCTACCTCCGACCGGAGCGTATCCAGGTCGAGGCGGCCCTCGACTTTGGCGGTATCCACTATCTTGCTCCCTTCGTTCTGTACTTCTCCGAGGGTAACCTACTCTTCGTCACCCAGCTCAGACTCGGCCTTTTCGATGGCCGCAAACTCTTCCTCCGGCGCCTGGGCCACCAGGTGATGGCGGCTGTAGAGGCCGAAGTAGGCGATCATGAGCCCGTAGAAGACCGCCGCCCCGATGAGCACGCGGGGATCGACGAGGAACCCGGCGATTATGGCGGCGAAGCTGAGGACCAGGGCCGTGCCCGAGGTAAAGACGCCACCGGGCGTTCTGTAAGGGCGTTCGAGGTCCGGCTCTCTATAGCGCAGGATGATGTGCGAGAGCATCATCAGGGCGTACGAGAGGGTCGCGCCGAAAACGGCTATGAGGATCAACAAGCTTCCCGCCCCGGTGAGCGAGAGGATAAAACCGATAGCGCCCGGCACGAGCAGCGCCAGAAACGGCGTCCGGCGGCTGCCGGTGATCGAGAGCCACTGAGGGAGGTATCCGGCCCGCGAGAGCGCAAACGTCTGGCGGGAGTAGGCGAAGATGATCGAGAAGAAGCTCGCGATCAGGCCCGCAAGCCCCACGACGTTGACGAACGTGAACAAGAAGTTCTCGCTGCCGTACGCGTTCGGCGAGCTGATGGCCGTGGTGAGCGGATCCCCCACGTCCTGGATGGTGCTCGAACCCGCGCCACCGGGACCGAAGGTGAGTATGAGAGCCGCGAACAGGAGCAGGGTGCCCATGCCCACGATCAGGCCCCGCGGCATGTCCCGGCCCGGGTCCCTGGCCTCCTCGGCGGCCAGCGGCACGCCCTCGATAGCCAGGAAGAACCAGATCGCGTACGGTATCGCAGCCCAGATGCCCACGTACCCGAACGGCAGAAACGCGCTCGCGCCGAAGGCGTTGGTCGGTTCGATATCGAAGAGGTTGCTCGGGTCGAACAGCGGGATCATGCCCACCACGAACGCGATGAGCGCCACGGCGGCTATCGCGGTGATGACGAACATCAGCTTGAGCGCCTCGCCAACCCCGTAGATGTGGATCCCGATAAAGACCGCGTAGAAGAACAGGTAAACTATCGGGCCCCCGAAGCCGACCAGGGACTCTACGTACGCCCCGATAAACGTGGCGATGGCGGCCGGTGCTATAGCGTACTCGATGAGGATCGCCGTCCCGGTCAAGAAGCCGCCCCAAACCCCCATCGCCCGGCGGGCGAAACCGTAACCGCCACCGGCCACCGGGATGGCTGACGAGAGCTCGGCCAGTCCGAAGACCATGGTCGTGTACATGGTCGCCATAAGGATCGTGGCTATTAGAAGGCCGCCCCAACCACCCTGGGCGAGCCCGTTGTTCCACCCGGCGAAGTCACCGGAGATGACGTAGGCAACCCCGAGCCCCGCCAGGAGAACCCAGCCGGCCGCGCCGCTCTGGAGCTGGCGCTTCTCCATGTAGTCTTCGCCGGCCTGTTCGTATTCGATACCGCCTCTACCCTGACGTTCCTGGTCGGACACTAACCTCTCCTTCCCTGTTTCCTTACCGTCTGCGGGCGCCCCCGCCTGCCACCGGGCGCCTCAGCGCCCCACGTACACCCTCGCTATTCGTTCTCCAGCAGCTGCTGGTAGTCCTCAGCACTCATCAACTCCCCCTCCTCCTCTACCCTTACCTTTATCAGCCACCCTCCACCATACGCTTGCTCGTTTACCTTCTCCGGAGAG
>JBHJHC010000101.1:0-4538 GCA_050331175.1 Rubrobacteraceae bacterium | reverse complement strand
TAGCTTCTCCGCACGACGGCCAATCTTACCAGAGTTTGGTGGGCCATTTGCCTCGCGGGTGCGTGGAAAACATCGTCGCGGTGTGAGATATTGGGTTCCGCTATAGAAACGGTTTGCAGTGTGTTACGTGTTTCAGGGGGGACGACGTGGAAAGATCCAGTGAACGCCGGGACGGGGTGCCGGAATTGCCGGAGGACATACTCTGGGTCCGGTTTGCTTTCGTGGACCACGCAGGAATTCCAAAGGCCAAGGCCGTCTACCGCGACGGTTTCGCCGGCAGGGCGGAGGCCGGGGTTGGCCTTGCGAGCGGTGTATTGGCCCTGGACCCGGAAGGTGCGCTCCAGGCGGGATCCGGGTTGAGCCCCGTGGGGGAGATCCGGCTGGTGCCAGACCTTTCGAGCCTTACCGCGCTACCGTTTGCCCCGGGACAGGCGATGGCCTGCTGCGACATGACGGAACCGGACGGGATCACGCCCTGGGAAGGCTGTCCGCGCGGCGCGCTCCGGCGGACCCTGGAGCGGCTGGCGGGCCGCGGCTACCGGTCCTTCGCCGCCTACGAGGCCGAGTTCTACGTCCGGGATAAGGAAGGGCCGACGGATCAGACACCCTACGCCGGGAGCTACGCTCTTACCGCGGCGGCGGACTTCGTGGCCGAACTGGCGGAGGTTCTCGACGGGATGGGCATCCGGCCGCAGCAGGTTCACGCCGAGGTCGGCCCCGGAAACCTGGAGCTCTCCGTGGAGGAGGCGGAGACCCTGGCGGCGGCGGACCGGCGCGTGCTGGTGCTGGAGACGATCCGGGGCGTGGCCCATTCTATGGGCCTGGAGGTCACGATGGCGCCGAAGCCGTACCTGGACGGCGCGGGGAACGGCCACCACGTCCACCTGAGCGTCTACGATGAGAGCGGCGCACCGGTCCTGTTCGACGGTTCGGGGATGTTGAGCGAGCGAGGAACGGGTTTCGTCGGCGGCCTGATCGAGCACCTCCCCGCCCTCATGGCGTTTACCGCCCCGTCGCCCAACTCCTACCAGCGTCTGGGACCCGGCGTCTGGGCTTCGGCCTACGCCTGCTACGGCCCGGACAACCGGGAGGCCGCGGTGCGCATCTCCTCCCCGATGTCCGGCGCCGAAGCCGCAACCTCCACCGTCGAGTTCAAGCCGTCCGACGTTACCTCCAACCCCTACCTCGCCCTGGCCGCGCTGCTCTCCGCCGGGATGGACGGTATGGACCGGGGCCTGGACCCCGGCGAGCCGCTTCTGGTGGACCCGGCCATCATGAGCGCCGGCGAGCGCCGCGCCCTGGGCATCGGGCAGCTTCCAACTTCCCTGGACGAAGCCCTGGACGCCCTCGAAGAAGACGAAGTCCTCACCCGGGCTCTCGGGGAGCCGATCGTGCAGACCCACCTGGCCGTCGCCCGCGCCCAGGCCGAAACCGCCCGGCAGCTCGCGCCGGAAGAGGTGGCCGCCGCGGCCGCCACCATCTACTAGTGTTCGTGGATCCCGTAGACCTCCAGGACGTACCCGCCGTGGACAACCACTGCCACGGGATACTGCGCGCCGGGACTTTCGAGGAACGCGCGTCCTGGCGGCGGGCGTTTACCGAATCGGCGGACCCGGGGATGGCCCGGGACCACGTAGCCACCACGGCTTTCTACCGGCGTCTGATCCGCTATCTCGCCGATTTCCTCGGCTGCGAGCCCGATGAGGAAGCCGTGCTCGCCGCCCGCGCCGAAGCGGGCGAGAGGGAGTACGCCGCCGCCCTGCTGCGGGCCGCAAACATCGAGGCGGTAATCCTCGACACCGGATATCCGCCGCCAGAGGAGGTGCTGCCGCCGGCAGATCTCGGGGAACTGGCAGGCTGCCGCGTCGGGCCCATGCCCCGCCTCGAAACGCAAATGGAGAACTTGCTGACCCGGTACCCGACGCTCGAACAAACGAAGGAAGCCTTTCGCTCCGGGCTCGACGATATCCGGGGCCAGGGCAACGTGGCGCTAAAGAGCATCGCCGCCTACCGGACGGGCCTGGACATTGCGGAGTGGACGGCCGAAGCGGCGGAAGCCGCGTTCTACGAGTACAAAAACGCCGCCACGAACGGCCCGGCCCGGCTGGTCCACAAGCCGCTCTTGGACACTTTGCTCCACGTCGCGTTCGAGGAGGCCGCCCGCCAGGAGGTGCCGGTCCAGTTCCACGTCGGCTACGGTGACGCCGACACGGACCTCCGGCTCGGCAACCCGCTGCACCTGCGCGCGATCTTCCAGAAGCCGGAGTACCGCGGCATGCCCGTTGTATTGCTGCACGAGTGCTACCCGTATACCCGGGAAGGCGCATACCTGGCAGCCGTCCACGAAAATGCTTACCTGGACCTCTCCTACGGCATCCCGCTGCTCGGCTCCGGTGAGATGCTCGCCTTCACGCGGGCGGCGCTCGGCGTGGCGCCCGCGTCCAAGCTCCTCTACAGCTCCGACGGCATCGGCGTGCCGGAGCTGCACTGGATGGGGGCCCTCGACGGGCGCCGCGTAATCGGGGAGGTGCTGGGAGAAATGGTGGCTACCGGAGAGCTGACCCTTTCCGAGGCCAGAGCCGCCGGGGAAGGCATATTGCTCCGCAACGCGACGCGACTGTACCGGCTGCAATAGGGATAGGCGGTGGACACATCCACCGGCGTATAATGCGGCCATGATCGTGGACAAGGCAATCTACGTCGACGGGCGCCGGGAAGCTGAGCCCGATTCGGTGCGCGAGATCTACGATGCTTGCCGGGAGCGTTCCGGGATAGCCTGGATCGGGCTCTACAAACCCACCGAAGAGGAGTTCGACTCCGTCGCGGGGGACTTCGGGCTCCATTCCCTGGCCGTGGAGGACGCCGTCAAAGCCCACCAGCGCCCCAAGCTGGAGCGCTACGGGGAGACGCTCTTCGTCGTTCTCAAGGCCGCCCGGTACATAGACGAAACCGAGACGGTGGAGTTCGGGGAGCTCCACGTCTTCGTCGGGAGCGACTTCGTTATAACGGTACGTCACGGCGAGGCCCCGGCGCTGGGCGAGGTCCGCGGGCGTCTGGAAGACAGCCCGGACCTGTTGCGCCGGGGGCCGGGCGCGATCCTCTACGCGATCATGGACAGCGTGGTGGACAGCTACTTCCCGGTGGTCGAGGGGCTCAAGAACGACGTGGACGAGATAGAGACCGAAGTATTCGGCGGCAACGAGGAGGTCTCGCGCCGCATCTACACGCTCTCGCGCGAGGTGATCGAATTCCAGAGGGCTACCAAACCGCTGACCGAGGTCCTGGACCTTCTGGTCGAAGGTGGGGAGTACGACCTGGATCCGGAACTGCAGCGCTACCTGCGCGACGTCCGGGATCACATCTACCGGGTCGTCGAGCGGGTGGACGGCTTCCGCGAGCTGTTGCAGAGTATCCTTAGCGTAAACCTCACGATGGTCGGCCTCTCCCAGAACGAGAAGGTAGCGAGCCTCACCGAATCGAGCATCGCCCAGACCGACCAGACAAAGAGGATCAGTGCCTGGGCCGCCATCCTGATCGTGCCGACCCTCATCGCTGGGATCTACGGCATGAACTTCAGATACATGCCGGAGTTGGACTGGGTCTTGGGATATCCTTTCTCCCTCCTGCTGATGGTGATGGTATCCGGCACGCTCTACCTCTTGTTCAAACGGCGCGGCTGGCTGTAGCAGCCACCCGGCAAGTTAGTGTCTCGTGGCGCCTCGGACTCCCGTTGGTTATCCTGAAAGGAGTAGCCACGACGAGATACAGCTAGGGGAGTTATGAAACCTTACATACTGGATGACGCCTCGGCGTTGGAGTACAAGCGGCTCGACCTGATGTCCAAGATCCTGGATCCCTGGACCCGGGGGTATCTGTCCGCGCTCGGGGTTGGCGAGGGTTGGCAGTGCCTGGAGTTGGGTGGCGGCAACGGCAGCATCTCTGAGTGGCTTTGCGACGAGGTGGGCGTCTCTGGTAGCGTGACGGTCATCGACATCAACCCGGTACTCCTCGAGTTGATCCCCGCGCACAACCTGACGGTACAACAGATGGACTTGCGTACTGGCGAACTGCCGCAGAACGCCTACGACTTGGTGACGTGCCGCGCCATGCTCCACCACATGCCGGAGGAAACTCCGGCGTTGCTCGCCCGGATGGCCGCCGCCGTCAAGCCGGGCGGATGGCTGTTCGTCCAAGAGCCGGACCTTCACCTCGGGAAGACCGCGGAGCCGGAGACCTGGGCGACCCTGTGTGAGACCTTGATCGAGTGGGGCCACGACCAGGGCGTCGACTGGCTTATCGGGCGCAGGTTGCCGGGCATGGTGAGCGCCCTCGGCCTCGGGCATCCGCGGGCCACGACCGACGTACTAAACATTCGCGGCGGGCAGCGCGCCGCGTTGTGGTGCCAGTTGTTTTTGTACGAGGCGCGCGAGCAGGTGATCGGCTCCGGAAAGATCGCCGCGGAAACCTACGACGCCGCCTCAGCCCTGCTGGACGACCCGGACTACTGGACCCAGGCCTGGATGTTCACCTCCGTGTGG
>JBHJHC010000100.1:0-46261 GCA_050331175.1 Rubrobacteraceae bacterium | reverse complement strand
AGCTTGCATTTATGTCTCTATCAGGGATGTCTCTAGCAGTTATCTCTCTATCATGGATCGCTCTATCATGGATCGCTCTAGCAGGGATCGCTCTAGCAGGGATCGCTCTAGCAGGGATGCATGATACTACCCTGACATTCTTGCTCAAAATTATCTTGCTCGACATTCCATGATGCTGTATGCTTCTCCTTGCTAACATTACGGCAGTGGGGATAGTTGGGGGAGTAGAGTAACTCTCAGAGTGGATCATCCAACCAGCCCCCGTGGGTGTTGAAGAAGGTTGGGGTGTTGCTGGAGACGGTATGTGTGTTGGTCTGCGGCCCAGCCCTGCAGATAGCTACCTGATAAGAGAGGAGCAAAGAGAAGATGATCGGCTTAGAGGCAAACGCGGGGGCAGGGGTAGGGGCCAGGATGAGGATGGCGAGGCTAGCAGGATGGCTGGCAGGAGCCATGCTAGTAGCGCTGCTGGTTGCAGGCACTATGGGAGCGGGGAAGGCCTGGGCTGAGACCTTTGTGGTAAACAGCCTCGATGACCCTGGGGACGGCACCTGTGACGACAGCGAGTGCACGCTGCGGGAGGCCATAGATGCGGCGAACGGCAATGGTGAGGCGGACACGATCACGTTTACGGTAACCGGAGAGATTGAGCTGGTCGACAGTGAAGGGGACCTTGATATAGGTGATGACCTCACTATAGAAGGACCGGGGTCAGATCAGCTAACTGTAAGGCAGACCGTAGAAGATGAGCGGGTTTTTCAGATAGCCGGTGGAGCAGAGGTGACCATAGAGGGGATCATGATCACCGGAGGAGATGCTGATGGCAGCGGGCAGGCGGATGAAGGCGGCGGCATCTACAACGAAGGCACACTGACGGTCAACAGTAGCACAATTAGCGGCAATAGCGCTGACGGTGATGGGGGCGGCATCTACGAAGAGGAGGCCACGCTTACGGTAAACGACTCTGCTGTAAGGGGCAACAGTGCCGGTAGCAACGGTGGCGGCATCTACGAAGAGGAGGCCACGCTTACGGTAAACGACTCTGCTGTAAGGGGCAATAGTGCTTTCGCTGGCGGCGGCATTTACAACCTTGCGGGCACTCTGACGGTAGATAGGAGCACCATTAGCGGCAACAGCGTTGACGGAAGTAGCGGCGGCATCTACTCCCAAACGACTGGTGTGAGCGACCAGGTTCCCGATCCCACAGAGAGAACCACGATAACCAACTCCACCATCTCAGGCAACACCGCAGACGCCGACGATGATGGAATTGGTGGACGCGGCGGCGTCTACAACAACTTTGGCCTTACGATCATAGAGTACACCACCATCACCAACAACACCGCTCCTGAGGGCAGGGTCGGCGGGGTGACAACCTACGGGGACGAGGTAACCCGCACGGAGGTAGGATCCTCGATCATAGCCGCCAACAATGGCTCCGACGTGGGTTACAGTGATCCACCAGTAAACCCCTTTGTTTCTCTGGGCTACAACGTCATAGGAGATGGTGAGGGAGCAGAGGCCTTCACCGGACCAAACGACATCCGCGGGGTAGATGACCCCGACCTGGGTCCCCTGGCAAACAACGGTGGTCCCACACAGACCCACGCCCTCCAATCTGGAAGCGAGGCAATAGACCGGGTGGCAGCCGGAGAATGCCCGCCCCCCAATATCGACCAGCGTGGGGTGAGCCGTCCCAAGGACGGAGACGGCAACGGCTCAGGCCGCTGCGACTCTGGCTCCTTCGAGAAGAAGCCACCTCCGCCAGACAAAGCGAACCTCTCGCTGAGCAAGAAAGCCAGCAAGGGCAAGCCTACCGTAGGCCAGAAGCTCACCTACACTCTGCGAGTCAAGAACAACGGCCCCGACAGGGCGACAAAGGTGAAGATAGTGGACACCCTGCCCAAAGGGGTGAAGGTACTCTCAACCTCCAAGGGCTGCAGGAAGCTCACGGCCAGGAAGGTGAGATGCAACATCGCAAGGCTCGGGGATGGCCGGAGCGTAGCCAGGAAGATAGTGGTGAAGGTAAACCGGGCTGGCAAGCTGGTAAACAAGGCGAGGGCAAGCTCGAAGGTCGGGGACCCCAATGGCAGGAACAACGGTGCCCGGGCGGTAGTGCGGACCAAGCCAAAGCCCAAACCGAAATCAAAGCCCAAGGCAAAGCAGAAGGCAAAGCAGGTAGATTGCAAGGCGAGGAGTAGTAGGCCGCTTGCACTGTCGGAGCCAAGAGAAGCGTGCGCCAATACGAGCGGCCCGCTAGCGCGGAGTCGGGACCGCTGAGTACCTGGAATCGGAGTAGTCGGCCAAGAACAGCCGAGGGACCGGAGAGTATAAGTACTCCGGTCCCTCCTGGATTTTCGTTGCAGTTGGGACCAGGGAGTGGCTGGTCAAGAAAAGGATGTTGAAGGGGAAATCTGGCTACTCCGGCACCGTTCTCGAACGATCCGGTGTAGAGAGTCGGGCCAATGGCCGGTATACTGGCGGCAGGATGGAGAGAGTCAGGCTGACACCGCCCGGGGAGAACGCCAGCCGTGGCGGGCGCGCCCGACTGTACATCCGCTGGATGCCGCATTTGGGGGCGGAGGCCGTTGCCCTCTACGAGTTGCTCCGCATACTGCCCGACGTGGGCCTGGAGCACGTGGAGATCGAGGAGTTGGCCGGGCTGTTGCGGTCCACGCCCGATGGGGTCGAGGCCGCTTTCGAGGCCCTGATCTCGGCGGGATTTGCCGTGGAGCGGGACGGCTGGCTGGAGGTGGCGGACCATCCGCCCGGCGCCCGGGGAGGCGCGAAGAAGGTGGAGGATCGGGTGGAGCCGGATCCGGGGCCTTCCGTACCGGAGCAACCGGCCGCACCGGAGCAACCGGCGCGGGAGATCGAGGTGGTCCGGGCCGAGCCGGAGGGTGTGTCCGCGGACGACTACTTCAACTTTATGGGCACCCTGCCGGCGCCGCACATCCTGGAGTTCCTCAACGGCTACTGCGGCCGGGACGGGATGTCGCCGGACGTGGTCCGGGAGGCACTCCGGATCGCCAGCGAGCGGGACGCCCGGAGGGTCGGCTACGTGCGCTCCATCCTGGAGCGCTGGGTCGAGCGGGGCGTAAAGACCCCGGAGGACGTGGAGCGGTTCGAGAAAGACCGGAAGCTGCGGCTCGTCGAGCAGAGCGGCGCGGTCAAAGGCGGCGCATTGAAGATCGGGGAGGAGGTGAGAGGTGGAGCGGATAGACAATCTGCTGCCCGACGCCGGGAAGGCTATGAGTGGCTCTTCGGGGAGTAAGGGTCGGCCGGCGGAGGCCTTGAGGCTGGACGACGAGATCTGCCCGCACTGCGGCCGGGAGCTGGAGGCCGAGTGGGTGGAGTTCCCGCCCGCCCTCCAGCGAAAGTACGGCAAGCCCGGGGAATGGTACTACCCGCGCTGTACGGAGGAGTGCGAGAAGAAGAACGACCAGCGCGAGTGGGCGGCCATGCGCCGGGAAGCCCGCGTCGGGGCCCTCCGGGAGCGCAGCGGGTTGAACAAGCGCATGAAGGGCTACACGTTCTCCAACTTCAAACCCTTCGTAAGCCCGACCGCCACGCGGGCCGTGGAGAAGGTGGAGAACTACCTCGCGGGCTGGGAGGAGAACCGCGACGCCGGCAAGGGGCTCTACCTGTGCGGCGACGTCGGAACCGGCAAGACCCACCTGGCGGTTGCCGTGATGAACGAGCTGATGACCAAGAAGCGGGTGCCGTCTTTGTTCGTGACCGTCCCGGAGCTTCTGGACAACCTGCGCGGCGCGTACAACGACCCGGGTCGGGACCTGGACGAGTGGATGGCCGCCGTAAAAAACGCCGACCTGCTCGTGCTCGACGACCTGGGGAGCGAGCGGGTGACCGAGTGGGTCCGGGAGCGGGTGTTCGTGGTCGTCAACCACCGCTACCGGGAGGTGCTGCCGACCATCTTTACCTCCAACATCGGCCCCAAAGACCTGGCGGCGCAGCTCGGGGAGCGGACGGCGAGCCGCATAATCTCGATGTGTGATTGGATCTCCCTGGAAGGCGAGGACTACCGCGAGATGGAGGCCCGCAAGAACGTATGAGAGACGAGTTCATGATCACGCGCCAGGGCAAGCAATACGTCCTGTTCGCCGGCCTCCTCGACGAGGCCCACAACCGCGGCCTCACGAGCATAGATACCGAGCTTCTTCAGGTCCCGGACCAGAACAACGGCAGCGTCGCCGTCGTGAAGGCTACCGTCGAGCTCGAGGACGGGCGGCGGTTCTCCGGTATCGGGGACGCCTCCCCCGAAAACGTCGGGCGCAACATCGTGCCGCACCTGCTGCGCATGGCCGAAACGCGGGCCAAAGCCCGGGCGCTCCGGGACGCGGTAAACGTCGGAGCCACCGCGCTCGAAGAGCTCTCCGACGGCGACGACGCCCCGCCCGCCAACTACTCCCCGGCCCGTTCCCGGCCAACCCCCGTCCGGCCCGCGAAACCCGTCGAAGCCGGCGAAACTAGCGGGGCTACGCCCGCCGGCCAGGATGGCCCGGCCGGCGACTCGAACGGCCAGGCCGAAGCCACCCCCACGGACGTCGGAGGCGGTGCCGGCGGTGCCCGGGGCGGCCGGCGGGGTTCCCAGAAAGCCCGCAAGAGCCAGGTGGACCTCCTCAAGACCCTGGCGGTCGAGTGGCGGGGCGAGAACGGGGTGGAACGGCTGGAGGGCCGCGTCGGCAAGCCGCTCGCGGAGCTCACCCGGATAGAGGCCGACGACTGGATCGACCGCCTCACCCCCGAAGACCAGGGGTAGAAGGCGTTGGTTCGGCGGTCCTTCCGGGCCGGGCTTCTCACCCTCGCCCTGTCCTTCTCCCTACTACTCTCTACCTCCTGCGGGTTCTTCGGCGCGGGCGCCACCCCGCCGCCGGCCGGGGCCCTGGCCGTGAGCTTTATAGACGTGGGGCAGGGGGATGCCACCCTGGTACAGTCCGGCGGGCAGAGCTACCTCGTAGACGGCGGGAGGCCGGAGGCCGGCCCGGAGGTCGTGGACTTCCTCCGCAGCCGGGGGGTCGAGGAGCTGGACGGCCTGGTGGCGACCCATCCCGACGCCGACCACATCGGGGGACTGCCGGACGTGTTCGACGCCTTCCCGGTCTCGGCCGTCTACCTCTCCGGCGAGTCCGGTAAGGGGACGACCACCGCCAACACCTTTCTCCGCGCCGTCCGGGACGAGGGGGCGCGGGTCTTCGTGGCCCGGGCCGGGATGAGCATGGACTGGGGCGGCACCGGCGTCGACGTCCTCTCTCCTCCTCCGGAAGCGCAGGGCGGTCTGTTCGGCGAGCCGAACGAGGATTCCGTGGCTCTGCTGCTGTCGTTTGGCGCGGCCCGCGTGCTGTTGACCGGGGACGCCGAGAACCGGGGCGAAGAATACATGAGCACCGGACGCCACACCGGACCCGTGACCGTACTCAAGGTGGGGCACCACGGGTCCAACAGCAGCACGACGCCGCTCTTCCTCAACCGGTTCCGGTCGGAGATAGCGGTGATCTCCGTCGGCGAGAACTCCTACGGGCACCCCACGCCGCAAACCCTCCGGCGGCTCGAAACCGTCGGGGCCGAGGTCTTCCGCACCGACGAGCACGGCGACGTACTGGTTACCATAAAGGACGAGCAAGTGGAGGTGGCGATCACCGAGTACTAGCCTTTGGCGCCCGCCGCGCTATTCAGAAAATTGAGGCTTTAATTGAGGGGCGGAAGCGAGTATGCTCCTGTAAACTGTCTTACGGAAACTACAGGGAGGAATAATAATGGTCAGTTTTAACCGGGTAATAATTGCGGGGAACCTTACGCGGGACCCGGAACTCAGGTTTACCAACGATGGCATTCCGGTGTGTTCTTTCGGGATGGCGGTAAACCGGGTTCGCTCCCGGAACGAAGAAGTAGACTTCTTCGACATCTCGGCCTGGCGGGAGCTGGGGGAAACCATCGCCAACTACAAAAAGAAAGGCGACCCCATCCTGGTCGAGGGCCGGCTCCAGTACCGGACCTGGGAGGCCCAGGACGGCTCGAAGCGCAGCAAAGTGGACGTCGTAGCCGACAACGTGCAGTTCCTCGGCCGTCCCGGCGGCGGCGACGACGCCTCCGGGGGCCAGGGTGGCCCGGGACGCCGCGGCCGGCAGGACGACGTAGAGATCAGCGAGGAAGACTTCGACGATATCCCCTTCTAGACGGCCTTTATACTTGCGCGGAGCGCCGGGGGCGACTATCTTCAGGAAGTATCCGCGGCCGGCGCGGAGGGGGGTTTAGCTTCCCCGCCAGTATGGTACGTTGTCAAAGAGCGCCGGAGCGGTGCCGAAAAGACGGACGTGGAGCCAAGGAAGGGGATAAATGGACGTTAAATCCAAGAACATAGAAATGCAGTCTATCAACACCATTCGCGGTCTGGCGATGGACGCGGTCGAGAAGGCGGCTTCCGGGCACCCGGGCACGGCGATGGCCCTGGCCCCGGTGGCCTACACCATCTACACCAAGATGATGCGCCACAACCCGGACAATCCCGACTGGCCGGACCGGGACCGCTTCATACTCTCCGCCGGCCACGCCTGCATGCTCCAGTACTCCATGCTCCACCTGACCGGCTACGACCTGACGATGGAGGACATAAAGAACTTCCGCCAGTGGGAGTCGAGAACGCCGGGTCACCCCGAGCACTTCCTGACCCCCGGCGTCGAGACCTCGACCGGGCCTCTCGGGCAGGGATTTGCCAACGGGGTCGGCATGGCTATCGCCGAGCGTTACCTGGCGACCCGCTACAACCGCATCGGCCACGAGGTGGTCAACCACAACATCTACGTCATCTGCTCCGACGGGGACGTGATGGAGGGTGTGGCCCAGGAGGCCGCCTCCGTCGCCGGCCAGCACGGGCTGGGCAAGCTCGTCTACGTTTACGACGACAACCACATCACCATCGACGGCACGACCGCGGTCTCTTTCGACGGGGAGAACAAGGAGAAGCGCTTCGAGGCCCAGGGCTGGCACGTACAAAGGATCGAGGACTCCGAGGACCTGGAGGCTATCGAAGAGGCGCTAAAGAACGCCCGCGACGAGGAAGACCGGCCTTCGCTGGTCGTGGTCCGCAGCCACATCGCCTACCCGGCCCCCAACGCCATAGACACCGCCGCCGCCCACGGCAGCGCTTTGGGCGAGGACGAAGTCCGGGCGGCCAAGGAAGCCATGGGCTTCGACCCCGACGAGCACTTCTACGTCTCCGACGAGGTCTACGAGCACATGGACTGCCGGGAGAAGGGCCAGGAACTCGAGGACGAGTGGAACGAGAGGTTCTCCGCCTGGCGGGAAGACTTCCCCGAGCGGGCAGAGGAGTGGGATCGGGCCTGGAGCGGCCAGCCCGAGCCCGGGTTCGAGGAGCACCTGCCGCGCTTCGACCCCGAGGAGACCGGGAGCCTGGCGACCCGGAAGGCCGGGGCCGCCGTGATGGACTCCTTCAAGTACTACACCCCGACCATGATCGGGGGTGCGGCGGACCTCGTAGCCTCCACCAACACCGCGTTCGACGGCGCGGGCATGTTCTCCGCGTACCACAGCGGACGCAACATCCCGTTCGGCATCCGGGAGCACGCCATGGGCAGCGCCATAAACGGCGTCTACCTGCACGGCGGGATGCTCAGGCCCTACGGTTCTACGTTCCTGATCTTCAGCGACTACATGCGGCCGGCCGTGAGGCTTTCGGCCCTGATGGGAGCGAAGGTGGCCTGGGTCTACACCCACGACTCCGTGGGCCTCGGCGAAGACGGCCCGACCCACCAACCCATAGAGCACTACATGGCCCTCCGGGCGATACCGAACCTGACTCTTATCCGCCCGGCGGACCCGAACGAGACCTCCATGGCCTGGCGGAGCACCTTCGAGACCGACGGCCCGGTCGCCATCCTGCTCACCCGCCAGAACGTCCCGACGCTGGACCCGGACGTGGCCGAGGGAGCCCTGCGCGGGGCCTACGTCCTCGAAGACGCCGAGGGCGACCCGGATGTGATCCTCATCGGGACCGGCTCTGAAGTCTCCGTGGCGGTAGAGGCCCGCCAGGTACTCTCCGAGCAGGGCGTCGACGCCCGGGTGGTAAGCATGCCCTCCTGGGAGATCTTCGACCGGCAGGATCAAGCCTACAAAGATTCCGTGCTGCCGCCGGACGTAGAGACCAGGGTCTCCGTCGAAGCGGGGATACCCGTGGGCTGGGAGCGCTACATCGGCTTCAAGGGAGCGGCGGTCGGGATCAACCGCTACGGGGCCTCGGCACCGGGCGAGACCGTCCTGCAGGAGCTCGGCATCACGCCGGAGAACGTGGCCAACCACGCCCTGGAGTTGCTCGGCCACGGCGAAGTCGGTGAAGACGAAGGAACCCCGGCCGTCGAGGACACCGCGCCGGAGGAGGGGCACTCCTAAGGAGCGGCCTAGTACAAAAGACACCGGTCGTTTAGACTGTTGGAACGTGCGGCACAAAAAGCCGCGGTAGTTGGCTAGACAAGGGGGCCAGAAGTGAACGAGCAACTAAAGAAGATGAACGAGATCGGCCAGGCGCCGTGGGTAGACTCCATCTCCCGCGACGACACCCAGGAGGGTGGCCTGGAGCAGTCCATCGAAGAAGGGATCGTGGGCGTTACCTCTAACCCCACCATCTTCCAGAGCGCCATCGCCGAGAGCGACCTCTACGACCAGCAGCTGGAAGAGCTCGCCAAAGAGCACGACGACCCGAAGGAGATCTTCCTCCGCATCGCCCAGAAGGACATCCAGGATGCCTGCGACATCCTGCACCCCGTCTACGAGCGCACCGATGGTAAAGACGGCTACGTATCCCTGGAAGTCTCGCCGGACCTGGCCTACGACGCGCTGGCGACCGTCGAAGAGGCCGAGCGGCTCGTAGAGATGGTCGACCGGCCAAACCTGTTCGTAAAGATACCGGCCACCGTACCGGGGCTGGCGGCCATAGAAGACATGATCGCCCAGGGCGCCTCGATAAACGTTACCCTGATCTTCTCCATCGAGCGCTACCGGGCCGTGACCCAGGCTTACATCCGGGGGCTCGAGCGCCTGGTGGCCGCCGGTGGCGACCCTTCGAGCGTGGCCTCCGTGGCCAGCTTCTTCGTTTCGCGGGTAGACAGCGAGACCGACGACCGGCTCGACGAGATCGGGCGCGACGACCTCAAGGGCCGGCTGGCGATAGACAACGCCAAGCTCGTCTACCAGGAGTTCAAGGAGATCTTCTCCGGTCCCCAGTGGGAGTTCCTCGCTTCCAAAGGCGCCTCGGTGCAGCGTCCGCTGTGGGCGTCGACCTCGACCAAGAACCCCGAATACTCGGACGTCATGTACGTAGAGAACCTGGTTGGGCCGGACACGGTAAACACCATGCCCAAAGCCACCATCGAAGACGTAAAGGACCACGCCGAGATCCGGGAGACCATAGAAGAGGGCATCGAGGATGCCCGCCAGCTGCTTAGGGACCTCGAAGAAGCCGGCATAGACTACGCCGACGTAACCGAGGTGCTGGAGAAAGAAGGCGTCCAGAAGTTTGCCGACTCCTTCAACGAACTGCTCGAGGAAATAGAGCAGCAGACCAGCAAGGTGGCCGGTTAGGCGCAGCGCAACCGGTAGTGCGGATACCCGAAAAGACCCAAGAAAAGTACCTGCGGGGGAAAGGAAGGCAGCAATGGAGATAGGGATCTGGGGTATGGGGCGGATGGGCTTCAACATGGTCCGCCGGCTGGTAGATAGCGGTGAACACCGGGTCGTAGCCGGCAACCGTTCGTCGGGCAAGGTCGACGAAGCGGTGGAGGCCGGTGCCGAGGGTGCCTACAGCGTCGAGGAGTTCGTCCAGAAGCTGGACGCCCCGCGGGTTCTGTGGTCGATGCTGCCGGCCGGGGAGGTAACCGACCACATGATAGAGGAGCTTCTAGAGCACGCCGACGAAGGCGACATCATAGTGGACGGGGCCAACTCCTACTTCCGGGATTCGATCGCCCGGTCCAAACAAGTGCGCAACGCGGGGCTCAAGTGGCTGGACGCCGGCATCAGCGGCGGTATCTGGGGCTACGACATCGGCTACTGCACGATGGTTGGCGGCGACAGCGACGCCTACGAGTACGTAGAGCCCGCGTTCAAGACGCTGGCTCCCGAGAACGGCTACGCCTACATGGGAGACGCCGGATCGGGACACTTCGTAAAGATGGTTCACAACGGCATCGAGTACGGGATGCTCCAGGCCTACGGCGAAGGCTTTGAGATCCTGGAGAAGTCCCGCTACGATCTGGATCACCGGGCGATAGCGAGCCTGTGGAACCAGGGCAGCGTGATCCGGAGCTGGCTGCTGGAGCTGGCCGAAGACGCGTTCGAGCGGGATCCCAACCTGGAAAGGCTAGAAGCCTACGTCGACGACTCCGGGGAGGGTCGGTGGACGGTGTTGGAGGCGGTCCACGAGAGCGTACCGGCGGCGACGATCGCGGGGTCGTTGTTTGCGCGGTTTGCCTCCAGGGACCAGGAGTCGTTTGCGATGAAGACGATAGCCGCGTTGCGCAACGAGTTCGGTGGCCACGCCGTCAAAGAAACCAGCCCCTCCGACCAGGAGTAAGGAGGGCTGCCGTGGCCGACACCCAGCAAACACAAGAAAACGTCCTACGGGACGAGGGGCGGTTGCCCCGAGTCCCCGAGCCGGTGGTGGTGGTGATCTTCGGGGCCTCGGGCGACCTGACGAAGCGGAAGCTGATCCCCGCGCTCTACGACCTCGCCGCCCAGCGGCGATTGCCGATGGAGTTTGCCGTTGTCGGGCTCTCGCGAACCGAGATGAGCCACGAAGAGTTTCGCGACCGGCTCCGCGAGGGCGTCGAGGAGCAGCGGGCCAACAGCTTCTCCGAGGAAGTGTGGGAGACCTTCTCCAACGGCCTCTTCTACCTGGCGGGGGACTCAACACACCCCGACACGTACCAGGAGCTCAAGGAGTTCATGAAGCAGCTGGACGAGGACCGGGAGATCCGGGGCAACCGCATCTTCTACCTGTCTTCTTCGGCGTCGCTCTTCGCGCCCATCGTGGAACAGCTGGGCGACGCCGGGATGAACGAGGGGGAAGATGGCGGCTACGCCCGGCTGGTGATCGAGAAACCCTTCGGCCACGACCTGGAGAGCGCCGAGGAGCTGAACGCGGACATCCAGGAGCACTTCGGGGAAGACCAGATCTACCGGATAGACCACTACCTGGGCAAGGAGACGGTCCAGAACATCCTGGCGCTCCGGTTCTCCAACGGCATCTTCGAGCCGATATGGAACCAGCACTACGTGGACCACGTCCAGATCACGGTCGCCGAGAGCGATGGCATCGGGACCCGCGGAGCGTTCTACGAAGCGACCGGTGCCATGCGCGACGTAATCCAGAACCACGGGATGCAGGTATTCTGCCTGACCGCGATGGAGTCGCCGGTCGCCTTCGATGCCGATTCGGTGCGCGAAGAGAAGGTAAAGGTGCTGAAGGCGGTCCGCGAGGTCCCGGAGGACGACGTGGAGCACTACGCGGTGCGCGGGCAGTACGAGTCGGGCTGGGTCTGGGGTGAGGAGGTCGAAGGCTACCGCGAAGAGGACGACGTAGACCCCGATTCCAACACCGAGACCTACGTGGCGCTGAAGCTCTTCGTGGACAACTGGCGCTGGGCCGGGGTGCCGTTCTACATGAGGACCGGCAAGCGGTTGCCCAAGAAGGTTACGGAGATCGCGGTCCAGTTCAAGCCCACGCCCCACACGCTGTTTGCCCACAGCGACAGCGGCGGCCTGGAACCCAACCTGATGGTCATCCGCATCCAGCCGGAAGAGGGCGTTTCGCTCAAGATCGGGGCTAAGGTACCCGGTTCCGGTTTCGAGGTGAGCTCGGTGAACATGGATCTGCTCTACGGCACGGCGTTTCTCGAGGAGGCGCCGGAGGCCTACCAGCGGCTGCTCCTGGACGTGATGCTCGGCGACCCGACGCTCTTTATCCGGGCGGACGAGACCGAGGATTCGTGGAAGATTATCGATCCCATCATGCGGGCCTGGGCCGACGACAAGCAGAAGGTCGCGATGTACCCGGCGGGAACCTGGGGACCCGAAGAGGCCGACGAGTTGCTGCGGGAATCCGGCCGGGAATGGCGGCGGCCATGACGGAGGAGACGCGGCGTTCAGAGGGTAGCGGGGCGATGAGCGTCGAGCAGATCGAGCACGAGCTCGGCCAGCTCCGCATGAACGAGGATGGGACGCTGGGCTTGCGGGCGAGCGTCCTGAACCTGATAGCGGTGGCCGAGGAAGAACACGCCGAGAGCATTACGGAGTCGGTCTCGAAGCTCGCCAACCAGTACCCCTCGCGGGCCATAGTCCTGATCTCCGACCCCGAGGGCGAGAAAGATGTCGACATTCAGCTGGCGGCCTTCTGCGCCCTCCGGGGCGGGGGCAGCGCCCAGGTCTGCGCCGAGCAGATCACGATTCACGCCTCGGGGCCGCCCGCCGAGCATCTGGAGAGCTTCGCCGGGCCGCTACTGGTCCCGGACATCCCGGTTTTCCTCTGGTATCCGGGGGTTTTCTCTTCGGCGTCGCGGGAGTTTGCCGGCGTAGCGCCGCTGGCGGACCGGGTGATTCTCGACTCGGCGGCTTCCGGAGACCCTACGGCTTCGCTCCGGGACCTGGCCAGCATAGTGGGAGAACCCCACATGCCGGCTATCGGGGACATACAGTGGGTCAGCCTCTCTCCCTGGCGGTCGCTTATCGCCGAGATGTTCAGCGCCGAGGGACGGGCCAGGGAGCTGGACACTATCTCCCGGGTCGAGGTGCTCTACGCCCCGAACGGCGAAAGCCGGGCCCTGCTGCTTCTGGGCTGGCTCGCATCCGCCCTCGGCTGGCGGCTGGAGGAATCGAGCGCCGTCGACGGCGGCCGGGAGGTGGAGTTCTCCGGCCCGTCCGGCCCCGTCACCGTCGAGATGTCCGACGACTCGCCCGACGCGCGCCTCCGCCGCGTGAGGCTCTACGGCGACGAGTTGAGCTTCCAGGTCTCGCGGCACCAGGACCTGAACGACGCCAGCGCCACCGTGATGCGGGGCGAAGATCTGGTCGGCGAGCGAACGGTGAAGCTCGGCGGGTTCGACCTGGGCGTGCTGCTCGGGGAGGAGCTCCAGTACCGGGGCCACGACGCCGCCTACGAGGAAGCCCTGAGAATGGCCGTGGAGATAACGGGTTGAACCTCAAGGTTTACGGAGACCGGCAAGAACTGGCCGAAGCCGCCGCCCGGGACTTTATAGAGCGGGCGAATGCGGCTATAGAAGAATCCGGACGCTTCGCCGTCGCGCTCGCGGGCGGCTCGACCCCGAAAGCTACTTACCAACTGCTCGCCACCGGGGAGTACGCGGGCCAGGCGGACTGGAGCAGGATCCACGTCTTCTTCGGGGACGAGCGAACCGTTCCTCCGCACGACGATGACTCGAACTACAAGATGGCCAACGACGCCCTGCTCTCCCACGTTTCCCCCGGCAGCGTTCACCGGATGAAGGGCGAGCTGCCCCCGGACGAGGCCGCTACGGAGTACGAGGAGGAGTTGCGGGAGTTCTTCGAAACACCGGGCGACCCGCCGGAATTAGACCTGATCCAGCTGGGCATGGGAGACGACGGCCACACCGCGAGCCTCTTTCCGAATACCCCAGCCCTCGAGGTCGTCGACCGCTGGGTAACCCAGAACCCGGTCTCCAAACTAGATACCGTCCGCATTACGCTGACCCGGCCGGTCCTGAACGCCGCGAAGGCCGTCAACTTCCTCGTTGCCGGAGAAGGCAAGGCCGAACCCCTCAAAGAAGTTCTCGAGGGCGACGCCGACCCGCACGATTACCCCTCCAAGTTCATCCAGCCCGCCGGAGAGTTGAACTGGATGGCGGATCAGGAGGCGACGGAAAAGTTGGACCGCGCTTCGTAGGCAGCGCCTGGAAGTAGCGCCTAGAAGACCTTCTTGAGCATCCCGATAGTCCCTTGCTTCCACGGCACGCGATGCGAGACTCCGGACTCCTTTTGAAACTTCGCCAGGTTGTCTATGTACCAGCGGAAGTTCCGCAAGAGCGCTTCCTGGTTCGAGTACTTCGGCGCGTAGCCCAACTCCTTCTCGGCTTTCTCTATGGAGACGAAGGAGTCTTTGGAGGCGGTTTCGTAGACCCACTTGTAGAGGGGCGAAACGCCCAGACGGTCCAGTATCCGGAGGCCCCAGATCGCCGGCGCCGCCGGGAACCCGACGACCTTCTTGCCG
This sequence comes from Rubrobacteraceae bacterium, assembly GCA_050331175.1. Classification (GTDB taxonomy): domain Bacteria; phylum Actinomycetota; class Rubrobacteria; order Rubrobacterales; family Rubrobacteraceae; genus SIRX01. Next base: position 31,992 of record JBHJHC010000100.1, on the reverse strand, counting down.
TGGCCGGCGTAGTCGAGGACGGCCTGATAGTCGCCTTTCATCGTGGTGAACTCGCGGGCCCCGATGTTGAAGGTGTCGTTGACCTTATCTTCGGGCAGGGTCAGGGTCCGGGTTATGGCGTCGCAGAGGTCTTCGACGTCGAGGAGCTGGTAGCGGTTGTTGCCGGAGCCGATCATGGGGAAGTTGTGGCCTTCGAGCGCCCAGTCGTAGAGCAGGGCGAACACCCCGAGCCGCTCCGGCCCGACGAACGATTTGGGCCGGATGATCGGGGTAACCAGGCCCTTGGCCCGGTACTCCAGGCAGATCATCTCGGCCTGGATCTTTGCCTGCCCGTAAGGCCCGACGCCTTCTAGCCGGTCCGTCTCGTAGAGCGGGTGATGGTCCGGTATGCCGTAGACGGCGGTGGATGAGACGTGAACTACCCGCTCTACACCGTTGCGGCGGGCGGCGTCGAGGACGTTGCGGGTTCCCTGCACGTCGGTCGTGTAGATGTCCTCCGCCGAGTAGAGCGGTAGGGCGGCGGCGGTGTGGACGACGAAATCCACGTCCGGCATTATTTCGTCGAGGAGCGCTTTGTCCCGGATGTCGCCCTTTACGGCCTCCACCTGGTCTTTCTCGGGGTAGTCGAAGTCCTCGACGTCCAGGGATACGGTCGCGAATCCCCGGGAGTGGAGGTGCCGGATCAGGTTTATCCCCAGGAAACCGGCCCCGCCGGTTATGAGAACTTTCTGCTGGTTGCTGTGCTGCTCGTTCGGTTGGTCCACTAGAGAGATCTTCTCCTCTTGAATCGGGTCTGCCGGATCTTGCGGAGAGAAGATCGTAGCATAGTCGGCCCTCCGCTTGAGCCGGACGAAATAGACCCTTCTCCGGGTCTTCCGCTTCGGGCTAATCTCCGGGAGTATTTTCGAGGAGTTCCACGACCTCTTCGTCCGGGATCTGGTGGAAGTCCCGGTACCACAAGCCGATGGCCCACAGATCGGCGGGGATTTCGAGGCAGACGAAATCCTCGACCTGCCTGGAGAGGTTGCCGGCGGTTTCCTTCGCGCACACGGGCACGGCGAGGACGATCCGGCGCGGGTTTGCGGTGCGGATGGCCTGGATCGCGGCCATCGCCGTCATGCCGGTGGCGATGCCGTCGTCCACCAGGATCGCGGTCCTATCCTGGATGTCCGGCGCGGGACGCCCGCCTCGAAAACGCCGCATCCGGCGCCGGACTTCTTCCAGTTCCTGTTCCGCGGAACGCTCGATCCAGTCTTCCGGGATGCCCATCCACCGCACGACCCGCTCGTTGATGAGCCGGACGCCGCCGGGCGCGACGGCCCCGACAGCCAGCTCCGGCTGCCCCGGAGCGCCCAGCTTGCGGGCGATGATCACGTCCAGCGGCGCCTCCAGTGCCCGGGAGATCTCCGCGCCCACCGGCACACCACCCCTTGGCAGCGCGAGAACTACCGGGTCCTCGTCCCGGTAGAAAAGCAATCGTTCCGCGAGACGCCGGCCGGCGTCTTCCCGATCCCGAAAGATGCTCTCCTCGTGCGTGGCGGCTCCTCTCCAAAACCTGCTGCTCTTGATCCTGCCCCAACGCAATATTACTCCTCTTTTGAGGCTACAGTATACGACCGCCCGGCGATAGTAGTAACCACGACCTCCGGGGCGGCCAGACGGCCCGGGCCGGGTAGACGTTGGACCCGTTCTGAGGGTGAGCCAGGTCACTTGGAGAATGAATTATCCGGCGGCTTGCTCCAATAAGGCTTTCAGAAAGGGTGCCGGTTATATAATCTTGGGCTAACCGCACTCTATTGGGAGGTATCCGCTGACGGAAACAAACAACAGCCCGGGAGGAAGCCGCGGCAGCCGGATGTGGCCGCTCTTTGTGGGAATACCCGTCATAGTGGCGCTGGCCGTCGCCGCGGTTATCCTGCTCGGGGGTGGAGCGGGACAGGACGAGCCGGACGGAGCTTCCGGGGACGGGAGCCCGAAACCAACCACCACCGAAGAAGCCGGGAACCCGCCGCCGACCGGAGAGACCGCAGAAGAAGAACCGGAACCCTCGGAGGGTGGTGAGCAAGCCAACCAGAACGAAGAACAGGCTCCGGAGGAGCCGCAGGAAGACGAAGCGTTGGGGTCTCCGGCCCTCGGTAGCGCGGGCGCGCCGGTAGTTATGGTCGAGTACTCCGACTATCAGTGACCGTTCTGCGCGAGATTCGCCCGTGAGGTGAAACCGGAACTGGTACAGGAGTACGTCGAAGATGGAACGCTCAGGATGGAGTGGCGGGATTTCCCGTACCAGGGGCAGGAGTCGGTGAACGCCGCCCTGGCCGCCCGGGCGGCCCAGGCACAGGGTAAGTTCTGGGAGTATCACGACCTGATCTACGCCAACCAATCCGAAGTGTTTAGCGACGAGTTCTTCGTCGCCCTGGCGGAAGAAGCGGGGCTCGACGTACCGCAATTCGAAGAGGACTTCTTCGGCGGCCGCTACGAGGAGGCCGTGGCTGCGGACTTCGAGGAAGGGCAACAGCTCGGGGTCAGCGGCACCCCGACGTTTATCGTCAACGGCCAGGTAATGGTGGGCCTGCAGCCGCTGGAGACCTTCGAGCAGGTCATAGAAGAGGCCCGCGCGGAGGCGGAGGGTGGTTGAGGTATCCTTCCTGGCCGCGTTCTTCGGCGGGGTGCTATCGCTGCTGAGCCCGTGCAGCGCGTTGCTCTTGCCGGCCTTCTTCGCCTACGCCTTTCAGGGCGGGGAGCTGGTAAAGAGAACCGGGATCTTCTATTTGGGGCTCGCGACCACGCTGGTGCCGCTGGGGATGGGCATCTCGGCGGTCAGCACGCTCTTCTACGGCTACCGCGACGTCCTGATACCGGCCGCGGGGGCCATGATCATCGCCTTCGGCGTCCTCCAGATCCTGGGCCGCGGCTTTACGGTCGGCCCGCTCGCCAGGATGCAGGGTAGGATCCAGGGCGACCAGATCGGGGCGACCTACGCCCTCGGCGCGGTGTACGGGTTCGCCGGTTTCTGCTCCGGGCCTATCCTGGGCGCGGTGCTGACCGTGGCCGCAGCCTCCGGCCAGGTCCTGCAGGGGGCGGGGCTCCTCGCGACTTACGCCGCCGGCATGGCCGCGCCGCTCTTCGTGATGGCCCTTCTGTGGGACCGCTTCGACCTCGGCCATCGCCGCTGGCTCCGGGGCCGCGAAGTCTCCCTGGGCTCCGTTCGGGTTCACACGGTGAGCCTGATCTCCGGCCTCATGTTTATCCTGCTCGGTACCGTCTTTATCGTTTACCAGGGTACCTCGGCCCTCGAAGGCTTCTATGACACGAACGGGGCGACGGACCTGGCCTTCGCCGCCCAACAGTGGGCCACGAACCTCGCGGATAGCCTGCCGGTACTCCTGATAGCGCTCATCCTGGTTTTCTTGCTGGCGGGGTCCCTGCTCTACAAGCGGTTCCAGCGCGCCAAGAAACGTCCCCTGGAGCCGCAAAGCCCCGAGGAGAACTCCCGCAGGCCGCTCTAGCTTGCGAACCATCCCAGAAAACCTGAACAGAAGACCCCCGGACATCCCCTAATCGATGTACTGCCCGGCAAATTCAGCGTCGGGCAGTATTTCTTGAATGATGTCTACCATCAAGCCGCCGGGAGCCCGGCAGATGAAGTGGCGCTGGCCGGTTGGTAAGTCCTCCAGCGGCTGGAGAATCTCGATCCCCAAAGCCTGGAGCCGCCCGTACTCATCCTCTGCGCTCGGCACCTCGAAGTTGAGGAGCAACGCCGAGGTTGGGCGCCGGGCTCCCTCTGGAATCGTCTCGTGGTCGTAAGAAATGATCGCGAGCTCGTAAACGGGGTTTTCCCGGTGCCGGAGGCTTACGTACCAATCGCCCTCGAACGTCGGGGCAAAGCCCAGGTGCTCCTTGAAGAATCGGGCGCTTTCCTCAACGTCGTCAGCCAGCAATACGGGGTAGAAGCTTTGCAGCGGCATCGAAGTCTCCTCTCCAAGACGTACATCGTCCAGTAAATATACATACATCCGGGATGTATTACAATATGGAAATGGATCTGGGAGGAGAAGTTTATGGAAGGTCGGAACAGGCACGCGCTCAGGACCCGGGCAACGAGGGCCGCCTTGATCGGGTCTGCGCGGCGGCTCTTTACCGAGCGCGGGGTTAGCGGGGTGAGCGCTGAGGAACTGGTAGAGGACGCCGGGATGACCCGCGGGGCTTTGTACCACCACTTTGGTGGCAAAGGCGAGTTGGGGGGTAAGGAGGGTCTTTTCGCCGCGCTCTACGAAGAGGTTCAGAAAGAGGTCTCAATGAAGATACGGGTGGCGGCTGGGGAGTGGCGGGATCCGGGGTCGGCCCTGAGGGCCGGATGTCACGCTTTTCTGGATGCCTGCGGGGATCCAACGGTGCGCCGGGTGATGTTGCTCGACGCGCCGGCGGTGCTCGGTTGGGAACACTGGCGGGAGGTCGATGCCCGGTATGGGCTCGGCTTGCTAAAAGAGGGTCTGCGGGAAGCGATGGAGGAGGGTGCTATTCGCGAACAGCCCGTGGACCCGATTGCCCACTTGCTGCTGGGGGCGATGAACGAGGCGGCCATGTGGATCGCCCGCTCCGAGGAGCCTGAGGTCGCGCTAGGGCAAGCCGGCGAGGCGCTCGACGAACTCCTGGAAGGACTGCAGAACCCTCTCCAGTAGGCGCCGCCTGGAGCATAGCCCCGAGCCAGCAGGCGAGTTGCGGGCAGCGGTCTGCATTTCCTGGCGGGGCGCTGTACACTCATCCCGTAGATGACGGGGCGCGGATCAGACAGGGTTTCGGGAGACCTCGACGGCCCGGCGGAGCTTCTGGTTCCACGAAGATTTCAGGACCCGGTAGCGGCTTACGGATACCAGAGGACGGTTTTCGAGCAGGTTGCTTCCGGCGCGCGGTCGTTGACGATCTCCATCACGCCCTCTACCCGGCACGTCGGTGTAACCCGCCGGGATACCCGCCGTCCGGGCTTCGAGGAGGCGGTTCGGGCCTCCAACGAGGCGGGCTATCCGGTAATGGTCCGGGGCTCGGGAGGGGGCGCTACCGCTGCTGACGAGGGGACCTTCGGGTTCTCCATAGTCCGGCCCGCGGGAGAAAGCGAGATCCGGCGCGGCATAAACGACCGCTACGATGAGGCGGCGGCGCTGGTTATCGGGGGTCTTTCGCGGATCGGCGTCGAGGCCGAGGTTGGCGAGGTGCGGGCAGAGTTCTGTCCCGGAGACCATAGCATCCGGGTCGGGAGCTGGGAGCGGGGGATGAAGCTCGTGGGGATAGCGCAGCGCCTCACGCGCCGGGCGACGAGCGTCGGGGGGATCGTGCTGGTCCACGGTGAAGAGGGGCTGGCGAGTATACTGGAGAGGATCTACGGGGCGATGGAGTTGCCCTTCCGCGCGGGCAGCGTCGGCAGCCTCCGCAAGGCGGGGGTGGAAGCCGGGGTAGACGAGGTGATCGAAGCCTTCGCGGCGGAGGCGGAGACGCGGTACGGCGCGCGCCGGACCGCCGTAGACGAAGCGACGTTGGCGGCCGCCCGGCGAACCGGGAGCCAGCACCTGATCTCCCGGTAGCGTTGGCAGCGGGACAATCGAACGGGGTATCATTCTGGTATGGGCTTTCTGTTGCGCGTCCGGGCTGTAGCCGCCAAGGAGTTCTGGGTGCTCCTGCGGCAGCCGCAGCTCTTGCTGCTCCTCCTGGTTGGGCCGGTCCTGATCATGGTCGCCTTCTCTTTGAGCTTCCGGATAGACAACGCGAAGCCGCGGGCCGTGGTGGTCGCCGAGCCCGGCAGTGAGGGGGCGGAGGTCTTCGAACGGTTCGAAGAGCGCTTTACCGTCCGCACGCGCTTTCAGGGCGTGGTCGAGAGCGTCGAAGAGGCCGACGCCATGCTGCGGAACGATGAGACGGACGCCGTTATCATACTGCCTTCCGATCTGTCGGATACCGTGCTGGAAGGAAACCAGGCGGTGCTGGAGGTTCACTACAGCAGCATAAATCCCATTTACGGCGCCACGGTCCCAAACCGGGCCAACGGGCTCGTGCTGGATCTGAACCAGGCCATCGTGCGGGAAGGCATCGCCCGGGAGATCGAAGACGCCACCGCGGCCCAGGAAGCCCTCACGGAGCTCAACAGCCAGCTCGCCCAGGTAAACGAAGCGGCGGAGACCCTGGCGACGCCCGAAGCCCGGGCGGCCACCGAAGAGCTGGACTCGACGCTCGCCGAGCTGGAACAGACGCTCGCAATACTGGAGTTGGTGGAATCCGGGGAAGACGAGGAAGACATCTCCCGGGCGCTGGCGCAGACCCGCGAAACGCGGGAGCAACTCGGGGAACTTGAGGACGCCCAGCAGGGAGGTTCGCAGGCGGTGAAGGACCAGATCGGGCTTACAGACCTCGAACGACAGGTGGGGGCGCTCCAGGAGACCGTCTCCGACGTACCGTTCGACGTGCCGCCGGAGGTCTTGGCGAACCCGTTCCGGCTGGAGCTGGACAACCTGGCTCCCTACGAGCCGGACGCCCTGGGCTTCTACGCCCCGGCGACGCTGGCGCTCCTGATCCAACACATCGCCCTCAGCCTGGCTTCGCTGGCTATCGTGCGCGAGCGGCTCTCCGGAGCCTACGAGTTCTTCGACGTCTCGCCCCTGGGCCTCGGGGAGCTTTTGGCCGGCAAGTTCTTGACCTACACGGCGCTGGTGTTCGGGGTGAACCTGGCGGTGGCCGGGGTTCTCGTCGGAGCCCTGGCGATACCGGTCCGCGGCGGTTTCTTGAAGCTTTCGGTCGCGATGGCCCTGTTGACCCTGGCCTCGCTGGCGGCGGGCTTTCTGCTCTCCGCGCTCTCGCGCAGCCGGCTCCAGGCTATCCAGATCGCCATGCTGGCGTTTATAGCGAGCGGGTTTTTCTCCGGGTTCCTTTTCCCGTTGGATGAACTGGGAGAGCCCGCCCACACCTTCGCCTACGTGCTGCCCGCCACCTACGGTATCCAGGCTTTGCAGGACGTGATGATCCGGGCCCAGTGGCCAGCCTTTACGGACTTTCTGGGGTTTGCCGCCATCTTTGCCGGATCCCTCGTGGTCGCCCGCATCCTGATGGGCCGGAAACAAATCTGATGGCGATTATCCGGGCGAAACGGCTGGTGCAGGACTTCGGCCCCGAAAGGGTCCTCAAAGGGCTAGACCTCACGGTGGAGGAAGGGGAGATCTTCGGCCTCATCGGGCCTTCGGGAGCGGGCAAGAGCACCCTGATTCGGCTGCTTACCGGCTACCTGGAACCCTCCGAAGGCGAAATAAAGGTCTTCGACACCTCGCCGGCAGCCTTCGATACCGCCCGGCGCCGGAACGTGGGCTTTATGCCCCAGAGCTTCGTCCTCTACGAGGGCCTCTCGGTTCGCCAGAACCTGGATTTCGCCGCCGGTCTCTACGGCCTCGGCTACCGCCGGCGCCGACGCCGGGTGCGCGAGACCCTGGAGTTCGCGGAGCTGTGGACCGCCCGGCGCAAAAAGGTCTCCAGGATCTCAGGCGGCATGAAGCGCCGCCTCCAGCTCGCCGCCGCTATCGTTCACGAACCGCGGCTACTCTTCGTAGACGAGCCAACGGCGAACCTCGACCCGATACTGCGGCGCAAGTTCTGGGAAGAATTCCGGGTCCTGCGCGACGAGGGGCGAACGATCTTTGTTACCACTCAATACGTCGGCGAGGCCGAGCTCTGTGACCGCGTCGGCCTCCTCTCGGGCGGCCGCCTCATCGCCGTCGGAACCCCGAAACAACTCCGTCGCCGGGCCTTCGAAGGCGAGATGATAGAGCTTACCCTCGGCGGCGACCCCGGCCACGCCGGCAAATACCTGACCGCCCTCGAACGCGTCGGCCACGTGGTGGAGGTCCGGGAAGAGAACGATAGCGGAAAGGCCGTCAGCCGCGCCCGCCTCGTCGTGGAGGACGCCGACTTGGCCCTGCCAAAGGTCTTCGACGCCCTCGACGGGGCCGATATCCGCTCCGCCGACTCTCTCAACCCATCCTTCGACGAAGTGTTCTTCCGGCTGGTTCAAAACAGATAATGTAGCGTAACAACAATACAAGGGAGATCGCATTGGATATCTTGCAGAGGCTGGAGAAAGGAGGCGTGCTCCTCCTCGACGGGGCGACCGGGACGGAGCTGGAAAAACGGGGGGTGCCGATGGACGATGCTGCCTGGTGCGCCACGGCGTTGGCGACGCATCCGGGTGTGGTGCGCGAGGTGCACGAGGACTATATCCGGGCGGGGGCGGAGGTGATCATCACCAACACCTTCCCCACGGCGAAACACGTGTTAGAAGAAGCGGGAGTAGGCGGCAGGTTCCGGGAGCTAAACGCCCGCGCCGTAGAGCTGGCGAAAGAGGCCCGGGAGAATACCGCTGACGGGCCGGTCTACATAGCGGGTTCGATCTCGACCTTCCCCGCGAGGTTGGAGCTTAGCTACGATCCCGGCGAGCAACGGGCGCGAGAAAACTACGCGGAACAGGCGGAAGTGCTGGCCACCGCGGGGGTAGACCTCATCGCGCTGGAGATGATGCGGGATTTAGAGCAGACGGAGTACGCGGCGGAAGCCGCAGCCAGGACGGGGCTCCCCATATCGCTAGGCTTTAGCTGCCAAAGAGCCGAAGACGGAACGCTCCTGCTCTGGGACGGCCACGATACGCTGGCCGGGGCTCTAGGGCAATCCTACGTGCGGGAGGCAGCCTTAGTCTCGATCATGCATACGCTCGTCGAGGATACGGGCCCGGCGCTGCGCGAGGTAAAAGAGCACTGGAGCGGGCCTGTGGGGGCGTATCCCCACCACGGGGAGTTCATCATGCCCAACTGGCAGTTCATAGACATGATCTCCCCGGAAGACTTCGCCGATGAGGCCCAGGAATGGTTGGGGCTCGGGGTGCAGGTCGTTGGTGGGTGCTGTGGCATCGGGCCGGAACACATCCGGGAGCTCAAGCGCCGGATATCGTAGAAGAACCCGGGGTCACTCCAGTTTCTGTTGCCGCTCCTCGGGGGTATTCCCGTTCTGTTGGGCGTAGTTTTCCAGAAGTTCCTGGAGTCCCTCGATCCTCAGCGGCGGCAGGCCGACGATCTCGCTGGTTTCGGAGGCGAGGACTATACCTTCCTCGGAGTAGCGGCGGAGCAGGTTTTCCGAGATGTCGCTCTTTACCCGGCGGGCGGAGCGGACGGGGATCACGAACCTGGCGGTCAGCTCGATCCAGTTGTCCGTCAGCTTCAGGAATACTTGCGGGTGCACGTCGTTGCGGGGGACCAGGTAGTGGCGGGCCATTTCCGCGAGCGCGCCGGCGCTCTTCTCCCGGAAGTCTTTCGTCGCGGCTTCTACCTCTTCCACCAGGATGGCTTTGCCGCGTTCCCAGTCAGTGGTGAAAGAGAGCGGAACCGTTAACTCTTCCCAAATGTAGTCGAAGTCCTTTGAGTAGTTGTAGACGGGCTTCTCGAAGAACACCTTGTTCGAGACCGTGACGACCCGGCCGGTGTATTGCCGGGCGTTTATCCAGGTTTCGGAGCTTTCCTGGCTGCCGGCGCTTCCTATCTCCATGATGGTCGTCCGCAGGGGCGAGACATCGATTACGTCCCCCCGGACGCCGCCCATCATCACCCGGTCGCCGGCCCGGAAAACCTTGCCGGTCAGGATGCCGATCCAGGCCGCGAAAGAGCCGAGCACGTTTTGTAGGGCGAAGGCTACGCCCGCTGAGAACAGGCCGACCACGAACCCTGCCCGGCGGCCGAACTCCGCCCAGACGAGGACCACCAGAAGTATGGCCAGCGACCAGACCAGGTACCCGGCAACCCGCCGCAGCCAGAAGGCGCTGTAGCGGTCGTCGCGGGCCGCTTCCGACAGCCCGCCCCCGCCGCTTTCGCCCGGGGTTCCGAACTTGCGCTTCAGGGCCCGGCCTATCACCCAGCGGATGACGAAGGCGCCGGCCAGGATCAAGACCGTAAAGAGAATTTTCGAGCCGAACGCGAAGGCGGAGAGATCCGTCGCGTTACCCGTACCAAAAACTTCCCCGAACAAGCTGTTCTCCTAGCAGAACCCGGTTTGCCCGTCTCGCTAGGTTTTACCAGAGAAAGCGAAGGGCCACGCCTCCGGGGGTGCGGGCGGGGCCCTTCGCCAGCCGGGGGTTTCGGACGCTACTGGTTACCGGCGGCCCGTTCGAGGTCCTGGAGTATGGAGCGGGCCTCGGAGTTGAAGCGCTCTATCAGGGGCAGGTTCTCCTGAACCGCGTTGCCGAGACGTTCCGCATCATTGCTCTCGGCCGCCGCGATGATGTCGCTGTAGGCCGGCAGCACCTGTTCGTAGGAGTCTATGAGCTGCTCGTTTATCGGCTCCAGGCTCTGCGGGGGGTCGATCTCCCGGAGCTGATCCAGGCCGTCCCGGATGTCGCTCCGGGTGCCTTCCAGCGAGTCTACCGGCACGTCGAGCTTCAGGGCGCCGTCCTGCACGCTGACCTCCGGGTCCGCCAGGCTGGAGAAATCGTTTACGGAACCCTCGATAATGGCCCGGACTTCCTCCAGGTACTCACTCGCGGCTTGCTGGGTCACGTCAACCTCGGGCACGGTGGTATCCGGAGCATTGGGCGTCTCGACGACGAAGCCGCCGACTGCTACCTCTTCATCGGAGGCGCGGACCGTGGTCCCCCCGCCGGCGGCGGCGCCGTTTTCCCCGGTGGTTTCGCCGGTGGTTTCGCCGGTGGTCTCCATGACGGTGGTTTCCCCACCCCCGAAGATATCGGTTTCTTCCATCGAGGTAGTTTCCTCGGTGGCGACAACGGTATCTTCCGGCGCTTCGTCGGGTGCGGTGTTCCCTTCAGGCTGTTCCTCGGCGCAGCCGGCGAGGAACAGGGCGAGGAGCGAGAACAGCAGTATCGGGATAACTTTCCTGTACATGATCTCCTTTCCAATAAGACCTTGGGTGTCGAGTCGGCTATCAGGCTACATTCTACCGGTTATTCGGCGGGCTTACGTTGGTAGGGGCGGACCTATCGTCTGGGAACACCTACGGCGGTAGCCGGGGACCGGGATTCAGGAATACTTCTTAGGGCGTAGAATAAGCGTGTACGGCCTGTCAGAGAGCCGGGAGCGATAGAGCTGGACACCAAAGCGAAGAACAAAGCGCGGCGGAGAGCACGAAAGACCCCCGGGCATTTCCCGACGCCGATACCGGTCTCGCCCCGCTTGATGGCCGTTATCTTCGGGGTGGGTCTGGCCGTCCTGATCCTCATGCTCTACGCGGCCCCGATCATCCTGATCATCGCCTTCGGGGGAACGTCGCTCGCCCTGATACTCTCGTACCCGGTCCGGGCGCTCTCGCGGATGATGCCCCGGGGGCTGGCGATCCTGGTTACTTTCCTGGCTCTCGTAGGGCTCGTGGTGCTCGCGCTCGTGGTCCTGATCCCGATCCTTATAGAGCAGTTGAGCCGGCTCATAAATTTTACGCCCAACATAGCCTTTACCGCCGACCGGCTCCTCAACGACACGCTCCGGTGGCTCAACCAGCGAGACCTTCTCGGCGGCGCCCAGCCGGACGAGTTCGTAGGCAGTATCGTCCAGGACGTGTTCGTCCGCCTGCGGGAGCTGAGCGAGAACGTGCTGGGGGGTCTCGTCGGGGTTATCTCCGGCGCTTTCAACTTCGGGGTAATCCTTTTCGGTATTCTCTTTGTGGCGGTTTACCTGCTGGTAGACGTGCGAAAGGTCAAGGCTGCCTACCTGAGATCCGCCCCGCACCGCTACCGGAGAGACGCCTGGGAGCTTTGGGAGGCCTTCGGGGTCTCGCTCTCGCGCTACCTGGGCGGCCTGGTCTTCGTGATCGTCATCCAGGGCGTGCTCGCCGGGTTGGCGCTCTATCTGTTGGGCGTGCAGTACGCGCTGCTGCTCGGCGTCTGGGTCTCGCTTACGGCGATCATCCCCTACCTGGGAGCATTTCTGGGGGCCATACCCGCCGTGATACTGGCCGCCTTTTCAGATAACCCGGTCGCCACCGTGGTGCTGACCATTATCGTCTACGTCGCCATTCAGCAGCTCGAAGGCAACGTGCTGACGCCCCGCATACAGGGCCAGGCCCTGCACGTACACCCGATCCTGGTGCTCTTCGCCGTGATCGTCGGCGGCCAGCTGGCAGGCCTGGCCGGCATCGTGTTCGCCGTTCCTACCCTCGCCGTTTTGCGGGTCTTCTTCGATTTCTTCCGGGTGCGACTCCGGATCGATTCCGGATCAAACTCCAGCCCGACGGAGCCCTGAGGACGCCCGGAGCCGTTCCGGGAACCATTTGGAGTTCTCAACCCTGCTTCAAGAAAGTACTCAATTTCGCGTAGCATTCTTCCAGCAGCCCCAACTCCGCGTACTCGTTTATCTGGTGGGCTTGGGCCGGCAGCCCCGGACCGAAGTTCGCCGCTGCCACGCCATGTTTGGCGAATCGGGCCACGTCGGTCCAGGCTTGTTTCGGGCGCACCTCCGTCCCGGATTCGACGAGTTTCAGCAGCAGCGGGTTGTCCCGGTAGACGTGTCCGCTCGGGGCGAGGTCCGAGACCTCAAACCGGGCTTCTCCGGGCAACAGCTTTTCGAACACGTCCTGTACGTGCTCCGGTCCCCGGCCGGGGGCGAAGCGAAAATTGGTGTTGATCCAGAACTCATCCGGCACCACGTTCTTCGCCCTTCCGCCCCGGGCCATCGTTGGCGTTATCACCTCGTAAAAAGACAACCCCTGGACTACGACCTCTTCCGCCGGACGTTCGTGCAACCGGGCGAGGAACTTTCCACCGGCCGTCAGGGCGTTTTCTCCGTGCCAGGGACGGGCGGAATGTGAGGACCGGCCCTCGAAGGTGATCTCGACCTGCGCCGTGCCCGCGCATCCGAGCTCCAGGGCGCCCGCCGTAGGCTCCGTACAGAGCGCGAGTTCGGCGTCCAGCACCCACGGGCTGCCGGCGAAGACGGCCTCCAACCCGTTTTCAGGATACGGGCCCTCTTCCCGCTCGTAGAAGATGAAGACCGGCTCCGCCCACGAAACCTCCCAGTCGAAGTCTTCCAGCAACGCGAGCATCATCGCGTCGCCGGCCTTCATGTCCGAGGCCCCGCAGCCGTAGACCCGGTTCCCTTCGGTCCGCACTGCTATGCCGCCTTCCGGTTCCGGCACGGTGTCCAGGTGGCCGGCGAAGACTACCCGCTCCCGGGAAGAGTCCGGGTTCGAGCGGCGGACGGCGAGGTTGTTTGAGACCCGCTCTATCTTCCAGCCCGCCGCCGCTATCCGGGCCTCCAGATCGTCGCAGAGCCACTCCTCGTCGCCGGTAACGCTGGGGTATTCCAGAAACCAGAGCAGGTTTTCGAGGAGCCGCCGCCTCACACGTTGACCCCGAAGGTGCGGAGGGCTTCGTTGAGAGAGGTTTTCTGGTCCGTTGATTCGCGGCGTTGCCCGATAATGAGCGCGGTCTGGAGCTGGTAGGAGCCGGCGGGGAACTCCTTCACGCGGGTCCCGGCGACGACCACGGAGCGGGCGGGAACGCGGCCCTTGTAAACCACCTCTTCGTCGCCGGTAACGTCCACGATCTGGGTTGAGCCGGTGAGCACCACGTTTGCCCCCAACACCGCCTCCTTTTCGACCCGCACACCCTCGACGACGACGGACCGGGAGCCGACGAACGCCCCGTCTTCTATCACGACGGGCATCGCGCCCGGCGGCTCCAGCACGCCCCCGACACCGACGCCGCCGGCGAGATGAACGTTCCGGCCGATCTGGGCCCCCGACCCGACCGTTGCCCAGGTATCCACCATCGTGCCGCTCCCGACGTAGGCCCCGATGTTCACGTATCCCGGCATGACCACGACGCCCGGTTCGACGAAAGCGCCGTAGCGCACCGTGCCCGGCGGCACGACGCGAACGCCGGCCTCGGCGAGGTTGCGCTTCGTGGGGATCTTATCGTGGTACTCGAACGGCCCGGACTCGATAGTCTGCATCTCGGCGAGGGAGAAGTACAGGTTGATCGCCTTCATCACCCAGGCGTTGGACTCCCAACCGCCGGTCTTCTGCTCCGCCACCCGCAACTCGCCCGCGTCCAGGGCGGCAATCGTTTCGAAAACAACCTGCCGATGATCCGGGTCCTCCAAGAGCCCTCTATCGTCGAACGCGGCTTCTATTTTCTCTTTCGTCATCTCTATATACCTGCCATTCCTGGTTTAAGCTCCCAAACTTAGCCGTGAAAGTGGCACTATACCAGGGGATGGGTGCCGAGATGTCGCGTTTTCGTTCGGCCCGCCCGTTCGTCAACCACGACCCCCGCCAGGCGGCGAACGCCCTCCTCGATCTCTCCGGGTGACGAACTGGAGAAGCAGAGCCGCAAACGATGCTTGCCTGTCCCATCGCCGTAGAAAGGCTCCCCGGTCACGAAAGTCACTCCAAGGGTAGCCGCCCTTTGGACCAGGTCTCGGGTGTCGATATCAGGGGCGACGCGGCACCAGAGGTATAGCCCTCCCTCGGCGGGCCGCCACGAGAGCGTGCCGGGAGATACGTGTCGCCGCAAGGCGCTTACCAGAGCCTCGTGCCTCCGCCGGTGCTCGACCCTGAGATCTTCGAGGAAGGCATCGTAGAGACCGGAAAACAGCATGTCGGCGACGGCAAGTTGTGACGGGCCGGCGGTAAAGAGATCGGTGTGGGCTTTTATGAGGGAGAGCTGGTCCACTATGTCTTCCGGTGCGGCTATCCACCCGAGCCTGAGGCCGGCCCCGAGCGTCTTGGAGAAGCTGTCGACCCTGACCACGAGCCCCTCACGGTCGAGTTTGTAGAGGGCGTCCGGCGCGGGGCTGCGGAAGTGCAGTTCCGAGTAGGCGTTATCCTCTATTACCGGGAGCCGGTAGCGGGAGGCCAGCCTCAGAACTTCCTCGCGGGTCGCCGGCGGGAGCGTTCGGCCCGTGGGATTTTGGAAGGTCGGGTTCGTGTAGAGGAGCTTGGGTTTGTAGCGCAGGATCAAATCCTCGAGCTCGCCCGGGTCGGCCCTCTCGACGCACCAGCCTACCGGGTTCGCCCCGGCCGCCCGGAAGGTTTCCAGGGCGCCCACGTAGCCCGGGCGGTCCATAACGACGGTATCGCCGGGATCTAGCAGGCACCGCGAGATCAGGTCCAGCGCCTGCTGGGCCCCGTGGGTCACGAGTATCTCTTCCGGCCGCGCTCCCGACCGCGCGGCGATTGCCCGCCGCAACTTTGGAACGCCTTCCGACAGCAACAGACCCAATACCTCTTGCCCACCTTCGCGGAGGACCCGGTCCATCAGCCGCCGGTACGCCGCCGCCGGGAAGCGATCCAGGGCCGGAACCCCTCCGGCCAGGGAGATCACCTCCGGCCCCGTATGCCGCACCAGCGTGCGGAGGGTCGGGTCCAAGGCCCGGCGCGAGCTGAGCGACACCTTGCCCCGCCAGGCGAACGGGGCGTCCAGCGGGCGGTAGCCATCACCCAGGCCATCGATACCTACCGCGCTTACGAACGTCCCGCGGCCTACCTGGCCGCGCGACTCCAGTTCCCGGTATGCGCCCACCACCGTCGTGCGGCTAACGCCGAGACGCAAGGCGAGCTCTCGTTCGGAGGGCAGCTTCTCTTCCGCGGCAAGCTCGCCGCGCTCGATGGCCGCCATGATCCCGGTTGCCAACCGGAGATACATCGGCTGGCCGTCCGGTCTATCGAGGTCTATAGTGAAAAGGTCCATAATGAATATTGTGCCGCCGGGATCCGGGCGAAACAACATCCATTACACGATTGGCCGTTTATCGGGGCGGTACCCTGCCTTAACCTGGTTGGAGCTGGAGGGTTTCGGGCCGGGATGGCACCACGACCGGAGACCAGGACAAGGTCTTGACGAAAGAGAGGACGATGCACGACGGTACGAACGGGGCTGGCGAACACGGTGATGGGTACCTGGCCGGGGCGCGGGCGGCGATGCCGTTTGTCGTGGCGGTGGTTGCACTGGGGATCTCATTCGGGGTCCTGGCCCGCTCGTTGGGCTGGGGTGTCGTGGCACCCATCGTCTTCTCGGTCATAGTCTTCTCGGGGTCGGCGCAGTTCGCCGTGGCGGCCGTGTTGGGCGCCGGTGGAACGGTGCTCCCGGCTGTAGTGGCCGCCGTGTTGTTGAACGCCCGCTTCCTACCGATGGGGGTTGCCATAGCGCCGTTTCTGAAAGGCGGACCTTTGAGACGAGCCCTGGAGGGCCAGGCGTTGGTAGATGCCTCCTGGGCTTTGGCCAACCGCGGCGGAGGGCGCTTTGCCCGCGAGTTCTTTATCGGCGCGACCGTTCCACAATACGCGGCCTGGGTCGGGGGCACCGCAATCGGGGTTCTGGCCGAAGACTTTATCGGGGATCCCGAGCGTTTGGGGCTCGACGTTATCTTTCCCGCCTTCTTCCTCGCGTTGCTGGTAGCCGAGCTGCGCGGGGGCGGCCGGGCGGTGGCGGTGTCGCTTCTCGGCGCGGCGTTGGCGATCGCGCTCGTCCCGTTCACGCCGGCCGGCGTGCCGGTGATCGCCGCCTGCGCGGCCGCTCTTCTCGGCCTTCTCAACCTGCGGGGCCGCCCGTGAGTGCGCTCTGGATCTCGATCGTCGTCGTGGCCCTGGCCAGCGCGGCCATAAAGGCCACGGGTCCCGTACTCGTTGGGGGCCGGGAGCTACCCGGATGGACGAGCTCGCTGATCGCCCTGCTGGCGCCGGCGCTGCTCGCGGCGCTGGTGGTAACGCAAACCTTCAGCGAGGACGGAAACCTCGTGCTCGACGCGAGGGCTGCCGGCGTGGCGGTCGCCGCTGTAGCGCTCGCGCTGAGGGCCCCGGTGCTCCTGGTCGTCGCCCTGGCCGTGGTAGCCACCGCTACGGTAAGGGCGTTCAGTTAGGAGAGTCGTCGAGCGTTTCATTCGGCACGCTTTCGGCGCCTCGGAGGAAGATCAGAAAGGTAGAACATCGTGACAGAGACTTCATCGGGCCCCGTCGGATTTATCGGCCTCGGCAGCATGGGCGAACCGATGGCGCTCAACCTCGCCAAAGCTGAAACGCCGTTGCTGGTCTGGAACCGCACGCCTTCAAAGAGCCGGTCGCTTGAAGCGGCCGGAGTAGCGGTCGCGGCCGATGCCGCCGATATATTTTGGCGAGCCAACGTGATCATCCTTATGCTGGCCGACGATGAGGCCGTGGACGCAGTCCTCGGCCGCAGCACTTTCACGTTTAGCGAGCAAGTAAAGGGCCGCACGATCGTGCAGATGGGCACGACCTCTCCGACCTATTCGCACGGGCTCGAGGCCGACATTCGGGCGGCGGGCGGCTCTTACGTCGAGGCTCCGGTCTCCGGCTCGCGCGAGCCGGCGGAGGCCGGCAAGCTCGTCGCGATGCTCGCCGGCCAGGAGTCAGTAGTGGAGGTGGTCCGCCCCCTCCTCGGCCCAATGTGTCAGGAAACCATAGTCTGTGGAGCAGTGCCCAACGCGCTCCTGATGAAGCTCTCGGTCAACGTGTTCCTTATTGCCCTCATCACTGGTCTCGCAGAGGCCGTGCACTTCGCCGGGTGCCAGGGGCTCGACCTCGGCTTGCTCGTGGCCGTGCTTAACGCAGGCCCTATGGCGAGCGACGTCTCGCGGGTGAAGGCTCCCAAGTTGGTCGGCCGCGACTTCGCCGTCCAGGCCTCGATCGCCAACGTTCTAGAGAACAACCAGCTGATCGTCGACGCGGCGCGCGAGGCAGACATAGCTTCTCCCCTGCTAGACATCTGCCACGCGCTCTACGGCGAAACCCTTGAACTCGGCCTCGCCGAGACTGACATGGTCGCCGTGCTGCGCGCTATCGAGGAGCGTACCGAGCAGGGAAGAGTACATCTTTCTCCGCCAGACAGAGCCAGACAAAGAGAGGAACAAAGTGAGGGGCAATGAGCGAGAATACAGGATATTCGTCTGGAGCCCCCTGTGTCCCGGCCGTCGCCGAGCGCGTGCGGGCCAGCTTCTCCCGCCAAGGGTTAATGAAAACCCTGGGAGCTGAGCTCGTTGACCTGGGACAAGGACTCTGCGTTGTAGAGGTGCCGTTCAGCGAAAAGATCACCCAGCAGGATCGCTACTTTCACGGGGCCGTTATTGGCGCTATAGCCGACACGGCAAGCGGATACGCGGCGATGACCCTGGCGTCTCCAGACCGCGAGGTACTCACCGTCGAGTACAAGGTCAACTTCCTCACGCCGGCTCAAGGCGCGAAGCTCGTGGCTCGTGGGGAGGTAGTGACTGCGGGGCGCAGGCTATTCGTGTGCCGCGCGGACGTATCCGCGGTCGGAGATGATGTAGAAGAAGTCTGCGCAACTACTCTGCAAACGGTTTCTCTCGCACCCGTCAGGACCGAAGAAGGTTCTAGAACTCTTCCCGGCTTCGCCGGCGGAGGTGATCCAGGCGGTAGCCGAGATGCACGGCGTCCGGCTGCGCCTGGAACGACCGGGGCGTAAGATTGGACGCATGCCAAGCGTAGCGTCGGTAATGCCTCCGAAGCACCCGCCGGGATGACGGAGCGAGAGGAGCTCGCAGCCTCCGGCGGTGCGAAGGACAACGCCAAAAGGAATGCGACGCTCGCCGAAACCGCGCTGCTCCTGTCCGCCCTTTTTGTCGGTACGAACTTCGTCTCAGTCAAGTACGCTCTTGAAGGCATCCCGCCGCTGGTGCTCATGCCAAGCAGGTACATACTTGCGGGACTGTTGCTCTTGCTCCTTCTGCGTCTTACAGAGACCCACTCGGAAACAAAGGTGGGACCAGCTTTGGTGCAAGGGACCTGCTCGTCATGTTCGGCCTGGGGCTCGTGGGCATCTTCCTCAACCAGGTCGGTTACACCGTGGGACTCAGCCTTACCAGCGACTCAAACGCCTCGCTCATCTTCGCCACCGCCCCCGGGTGGGGGCTACTGCTCGGTGTCGCGCCCGGCCTCGAACGCGGCTCCTGGCAAGGCGCATTGGGGTTGGGTCTCGCCGTGGCGGGTGTGGCCCTCGTCGTGAGCGGCGGCTTAGGGACGGAGGAGGCGTCTGTGGGAGGCGACCTGCTGGTGTGCTTGAGCGCCTTCTCGTGGGGCGCCTACGCCGTGCTCTCCCTACCCGTCCTGAGGCGTTTCGACCCGCTCGTTGTGGCGGGGTGGACCATGCTACTCGGCGGCGCGGCGGCGCTCCCGCTAGCACTGACCGGCTTCCCGGGCCTCTCCGAGCCGCTCTCCTCCGTAGAGTGGGGATCTGTTAGCGCAAGGTCCTGGACAGCGGCCCTCTACTCGACCGTGCTCTCAAGCGGCTTCGCCGTAGCGGCTTGGCAGGCCAACGTCTCCCGGCTTGGGGCGAACAAGGTGCTGGTGTACATGTACTTGATGACGCTCTTCGGGCTCGCCTTCAGCGTATTGCTGCTCGTCGAAGGCCTGGGCGTTGAGAAGCTTGCGGGGGCCACGGTGATTCTAGTCGGCGTCTTCCTGGCCCGGCGGGCCTAGACTCACGAACTTTTGGGACCTTTTCGTCATCAACGGTTTCCCAACCTCTCAAGCTTGACGGCGAGGTTTGTGCAGCCTACTTGGAGGATGGTTAGGGGACTCCCCCTATGGGAACAGCGCTGCCTGGAGCTGGGCCTCATGCTATCTGGGCTGCCGGCCTCCGAGGGTGTGCTATACAATGCAACCGGTGTCGGTGGGCCACCCGCGAGGAGGAGCGGCTGCGTGACAACCAGCGGTATCTCCCCGGTAGTAGCGGGCGCCGACGGGCGCGACGGGCTCCACCTGCGGGTGGTGGTAATCGGCGCCGGATTCAGCGGGCTCTCCATCGCCGGGCGATTGCGTCGGCAGGGGGAAAACAACTTCGTCGTCTTGGAGAAAGGCGAGAGCGTCGGCGGTGTCTGGAGGGACAACACTTATCCCGGCGTGGCGTGTGACGTGCCCTCGCACCTGTATGCGCTCTCCTTCGCGCCGAACCCGGGCTGGGCCCGGTCTTTCTCCCCGGGGTGGCAGATCCAGGAGTATCTGGAGTCGGTTGCCGATGACCACGAACTGTGGCCCTGGATCTCCTTGAACGAAGAACTTCTCGACGCCGGGTGGGACGACGCAGAAAGCTTGTGGCGCATAACCACCACGCGCCGGCGGCTGGAGGCCGATGTCCTGGTCTCCTGTGCCGGGCCGCTCACCGAGCCCATCTACCCGGACGTCAAGGGATTGGGCCGTTTCCGGGGCAAGATATTTCACTCCAACCGCTGGGACCACGAGCACGACCTCGCCGGTGGCCGCATAGCCGTCGTCGGAACGGGTGCTTCGGGGGTCCAGATCGTCCCGGAGCTCCAGTCGCTCGCGAAAAAGCTCGTCGTCTTTCAGCGGACGCCCGGATGGGTCGTGCCGCGCCCGGACCGCGACATCCCGGATTTCGAGCAGCGCGTGCTGCGCGCTTTCCCGGCGCTCACCAGGCTCTACCGGACGGGCCAGTACCTCGTCCGAGACCTGTTGAACTACCGGATGATCCGGCGCAACAACCTCGTCCGCCGGCTCTTCGAGGCGAGGGCCCGCGCTTTTCTCGAAGGTCAAGTGGGAGACCCGGAGCTGCGCGCCAAGCTCCGGCCGGGTTACGAGATCGGCTGCAAGCGCGTCCTCATAACCAGCGACTACTATCCCGCGCTGGACGAGCCCAACGTAGAGCTCGTGGCGAGCGGGGTACGCGAGATCCGGGAACACAGCATCGTCGCCCAGGACGGCACCGAGCGCGAGGTAGACACCATCGTCTTCGCGACGGGCTACGACACGACGGCCCCGACCATCTACAAGCGCATCAAGGGCCGCGAAGGCCGTTCGATAGACGAGGTATGGGGCGGGAGGCCCCGGTTCCATCGGGCCACGGCCGTCGCGGGTTTCCCAAACTTCTTCAACGTCTGCGGGCCGGGTACCGGTTCCGGGCACGGGTCCATGATCTGGAAGGCCGAGTCCCAGACAGCTTACATTATGGACGCCCTGCGGTTTATGGACGAAAACAACCTATCGAGCGTCGAGGTGCGGGCCGACGCGCAGGACCATTACATGGCCTGGGCCGGCAACGACCTCGACGAGACCGTGTGGGCGCGGGGCGGCTGCCAGAGCTGGTATTTGGACGAGGGCGGAGAGCCGAGCCTGATGTGGCCCCGAACGATGTGGGGCTTTCGGCGCCTGCTGCGCCGCTTCGACGCGGAGCACTACCAGGTACGGACGGTCCGGGCGGGAAAGGCCTGAAGGTCGGGGCCGCGCCGAAAACCGGCCTGGCTGCCCGCCAGCGGCACGAGTTCCGCGTCGCCCGCTGGCTGTCCGCGCTGCCGCCGAAGGTCCAGGTTCGGCTCTCGGGGAAACCGCCCGTGCGCGTGGACGGGCAAACGCTGGAACCCGAAATACAACTCAGCCTCTCTTTGCTGGAGCGCCGGGGCGCGACGCCCCTGGAATCTCTCCGGCCACCCGAGGCGCGGAGGGTGTTCCGGGATCAGGTCGCCGTCTCGGGCGGCCCACCCGTTTCCGTGGGAGCCGTGCGCGACCTCACGGTGGACGGCGCCGCCGGGCCGCTCGCCGGGCGGCTCTATTCGCCCGAGGAGGAAGGCCTCCCTCGACCCCTGATCCTGTTCTTCCACGGCGGCGGGTTCGTAGTCGGTGATCTGGAGACCCACGATGTGCCGTGCCGCCTTCTCTGCCGCCACGCCGGGGCTCGCGTGCTCTCCGTAGACTACCGGCTCGCGCCGGAGCACCCGTTCCCGGCGGCGGTCGACGATGGCCGGGCGGCCCTGGGCTGGGCCATCGCGCACGCGGAAGAGTTGGGCGCCGATCCGGCCCGGATAGCCGTAGCCGGTGATAGCGCGGGCGGCAACATCGCGACGGTTGCAGCCTGGCAGGCGGCCCTGGACGGGGGTCCGGCGCCGGCCCTGCAGGTGTTGCTGTATCCCTCCACCGACGCGACGAGCGACACACGTTCCCGCGAGCTATTCCAGGGCGGGTTCCTGCTCACCCGCGGGCTGATGGATTGGTTTGCCGAACAATATATTGCCGCCGCCGATCCCGCAGACCCGCGGGTTTCCGTCCTCTACGCCAGGGACCTTGGGGACGTGGCACCCGCGTTCGTCGTGACGGCGGGCTTCGACCCTTTGCGGGACGAAGGCGAGGATTACGCCCGGGCCCTGCGGGCCGCGGGCGTGCCGGTCGCGCTCCGGCGTTTTCCGGGCCTCATACACGGCTTCTGCCACATCGTAGGCATCAGCCGGGCTTCGCGGGAGGCCCTGATCGAGGTATCCGGTGCAGTCCGGGGGTTTTTGGCCGGGATTTCTTGAACTTCGCCTCCGGCAAAGTGGCGCCCACCGTGAGGGCTGAACCCCCGGCTAGACCAACCTCTCCCACAGGCCTATGGCCCGCCGGCACTCCTCCAGCCCCGGCACGAGCGCGACCCTCACGTAACCCTCGCCGCCGGGACCGAAAGATCTTCCCGGCGCGACCACGATCCCCTTCTCCAGTAGCTTGATGGCATATGCTTCGTCATTACCGTCCGGGACCGCTACCCACAGATAGAAGCTCGCCTTCGTGGGTAGGACTTCCAATCCCACTCTCCGGAAGAACTCCATGAACAACGCCCGCTTCCGCCCGAAGACGCGGCGGCGCTCGTCGACGTGCGCGTCATCCGACCAGGCGGCGACGGCGGCCTCCTGCACGAACGCGGGCGACGCGACGCCGACGGAGGGACGGAGCTTTTTGAGGGCGGCTATGAGTTCGGGATCCCCGGCCATCATCGCCGACCGGTAGCCGGTCATGCCGCTACGCTTGGAGAGGGAGCAGAAGGCCAGGGTGCGTTCGCGGGTAACTTCCAGGATAGAGGGTGGTGGATCGCCGGAGTAGATGTCGTTGTAGCACTCGTCCGAGAAGAGCAGCACGTCGTGTTCGCGGCAGAACTCCGCGACCCGTTCCAGATACCCGTAGGTCGCCGTTGCGCCGGTCGGGTTGTGGGGGTAGTTGATCCAGAGCACCCGCGTCTTCTCCGGGTTCACCTTCTCTACCGGTAGCAGAAAGCCGTCTTCCGGCCTCAGCCGTACCGGCAGCGCGTCGCCGCCCGCGAAGAGCGTCCCGCGCTCGTAGACCGGATAGCCTGGCGTCCCGTACGCGACGCCCCGCCGGGCGTGGGACGGGTGCAAAAAGGCCAGCGGCGCGTGGAAGATAGCTTCCTTGGAGCCCGCGGCGGGCAGGACTCCGGTCTCCGGGTCGAGAACGACGCCGTGGCGGCGTTCCGCCCAACCACAGAACGCTTCCCGGAGCCGGGGCCTGCCCGCGACGTTCGGGTACTGGCTGGTCTCGGGGATGCTATCGGCGAGGGCTTGCCGGATCCTCGGGGCCGTCGGCTCGCGGGGATCCCCGGTGCCGAAGTCAAAGAGCTCTGCCCCGCGGTCCTCCAGCTCCCGGCGGCGCTCGTCCATCTTGAGCAGCGGATACTCTCCGCCGTTTTCCAGCACGGGGTTCAGCAGGAGCGGGGGCGTAGATTTTTCGGCGGATTTAAGCGGTCTGTCCATAACGTGTCGCGTCGAGGTCCAACAAGGGGTATATTCTCTCTACGGGCTCTGTTTACCGGGGCCAGAATATAACAGATGCTATAGCGGCGCGGGGAAGCGAGGAGGCAGGTTTTGGAAGAATTTCACTACGAGGACGGCGGGCTCTGTTGCGAAGGGGTCCCACTCTCCGAGATAGCCCGGAGTGTTGGGACCCCCACTTACGTCTACAGCCACGCCGCGCTGGAGAAAGCTTACCGGGAGTTGGATGAGGCTTTCTCCGGCCTCGACCACCTAGTTTGCTACGCGGTCAAAGCCAACGGCAACCTGGCCGTCTTGCGGTCGCTGGCTTCCTTCGGGGCCGGGGCGGACATCGTGAGTGGCGGCGAGCTCTACCGGGCGGTGCGGGCGGGCTTTGATCCCAAGAAGGTAGTCTTCGCCGGGGTTGGCAAGACCGAAGACGAGCTTTTGGCGGGTCTCGGGGAGCGGATACTGCTCTTCAACGTCGAGTCGGCCTCCGAGTTGGAGCGTCTAAACGAACTGGCCACCCGGCACGGCAAGCGCGCCCGCGTGGCCTTGCGCGTCAACCCCGACGTAGATGCCGGAACCCACGACCACATCTCCACCGGACGCCAGCGGGACAAGTTCGGCATCCCCGTCGAAGACGCCCTGCAGCTGGCCGGGCGGATAGCGGAGAGCCGGTGTATAGACCTGATCGGGGTCCACCAGCATATCGGGTCCCAGATCACCGAGCTCGCCCCGTACACGCAGTCGGTCGAGAAGAGCGCCGGCCTCGTGCACGAGCTAAAGAGCCGAGGCTTCGACATCCGCTACTTCAATATCGGGGGCGGCCTCGGTATCAGCTACGGGAGCGAGGAGACCATCACGCCCGCCGAGCTGATAGCCGCGGTACGGCCGACGCTGGAGGCCACCGGCACCAGGATCCTCTGCGAGATGGGCCGCTACATCACCGGAAACGCCGGAGCCTTGCTGACCGGCGTCATATACCGCAAAAAGAGCGGCGACAAAGACTTTATAGTCTCCGACGCGGGCATGAACGACCTCTTGCGGCCGAGCCTCTACGGCGCGCACCACGAAATACTCTCCGTGAACGGCAACGGAACCACCTCACCCGCCGACCTCGTCGGTCCCGTTTGCGAGAGTGGAGACTACCTGGCCCGCGACCGGGAACTGCCCGACGCCGCCGAGGGAGACCTGCTGGCCATCATGAGCGCCGGGGCTTACAGTTTCTCGATGGCCTCCAACTACAACTCCCGCCGCAGGCCCGCCGAAGTCCTCGTCAAAGGCGACCGCTGGGCCGTCGTCCGCGAGCGCGAGCACCACCCGGATCTCGTAAAAGGAGAGCTGGTACCAGGGTTCCTGTAGGAGTCTCGAACTGCAGGCCGCGTGGGCTTGCAGTTATAATTGCCATCTATGAGAGCTTCGAGCAGGCTGGATCCGCCGGTTGCCGCGCTTTTTATTCTGCTCTTTGTGGCCCTGGTCCTCGCGGTGGTAGCCCTGGTCAGGTCGGCCGGCACCTCGCCCGTAGAGTTCTGGATGGAAGCCATGAGCGAGGACGATTACGACGAGGCAGCCCTGATCTTCACGGACGAGAGCGGGGTGGGGGAGTGGCTGGCCCGGACCGAGGCGCTCGCCCTCCGGCACGGGGAGATCGAAGGCCTGGAGCGCCGCGAACGCACGCTCGCGCTACCCGGTGAGGAATCTATCTCGGTAGTAACGGTAACCTGGGAGGACGGCTACTCGCGGTGCCTGCTGCTCCGGCAAGAAGACGATTCTCTAGGACTCGCGGGAGGTTACTTTGACTGCGAGGCCCTCGACGAGAGAGTGCCCGAGGGTAGCCGGCTCCGGCCGGAAGTGGAACCTCCGGAGGTTCCTTTCTGGAATTAGTGCCCGACGTGCCCACCCGATCTAACCGGCGCTAGCTGAGAAAAGCACGTTAAAGGCGGCCTCCGAGGGCATCTGTGCGCCGTCCTCGTTCAGGATCGTCCATCTTTCTTCGTCGGCATCGTATCGGACGTCGACGAAGTGGTTGTTGTAGAGTCCGTTACCGCCTCCTGGATTCCAGTTGGGGGTCACCGAGAGTACGGCGTCCGGGTTGTCGTTGGCTTTGGGGTGATCCAGGTACGTCACGTTATCCACGGTGTTTTCGGGGGTGGCCCGGTGAACGGTTACGTCCGCGCTATCCCCCGGGAGGAGTATGCTAAAGGTAACCCCCTCCGGCATGGGAGCGAGGTCCTGGTTGAAGACAGCCCACTTGCCGCCCCGGTTCACGTCGTACCAGACGCCTATCGGGCGGGGATTGGCAACGGTGTCCGGATCCTGTGTAACCAGCAGGATCGCGTCCGGATTCCCGGTGGTTGACGGGTGATCCAAGTAGGTACTGTTGTCCACGATGTTCTCCGGGGTAGAAGTGTGGGCGAACTCAGTATCCTGATCCTCCTCATCCGTCTTCTCGATGGTTGCTTCTTCTACCGCATACTGCGCCGTGGAACCTGCAGCCTCGGGGGCGACGGCGGTGGTCCCTTGGGAAGAAGAGATGCTGGCGGCGTCCGGAGCCGGGCTAACGCCATAGTACCGATCATAATAACGGTACACGAAGTATGCTTCGACCGCCAGGATTATTATCACCAGGGCCAGCAACGCCCCCTTGACGTAAGCGCTTCTCAACATATTTCCTCGCCTTCGACGACGACCGGCCCCGTACCGGTGGGCCGCGCTTCGCGCATCACCCTGCGCGTCTTCCTAAAGGTTTGCCCTTCAACCTCTTAGCTCTCCTTCCATCCGTTCTTTGCGGCGCAAGGATCGATCACCTATCGAAAGTTTCGGGTAGCCGGTTGCACCACTGACTCCTCCCGCCCCTGGTGCCCAAGATTTGGGACGAGACTCCTGGTCTCTACCGGCCGAGTTTATCGTCCGACGAAACAGATTATATGCCAGCCAGGGACTTTCGGGATGTTCCCGGAAAATCGGCGAAGGGAGCTGTCGGGTGTCGGGGTTAACGGTCCTGGCGGCTGTTGGTGAGGAGTAACGACAGGTTCGGGCGCCGCCGGGCGATGGCGGAGTCTACGGAGAGCGATTTGGCGGCGGCGCTGAACAGGATGATCGCCGACAGGAGCGCCAGAACGAGGTTGATGGTCAGGAACTGGGGGGCGCCGAGGCCGGTGCCCAGGCTCACGCCGCCCTGCGAGAGCATGATGGCGAGGCTCAAGACCATGCTGCCGATGGCGGCAAGGTTGGTGAGGAGACCCAGGATCAGGGCTATACCCAGCGAGAGCTCCCCGAGTCGCACGAGTTGGGCGATGAGACCCGAGTTGGGGATCACGAAGTCTTCCATGAACGACTGGAAGAAGGGCGGGGCCTGGGAGACGAAGCCTCCGGCTTCCAGGCTGGAGGTGAACTGTTGGGGAAAGTCCTGGTTGAGCAGCTTCTCTATGCCGCCGTTGATCCAGACGGCCCCGACCAGGATCCGCACCCACGCCATACCCTTCATCGAAAGCACCTCCTGAGGAGTGTACGATAGCTGTATATGTCAGTATACGTACGGACGATGTTCAGAGGATGACTAAACCAAGATTTGTCGGGCTGCGTATACAAAATATAGAAGCTGTGGCAATCGACCAAGGAGAGCGTTTTGAAAGAAGGGATCTCGCGTAAAAGGTTTATCCGGCTGGGGGCCGCGATCGGCGTGAGCGCCGCTGGTGCCACGGTGGTGGCGGCTTGCGGCGGCGGTGGTGAGTCGGGTGGAGGCGGCGACGACTCCGCCTCGGGGGGCGGCAACACAGCTACCTCGGGCGGCGACGAAACGATTTCCTCCGGATCGGAGCGGTCTTCCGAAGCTATTGCCCAAACTTCGGAGGTTCCGACCAACTCGGCGAAGCCGTTTACCAACGACGAACAGCCGGCGGTCCTGGTCCACCTCGAAGACGGCGACTTCGCGGCCTACTCGGCGGTTTGCACCCACCAGCAGTGCACGGTCGAATACCAGCAGGATACGGGCGAGCTCGCCTGTCCCTGTCACGGTTCCCTCTTCGACCCGGCGGACGGGGGCAAGGTCGTGAACGGCCCGGCGCAGCAGCCGCTGCCGGAGATCCCGATCCAGGTCGAGGACGGGCAGGTTAAGAAAGCCTGACGTCCCCGGTTCCCGGGTGCCGGCCGCAGTTCCCGCGCCGGATGGATGACGGGCGGCGGCTAAAGTAGAATGCGGGGATATGAACCCCAGCGAAGAGCGCATCGGGATCAACGGGGCCGCAGCGGTACTGGGCCGTCCGGCGGAGGATGTCCGGCGCTACATCGAGCAGGGCCGCCTCGGCGCCGAACCCGACGCGAACGGAAACCGGCTTCTCCGGCTCTCTGAGGTGGAGGAGCTAGCCCGCGAGCTGGAGGTCGAAGACGCCGAGGAGGAGGTCTTCGAGGGCGAGGTAGTCGGAGACGAGTCCTCCGAGAACCCTCGCCTGCCCGCCGTCCCGTTCGAACGCTACGAGCGCCTGCTCCAGCAGGGCCAGGACTACAAGACCCGCCTGGAAGAACGCAACCGGCAGATGGAGGAGATCCGGCAGGAACGGGACGCCGCCCGGGTCGAGATGGATCGTTTGTGGGGGGAGATCGAACGCCTCAACCTCATAGAGTTCCAGCGGGAGCTCCAGGAGAAAACCATCTCCACCCTCGAGGAAGAGAAAGCCAGGCTCGAAGCCGACCGCGAACGCCTCACCAAAGAACACCAGAAACTGGCCGAAGAAAAATCCGCCCTGGCCGAAGAACGTACCCGCCTCGAAGCCGAACTCAAGGTCATGAAGAGCCGCGGCTTCTGGTCCCGCCTCTTCGGCGGCTAACATCCCCCAACTCCCGTCGAACAAACCACCTGCTTGACAGAGATTCAACTTGTTCTGATAATTCATACCCAACGGCGACAACTTGGGGGTGCTGTGGACGAAGACCGGCAACATTTCGTTGAGGAGTCCGGATCGGCTCGGGGTTTCGCAAGTGTGGTTGATGCTCGTCACTGTATCAGCGATGGCAATAGTGGCGCCGCGGGCACGCTCGTCGTGATACCGGCGTTAACGGCCCACTAGGTACTGGTTATGCAGCCGCTCGTTATCCGGAGCGCCATCATCGCCGCCCTCGGTGGCCTGCTCTTCGGGTTCGACACCGCCGTCATTTCCGGGACGACCAGTGACCTGACCCGGGTCTTCGACCTGGCCGGATTTAGTTTGGGCTTCACGGTGGCCACGGCCCTGATCGGCACCGTCATCGGTGCCGCGTATGCCGGCCTGTTCAAACCGGCCGACACCTACGGCCGCAAACCGGTCCTGTTCGCGATCGGCCTCTTGTACATCGTGTCCGCCCTGGGCAGCGCCCTGTCGACGGAATGGCTGCTCTTCATATTCTTCCGCTTTATCGGCGGGGTGGGGGTCGGGGCGGCTACCTCGGTCGCCCCGATCTACAACGCCGAGGTTGCGCCACCGCGGCACCGGGGTCGGCTGGTTGGTTTGTTCCAGTTCAACATAACCGTCGGCATCTTGCTGGCCTACGTGTCCAACTTCGTGATCCTCAGCACCTTCCCCGACGAGACGGCGTGGCGGTGGATGTTCGGGGTCGAGGCGGTGCCGGCGGCGGCCTTCTTCCTGCTGCTGTTCCTGGTGCCCGAGAGTCCCCGCTGGCTGATGTCGGTCGGCCGCGACGAGCAGGCCCGGGAGGTGATCGGACGTCTGTCGGCCGACCAGGAAGAGGCCCGCTTCCAGCGCGAGGAGATCGAGGAGGAGCTGCACAAGGAGGAGGACTCTCCGAGGGTCCGCTTCTTCACCAGCGCCCACCGCAAGATCATCCTGCTGGCCTTCGCCATCGCCGCCTTTAACCAGCTCGGCGGCATCAACGCGGTGCTCTACTACGCGCCCCGCATCTTCCAGAGCGCCGGCCTCGGCGAGAGCGCGGCGTTCCTGAACAGCGCGGGCATCGGCCTCACCAACCTGTTGGCCACGATCGCCGCGCTCTATTTCATCGACCGCCTGGGCCGGCGCTTCCTGATGCTGGTCTGCTCTGCCGGGTACATCGTGACGCTCGGGACCCTGGCCGTAACCTTCTTTTTGTACGCGGGCAACTTCACGGGTATCACGAGCGCCGTGGTGATCACCAGCCTCGTGCTCTTCGTCGGGGTGCACGCCTTCGGGCAGGGCGCGGTCATCTGGGTCTTCATCTCCGAGATCTTCCCCACCGCCATCCGGGCCCGCGGGCAGTCCTTCGGGGCGCTGACCCACTGGGGTTTCGCCGCCGCGGTCTCGTGGACCTTCCCCTGGATCGCCAGCACCCTGGGTGGCGGTGCCGCCTTCAGCGTCTTCTTCGTCTTCGGTGTGGCCATGGCCGTCTGGACCATCAAGGTGATGCCCGAGACCAAGGGTGTGCCGCTGGAGGAGATGGAGGCCAAGCTGGGGCTGGAGGAGAGCGCGGCGATGAGCCAGGAGTGAGCGTCCGGATCCTCCGGGCATTGATTCCCGCCTCGTTTTGGGGGAGCACAGTACACCGCTCCCCCAGAACGCCCTCAACGCTTACGAGCTAGCAAAGTACAAGCTTGGCGAACCTTCGAGCCACACGACCAACGTGGAGTCCACCCTCGAATGCGCGCGTGACCATCGCTACCAGACTCCATCCTCCCGGACCACATTCATCGCGCAAAGATAAGTTGCCCAGAAATTTTGGGTACGCTTGGTCCCAGATCATCCTGTACGTCCCGAGCCTCTAGTTACCCTGCGGCCTCGAGGAGGGATCGTGGTGCGTTTGCTAGACCGCTGAATCGAATTTCCGAGGATCTTCCAATTCCGGGTAATCAGGGGTCACGGCACCATTTTGGGAATTTTGTACGTTTAGGATTCTCGCAGAGGACCAAACATGGCTTTTGAACAGACAGTAATGACCCTACGGTCCCACACGAAAGCCGAGTCTGAAGTAAACTTCGGATCGAGATGAGAGACGAAAGCATCAATCTTTATGCGCAACTACAGGAGCTGCCCAGCCAGATAGAAGAGTTCTATGGTGCCTACTTCTCCGAGCTTCGGAGGGGACTGTCTGGGCCAGAGGTGTTCTCCGAAGCGGTGCCCGACTACCTCAAAGGCTACAAGCGTGTTCTCACGCTCGGTGGTACGGATGGAGTAGTAGTCGTCCATTTCCCTGTCGAGGTGGAAATCACCGTTTCGGAGAACACCTCTGGCGAGGTGCTGCTCAAGTTCTCGTCCGAGCCAGATGCCGTCCGAGACATCTATGAGTTCGCTGCACCGTTCCAACTCCCAGCTCGCGACCTCGCAGAGTCCCTTAGCAACGAGAAAGACATTGGTCTTGAGATTACCGCTGGGAGGCCCTGGGGCGCGATAGGGTTCGCATCTCCTCAGCAGAAGATAGACACGACCACGGGTGAGCTCGCTTGGCAGGCTCCTTGGACACGCCTAATCTGTGCGGACTTCAACAGTCTGCACTATTGGAAGCATACGGGACGAGCCGAGGCCGAGGCGCGAGAAGACCTAGACCCTTACATCCGTAGCGCAGAGTACCCCACCGTCGATGCGGTTTACGAGGTGCTGGATGAAATCGAAGCTCCCGAACACATCGAGGCAGCCGGAGTGCAAGCTGGAGATCATGGTATCGTAGTGGAGGTCTTCGAGCGTCCCAGGCCGGCTCTGCTAGTAGAGTACGCTGACCCGGCAGGCCGCACCAAGGCCCTGGTGACTTACTCGCCCGATCTCGGACGGATTCTCGATCTCTTTCGGACCTCCAGCCGCGAGCAAGCATCGCGCGAAGGTCAGAGACGCCCGGAGCCTGTGCTTACCGCCCACGTGTATGCGGCTCCCGCCGTATAACCTCGCACCCGATGACCTAAACGGTTTCTGTACCCTCGCCGCGTTCGCGCTCCCAACGATCCCACTCATCGGTGTCGATGTAGAGAGTGACGAGTCTCGGAACGTCTTCGTCGACTCCATAGATCCAGAAGGTTCTCACAGGCGCCTTCTTGCCGTTCGGTCCTCGCACCGGTACCACCACCTCGAAGTAGGTGCCCCACACGTTACGCTTGTTGAATACAGCCGGGTGGTGCGGCAACTCCTCCAGGATCGCGTCGTAAAGCGCTTCCCAATTGCGTGCAGCCAATCCGAACCCTAGTGCTTTGAACGGCCGCTTTTTGCCAGGGTCCTTCAAAGCGTAATCACGTATTTTCGCTTCGGGAATGTGCGCCTGATTAGCGTTGCGCATTGCGTCCGGGTGTGGTTCCCGCTCACCCATTCTCCATGCAGACCTCCTGATAGTCATTCTAGTCTGCGCAGATACTAAGGGTTCTGCTCCCGTTTGTCGTTTCCTCTAAGAGCTTGCGCCAATAGGTCATGGCTTGCGGGGAGGTCGACTTTCCCAGCGGTAGCGCATCCAGCCCTCTCGGATGAGCCGTCTGACAACTATGACCACGTTTGAGAAAGCGATCCAGAAGTCTATGACTCGACCC
>JBHJHC010000099.1:0-32875 GCA_050331175.1 Rubrobacteraceae bacterium | reverse complement strand
CTTGGAGATCCCCATCGAGGTATGCTTCTGGAACGCCGCCTGCATCTTGACGTGCCACTCCGAAGAGATGTCGTGGGAGGTAACCCACGTGCCCCGGACGTCTTCCGGAATCTCCGGTATCTCCCGCACGCTGCCGTGCTCTGCGACCTTCGTCATCAGCTCCTCGGAGTAGAAGCCGCGCTCCCTGGCGAGCTTCACGAACTCGGGGTTCACGTCCGGCATCTCCATGTCCGCCTGGCGCCGCATGAAGGCGACGGCAAACAAAGGCTCGATGCCGCCGGAGCAACCGGCGATCATGCTGATAGTGCCGGTCGGCGCGATGGTGGTGACGGTCGCGTTGCGGACCCGATCATCCTTCCCTCCGGACTTACGCCCCGCGGCGTGGCGGGAGTCTTCCCAATTGTCGAAGACGCCGCGCTCCTCTGCGAGCGCGCGGGAGGCCTCCCAGGCCATAAGGTCGATGAACTCCATGATGCTCTCGGCCAGGTGGAGAGCCTCTTCGGAGTCGTAGGGGATACCGAGTTTTATAAGCGCGTCGGCAAAGCCCATGACGCCAAGGCCTATGCGGCGGTTGCCACGGCTCATCTCCTCGATCTCAGGCAAGGGGTAGCGGTTGGCCTCAATAACGTTGTCAAGAAAGCGGACGGCGGTCTTTACCGTGTCGGCGAGCCCGCCCCAGTCGACATCGGGCACGGGCCTACCGTTACCCGGTTTCCGCCCAACGCTCGGCACAACTCTATGCTGCAGTCCTTTGGCTGCGAGGCGGCCATTCGTTTCGGCAGCCCTGTCTTCCGCAGCGGCCCGACGCTCCGGGCCGCGCCCGCAGAACCGCTCCAGGTTGATCGAACCGAGGTTGCACGAATCGTAGGCGGGGAGGTGGGCCTCACTGCAAGGATTTGTGGCTTCTATCGGGAATTGCGGCGTCGGGTTGTCGTCGTTGATCCGGTCAATAAACACCACGCCCGGCTCGCCGTTGAGCCACGCGCCCTCCACGATCTGCCTAAAAAGTTCCCGCGCCCGGACCGTCTTTACGACCTCGCCGTCGCGGGGGTTGGTCAGGTCGAAGTCCGTGTCCTGCTTTACGGCGTCTATAAAGTCGTCGGTGATGGCGACCGAGATGTTGAAGTTGTTGATCTGGTCGTTGTCCTTTTTGCAGGTGATGAACTCCTCGATATCCGGGTGATCCACCCGCAAGATGCCCATATTGGCACCCCGGCGAAATCCGCCTTGCTTTATATGCTCCGTGGAAGCGTCATAGATCGACATGAACGAGACCGGACCGCTCGAGACGCCCATCGTAGTGCTGACCAGGTCTCCCTTTGGGCGGAGCTTTGAGAAGCCAAATCCCGTGCCCCCGCCTGATTTATGAACGATTGCCTGGTGCTTGAGCGTGTCGTAGATACCGTCTATAGAGTCCTCGACCGGCAGCACGAAGCACGCTGAGAGCTGCCCTAGATCCCTGCCAGCGTTCATCAGAGTCGGCGAGTTCGGCATGAACTTCCTGGAGAGCATTATGTTTAGAAACTTCTGCTCCTTCTGTTCGATGATCTCGCGGGTCTTCTTTGGGGCTACTCTGCGGTCTTTGACGAAAGAGGATTCCGCCTCGGCTATTGCACCGGCGACCCGCCGGAACATATCTATAGGCTCCTCGATGGCCTCACCGGCCTCATTTTTCTTGAGGTAGCGCTTTTTGAGAACTGCTAAAGCGTTCTCCGAAAGCTCAATGCTATTGGCTTCGACGGGGTGTCTATCCGTGTTCATCAATGGGACTTCCTTTCTTGAATTCGCTAGGCTGACGGCGCGGGGCCGTTCGCCTGAGAAGGCGGCCCCGTAGCCGGGATTCTTGAGATCCAGCATCCTGATCCCGGAGCCGGTATGACCCGAGACCGTAACCGCTGGAGAGCTGCTTACCAGCGCTTGTCACGTGAACCTGCACCTTTTGGCGCTTGGCGGACATTGCTTCGGTATCCAAGACGACGAGGCCGTCGTGTTGTAGCTCGTGCAGCCGGGACCAGAGCGCGTTGCGAGACCAGCCCCACGGAGACAGCAGGCCATGTAGAGTCGGCAAGGCCATCGTGCCTGAGGACGCTAGAGCATCAAAGCAGAACGCGAAGGCCAAGTCCTCCCTTCCAAGACCAGGTTGTTGAGGTTTCGCCTGGCCCTGGAGCTCCTCTAACGTGCGAACCGACCTGGAGTCGTCTATCGTAGGACTTCGCAGAATATCTCCTTCACGCGTTTCATCTTGCGGCCCAACGATTTTTGGTAGGCGAAGTGGAGGTAGATCCCCTGCGCCAGCGACGGCCTGGGCGTAAACGCTACGGCGAGCAAGATGAGCAATCCGGGGGCGACTACAAGCGCCAATCGCGCCGCAGAAAGAGAGCCCGCGAGGACGACCGCGGCCACAGAGAAGAGTGCCAGCGTAACCGAAAATAACGGGACCTTCATAGGGACACAATCCCCTCGACAACCCCTTTGAGCAGAGGAATTACGAGTGTTGGTATTAGGGCGAACGCGAACGTGATTAGCACCAGCGGTTCTGGCAACCCACCTTTTCTCACTACGGGCAAGGCCAGCCGCAGGCCTCCCGGCCGCAAGAGCCATATCCCCTTTGTTGTAAAGAGGTCGAGCAACAGGTGTGAGAGGTAGCCTAGAGTGGCACCGACGGCGACGACGGCCGCGAGCTTCCCGGTAGACCCCTGGTAGAGCTGAACCAGCGTGTAGAACAGGTGTTCGCCCTCACCCAGTCGCGTTGGAGGATAGCCGAACGCCGCCACCGCCAGCAGCGCAACCAGCAACACGCCGCCGCCGGCTAGGAGCAGAGAATGCGGTCCTCGGCGATGGTCGTAGCACCGGGGATCTTCCGGGTCGCGCGGGGCGTCGATGTCCGGTAGCCGGGCTGCGGCAAATGCCCCGGCGGCAGTTGTAACGGCCAGGGCGGGGGATAGGCCCATGACCTGGGCGTAGAGCCCGGCCGCAAGGAGTGCGCCTGCCTGGTGAGTCGCGCCGGTCATGCCCGCTCCCGGACGGCAGCCTCAGCCCCCATCGAGGCCGGCTTCTCGCTAGGCATGAGGGATAGCCCCCACGTTCACGAAATACTCCCGGAGCAGGGTTTCGGCCCGTTGCTGGAGCTGGCCTATCCACTGTTTGCGACAGCCCATTTTCTCGGCCAGCGCCTCCAGCGTGTGGTGGTCTTCGCCTCCGAGCCCGTATCGCTGGGCGATGATCTCCCGCTCGCGATGGGGGAGCTGCTCCAGGGCTCGTCTTAGGTGGTCGGATAGCTCGTCGTTGACCAACAACTCCTCGGGGCTGGGCTCCGGAGCGTCGAGAAAATCCGCCAGGTTAGAGGTCGAGCCTTCTTGGTGGCTGTCGCTACCTCCCCCCACCGGGGCTTCCAGGCTCAAGACGTCCCTTGAACGGCGCCGGGCTTCGCGGACCATCTCCGCATCCCAGACCTTAGAGGTTTTCGAGGAACGGCGTGAGAGCTCTGCGGCGGTTTCCTCGTCTGTCGGCTCCCGGCCCAAATCCTGCTGTAGGCCGCGTTCGGCGTTTGTCAGCCGCCGCAGCCCCTCGCGGAAATGTACCGGGAGACGCACGACGCGGGATTTGTCGGCGATCGCGCGCGTTATGCGCTGCCGGATCCACCAGGTCGCGTAGGTAGACAGCCGATTACCCGTTTCCGGGTCGTACTTGTCTATGCCCCGCATCAGCCCGATATTGCCCTCCTGGATGAGGTCGTCGAAGGGTAGCCCCATGCCCCGGTACTTCTTCGCCACGGCGACCACCAGGCGCAGGTTGCTCTCCAGTAGTGCCTGCCGCGAGTGGTGGCAACCCCCTTGGGCTTTACGGGCCAGCTCCACTTCGGCGCGGTGCTCCAGAAGGGGACGTCGGGCGGCTCTGGAGAGGTAGAGTCTTAGATCAGCATCCGACGCCGCCCCCGCGGAGAAACCACCGGAGACAGAGCCACCGGTGAGTGTGGCCTGTTGGGTCACTACTCAGACCCCGGATCGTCAGCCTGCGGGGCTGGCTCGTACTGATAACCGAACTCTGCCGAGTCACCGGGCCCGAGGTCTTCGTAGAGCCAGTAAGCCGCCACTGAAGAGGCGGGGGGCAGCGGTTCGTCGACTTGCGGCGCGCGACGCCATTCTGTGGCCGTGAGCCGTAGCGTGCCCGCGAACCCGTAGAGATCCGGCCTCCGCCCCTCGAACGAAAGGCGGCCGGAGGAACCCGTCGGCGCGTCCTTGCGAGGCACGACCACGGTAGACAACCGTTCACCATCTATCTCCCTCTCGCTGTTGACGGCCCGCCCGCCATCGTCATCGGGAATAAGAAAGAGGGGGTGATCAACCTCAGCCCCTTGCTCCTTGACCGGCGGTGGCGTTACCAGTGTCCTCA
Organism: Rubrobacteraceae bacterium; assembly: GCA_050331175.1. Lineage (GTDB taxonomy): Bacteria > Actinomycetota > Rubrobacteria > Rubrobacterales > Rubrobacteraceae > SIRX01. The sequence goes on along the minus strand of JBHJHC010000099.1, from coordinate 28,483 downwards.
GCGAGACGTTCTTGGGCTCCCGCGAATCGTTGGAGATTTTGTAAGCGGCCTCGACCGTGTCTTGCTTCAGGTGAAGCCGTTGTTCGAGGCGAACACCATCTTCGAAGGTAAAGACGGTTTTTAGGGAACCGTCGTCCCCCTTCGTAGTTTCTTCCGAGACTGAGCCCGCCCCGGCTTGAACGGGGCCGTGTCCCTCGACCAACACGCTCGCGTAGTTGACGTAGGTGAGCTGCGGGAGGCACCCGGTTAAGAAATCGTAGGACTGGTCGGTAGCAGCCCCGGTCTCCGGCTTCGCGTCGCCGTAGAGGGCTAGATGCCCTGCGGGGTCTACGGACAAGGCGACTCTGTTGTCTGAATCTACTAGGCGCTTTAGCTTGTCGGCCGGCTGGCAAAGCGGGTAGCGGCCTGCCCCCGCCGGAATACCGCGCGTGGAGCGGGTTTTCTCTGAGCGGGCGGCAGAAGCGTCCTGGGCGGCGTCCTGGGCGGGTCGGGAAGTATCCTTGGACAAGGCGTGCTGCACGCTCTGTTCTTGCCTGGCAGACTCGTCGCCGGCGTCGCTTTGTGTATCACTCGTGATGTGAAAGGGGTCGGCCAGTACCATCACCAGGGCGATAACTAGGGCGACGATCGGAACCAGTAGCACTTTTTCGTAGGTTCTCATTTCGTGGCACCTCCTTGCGGGAGCATGTCGGCTGTTGAGCCTCCTTGCTGCGGAGGGAATCGAAGTAAGAACAGGCCGCGCCGGAGGGGGGAAATGACGCGGCCTGCCTGGGGATAGTGTTTGAAGAGCATTTGCTCCGCTGTCCCGCTACCCCAAGGGCTTTGGCCCAAAGGGCGTTTCCCGGCGCCGGCGTCAGGGGCGAGCGCGCGAGCGGCCCGGCGCAAGCCCTTCGAAAATGCAAAGGGCAACGTGAAAGGAGGCGCCGGGGCCGGTGCTATCGCTCTTGCGGAATTTGCGCGGCTGATGCTGGGCAACGGGACGACGAAGGCCGACCCTCGCGAAGTGGCGAGGCCCAAACGATGACGAACCGAAGTATACACAAGGCGGCCTCCGTACGCCACCCCAGCTCTCTTACCCGGCTATTCGTGTAAGGAGAGTCCCGGGAAGTGAGGCTATGAGGCAGGAAATTGGAGGAGTGGTGGAGCTGTAGGATCAGCTTCAGCGTTCTGCAGTTCTTGCTCAAACGCCCGGACACCGGTGAGAAGGTACGTAGAGAGATCTTGCTCGAAGTCGTGGAGGGCCGCTCCGTCGCACCATGCGTCGTTGAGCCGGTCCAGGGACCCATCCTCACCGAGGGCGGCTACGCCCGACACATATGCCGGGTGGTTCTGGTGAACGCCGGGATGGTCCAACATCCAGGCGTCGAAGCGACGGTGGGCGTCGAGGAATATACCGCTGCGGAGCAAGTGTTCCCGGTGCTCCTTAATCGCGGTCCTGAGCTCCGGTGGCAGCCCACGGGCGTCCTCTCGGGGCAGTAGCAGTTGTCGGCGGTCCTCGTCGAGCTTTGGCCGCACGTTGTAGGTATTTGTGAGTTGCCGGATCACCCCGGATGCGTAGAGCAGAGGGGAATCAACTTCCGCTGGTGTAGACATCTACACCCTCCGGTCGGCGGGAACTTGTCCGGTAGCTACAACCGTCGGGCCGGTTGTAAAGGTTGCAACGTGAGATCGTGCCAAGGCGCCACCTTCCTCTATCTGGTTCTAAGGCCCGCAACGCCCCTGACTTGGGTAAGTGTACCCCAAGCAAGCGGAATAGGGTTCGATTCTGGCTTCCCCAGCACCTAGCTGGCTCTGGCATCACCCTGCGAACGGCGGTAGAAATCGGAATAGGGCAGGGCGCGTTCCCGGGCTTTACCTATAGTACGGAAGAGATAGTCGTAGCCGTAGCGCCCTCTATCCCGGTATCGCTCGGAGATGCCGTTGTGCGGGTTGCTCAGGACATCCCAGACCTCCCGCTCCTCGAATCTGGCCCCGAACATGGCGATCGCAACCGCGAAGTCGGCGTGCGAGCGGGTCGGATATGGCTTACCCGCCGCGGTGTTGCCGAGGACTATGAGGTTTCGCATCCTCGGAGAGAGACGTGAAAGGTCCACGGGACCCGTCTGGCGAGTTCCCGATGCTTTCTCTGGGGGTTGAAGTTTGCGCGGTGGCTCTGGCTCCTCCAGGGCTGGCAGCGTGATCTCCAGCTCGCGCGGGTGGTAGCGGATGCCGTCGTCCAGCTCTAGCAGCCGGACGGTGGGGGATTCCTCGTACTTGCGGTTCCGGGTGCCGGGGGGCCGGAGGAGCTGTGAGAGATCCCACCCCGAGCGGTCTGCGCCAATAGCGGTAAGGATCCTCCGGTTGAGTTCCTCGGCCCGGGCCGGCTCTACCGGCCTAGTGAGGCGCCAGAACAGGTGCGCCCGCCCCGGCGATGATTCGACGATGGCGGTGGGTTCCGGGGTTACCGAAGCGGCAGGTACGGCCAGGCCATCGGCGTCAGCCCAGAGCGCCATGACCGGGGCGGCGTTCGCCTTGATTCTCCGCTTGCCGAGCAACAGGTGGGCGCAGAAGTACGCCTCCAACCCTTCGTCGGAGTTCTCCAGGCACCAGGCCGTGGCGGCCGGGGTGCTGTTCGGGTAGTCGAAAAAGCGGGAGCGGTGTTGGGAGAGACGTTTAACGCCGGGCGCGGGGCGCAGGGCCGAGTGTAGCCCGAGCAGGCCGCGCTGGGCACCGTAGAGAACCTGCCAGAGTACGGCGGCTTCATCACCATACATGGAACAAACATCCTTTCTAGGGTTCGGTAGTGGGGGATGGACGGTACAGGCGGCTCAGCGCGTGGCGGTCCGTACACCGCCGGCGGCGCGGCGGGACTCGAGGTCTTTGGTTGCCGCCTCGGCCCGACGGCTCTGGCAGCGGTAGCAGTATCCGGCCTCGCCCTTTGCCCCGGCGATCTTCTCCGGCTGGCCGATCTCTGCTACTGCCGGGCATTCATCCCCGCTGAGGCAAAGGCTCGGGGGCACCTTCTCTGGTAGGTCTTTCGGCGGAGGGGGAGCCGGCCGGGCGGGTGGCAGGACCTTTACTTTCGGTGATGGGGCGGGCATGGCAACTCCTCTCGAACAGCGTTGGTTGGTCTAAGAAAGTAGGAACGCTAGTAGCGGCTTTGGACGTCGTGGCCCATCATGCGCCACCGGTGCATTTCCTCGTCGTCCAGGTGGGCGAACTCCTCGGCGGCCTCTTCGAGGACCTCTGGGAGCGTCTTGCCGGGAAAGACGCCGTGGTTTTTCTCGGGCGGGAGCGTGTCGGCCCACTTGCGGATCTTGTTGGCTTCGAGCTCGACCCACCGGTAGTAGTCGCGGGGTGAAAACCGGTACTGGTAGTAGACCAGGAAGGGCGACTTCCACGGGCAGAACTTGCACAAGCTGGGGTACACATCGGGGTGACCGCGGGACCGGATGTGGTCCTGGCAATCCTCACGGGTCATGCCGAGCTCGTGAAGGGGGTAAACTCGCTGGACGCACCGGGACAACCAGGGCGGGACCTTTTCTGCCGGGTCGATCCTCCGGTCGGCTTCTCCGGCGGTAAAGCCGATCAGGACCCGGATCTTCTGGCCGGTGATCCGCACGTACTCGTAAAGGCCTTTTTTGTGGCCGTGGGCAACGCCGTAGTCCGCTGCCAAAACAGCCTCAAGTTTCTTGTAGAACGGGGCTATCTTGAGGTTCCAGGTGCAAGCGCGGGGGTAGCTCTTGCTGCCGATCCGGTCTCCGGCGGCGTAGAAGGACTCCAGGTCGTGCCACGTGCCGGTATGATGGCCCTGGTCCGGAGTTATGTGTTCGAAATGCTCCTCGGCCGCGGCGTAGTAGGTCTTCAGATAATCCAGGTGCTCGTCCGTCTCGTCGTGCTCGTTCCCCGTGGCCGACGCAAAAGTTAGTAAACGGCCCGGCGCATAGCGCCGCCTTACGGCTGGGTCCTCGACGAGCATGTAGCCGAGGGCCGTGCTCTCCTGTCCCATGCCGTGGCTCAGGACGCAGAGGGGTTCTGGCGGACGTCGGGAGTCAGAGAACAGCCTGTCCTGGGTGGATGCTGCTACCTCTACTCCGACCCCGTCGGGTGGCAAAGAATCGCTATGTGCCGCGCTTGGCATCGTCATCCTTGATGCGCCCCTGAACGACACTCGCTGCACTCACCGCCGCCCTCTACCTGGCTCATGCAATGACAGAATCGGCAGAAGCATTTCTCGTATCGCTCGTCGTAGTCCTCTTCGAAGAGCCCCTCGAGAAACTCGTCGTGACAAGAACAGGGGCACGGTTCCTCGTCCACCCTTCCTCCATCATCGTAGACGCTGTGTTTACGCAGGACCGCGCAATCATCGGCGTCCCATGACGGGCAACTACTACAAAGATGCTTTAAGGCCATGTTTCTCTCCTGTTTCCGGGTGTTGTCTTAGAAGGGGCTTTACACGAGCTGCTTCCCTCACGTGCCCGGCCGGTCTTTCGTGCGGCCGCCGCTGCTATAACGTTTTTGCAGCGGCGGTAGGGTAGGCACGCGGGCGAGTCGCCGTCTCCGGTCTTCCGCCTCGATAGCCGCCTGCTTCCGGCGCTGTCGGGCCTGCTTTCGGGCCTCCATCCGCTGTCGTTTCTCGCGGTGCGCGAGAAGAAGGTAGACGGGAACGCTCAGTATGAGCCCGGCGAGGGTAAAAGGTGCCGTGAGCAGGGACAAGAGCAGCGCGGCGAACTCGGATAGGTTGTTCAGAAAGCTCATCCTCGATACCTCTTCGCGGTGCTAACGGGCCTGGTGGAGAAGCTGTAGCGGGGTCCCGTTGCATAGCGGATAGCGTGCCGCTGACGTCGGAGGCGCTGCTGACGGACCTTTCTCTTTCTCATCCAGCGCGCGGCGCGCTTGTAGCTCATGGGTTTCACCGAAACTCGCTCCTTTACTAGAGAGGGTTCTGACGCGGCGTACCGGGCGGGAACTCGCCCCGGATGGGGCCCGCCCGGTACGGCTGGAGGGGCAGTTATTGGTTGTGAGGAAGTTCAGCCCGTGAGGTCAAAGAGCGAGCCCTGCACGTACTCGGGCTGTGGCCCGACCCGGAAGCCCGGCGAGAGGGCGGGACGGGGCTTGGCGTGGGCGAAGAGCGGGCGGACGGGATCCAGCGCCCCCCAGGCGGCCTCGACGTCGGCCTCCAGAACCTCGTTGCCGGTGGCCGCGATGCCCTGCTCCTTCATCTCCCGCAACACCTCGTTCCAGTCGATGGGCTTCTCTGGCTGGACGCTGAGCTCGCCGTCATACGCAAGGTCGCTCGTGCCGCCCTTGTCTTTGAGGAGTTGCCACTTCTTCTCGGCCAGGGAGCCGTTCGGGATCACCACGTACACGGAGACGGGGTTCTCGCTCGTGAGGCGGTGGACCCGCTCTAAGAACTGGAAGAAATGCATGTAGCTGTCGGGCAAGCCGTGGAGCACGACGCACGACGCGGCCGTAAGATTATGACCAAGCTTCATCGCCCCGATTCCCGAGCACAGCACCTCGGCGTCGCCGGCGGCGAAGGCCTCTACCTCGGCGGCCCGCTTTCGCGGGTTCTTTGTGGCGACCTTCCCGGCCTTCTCCTCCGTTATGTGTACCGGGCGGACGCCCTTCTCCGAAAGGCGCTCCGAGAGCCAGAGCCCGGTCATGATGAGGTCGCTGCCGATCAGGACCTTCTCGCCCTTTCGGACGTGATCCAAGGTTATCTCCAGCACCTTCAAGGCGGCCGGCGTGTAGTTGGAGAGCTCGCCGAGCTCCTTTTTGGCTTTGGACCACTCACGCGAAGGCTCGTCCGCCGCCGGCAAGGTGGCGGCGTGCTCCATGCGCCAGCGCTGCCCCAGGGCCGCGGCGTACCGGTCTACCAGGTTGTGCTTGACCATCGGGTGGTCGGGGTTTTTCGCGCAGAAGTATTGCGCGAAGTTGTCCAGCCAGAAGGCGTTCGCCTTTTGCTGGCCGACGCCGAGGGGAACCCGGATCGGGTAGTAGGTCTTGGGTACTATCGGTTCGCCGGTTTGCTCCTTTCGGCACCGGGAGACCGTAGGCTGGGTCAGACGCCAGAACTGGGAGACGTTCGTGACCTTCGGCAGTATCTTCCGCCGCTGCTTCTGGTTTTGCTCGCCGTCTTCTTCGCGGCCGTGCAGGTGCTCTATAACACAGAAGTCCTGCTCGTAGCTGGCTCGCCCTTTAGCGCCGTAGTCGTACGGAAAGCTGATAGTGCCGGCCCCGAGCGACCACTGGAGAGGTATGAAACTGTCCGATACGAAGTTACACATCGGTGTTCCAGTAGCCCCGTACTTGTGGGGGCCACGGCCCAGTGCCCGGACAGCTTTAGACTTCAACGAGTCGTCGCCCCGGATCTCTGCTACCTCGTCCACGCAAGTTACGCCTTTGTTGAAGGCGCGGGTGAGGTGTGAGACGGCGGTCTTAACGTAGACCGAGCGGCGGGTGTAGCCGCATCCCTCGTGCTCCTCCGTTCCGGCGCAGACCTCCCCGGTCCAACCAGCAGAGGTGTCGGCCCCGCACTCGGGACAGGCGTCGCGGGTGGTTGGCTTCATCGGAGGATATTTGACGTCCGAGGTATCCACGCCGGCGGCGATCCTTTTGTTGCGCTTGTAGACGGCCAGGCGCCGGGCCAGGTCGTCGGCCGGATCCAGGTAGGTGTGGGGCAGCAGCTCCTTTTTGCGCCCGACGACGGACAAGCACTCGTAGTAGGTAAGCCACCAGCCAACCTCTCCGCGCTCCACCCGGTCCGCGACCCGGCGGGCCTGCCCCGGGGAGCTTATGATCTCGAACCGGCGGCCGAAGAACTTCTTGCATTCGGCGCTCCACTGTCTGAGCAAATCTTGCATCGTGAGGAACAGGGCCTGGGGCGCGGCGCCCAGGTAGCGGTGGGCTTCGGCCAGGACCATGAGCTGTAAGGTCTTGCCGAGCCCAGGGTCGTGGGCCAGCATGCCCCGCTCTTTGACGAGCAGGCGGCTCAGATGGTCGATTTGAAAACCCCTGAGCTCGAAGTTGTTCTTGCGCTCGATGAGGCGTAGCAGGTTGCGCCGGTCCCGGACCAAATCCGGAAACTTCGTGGCGACGCAACCGGGGTCCGGGAACTCGAAGCGATCCGTCAGATACTCTATGTTCTCGTTGCCCTCGTCGAAGCTGTGGGAGCCGATCCGGACCTCCAGAAGGCGTCGTTGGGTGGTAAAGCGCCGGAGCTCTGGCGTACCGCGACGGTTTTCGACCACCCGCTCTTCGGTTTCGGAGGCCACCTTCGACTCCGTGCTCAAGGGGTAGGTCTCGCCGGCGACGAACCCGAGGCGGGCGTCGCCCTTTTTACAGACGATTTTGTCCAGGTCCGTCAGCCAACCCAATCTCATTTGTGGCTTCACCGGCCAGAGCGGAGTAGCGACCGCCTCCGCTTCTTCGACCACTTTCTCGGCGGCGGCCCGGAGAGCGGGGGAGATGGAGAGGAGGCCTTTGCCTTCGAGGGTTTCGAGCTGTCGCCAGCTCCTCTTATTTTGCCCGAAGTAACTTATATGGTTGTTCGCCAGCAACTGCACCTCGGTTTGCCGGCCGCTGTTGGCGAGGGCGAGCCGGGTGTAAGCGTTGAGGCTTATGGAGATCTTCTTGCCGGCGAGGTCGATGTCGTAGTCGGCTACCGGCTTCTTGGCCCGGGCGGCCTTACGCCGGCGCTCGTGCTCTTGGGCGACCGCCGCGAAGCCGGAGAGTATGTGATCCAGCTCCTCCCGGCTGCAGAAGGTCGAAGTGTAGTGGGCCCGGCAGTTGCGATACTCCTGTATCTCGACGGCGAGGTGGGGGAGACCCGCCCGGGTGGCGGTAAACCGGCGCGGCGAGGGATCGCCTCCGGCGACGCCGGGCTGATCCCTGAGGTCCTCGGGGTTCATAAAGAACGCTATGGAGGTGGGCAGGGAGACGCCGTCGAACAGCGGCCCCTCGACGTCGGCTACGGCGTAGACGCCGCGGCCCTCCGGACGGGAGAGAATGTCCTTTGCGAGCTTGTTGGTGCCGCAGATCATCGCGCCCTGGCCGAACTTCTTGAGGAGATCCAGGGCCCACAGGTACGCGAGCACGGTGGAGTTGATCTCCTTGTCGGCCTTGCCGCCGGCGTGGACCGCGTCGTTCCAGCCGAGGCCGAACGGCGGGTTCAGAACAACCGCCGGAAAGCGGACGCCGGTTGCCCGGAGCATCGGCACGACCTTCTGGGCATCGCCCTGCAGCGCCCGGTAGGACACGCCGGCGGAGCTCCCGTTACCGTCATCCTGGGTGCCGTCCGAGCCGTCCTGGAGATGTGTGATCTGTCCGTTCATCTCTGAGGCTGTTTTCGTGCGAATTTCTTTCGCTTCCCACGTCGTTCGGCGCTTCGCGTTCCGCACGTGGTCGGCGTCTATCTCGATGCCGAAGCGGCTTTCGGGCCGGTAGGGGGCGAGCAGGGCCCCGGCGCCGGCGGTTGGATCGAGAACGGCCGCCGGGGTGCTGTAGCGGCTGCCGAAGACGCTGGCTATAAGCTCGGCCGCCTCGGGCGGCGAGAACCACTGCTGGAGGCCGACCGTCGCACCATTACCACGGGCGGGGGAGAGGACCCGCTTGCTGGAGTCGAGGACCTCGTCGGTAAGGGCACCGTCGAAAAGGGAGCCGTGTTTCTCGACGACAACCTCGTCGGACCTCGAAGAGAAGCGGGGGTCGGGTGTGGTCTGGCTCATATCTCGCACGGCCTCCTTCGCATGGGGTGAACAGGAGCGCGCGGCAAGGTATAGGTACCGTTTAAGGTACCGGGACGCGCGCACCAGGCGCGGCGCGTCCCGGTACCTGGCAGGAGGCTCGAGGACTGAAGTTCAATAAGAAAGTTGGCCGCCTTCCCCCCCTGTGGTCTTGCACACTACCGTGGCGGGTTAGCGCGGCGCGGGGATAGGCACCTTCCAGACGCGGGGGTACGCGCTGATATGTAGCCCGGTGGGGAACCTGGCAGCAGTCGAGCTATTGCACCCTGCTAGTCGTCGAGCAGATTCTCTCGTATATCCTACGCAGGTCATCTAGGTTCCTCGCCGCGAGTTCCCTGACGTAGACGTCCGGGTCGTGAAAGGCCAGTCGGCTGTGACGGCCGTCGGAGAGAACACCGGCGAAGCTCACCTGGTCCCCTTTTTCTTCGACGCCGGGTAGATGGTCCTCGTCCGGGGTGATGGACGTGTGGACTGTTAGCTCGTCTTCAAACACCTGGGTTTCTGCCGTGTGTCCCCTAAAGACCACCTCGTAGAGGATGGCGAGATACGACTCGGTTACCCCACCACGGGAGAGGAGGTAGAGAGCGGGGTAGGCGTGGTAGGCCGGCGCGAGAACCTCGTCGGATACGAGGAACGCTGTAGCTTCGGAGAAAGATCCCGGCGTGTCGCGCGTGTACGAATGCGGGGCGTCGGATAGTTCGTTTGCCAGGGCGCGGACCCACACTTCGAAGGGTACGGGCTGGAGCTTGCCGGCTTTGAACCTGAGGTTGCTCATTAGGTGAAGGTCCCTCCCACTAAATACGCTTATCGGTCGCGGAACCTGGCTTCCGTCCGAGAGTTGAAGTTATCGCGCGTCCACCCGAATTTCAGCGGAACGCGGCCGTGTTGCTGCAGGCCCGGTTACAGAAACTTCACGAGGATGCTCGCTGCCTCTTCTTGTGGGAGGCGCGGGACTCCCGGCGGACGTACCGGTTGAAATGGGCCAGGTTGCAGAGAAAACGGCCCTTACTATAGCGTGGAGGAACCGGGTGGGTGAAGATATGGGGGCCGCGGAGCCAGAACTCGGCCCCGCTGTCATCCCCCAGAAAAGTAGCCGTTTTGGTGAGGTTCATCGAGAGCCTCCTTTGCATTCGGTAGCGCCGCCGCTAAGAGTCGGGCGATTGGGGCTGTACGCTCCGGAGTAGTGCTTTGGCCTCCCTGGCGGCTATATCCAGCTTGGCCCGGGCCTCGGTGGCCTGCATTTCCAGGAGCTCCTCGTACTCGGCGACGTTCTCCCGAAGGGTCCGGACGCGCTCGACAAAGGCCTTACCCCGCTTTACGGAGACGGTCTTATCCGCCTTCAGAAGCTCGCTCATCTCGTGGATGAGGCTCTTTGCCTCCTTCTGGACGAAATACTCGACGCTCTCGGCCAGCACCTCCCGGTACTCCTCCCTGTCCACCAGAGGCACCTTCATCGACATCGAGGCGCGCGGGGTACGGGTAGGGGCGCTCTCGGCGCGCACCCGGACCTCCTCTATAAAGCCCAGGATGCTCCCGGCGGCGGCGTTGTGGCCGCGGGGGATAAAGTACATCCCACCCGAGTTCCGCAAGGGCACGGCGTTCGCTTCGAAGAGGATCCGGCCCAGCACCCGGCGGGCCGCCTCCCCGTCGTGCCGGCTCTTCTCGAAGTCGTAGTAGGTCTTGAGGTTCGAGATTGCGTCTAGCTCGGCCTCCAGGAGCTCTTCGTCGGGAACGTCGCCGTCCTCTAGGTGTCGCTCCACCTGAATAGTCCCGTCGGGCGTGCCGTTCGTGTAACCGGGCGAGACGGTCGCCACCGGCCGGTAGGAGAGCCGGGCGTTAGCGGCGTCGAGGATCTCCGTCACCACCTGCTTTACGCCCCGGGCGGCGCTCCGCAAGAGGACGTTCGCGTAGAGTTCTTCGTGTATCGGCTCTCCCGAGCGCCCCCGCAGGAGCCGCCGGCCCTTTACCTGGGCGGCGTCGGCGGCGCGGCTCAGGGCCGAGGGCGGCGTTGGGGCGCGGGGCATGAGCTTTTTGGGATCGAGCTCCGCGGCCTCGATGCTCTCCTTGAGTACCTCCGGGGTAAGCCTTACGGCGTCGGAGACCGAGTACCAGACGAGCTCGCCGAGCACCACCTCTTCGGAGGCCGAACCCGGTCCTTCCCCGGCCTTGCTTCTATCTTTCAGGTTCTCGCGGGCGTTGGGACCCAGGGCGACGGCGTTCGGGCTTCCGCCGACTGAGGTCTCGAATAGGTCCAGGGTTGCCTGGTTCATGGAGGCTCCTTTCGTTGGGGATGGCAAGAGGTAGAACAGCGGGCCGAGTCGTCCCCGGCCCGTTTGTGAATCAGAAGACTTAGAGGTTTTCGAATACTTGGGCGGCAGCGTCCCGGGCACCGCTGGCGCGGGCGAGATCCGAAGCCTTGATAACCGGGTCGCTAAACGCCCCGATCTCTCCTTCACGGGCCCCGTCACCTACTAGAACACAGGCCAGCTTGAAGCCGTGTGCCGCCTGCTCCGCTCCGAGGCGCGCGGCGAACGCTTCGGGTAGCTCGCAGAGCCCGTCGGTTACCAGGAGAAGATCCGCGGTTTCCTTCGATTGGGCGGTGTTCTCGGCGAGGATCTCGAGCGCGCGGGAGATGGGGGGTATGTACTCTGTTCCGCCGGCGGCGTCAACGGTGCCGATCTCCAGCAACTTGCTGACGTCTTTCTCACCGGGAGCAACGTAGATCTCCCGGACTATCTGGGCGTTGAAGAAGATCATGTAGACGCTGCGGGAACCGGAGCCGGGCCTCCCGCCGGGTCCGCCTGCGGCGTGCGCCAGGGCGAGAGCAACGGCTGAAGCCCACTCCATCGGTTCTCCGTTCATGGAGTAACTGGAGTCGATCATGGCGATCACCGGCCCCCGGCCGACCGGCTCCTTTGTACGCAACGAGTAGGAGAGGACGCTCTTCTCCGAGAGCCGGCGGTAGAAGTCCCGCTTGCGATTCGGATTGCCCGAGCCGAAAGCGGCGGCGCGTTCGGAGGGCAAGGTCCTCGCGAGATCACCGGAGGTCGCTACATCGTATACCTCGTCGCGACTGGCGCGTACTTTCCGGCGCTCGGTGGCGCGGCGTTGGTTTCGCATCTTGCCGAGCAGGTCGGCGAGGTTCCGCATGCGCTGGGTACGGAGCTTGCGGGCAAGATCCAACCGTTCCCCGAGCCCAACGGTGCGTAGATCCCGGGGTTCCAAACCCCAACTCCGTAGGGCGGATGCGTGCTCGGAAGCCTCCGTGGAAGCCGCCTCCATGCCGCCCCGAACCAGGGCGCGCATCTTGGCTGCAAAACCGGCTGGAAGGTTCGACTGGAGGTCCGGCGGCTGGCTGGCTGCGGGATCAGCCTGAGACCCTGAATCCTGCGGGCGAGCCTGTTGCGCGTCGCCCGTGGGTGGTGGTTCAGTAGGCGAAGGGTCGGTCGTCGAGGTCTGCGCCTCGATCCACTCGCGAAGGTCCGGGTTGCGGCGGAGCTCTTCGAGGATCTTCTTGCCGGCCTCGACGGTGGCAAGCCCGCTGGCTACCTCGTCCATGCAAGTGCTGAGGCGCGTAATGGAGGTCTGGTCGTCTTCCGCCATCCTGGAGATGAACGGGGTGTTTGCCTTATAGCAGGCCGGTTCCACCTGGGATTCGTCGAGGAACTCCAGGCGGACCTTGAAGAGGTAAGAGAAGATGTCTAGCAGCAGCGGACCAAAGGTGTCCGGTGCGTCCTGCGCTTTCGCGAGACCGCGCAGCTCTTCGGAGCCCTTCAGAAGCTCCTGGAAAAGGCGCACGTCGTAGCGGTTCAGGCCGACCGTGTTCTTAACGAAGCCGGACGCCAGTGCGGCGTCGCCGGCCTCACTGTCGGAGAAGAAAGCCCTTATATTTTCGAGGTCTCCGCGGCCGGTACCCTGGTCGGGACGATCACCGGGCGTTCCGGAGGTTCCTGGGTCTACAGCGGGAGGCATTTCTTTTCCACCTCCTCGTTCATGGCGACTGTCCTGTTGAGCAGGTCGTCTATGCGTTTGGGGTCGGCGCCGGAGTCTTTGGCGGCCTCGCGCAGTTCGAAGAGCTGTCGCTTTACGTTTAGCAGTGCGACGTTTGCGTCTATACCGGTGTCGGTCTCAGCGGTACGATGCTCCTCGTCGTTGTTTTCTTTCCGCTCGCGGTGGGCCTTCATGGCGGCCTCGTAGGCGTCGGTGACGGTGTCGAAGAGGTCCTGAGCCCGGTACTCGTGTGGGTTTGCGGCGGCCAGGACGATCCGGGCGACGTCCGGTATCTGGCGCGTCTCCTCCCAGAGCGCGTGGGCCAGGATACCGAGATCCGCCCGAACCGCCGCGGAGCGTCCGGAGAGGTAGGCCTGGGCCTTTACCAGGGAGACCAGGGCCGCCCGGCGCCGGTCGGAGGGTACTATCTCCCGGTCGGCCACGGAGAGTAGGACGTCGTCTATGGCATCGAAGACGGGAGAGACGTCGACGCGGGCGGCTTCCTCACGGGCCTGCACGATCTCCGATTCGGTAATCATGTGGGGGATAGGCCTACTCTCTTCGCCGGAGTTCGCCCGCTCCATCATGGCCCTCACGTTTTGAGGATCCTGGAGGTAGTCGACCTCGTAACGGAGAAGAAACCGGTCGTGGAAGGCGTCGAGGTTGTCGTCCCGGTCGTCGGGAAGCTCGTTTGAGGTGCCGACCACCAGGTTCAGCGGTACCCCCTGCTCGGGTTCGGTGCCGTTTTTGAACAGGCCTTCGTTGAGCAGGGTCAGCAGACGGTTCAGTACCGTGGAGTTGGACTTGTAGATCTCCTCGATCAGGCCGAGCTTTGCCTCGGGGAGCATGTGGGCTGTTACCCTGCGGAAAGAGTCGTTCTCGAAACCCTCACTCGAAACCGGTCCGAAGAGCTCATCCAGCACCGAGTCCCGCCCGAGCTGGGTGCGGAAGTACGGGTCCTGGCCCTCGGGCACGTCCTCCCACGCGACGGCGTCGGCCAGTAGGCGGCCCAGGGTGCTCTTGGCGCAGCCTTTCGGACCGAGAAACAGGACGTGGGCGCGGACCAGGAGTCCTACGGTAAAGCCGCGAATTTCGTCTTCGCGCTCGAAAATGCGGCTAGAGATTTCGGCTTCCAGATCCCGCAGCTTCTCGCGCGGGCTCTTGTGCTCTTCGATCCTTGCGGGTTCCACGGGTCTAACCTCCTCGGTTGGGGACCTTACAGAAGAGCCCGCCCGGAGCCTCGTGGGGAAAGGGATGCGGGTAATAGGAGGGGGCCCCCCGTAGGGAGAAAATACCTCGGAGGTGAGGCGTCCGGGCGGACGCCCCTATGGGCGTCCGGACGCCTTCTACCGAAGTCGCAAGCGCCTCATCGGTAGATCACCGATACGGTCCACTCCGAGTCACCGAGAACGATGGTCTCCTCTCTCGGGAAGGTTGGCGGGATCAGGGTCTTGTACAGCCCCTCTTCCGGCTTGCCGTCCCTCAGTAGCGGAACGTGGTAGCCGAGACGCTCGACTACCTCCCTGGCCCGGGCGGGAGGCGCCGGTGCTCCTGAGTCAGCGGAGAGGATCTGCAGGAGGTGGGGCGGGTCCTCGTCGGAGATCCAGTCAACGGTGAGGTCGTCGTAGCCGTGGGATCTCAGCCGCCGGAGGACAAGCCCTATCCTGTGTTCATCGGTCCCGGAGATTACCAGGTCCACGTAGTCGCCCGCGGAGTTGGCGTCCTTTTCGTAGTGCCATTTCAGGGCCTCGGAGTCGGAAGGATCGGCTTGTTCACGAGCTACCTGTTCTGAGACCGCTTGCTTCGCGGCGTCTTGTATAACTACGAGCGGGCTGAACGATTCCTGACGGGTTACGGTTATGGCTAACATGATGGTTTCTCACCTTCTTTTATTGTGCGTGGCGGCGCCTCCTGAACGTCGGGTAGCTCGTGGCCGTAGCGGAGCTCAACCGTTTCCGCCAGGATGCCCAAAGGCTCTGGGTCCGCCGCGCCGACTATAATCGTGGGCTCGCCCGCTCGGGCGTGGCAGACGACGGTAAGACCGTGCTCGGCCGCCAGCTCGCGGGCAACAGATTCGACCTGGGCTTGCAGAATTGCTCCTTGGGCGTCCTCGAGAAAGTCCGCCGAGGGCCCGCGGGAGATGCGGAGCTCGTAATTCACTTCCTGGGTTGTGGCTTCTTCGCTCATAGGGGCTACCTCTCTAAGGAGCAGTGGGGCGTGGAAGGGGGCGCAGATGGGGTTAGTCGTCGAGGACCTGGCGAGAGATACATTCCGTACCGCGGTAGCGGCGGACTATCAGGGGCTCGTCTGAGTGCTTGTCGTGGTCGGAAACCTCGATCACGGCCCCGCCTTTTGTCTCGACACCGCGTACGGTGCCGCCGTCGATGGCGACCACCGCAACCGGCTCGTCTGGATTGGGGGTAGCGGCAGCGCCGGATGCCAAGGCCCGGAGTGTCTGGGCGCCAGCGCGTAGCTCCTTTGCTCGGGTGCTGTAGCCTGTCACGAATTCCGCCTCGGCCGGGAACTTCTCTAGTTCGTGGGCGTCTTCTTCGTAGCGGCCGGCCGACTCCTCCAAGCCGTTTGCGACGTCCCGTAGTAACGGGGCGGGGACGACGACGCGGCTGGAAAGTTCTTGCCAGAGTTCGTCGAGGGCGTGGGTGAGGTCCGAAGTCTGGTAGCCAGCATCGTTCGCCGCCGTGATCTCGCGGTCTACAGCTTCTAGCTGTCCTTGCAGAACCTTCGCCGCGGTGGTCAGGGGGTCGTTGGGCAGCACCATGTCCCAGATCTCGTAGCCCTCCGGCTCGAATGTCGCGTCGGCCCAAGCTACGAGCTCGGCTTCGTTGTCTAGCGTGATCTCCTCCGGGTCGTCGGGGCCCTCGACCTGGTAGTTGGTGACGGTCATCGGGAAGGAGACGAACTCGATCCAGGCTCCGCAGAGCGGATCTTTGAGGTCCATCTCCCGGATTCCGGCTATAACCTTGATCTTCATGTGCGTACCTCCTCGCTTCTTGTTCCGTCCAGCAGGTAGTTGATCTCCTCTTCGGTGAGCTGGTCGGGCGTGGCGGCCGGGTGGCCACACGTCGAACAAGTTACGTCGCCCACGGAGTCACCGCCGGCGTCGATGACGGCTGTTTCGCCGCCGTCGTCTACGACCAACTCGTGGTGTTTTTTGACCACCACCTCGAAGCGTTCCGAGCCGCAGCGCTTGCAGGGATAGAGCTCTATCACGGGCGGTCTCCTTCCTGGTGTTCGGCATCGTCCAGGATCCTCAACAGATCTCCGTAAGTAATGACTTCCTTGCTCGGTGGCAGGGCGTGAAGCCTTCGCGTTAGGGAAACCACCCAAAGGGGCGTGGGGAAGTCCTGAACGTACAGGTTGACCACGTCCTCATAGACGGAGATATCCGTGTGGAAGGTCTCTGCCAGGTAGAAGGCGATGGGGTGATTCTCCGGCTCGTTTGCGTAGCCGGCTACTTTCTGGGGTTTATGCCGGTTGGCCCACGAGCGTACTTTCGTCAGAGTAAGGGCGTCGTATAACCGCTGCTGGTCGATCACTATTTCTCCCCGCTCCTATACCGGACGTCATGGCTCCCGCAAGAGAGGCAGCGGTACGTGCGCTCGGCGCCTAAAGGGTCTCCTATGATCCCTTCGTCTTGCATCGGCTGGTCGTTGCGGTCGACGAAGATCTCGTGCCGGACGTACTCCCGTCGCTCGAACGTGGCCTCGGGCCTGCTTTTGGTACCGGCCCCACACTCTTCACACGTCAGCATAGGGTCTCCCTTGCGTTCTCTCCTTCGGGGTGTTCCGCCGTAATAGCCTCGACGAGCTCGTCCCTCGCAATATCGAAGGGGGCAGTACCCGAATCGTAGCCGCGCACTTCCAGAACTCGGGAGAGGTCCTCGACCCGCTCCATCACGCCGTCTATTGCCTCCTCGATCTCCTGGGGTAATCCTTCTGGGGCCATGCCATCAGCCATCACCAAGCCTCCTTTTCTGTCTCAGGATCTGTGTTTCCCTTGCCCCGTCCTAGCTCATGGACGGAGCTGGAAGCTTCGTCGTAGGAGCCGTTAGAGACCTCCTGCAACGCCTGAATCAATGCGTCGAGTGCGGCCAGGTGTTCCCGATCTGCGGCGTCGGGTTCTGTCTCCTCTCCGGCCAGTATCTCCGGGAGCCGGGTGCGCGAGTGCTCCAGAGATCTCAGCAGATCTCCGGCCGCCTCCCGGCGGCGCCCCTCGGCTTGGGCGGCTTCTACGCTCTCGAAGACGATCATCTTGACGGGGTCGTAGCCGTAGCTCTGCATCCGCTGCCCAAGGGCTTCAACGGCTTCTTCCCAGGAGGCGGACTCCTGGAAACCGGTGATCCAGGGAATCGCGCCCCACACGACGCCAGCCCGAAAAGCGGGCGGAACCTCGCGGGTCTGTTCTACGACTACTCCGAGTGTTCTCGACCGACTCACCCTCTGCCCTCCCACTGTTCGCCGGATTCCACGGTTTGAATAAAGTCCTCGACCGCTGGAAGGCTAGGATATTCTCCCTTTAGGTGCGAAAGGGCTGCTCGTTGGGTGGCGGCCTCGTCGGGCATCTTCAGTCCGAATGCTTTGGCGAAGGTTCGGAAGGCGTCTTCCCGTCCCTTGTAGTGGTCCGAGCTCGGTGTGCCGTCGAAGCGGTCGCCGAAGATGAGCTCCCGGTACTGCAGAATCCGGCTCTCGATCACTATTGCCCGGAGGTACATGTAGCTGCGCTGGTAGTAACCTCCGCGAAGATGCGCTGGAAGGTCCGTGTCATGGGACCAGGAGCCGGGCTTGCCCGGATCGTCGTCTACATGTGTCGGTAGCACGTGGGTCTCCAAGCCGTCGGTAAGACGGATGAGAAACGTGAGCGGGACGCGCCGGTCGAGGTTGAGGTCGTAACCGATAACCTCACACGACTCGCCGTGGCGGCCGAGGAGAGGATGACTCAATCCTGTGGGGCTGAAAGTACCAGTAAAACGGTACTCGGTATTCTGCTCCGATAGTTTCCGGCCGGGCATGAGGATCACCTCCGTGTGTAGGGGAGTGGTGTGGCGGAAGCTCAGTCGGCGCTCAGGCGCACCGAGAGGGCCGTCACGCGGGCGGCCTCGACGCCGGGGACTTGCTCTCCTGCCTCCTCGAAGGCGCTCTTTGCATAGGCCTTTGCCCGGGAGGTGTTGAGCTTCCGGTCGAAAAGCCCGTCGCGTTGCTCCTCCGGCACGGCGGCAACGAGCCGTTCCTCGTCGGTTATCTCCACCGTGGTACGGGTAGTCGTCGTGGCCGTGCCGAGGCCTGGAACGCTGAACTTTCGTCCGCCATTGTGGGTGGTGATGAAGGTGAGCATCGAGGAGCGGAGGCGCTCGATGTGCTCGTCGCCCGCGGCGAGGTCGGCCTCTATCTCGGACCTTATTTCCCGCAGGTACTCATTTGCCCGCTCCTTGCGCCGCTCCTGCTCCGCCTTGGCAGCCCGGTAGCGGCGCAAAGCGGAGATCATGGCGCGCTCGTCCACGAGCTCCTCGCCGTTTGAGCCAGCATCGGGGGCCGGATGAGCCTGGTTATCTGCCATGCCTACTCCTTCCCATCCGGGTTTCGCATTGGCATCAGCAGGGCCAGGTGGCCGTCCTTGAGCTTGCCGGGCGCGGGGGCTTCGTCGTCTTTTGCGTTGTCCGCAGAGCCGGGGGCGTCCCCATCTTCGGCGCTGGTCGGGGCATTCTCCGGAGCCTGGATAACGGCGGGCTTGAGCGGATCGTTGACCCGCAGCGCGATCTGCTCCGCGGAGATCGAGGCGACGGCTTCGGCCAGGTACTTGGGGTTGAAGAAGATGGTGAACGACGTGCCCTCCGGGACCTCGGCCCCCAGGGCCTCGGTCGCGGCCCCGGCTTCGGCGGCCGTCAACGAAAGGTTCAACTCCCCACCGCCCAGGGCACCCGGTTCGTGGGAGAAAGCGAGCTTTATGGCCGGTGGCGGGCTCTGGCCGTCGGCGATCAGGCGGACGCGCCGGAGGGCCGTCAGGAGCCCGTTGCGATCTACTAGGAAGGTATCGTCGAAATCGTCGGGAAGCAGCCGCTCGTACTCGGGGAAATTGCCTTCTATAAGGCGGGTCGTGAGCGTCAGACCTTTTGCCCGGAACATGGCCGCGTTCTCCGTCAAGGCCACCTCGATGTGGCCGTCCTCGTCCACGAGGTCCGTTAGCCGGGCCGCTTCTTTTAGGGCGCGGCCGGGAACTATGGCCGTGCCGGCAGCCTCCACGGCGCCTTCGAGCTTCTGCGTGTTGAAGCCCAGGCGGTAGGAGTCCGTGGCGGCCATAGTGACCGCTCCTTCCGAGAAGCCGACGAGGACGCCCATGAGCACCGCCCGGCTCTCGTCCTTACTTACAAACGGGAGCACCTTGTTAACGGCCTCGGAGAACGCTGCGGCGTCTACCGAGAAGGCCGGGTCCTTCTCTACTTCCTCTTCGGTAGCGGTATCTTCGTCCGCCTTATCGGCTGCTGTATCTTCCGGGAATGCGGGCAGGACCGGGAAGTCGTCCGGAGGGTAGCAGCGCAGGGATACCGACGAACCACCGCACGAAAGGGTGGCGGTTCCCTCCGACGGCGAGGCGGAGAGCTCCACCTCGCCCTCCGGAAGGCTCTTGGCGTATTTCAGTAGCAGCTTCGCGGGTATGGCGACCCGCCCACCTTCTTCTACGGCGGTCTCGGCGCCAAGAGAGATCGAGATCTCCATGTCGGTCGCCTTCATGGTCAGGACGCCGTCTTCCTTATCGGCCTCAAAGAGTATGGCCTGGAGCAGTTGTATGGTCGAGCGTCCAGAGACGGCCCGGGAGACCATCTCCAAAAGCGCCGCCAGCATTCCGGATGTGGACCTGATCTTCATTCGCGTACTCCTCCTTGCTTCTACGGGTGGACGGTAGTGCGGTACTCTCCGGCGTGGCATGGTTCCTACCAGGTAAGCACGATGGGCCTGCCGGCCCTCTCGACTAGAGATGAGGGCCGGAGGCGTAAACTGGAAGCAAGCCTCGCTGCTTGCGCCGGCCTCAGTCGAGGCCGAGCACCAAACTGGCTACCCGGTCGAGTTCTAACAGGTCATCCTCGAAGGCGGTTTCGTCGACGGTTTTCGAGGTGTAGCTGACGTGGTCCCAGCCTTCAAGCTCCACGCCCGGGATCTGGTGTACCGGCTCCCATCCGAGATCGGTCCAGACCTCTACTCGGCCCCAAGACTGGAACTTGTAGGCGTTATAGCGGACGGTGTAGCGGAGCCGGGTGTCGCCGACGGCGACAATAAATTCACGCCACCAGCTATCCGATTGGTTGTAGGTACGCTCGGAGATTAGGGTGCCACGCAAGGTATCCTCCTTACTCGGGCCGGGATGCGGCCGCCGGTTTTAGCCACGCGACGACTACGGTAAGCGAGAAGCCGAGCTCTTCGAGCCCCTCTTCTATCTGGTCTTTCGTCGCCGTCAGAACCTCGTCCTGGCGGGCGTTGTTTTTCTGCCGATCATCGGCCGGCGGGCCGAGCTCGTACCCGTCGTAGGTCAGGCGGGTAAGGGTCACCAGGTCTGGGCCGTAGGTAAAAGACGCCCGGACCCTCCTGGTAACGACGGGGGCGCCGTACTGATCCGCAAGGGAGTGGGTGATGGGGCGACGAATATGGCCCTTCTTGGAAGCGTGTCGTCTTCCGTGGGAACGTGCTCGTCTTCGCGAGAGCGGAGCAGATCCAGAAAGCGGTCCATCGTCCCGGCGTCGATCTCGAAAGTAGCTTGCGTCATGCTCGGGTTCCTTTCCGGCAGCAACGGCTTCGGTAGCCACCGTTTTGTAGAGGGGGTGTCTGTAAGAACGAGGAGGCGGCTGATCTACTCGAACAGCGGAGGCTGGGTTTCTCCGATAACGGGTTCGGTGTCCACGGGGTAGATTTCCCGGCCGCAACCCCTTCGGGGGCACTTCGCGCCGAAGCCCGACGTGCGGGACGCGAAGCCCGAGGCCTCATGGTAGGCCGGGTGGAACCACCCTCCGCAGAAGGTGTCCTGGGCGAGGATCTCCCCGCAGGGCAGGTGCCGCCTGAGCTCCATGTGCCGCCAGCAGTCCGGAAAGTCCTCGGGCCAGATCTCCGCCTGGAGCTCGCGTTGTCTCTGGCTCAGACGCACAGAAGGCCCTCCAGCTCCCTCATCCGGGCGAAATCGCCGCGCTTTTTGGCGGGCTCGTACTCGGCTCGCCAGCGGCGGGCATAGGAGAGAAACGACATGAAGTCCTCCGGCTCCCGGCCGCTGAACTCGCAGCGCTGGAGGTAATCGCGATAGCCGGACCTTGGTAGAGTCCGCCGAGGACGACGGCGCGAGTGGTTTTTGGAGCCTCTCCGCCGGCGGCTCATGGCCGGGCCTCCGCGGCGATTACGGTACAGCCTTCAGATGGGCACGATGGGAGCATCGGAGGCTCTGCGCCGGATCCCCCACAGGTCATGCAGGTGCTCTCGTTGTCGCGGCCGGTCCCGGAACCGAAGCAGTCTTCGCAACGGCCGCCCGCGCCACAAACTAGGCACTCGTCTGTAACGTAGGCCATGAGAGTTGTCCTCCTTGTGCAATGAGGTAGTTGGTTGTTACTGATGGCGCTTCAGGACGGGCGCCCTCTCTTTAAGAGGGGCGCGCGGCCTGGAGGGGACACCGAAAAAGGGTCCGGGTTTACCCGTCTTTCCCGTCCGTATTGCCTAGAACCTCCAGGATCTCTTCGCGCTGAGTCCGCTCACGGCTCAGGGTTCGGTCGAGGGTGAGCTGGTCGATATGCCCGTAGACGGCGTTGCGCACGACCTCTTCCAGAAGATCCGGGGGCATCGCCTCGGCCTGGGTGGTCTCCCCGTCCCACCGGGCGGACCGGGAGTCGCTGGATTTTGGAGGGGCGGTGGGCAGGTTGTATTCGTGGACCTGTTCTCGGGTCAGGGCGACCCGCTGGGGGCTGAATTCGCCGGTGACGTGGCCGGTAGCGGGCTCCAGGCTCCGGCCGGTGATCTCGGCTACAAAGGCCCCGACGTCCTGGGCCATCGAGACGAAGATAGACTCGCCCGAGGGATCGAAGTCTCCGACGTGCAAAAAGGCCGTAGGGGCGTTGCAGCGGGTTACCCGGTCGGCGATCTGGTGGGTTACCGTGACGGAAGAGAACCCGCCGGTCGAGTAGACGGGGATGTGCCACTCGGAGACCATGCCGGCCAGCATAGGTGCCATACCGGCGGCTTCGCACCATATTTCGACGCGGGCTGGTTGGCCCATCTGGCGGTCGAGCTCGTAGCCCTCCGCCGTGTACCGGACGCTCCGCCAGAACGACTCCTTGGAAGACCAGCCGCCCCCGCCCCTGGACGTGGTGCCGTCATCCCGGATCGAGCCGAACGGTATCATGCGGGCCCTGCGGGCACGGACGAGATGTTCGCACAATCTTTTGTAGGCTTTCTCGTTTTTCGGGTACCCGTACTGGCCGACCAGGCGGTAGAAGATCTGGCGGGCGGTCATCGCCCCGTAGCGGGCGTACTCGTCCAGCACCGCCTGGACTTGGTCCAGGACCTCGAGCGTCTCACACGACGGGCGCCAGGTAGCGTAACCTTTCGGGCGTGGGCTCATGGACTGTTCCCAATGATAGAGAAGGTTCTGCTGAGGAATCCGGCCACGAACCGCGCGATGCGGGAATCCTGGGCGGCGCGGCGGGCGGCCTCGTCGTCTTCAAGATCCAGCATCCGCCCGAGCTCCGGGTCTTCGTCGGCGTGTTCCCGGATTTCCTGGGCGCCGGCGGGATCGCCTTCCGCCTGGGCTTTGAGGTACGCGAGCACCAGCATCCGGCGCTCGTGCTCGACGAGTGAGTCTCTCATGGCTTCCTTTCTGGATGAATCCGGTAGGTTAAGGGGTCGGGAACTGCTTTCATTCTTCGCCATCGAGGAGCGTTCCGGTATTGTGGCGATACCCGGCCGACTGTTTAAAGAAGAACGGGACCTCGGCTGTGATGCACTGGTCGCGCAAGACCCGGACCCACTCGTGGCTCATGGGCCTGTATCCCGGTCCTGATTCTCCACCGACGATCACCCATCCGAGCCGGTTTTCGCCGGTGTCCCCGCCGAGCGGCGGTGAGGGTGGTTCACGTAGGATCCCGGAGAGGGTATCGAGCCAGTAGCCGTCTTCGGTCTCGACCGTTTCGAGGTCGACCGGGGCTATGAGGGGCTCCAGAGAGACGAAAAGCAGCGCCGCCGTACAGCGGAGCAGCGCCGGCAGGCGCGCCTCGGCTGCGGGCTGGTTCTCCACGGAGGTGCCGAGCCAGAGGTTGGGAAGAGGATAGGGCGCTAGGTCTTCGGGATTGTAGCGGGAGACGAAGTCTGCCATCCTGGCGGGCCGCTTGGTCAAGAGCTGGAACGTGTGCTCGGGACAACGGGCCATCACGTCGAAGACCTTCGCGATGAAATGGTCGGGGACGAGCTCGTGGAAGAGATCTCCCATCGAGCAGAGGAATATTTTTCTGGGGTTTCGCCACCGCAGAGGTTGGTCGAGTCGTTCGGGATGGAGTGTGACGTTCTCCCGGGCGTTGCGTTTTGTCCAGGGAACGGCGCTCCATCCCTTCTGGAGGGAGAGGCGCTCGGCGTAGCAGTTGGCGCAGCCGGAGCTTACCTTTGTGCAGCCGGTGATCGGGTTCCAGCTCGCGTCCGTCCAGGCAATAGTGGTCTGGGTGCCCATGAGGATCCTTTCGTCGTTTTGCGTACTTGAAGCGGATCAGTAGGGACGCTCGGTGAAGACGAGATCAGTCTCCTCCAGTCAGCGAGTGGGTGCCGGACTGCCGGGCTCCAGGTGGCCGCCTTGGTATGCCCGCGCGTAACGTGGGTCGTCCGGCGTGACGTAGACCCATGCTCCAGTCCTATGACAGTCTGTGTTGGGGACCAGGTACTCGTCTGGCGCAACGAAGTGGCCTCTTCGCGGACCTTCGCGGCCACCATCTACTCTGAGCAGGTGTTCGCAAGCGCCGGTGAGCTGGAAGCCTTTGTCTACGATGTGAATGCGACTGTTGCAGTACGGACAGACAAAATGATCGTCGTGGGTAACTACGGTCTGTGCCATCTCAACCTCCCTTAGCAGTGTAGGTGGAAAAATGCAGCCCGAGCCGGGTTTCCTTAAACGATCCGGCGGACACCCGGGTTAATGGAGTCGCTCCTGAAAGACGAGCTCTGGTAGGCCCAGACCCCGGATCATCTGGCGTTCGTCTTCGGCCTCGACCTCGACGTAGAGCAGGCTACTGTCGTGAGAAAGGTCCGCCTCTACCAAGTATCGGAAGAGCCTGCCGGTTTCGGCCGGGGTCCGGGCGACTACCTTTACGCGGGTGGCTCCTAGCTCACCCCAGGTCGAGTAGCTGCAGAAGAGTCTTTGTGCCCGCCATTCCAGAACGGCGATCTGGGCATTACGGTGGTTGAGCTCCATCGGATCGCGGGTGGCGGGCTGCTGACGGCTGGTGACGGTTATCATGCGGGCTCCACCTCCTCCTACTCCTCTGATCGCGCCGGGGGCGCGCAGGCGGTCTGGGGCAGAGCCTCTACCGGTTTGACGATGACGCCCACCGCACCTTCGAGAAGTCTGTTTGCCCGTAGACCGGCACTCACGCTAGCCACCCCGACGTCCGGGTATATAGCGAGGGTGGTTGCTTGCCGAGCAGTGGAGGCCACGTCTTCTATTGGGCCGGTGGCTTCCAGACGCAATACGAGGCCCGCCGGGCCACCGGGCTCAGCCGAACCTGTCGGTGCAATGCCCAGACGTGTATCGAGATCAGCCTCTTGACAGAGATCCACGAGCTCGGCCAGCCCGTTTAGGTTGTCCGAGGTAGAGTCCTCGATAGGGTCGATCAGGATCCCGTGTACGAGTATGGCCGTGTCTTCTTCCAAGGCGTTCTCCTTTGATTTTCTACGTCAGTGTTCACACGCGCCAAATCGTTAGCTCGGCGCGGTAAGAGGGGGAATAAAACGCTTCTGTGAGGGCCACCACCTCGGATGGGAGCAGCGCTGACCGGCCGTCCACCCGCTCCTTCTCGGCCCGCTTTTGCTCGAGGTAGGCCGTGTACTGTCGGCGCTCTTCTTGGTGATACCGCTTACGCACCGCCGGGTTGTAGAAACCGCGCCTGTGGCGCCGGGCCCAACCTTTTAGCCTCCGGTACTGGCGGTACGGGCTGCGGGGCGCTTTTTTCCTGGCCCACCGGATCAGGCCTACCGCCCGCTCTACGGGTTCGCCCTCGAACACCTCCCGGATCATCACCGCGGAGAGCTCCGGGTATTCGTCGGCCAGGTCCTCAGCACGAAAGACGTCGACCCTATCGAGCCGGGTGCTCTTATCCGGGGCTTCTGTGGCGGACCCCGGTGCAGTCTTCGCCGGGTGGCTTTTGACGGGGTCCGTGGTCTGCTGTGCCACGTGAGCTCCTTTCCCTAAAAACTTCCGTAGGGCCTCAGAAAAGCGTCGGAGGCGCGGACTCGGAAGGAGCCTTTGTCGGCGAGTTTTTCCCGTCCTTGCTTCCTTCGGCGGAAGCCTTCTTCTTCTCGCTGGGGTTCGTCTTTGCGCCGGGCTTCACCCGGAGGCTTGGATCTCCGATGGCCTTTAACCGTTCCGTGCAATGGACCTCCGCCTGTTCTTTGCCGGCGAAGACACACGGACGGTCGACGCCTGAGCCGCAACGGGGACAGACGAGATGCCGGGGATGGAATGGCCGTTTGGGCTGGCTGGTCATGATTCCTCCCGCTAGATGTAAGAGTTTGAGGGTGCAGGTGAGAAGCGGGACTACAGTAGGCCGCGCTCCTTCAACGAGAGGTACCCGTCTCCGATGATGAGGTGGTCGAGGACTTCGATACCGATGGTTTCACCGGCCTCGGCGATCCTGCGGGTTACCTCCCGGTCCTCGCGGCTGGGCTCCAGGTGGCCGCTCGGGTGGTTGTGCGCCAGGATGATGCTGGCGGCGCTCGCCTGAATTGCGGGCTTGAAGATCTCCCTCGGGTGAACGATCGCCGACGACAGCGTGCCGATAGAAACCGTGTGGCTTTCTATAACGGCGTTCTTGGTGTTCAGTAGCAAGACTATGAAACGCTCCCGATCCAGGTGCGCCAGGCGCCCTCTCAGAAGCCCGTATACGTCGCCGGGACCGGATATTACCGTACGTGCGGGACCGGACTCCGACACGAGCCGCTTACCGAGTTCAGCGGCCGCCAACATCACGGAGGCTTTGGCTTCTCCGACTCCGGCGGTGCCTACCAGCTCGTGGATTGGGGAACGGAGCAGGCCATGTAGTCCACCGGCCTCGGAAATAGCCCGTCCGGCCAGCTCTAATGCCTGCGCTTCGCTGGTTCCGGCGAACGCCGACAAGAGGACCGCCAGAAGTTCGGCGGCGGAGAGCGACTCCGCCCCGGCTGTTCTCAGTCGGGTCCGGGGCCGAAGTTCCTCCGCCATAGCCCCTTCTGAAGCGGTGGCCTCCTTTGTGGGATCCGGCCAACCCGCGAGCTGGAGAGTACCGGTAGGGTTCTCGAAGGCCGTCCGGTGCTGCACGGCCGCTTCACAGGCCTTGGGAGATAAAACGCCCTTTCCTGAATAGTCGGCGGGCTCCAACATCTGAGTCCTCCCTTCGGCAGTGTTTTATGTAGTGGTGTTACGCTCGAACACGATCTCAGCGTCGTCGAAGTTTCGGCTAACGCCCTCTACTTCGTGTTCGTCGAAGCTGATGGTAGTGGGACGTCCGGGAAGCCCTTCGCGGGCTGCTATGTCCAGCAGTGTCCGCAATTCTTCGGGGTTGCCGGAGAGGTTCAGCTCCCCCGCTATACCGGGGTAGAGATCTGGGACCTGCTCTACGATAAGACCGTTTCTCTCGGCGTGCTCCCAAAGCCTCGGGTCCTTCTGCGAGGGCTCGACGTAATCGTAGAAGACTTAGGTAAGGGTTGCCATCTCCGACTCCTTCATCTCGCCGGGGGCGTAACGCCTCAGGCGTTGCGGGCTGCCGCGACAAAGCGGCCCGCAACGTCGGTCTGCTGCTCCGCAGCGAGTGGAGCCGGCTATGCCGGATGGACTTAACGATTAAATTGGGTTACAGCGCGGCAACCTTGCGAAGATTTCAGTAACGCTCTGGAGGCTCTCTATATCTACGACTACCCTCTCGGGCGCTGCGGTCGTAGCGTGAGCCGTAGGAGGCGCCTGACTGCTGGCTATCGCGGATGGCACCCGCGAGCATTCCTCCCAGCGCCGCCAAGACCAAGAGACACAAGCCCGAAAAAAGTACCGTTGTGAGCAAGTAGGTGAGGACCGTCTCATCCGCCAGGGAGAAGTTAAGCCCGAGGCCGAAGATCACGATGCCCACTATGGAGCCTACAAAGATGCTGATCGCGGCCGTAGAGGCTTCGCGCATGGGCGGCGCCACGAGGCCGACCACGATACCAACGGCAAAAGCACTGCCCCATACCAGCAGGCTCGGAACATTCACCAACCATATACGGATAAAGTCATTGTAGAGGATCACGCGGGTAAGGATCACGCCGGCAGCGATGCCTACGACCGCCGCTACGAGTAGTCGGGCTCCCATACTAGATGCTCCTTTCTTGTTTGCAAGATTGGATCTCGTGCTGTTGCTCAGAAGTGATCGAAGGCCCTTGCATGCTGCCCATGTTATACCCTGTTTGCTGTTTTCTGGTTCCGGGCCTCCACACGATTGTCCTTGAAGCGGCTACCCCGCACGTTGCCCGCCACGCCGTTTGCGTTCGTGAGGCTGACCAACGGCTCCTCTAGCTGACACGGCAGGCGGTGCAGAAGCTACCTTTCCGTTCCTCCTACCCGGCAGCAGTGATCCAAGGTCTTCTACGTACTCTACGACGAATGAAAACCCGCGCCGCCTGTCCTGTTCGACCCGGCCATTCAAAAGGTAGGCCGCACTCTCATAGAGCACGTGCCCATAGCGCCGGTAAGTGTGTTCGAAGATCGTGCTCTGCAAAAGCCCGGAGGGGTCCTCAGTTAACAGGAAATGGACCAGGGCGCCGCTCCTGGTCGGCGGGGCCTGTAGACATTCGAGGACGCCGGCGGCCACGGCCCGGGTGCCATGCGGGAGAGACCGGAGATCCCGCGCCGGAGTAACGCCCAACCCGCCCAACACCTCGTCGTAGGCGTCCAGGGGCTGCCTGCGGAGGTCGAGGCCGAGGGCCGCGCTTTCCCAGCGCTCAAGCTCCGAAAGCGGCGAGGGTAAGACGGATACGGAATCTGCGTCTCTACCCTCCCGGTGTAGCCACCAATTTCCAGGATGGGGCAGCTCGGGCTGCGACTCACGTTTTCTGCGCCGGCGTTTTGCGGGTAGTGAGCGGGTCCTTGCGAGGAGCTCCCGCCGGTTGCCACGGGAACCCGAGTCTTCGGCGCCGCAAAAATCGAGGAAACCGGCCCGGATCAGGTTCTCCAGGGCATCTCGCTCCACGAGGGTGCGCTGGTAAAGATCCTCGATGCCCGCGAAAGGCTTCTTTTCACGCTCGTAGAGGATCGACTTTATAGCCTTTTCCGAAAGCCCCCGGCAGTACGAGAGGCCGGGTCTCAGAGCCGTGCCAGCTTCGCTACTTCCAGCTTCGCTATCCTCTACAGTGAAGCCTTCATCAGAGAGGTGGAGGTCAGGCGGCAACACCCGTATTCCCTTGCGCCGGGCCTCGTTCAAGACCAATCTGGGAGAGTAGAATCCCATCGGCTGGCTATTGAGGATTCCGCAGATCGACTCCGCCGGCCAGTGGGTCATCATGTAGGCCGAGCTGTAGGAG
>JBHJHC010000098.1:0-12003 GCA_050331175.1 Rubrobacteraceae bacterium | reverse complement strand
CTAGATGAGTGTTGCGAGGATGTCAGGCCCAAAGCTCCTTGATGCGCCCCTGCGACCTCCCGAGGAGTCGGTTGATATACAAGCCGTAGGTGTAGGCTGCCACCTTCGCCGCGATCCTCGTCGCCAGTCCCACCAGCGTGGTCGCCAGCGTCCCATCCAGCCCGAAGGCACCCTTGAGCACCGCGAAGCAGACCTCCGCTTGCTGCCTGAGAGCCGGGCATCGGTCGGCCCGTTGGGTCGCCAGCAGCACGCCAGCCTCGGCCAACTCTTCCCGCAGTGCCTCGCTTCGGTAGGCCAGGTCCCCCAAGAGCCTACGGGCGACTCCGGCTTCATCGAGGTCCGCTGCTGCCAAAAGCTCCCGCACGAGGAGCACATCGGCGGCGTTGGCGGCGGTCAGCTCGTAGGAGATAGGCACGCGGTTGGTCGAGCACAGGAGGTGCAACTTCACACCGTATACCGAGAAGGTGCCCCACCTTGCCCACGCCGCGCCGGAGGAAGAAGCCGCCCATCCTGCGGACTGTCCGACTTGCCTGGGGTGCAATACCGAAAGCAGTGTCGAGTCCACAATCAACGTCTCCGGGTCGCCCACAAGCTCCTCCACCAAAGTGCGCCTCAAAGGTTCCAGGAAGCGCCGCAACTTGCGAACCCGGCGGTGGAAGGAGGAGGGATGGAGCCCCGCCACTCCCGGGAACAGGTGCGAGAAGAAGCGTCCGGCGTCCCGCAGGAACGAGCGCTCGGACTCCACGCCGCGCAACTGCTGGAAGAGGGTGAGGGTGATGATCTCCGAATCCGAGAGCCGCTTGAGCGCCCCGTAGCCGTCCCCTCGCGGGTTGAGGAGGCGGTAGGCGTCGTCCACGAGGCAGAAAAGCACGGTCACAGCCTCTTCCAGAGATGCCGACTGTGGGGTAGTGTTGTGGTGGGCCATCCGAGGTTCCTTTCGTCGAGGGTTCGGATGGCCCCCGTTGTACCGTCAATCCATGCAACACTCATCTAGTGCCGGTCGAGCTTGCGGGCGACCTCTTTCAGGCCGATGCGGTAGCAGATGGAGCGTCCGTGCGGGCAGGTGGCGGGCAGGCGGGTGGTGAGCCAGTCTTTTATGAGGGTTTCCATTTCGGGTTGGGACAGCTTGTCGCCCATCCTTACCGCCGAGTGGCAGGCGATGGTGGCGAGGAGCCGGTCCTCGCGCTGGTGGCCGGGTCCGGTGCCGGAGACGGCGGCGAGGGCGTCTTTGAAGCCGCCGGCGATGTCGCGGTCCGCCAGGGTAGAGATGACGGCGGTTATGCGAACGGAGGAGCGGCCGAAGGGCTCGGCCTCGAAGCCGTAGACGGCCAGCTCTTCCAGGCTCCCGGTGGCGAGCTCGGCTTCGCTAGAGGATAGCTCCACGACCTCGGGCACGAGGAGGCTCTGCACGGTGACGGGTTCTTCGGAGTCGGTGAGCCGGTCGAGGACGACCCGCTCGTGGGCGACGTGTTGGTCCACAATCCACATCGCCTCCGGCTCTTCGACCAGGATGTACCCCGCCCCGAGCTGGCCGATGACCCGCAGCTCCTCTAACGGCGGCAGCGCGCCCCGCTCGGGCAACTCCTCGGGAACCCGTTCCGGTTCGGATAGGGGTTGCGAGGCCTCCGCGATGCGCTCCCGCGCCTCCTGAAGGTCGCGGGCGGGCGCGGAAGGGTAGGGCTGACGATCCTCGGCGGCGTGGGACGGAGCCTGTGGAGGCGCCGGGGCCGGGAAACGCTCCTGGGTAAACGGGTGCCCGGTGGAGCGAGGGGGCGTCGACGGGGCGGGCGGGCGCCACTCGATGGCGCCCCGGACGGCGGTGGCCACCGCGCCGCGAGCGGCGCGTTCGTCGGAGAAGCGCACGATCTGCTTTGTGGGGTGGACGTTTACGTCTACCCGGTGGGGATCCACGGCAACGTCGAGCGCGACGGGCGCGTAGCGGCCGGAGGGGAGGGTTGCCCGGTAGGCGTCGTCGAGACCGCGGTGGAGGTTGTCCGCCCGCACGAACCGGCCGTTCACCGAGATCGTCTGGTGGGCGCGGCTGGCCTCCGTAAGGCTCGGGAGGGCGGCGTAGCCTTTTACCTCGAAAGCCCCGGTCTCGTACGCTACTTTTCGCAGGGTCCGGGCTTTGGCCACCCCCATTATCTGGGCGAGCCGCTCCCGGAGGTCTTTGGCGGCGGGTAGCGAGAGGTAGTCGCGGTTTTTCTCCGCGAGCCGAAAGGCTATCCGGGGGTGGGCTATGGCGAGGTGGGTCAGGGTTTCCGTTATCGCCGCCCGCTCGGCCCGCGAGCCCTTGAGGAACGCCCGGCGGGCCGGGACGTTGTAGAAGAGCCGGTCTACCAGGACCGTCGTTCCCTTCGGGTGGGAGGCCGGGGCTACTTCGGCCTCGCCGCCGCCTTCGACCGACACCTTGGTTCCGGCCCCGCCGGTCGAAGTGGTGAGGGCGAAAGAAGAGACGCTGGCTATGGAGGGGAGCGCTTCTCCGCGGAATCCCATGGTGGTCACGGCCTCGATGTCTTCCGTGGTCCGGATCTTGCTGGTCGCGTGCCGCAGGACCGAGAGCTTCGCGTCTGCCGGGGTCATGCCGGAGCCGTCGTCGCGGACCAGGATGCGCGAGGTCCCGCCGTCGGCCAGCTCGACCTCGATCCGGGAAGCCCCGGCGTCCAGGGCGTTCTCGACCAGTTCTTTCACCACGGAAGCCGGGCGGTCCACGACCTCTCCGGCGGCGACCTGCTGGGCTACCCGGGGAGGCAACACCTGGACGTTTACGACGCCGCTATCGCTAGAACCCATCATAGACCTACGGAATTGTACCTCCGGAGTTAGGCTTTCCCACCTCGTACGTGTAGAATCCCTGGCTGTATACAGGACAGAGAGCGATTGGCGCGGAGCGGTGATCCGGTGAGCGAGCAAGAAAAGCGGAACGAACTACCGATGGAAGCGGTCGAGCAACTCGTGGACCTCGTGCGAGAGAGCGGGGTCGGGGAGGTTCGGGTTCGCCAGGGGGAGCTGGAGATCACGGTAAAAGCCGCCTCGGAACCCGGTCCGCCGCCACCCGCCGCCCGGGTGGAGGCCCCGGCCGAGCCCGTGCCGGAAGTCGAGGAGCCGGGGCGAAACGGGCTGCACGCGATCCGTTCGCCGCTCGTGGGAACGTTCTACCGGTCGCCGGCGCCGGGGGAAGACTTCTACGTCGAGGTGGGGGACCAGGTGGAGGCCGGGCAGACGCTGTGCATCGTCGAGGCCATGAAGCTGATGAACGAGATCCCGACGGACATCTCCGGCGAGGTCGTCGAGGTCTTGCCCGACAACTCCCAGGGCGTCGAGTACGACCAGCCGCTGTTCTATCTCCGGCCCGAAGGTTAGGCCGGTGATCGGCAAGGTACTCATCGCGAACCGCGGCGAGATCTCCCTGCGCGTTATCCGGGCTTGCCGGGAGTTGGGCATCCGCAGCGTCGCCATCTACTCGACCGCCGACTCCGACTCCCTGCACCGGATGCTGGCCGACGAGGCGATCTGCATCGGACCCCCGCCGGCAACCGAGAGCTACCTGAACATCCCGGCCATCGTCTCCGCCGCCGAGCTGACCGGGGCGGATGCCATACATCCGGGCTACGGCTTCCTGGCCGAAAACGCCCGCTTTGCCGAGATCTGCGAGCGGGTCGGCGTCCGGTTCATCGGGCCGTCCTCCGGCGCGATAGCCAGCATGGGCGACAAGGCGACCGCCCGCAAGGTGGCCGCCGAGGCCGGGGTCCCGATCACGCCCGGAAGCGACGGCGTCTGCCGGGACGCCGCCACGATAAAGGACGTGGGGGCGGAGATCGGCTACCCGCTGGTCATCAAAGCCAGCGCCGGTGGCGGTGGCAAAGGCATGCGCGTGGTCTATGGCGAAGACGAGGTGGACGCCGCCTACGCGGAAGCCGTCCGGGAGGCCCGGGCGAGCTTCGGCGACGGCTCGGTCTACGTCGAGCGCTATCTGGAGAGGCTGCGGCACATCGAGATACAGGTCCTGGCCGACGCCCACGGAGGCGTGGCGACCTTTCCCGAGCGGGACTGTTCCATCCAGCGCCGCTACCAGAAGCTCATCGAAGAGTCGCCGGCCCCGGGCTTCCCGGCCGCGGTGCGCGAGAGTATGATGTCCGCTTCAGCTTCGCTCGTCGAGGCCCTGGGCTACGAGGGCGCGGGGACGGTCGAGTTCGTCTACTCGGAAGGCGAGTTCTACTTTATCGAGATGAACACCCGGTTGCAGGTGGAGCATCCCGTAACCGAGATGGTGAGCGGCGCGGACCTCGTAGCCGGGCAGCTCCGGATAGCTTCGGGTGAGACCCTCGAGAGCGGCGGTCCGCAGGAGGCCGAGGGCCACGCCATCGAGTTCCGGATCAACGCCGAGGACCCCCGGCGCAAGTTTCTGCCCCAGGCTGGTCCGGTGGACTTCTACAACGCCCCCGGCGGCCCGGGCGTCAGGATAGATTCGCACCTGTACACCGGCTACCGGATCCCGCCGAACTACGACTCGCTGTTGGCGAAGCTCATAGTCCACGCCGACAACCGGGAAACCGCCATCCGGCGCGGCGAGCGGGCGCTGGACGAGTTTGCCCTGGTGGGCCTGGAGACCACGCAGGCGTTGCACCTGGCCGTTCTGGAGGACGAGGAGTTCCGGCGGGGCGGGGTGACCACCAGCTTTCTGGAGGAGCGGGAGCTCAGGACCGAAAAAGGTCTCTTGCGCTTTGCAGGAAACGGCTCGCCAACCGGCGGGCCTTCCGCAGCCGCTTCTTAGGCGGTTGATGGGGCTCTTCTTTCGGCGGCGGGTCGGAGTCGGTGCCGAGCTCGTTCATCCGGTCGATCCACAACTCGCGCACCAGGACCTGTAGCGCCGCCACCAGCGGCACGGCCAGCAGCAACCCCACAAAGCCGAACAGGGTGCCCATGATCAGGAGCGCGAACACCACCACCGCCGGGTGCAACGAGACCGCCCGGCTCATCACGATCGGCTGGATGAGGTTGGATTCGATGGCCTGGATCAGGAGGTACGCCAGTATTACCCAGAGGGCTTTTAGCGGCTCGCCGCTGGTGGCCCCCAGCAACGCCGGTGGTATCACGGAGATGATCGGCCCGATAAACGGGACGAACGAGATCAGCCCGGAGACCAGGCCCAGCAGCACCGCGAACGGTATCCCGATGATCGAGAGCGCTATCGCCGACAACACCCCGATGATCGTCATGGAGGTTAGCTGGCCGAGGAACCACTTCTGGACGGCGTGGTACATCTTGCCCAAAACGTCCCGCACCCGCGGCCGCCAGCCCGCCGGGAAGAACGAGACGAAGCCCGTAACCAGCGGCCCCGGGTTCAAGACCAGGTAGACCGTCGCGATCAGGGCCACGGCCGTCAGGGAGACGCCGTTGGCGATGCTGCCGCCCACGTCCGCCGCCGCGGCGAACGTGTCGCCGGAGAGGACCCCCCTCGCCCGCTCGAATATGCTCGCCGTATCCAGCTCGAGCCCCAGGTCTATGCCGAAGGTGTCCTGCACCTGCCGGAGCAGCGTCTGGACCTCGGCCAGCAAACCGGGGAGGCTCTGCACGAAGTCCTCGGCCTGCCGGGTCACCGTATCCGCAAGCGCCAGGCCCGCCAGGTAGATCGCCAGCACCGTGCCGCCGAGCACTATGAGCGTCCCCCAACCGCGTCCGACACCCTTCTTCTGTAGGTAATCCACCGGCCCGCTGATAATGATCGAGAAGAGCAGCGTCAACAGAAATACGAGGACTATGAGCGAGATCTGGTAAACCAGGTAGCTGAGGAGCAGGATGGCAAATACCAGCCCGACTCCCACGTAGACCATTCGTTGGCGCGATGCTTCCGGCATCAAGCCTCCCTGTCGGCCGGATCTCCGCCACCATTCTACTCGCTCCGGCCCGCCGAAAAGCCCCCGACCCTACCTGTGCCCCGGTGGACGTGCTATCTTTTGTTTTTGGTGCCGTCGACTACCTAGACTAGAGGAAGGGCTTTTGGCGGGAGAAGCCACCCACGATGGGGACAAAGAGCGTATGACCTTCGGCGGCATGGCCCGCTGGGACGGACTCGACCTTTTCGGTCCCAACTACATGAGCATCGCCTACCGGAAAGACGGCGCGGTCGAAGTCAAAGTAGAGCCCTCGAACGTGCGGGAGATCGAGAACCCGACCCTAAAGCGCGTCTCGCGCTGGCCGGTAATCCGCTCCTTCTTTTTCTGGGGCCGGCTCGTCGTCCAGCTCCTCGGCTCGGTGTGGACCCTGCTGTTCTTCGTCGCCGTGCTCGCGGTGCTCTGGCTCTTCGTGCGCCTGATGGAGTTCGGCAGCGGCGACGGCGTAGTCGGGGGGGCGCTGGGGTTCTTCGCCCAGTTCCCCGTTCTGCCGCTCCTGATCGCCTTCTTCGCCGCGATGAAGTTTACCTCTATCGGCCGCTACCACGGGGCCGAGCACAAGGTCGTCGCCGCATACGAGAAGTACGGCGAGGTCACCCTCGAAAAGGCCCGGATAAGCAGCCGCATCCACCCCCGCTGCGGCACCAACATCCTGATCTACATAATGCTCGCCGCCCTGCTCGACCCGCTCATAGGCTGGTGGGGCTACGCGATACTCCAGTTCATCCTGATCTCCGAGGCCTGGTACGTCTTCGGCCGGAGCCGCCCCTCCATTGCAATCGGCAACTTCCTCCAACGCCACTTCACCACCACCGAACCACGCCGCCCCGAACTGGAAGTCGCCGTGGAATCCTTGAACCAGCTTCTCCGGGCGGAGGAGAACCAGACCCAGGCCGAAGGCGTGCCGTCGGCCGTCCGTCCCTAGTTCCGCAGTAGCTACCTAGTATTCCGGGGGCGAGTAGATGTTCAGGGTTTCGAGCGGGCCGTCGCCGCTGTTCGAGATCTCGTGCGCCTCACCGGCCTCGATGAGCAGCAAAGACCCGCCGCCGATCCGGTGCTCCTCCCCCTCGACGACCGCCAGGCCCTCCCCGGAGATGACGTAGAGCCACTGGTCGCTGCCCGCGTGACGGTTGTCCGGCCCGCCGGTAGAGCCCCCGGACGGCAGCACCAGCGTCGCCGCCTGGGCGCGCCCGGTCCCCGCCAGTAAGCGGAAGCCACTCTCCGGTTCGATCTTCAATACCTTCACCCTGACGCCTCCTTCTAAATGGAGCAGAAAGAAGATTGTATTCTCTCGCCCCGCGTATCGTTTCCGGCGGTTCCGCGCTCAGCCCACCGGGCCGAGCACCAGCACCATTAGCCCGGCGACGGCGGCGAACGAGAGGACCACCGGCCGGAGCCACTGCGCTTCGAGATACCCGGCCAACCACCGGCTGGCCAACAGGCCGAGCAGCAGGCCGGGCAGCAGCTTGAAGGCCAGCAGGAGGTGCCAGACCTCGACCCGGCCGGCGATCCAGAGGACCGCCAGCGACATGAAGACGCCGACCAGGAAAGACAGCGCCAGGGTGGAGCGGAGGGCGGGGCCCGAGCTGCGCTGGTTTACCAGGGCCAGGGGCGGGCCGCCGAGGGCCGCGGCGGTACTCATGACGCCCGAGACGAGCCCGCCGGAGAGCTGGGCGATCCTGGTCGGCTTGAAGCTCGGCCCCGCGAAGCTTATCAGGACCGCCGCGATGACGAGCACGCCCAGGAAACGGGCCAGAAAGCCCTCGGGGATCGCGGCCAGCAGCGCGGCCCCGGCCACGGTACCGGGTATCCGGCCGCCGGTGATCCAGGCGAACACCGGCGCGTTGAGCGCGCGCCGCTCCCGCAGCGCCATGAAGCCGGTCATGGGCAGCGCCAGAAAGAGCACGGTGACGGGCATGGCCTCCGGGCGCAGGAGCGTTATGGTCGGCACGGCGGTCAGGGAGAACCCGAAGCCGATGGTGCCCTGGATGGCGGCCCCCGCGAAGACGGCCAGGAGCGTGAGGGCGAGGTCGGTCGTCACCCGCTCCGCCGGCTCTTTAGGCCTGGTCGGTTGGCATGATCAGGATCTCGTTCACGTTTACCCGCTGCGGCTGCGCGACGGCGTAGGCTACGGCGTTGGCGATGTCCTCGGCCTGGAGCGTCTCGATGCTGGTGATGGCGCTGACCGTCTCCTGCGCCTCGTCGTCGCTAATGTGGTCCGGCAGCTCGGTAGCGACCGCGCCGGGCTCGACGATCGTTACCCGGATGCCGTCCTCGACCAGCTCTTTCCGCAGCGCCTCGGAAACGGCGTTCACGGCATACTTGGTGCCGGAGTACACGCCGGTCATCGGGTTGCTCTGCCGGCCGGCGACGCTGGAGATGTTGACGATGTGGCCGGAGCCCTGCTCTTTCATGACCTCTATGGCCGCGTCGGTGACGTAGAGGAGGCCCAGCACGTTTACGTCGAACATCTGGCGCCACTCCTCCGAGAGACCTTTCTCCACCCGGGAGAGCAGCATGACGCCCGCGTTGTTTACCAGGATGTCCACCTGGCCGAACTCTTCCCTGGCGCGCCGGATCAGGGCGTGGGCCTGCTCCTCGTCCGTGACGTCGCACTGGGCCACCAGCGCGCGCGTCCCGTTGGACTCCAGCCGCTGCCGGAGGTCCGCCAGACGCTCCTCGCGGCGGGCCGCTATCACCACGGTGGCACCCTCCGCCGCCAGGACTTCCGCCGTCGCCTCTCCGATGCCGCTCGAAGCGCCGGTTACCACAGCTACCTTGCCGTCTAGTTTCATCGTGTTTGAACCTTTCTAGCTACTGGTTGCTGGCGCAGATGTTATCCCACCACGTAAGGGGATTCATTGTTCGGGATCACACGCCGGCTTCGGCTTCGGAGACTTCCTGGTCGGTTGGGGTGGAGATACGGAGGTAAGCCAGCGTCCAGTAGGTGTGGAAGAAAGTGCCGAGGGCCGCGGAGACCACGAGGATTATCGGGAGCAGGATCACGCCGGCCGCGATGCCCGTGATAACGGCGGCGGTCGAGAGGTCCTGGGTGGCCAGGATTATCGTCGGCAGGAATAGCACGAGCCCGACGACCAGGAGCGCCACGAAGAACGCTATCCAGGCCGCGATGGACAGCCCGATGTTTATCAGCCACACCAGGAGGCTCTTGCCGAGGTTGTCGCGGAAGAGGCGGAGGCCGCCGCCGAAGGAGCCGAAGATCCCCGTTCCCCGCACCACGAGCTCCCTCAGCGCGAACTTGGCCACGATCCCGAGCACGACGAACAAGACGATCATCAGCAGGATGCCCGCCAGCACCGCGAGGGCGATGACCAGGATCCTGGCCCCCGTAGACTCGGTGGCGACCAGGGTGCCGGCTACCAGCAGCCCGACGGGGAGGGCGATCGCGACCAAGAGCACCGCCCCGATCAGGAAATACACCAGGAAGTAGCCCAGCACCCGCCAGAACCGGGAAGTGCCCGCCCGCCACGTGGAAGCGAACCGTCGCGGCTCGCCCCGGTCCACGGCGTAGACGCTGTCCGCCAACCCGCCGTTCGATATGATGGCCAGCACGATAAAGGCCAGGAAGAGTACCACGCCCAGCAGGACGAGCCCTATGATGGCGGCGACTTCTCCGCTGGAGACCCCCGCGCCGAAGAACGGAGCGCCCGGTTGGTCGAAGTCGTCGGTGTTGAAACCCCCGCCGCCCGAAGGAATGTTCGCCCCGAAAGTCCCTCCGGCGAAGAACCCGAAAAACCAGAGGTAGCGGTTTCGCAACGCTATCCGGAAAGCATCCTTTATGAGTTCGCTGTAGCTCACTGTTGCCTCCTTAGCACCCAGGTGTCCTTCATTTTGCCGCCGCTGGAGATGTTGACCACGTGCTTGCCGGGAGAAGCGATCCGCGAAAGGCAGCCGGGGATCATCTCGACCACGTCCGGGTCTTCGGGGTCCGGCGCGAGGCCGAGCATCCGGTAGTCGGCGTAGGAGTCGCGGAGCAGGAAACCTACGTCGTCCGTCTCGCAGAGCACGTGGGTCGAGAAGTCTATGGTCTCCTGGGCTACGTACTCGATCGGGTTCTTCTGGACCATCCTGCGGAACTGCTCGATGGACTCTTCGGTCTCCTCCGGCCCGATCATGACGTCTTTGCCGCCGTAGCCGCCGCGGCTCTTTACGACCAGCTCCCCGAAGTGGTCCATAACGTAGCGGTAGTCTTCCTCGACGGCCAGCGACCAGGTGCGGGCGTTTTCGATCAGGGGTTCCTCGCCGAGGTAGGTTCGGACCATCTCCGGCACGAACAGGCCGACGCCCTTGTCGTCCACGATCTCGGAGTTCGGGGCGAAGAGGACGTGCACTTTACCCTCGACGTGGCACTCCAGCAGGCCCGGGATTTCGGCGTAAAGCCGGTCCTCGTCCACCCGCTCGTAGATCACGTCTATCCGCCGCCCGGTCGGGCCGTGGA
Source organism: Rubrobacteraceae bacterium (assembly GCA_050331175.1). GTDB lineage: Bacteria > Actinomycetota > Rubrobacteria > Rubrobacterales > Rubrobacteraceae > SIRX01. Next base: position 1,650 of record JBHJHC010000098.1, on the reverse strand, counting down.
CCAAGTGTCCGCCCCCGTCGATCGCCAGCTCCCTGGTCTCGGCCAGCAAGGCCTCCATCTCCCGGGCGTAGATGTGGTGGTCGAGGTAGAACTGGTCGTCCGGGCCGCCGGAGACGACCGCGAGCGTCGCGTCGGGGCCTTTGGGAGAGGCGGCGCGCAGGGCGTCGCCGAGGCGCCCGAGCCAGCCGTCGAGGGAGTGTACCGGGAGCCGGTCGTGGGCGCCGGGAAAGAAGACCTCCTGGCTCATCCGGCGGCGGCGGGTCATGGGGGCGAGGCCGACGGGCATCTTGGCGTTCTCCTCGAGGACCCGGTACTCCCAACCGCCGGTCTCGCCGGGGCGCCCGCTCTCGAAGGCGACGATGTCGAAGGAGATCTGGCGTACCGGCACCGGACCAAAGCGGTTCTTCCACGAAGGCTCGTAGAGGATGCTGCTCTGTACGATCTCCTCCGGCACCACCTCTTCCCTGCCGGCTTCCAGCCGCCGGAGAAAGTGGTTTATCGCCCGGTATCGCTGGGCGAGGCCGCGTTCCAGACGCTCCCAATCCTCAGCCGGAATTATGCGGGGGATCCAATCGGTAGGATGGGTTTTATCCCCTTCGAGGATGCCAAACCCGTACTGCTCTTCCAGCAGCAGGTCGTGCGCCCGGCGCAGCTTCTCCCGCCAGAGTTTCGGGCCGGCGTGTCCCAACTCCTCCAGCACGGGCTCGTAGACGGGCCGTGGGGTTCCATCGGACAGAAATACCTCGTTGGTGCCGGGAAGCGAGCGCTCGAACCTCACGGACGAGAATTATACTAGCGTCCCGGCGGAGAATACAGAAAAGCAACGAGTGGCCCCCGGAGTTTGGATTGGGTGCGTTGCGGCCACCAGCTCTGTGGCACCGGTCCCGTTCTAGCAGGGATGCATGTTACTTGCTTCACATTCCAGGATGCTATATGCTTCCTCTCGCCAACACTACCATAGTTGTAGTGGGGACGTAGTGAAGGTAGAGGAGAAATGGAGAAGCACTGGGAGTGGGTGATCCAACCAGCACCCGAGGGTGTAGAAGAAGGTGATGGTATCGCTAGAGGCGGTGTCTGCATCGGCCTGCGGCCGAGCACTACATCGACAGCTACAGGATAAGAGAGGAGCAAAGATAAGATGATCGGCTTGGAGGCAAGCGCGGGAGGAGCAGGGGTGGTGGCCAAGCTGAGAATGGCAAGGCTAGCAGGATGGCTGGCGGGAGCCATGCTAATTGCGTTGCTGGTTGCAGGCACTATGGGAGCGGGGAAGGCCTGGGCTGAGACCTTTGTGGTAAACAGCCTCGATGACCCTGGGGACGGCACCTGTGACGACAGCGAGTGCACGCTGCGGGAGGCCATAGATGCAGCCAACGACCTTGGTGGGGCGGACACGATCACGTTTACGGTAACCGGAGAGATTGAGCTGGTCGATAGTGAAGGGGACCTTGATATAGAGGGTGACCTCACTGTAGAAGGCCCGGGGGTAGATCAGTTAACGGTCAGGCAGACCTTAGAGCTTGCGCCAATAGGTCATGGCTTGCGGGGAGGTCGACTTTCCCAGCGGTAGCGCATCCAGCCCTCTCGGATGAGCCGTCTGACAACTATGACCACGTTTGAGAAAGCGATCCAGAAGTCTATGACTCGACCCTC
>JBHJHC010000097.1:0-34908 GCA_050331175.1 Rubrobacteraceae bacterium | reverse complement strand
ACGACTCCCTGACCGGTCTCGCGAACCGGGTCCTGTTCACGAACCGCGTCGAGCACGCGCTCGAGCAGCGCGAGCGCAAGGACGGCGACGCGATGGTCGCGGTCCTGTTCATCGACCTCGACGACTTCAAGACCGTGAACGACAGCATGGGCCACGCCGCCGGCGACTCCCTGCTCGTCGAGGTCGCCCGCCGCATCGACTCGTGCATCCGCGTCGAGGACACCGGCGCCCGCCTCGGCGGGGACGAGTTCGCGGTACTGCTGGACGACGCCGATGACGTCGGCGAAGCTGAAAGGGTTGCCCAGAGAATCCTAAACGGGCTGGAGGCGCCTTTTGCTATAGAGAACCGGGAGATAAACGTTGCCGCGAGCATCGGTATCGCCTTTCGCGGCCAGGATGATAACGAGCCGGGAGACCTGCTGAGAAAAGCGGATCTGGCACTTTATCAGGTCAAGTACAAGGACAAGGCCGGCTACCGGGTATTCGAAGAAACCATGAGTACCTCCGTGAGCGAGAGGCTAGAGTTGGAGGCCGAGCTCCGGCGGGCGATAGAGCTTGACGAATTCGAGGTCTTCTATCAGCCGATAATTCAGGTCTCCTCGGGGCAGGCGGTGGCTTTCGAGGCCCTGCTGCGTTGGCGGCATCCAGAGCGGGGACTGTTGCAGCCTTTGGAGTTTATCTCGGTGGCGGAAGAAGTAGGGCTCATGGTACCGGTTGGCTATCAGGTGATCAGGCACGCCTGCACCCAGGCGAGTTTGTGGAATAAACGCTATCCTTCCCGGCGTTCTTGCGTGTTCGTAAACCTCTCGGCCAGGCAGCTTGCGCACCCCCGACTGGTCGAGGACGTGAGCCGGATTGTTTTGGAGACCGGTCTGCCCGCCGGCGCGTTGTGTCTCGAAGCTACGGAGAACGTGCTGATGGACGACACCCTGGCGACTAGACAAACCTTGAACAAGCTGAAGGAACTGGATGTCGAGCTTGCGCTCGACGATTTCGGGACCGGGCACTCTTCACTGGCTTACCTCAAGAACTTCCCGATTGACACCGTCAAGATAGACCAGTCTTTCGTCGGCGGACTCGGGCAGGACCCTACAGACAAGGTGCTGATATCCGCTATCATCGAGTTGGTCCACGCCCTCGATATGAAGGTTGTTGCAGAGGGTGTAGAGACCGGAGATCAACTTTCGCACCTGGTGGAGATCGGATGCGACCTGGTACAGGGCAACTACCTGTCGGAACCTTTGCCGGCCGAGGGGCTTACACCGCTGCTGGCGTCGGGCTCCTGGCGGGTGACCTGAAGGGCCGGTCGAGGCGAGGCTGACGGGCTAGGAAGTGATCTGGTGGTATTCGGAACCACCCACGATTTCTTGTAGGGCCTTTACCACTTCCGGATCGAACTGGCCCCCGGAATGCCGCGCAATCTCCGCCACGGCCGCCCGCCCGGAAAGCTTGCGCCGGTACGGTCGGTCTTTGGCCATGCAATCGAACGCGTCAGCAACGAAGGTTATCCTCGCTGTGAGCGGTATGTCTTCGCCCCGCAACCTTTCGGGATAACCGTTGCCTTCGATCCTCTCGTGGTGGTGCTTTACCGTAGCTATCGCGGGCGCCAATTCCGGCGCTGAGTTCAGCATTCGGGCTCCTAGCGTCGTATGTTGCTTGATCGTTTCGTGCTCGTCCCGGCCCAGCGACATCGCGTGCCCTATGTGGCGGGCCAATAGGGATACGCCCCTCGAATGCTCGCCGAGATGCGGATCGCGCAAATCTATGGATGTCGCCAAGAGCTGGGCTGCTCGTTCCATCCAGGCCCTCCGGCCGGGCGGCCTATTCGTCACGCCCGCAGTATGCCGGCCGGAAACTCTTTCCACTTTCTCCAGGGCGAAAGCGGCCGGTGTGGCGATCAACTTCAGGCATCTCTCCCGGCTCGATCCTGGATTGCTTCCACCCACAACGATGGCTCCTAAAGAACGTCCGGCTACGGTGGTTATAGGCACAGCCAGCAAGCCTTTGATGCCGTGAACGGCATTGCTACCATACTGGACCCGGCCGGCACGGTAGCTAGATGACGCCAGTCGCTGAATCTCCGGATGCCACCAGCCAGGGTAGGCGATCCTGTTGCCGTCTACCGCGGTCTGGTGCAGGTGACCCTCTAACCAGACGGCGTGGGCGTAAGCGGCCCCTGAAGACTCACGGGCCGTTTCCGCGGTCCATCTCAGTATTTGCTCCGGGCTAAACTGAGCTAGAGCCGCGTCAAACCGCAGGACCAGGGCCGAGGACTCTTCCGTATGCTCTTGCTCTTCCGCGAGCCCGGAAGAAACGCGACGCTTGCCTTTCTCGGTACCGCGCAACCGGGGATTTACGGTGGTTGCCGGCGAGGTAAGATAGGCGCATGGCCCGAGGGGTAAACAACGTGCCGACAGATGTGGCGTTTCCGACGTTGTCGGAAGAACAGATAGCATTCCTCAAACGTTACGGAGAAGTGCGAGAAACGCTTCCGGGGCAGATCCTCTTCCAGGAAGGCGACACCCACTACGACTTCATAGTCATTTTGGAGGGGGACGCTGAGATCGTGGAGAACTTTGGCGGGGAAGCCCGCACTATAGCCGCCCACGGAGCCGGACGCTTTCTCGGCGAACTGAACATGCTCACCGGCCAGGCTGTATATCTCTCGGCCGTCGTTCGCGGGCGAGGCGAGGTGCTGGCCATATCCCCCGAAAAGCTCCGTGAGGTTGTCGCCGAAGAGCCTACGCTCTCCGACATTATCCTCAAGGCCTTTCTCGCGCGGCGCCAGGTACTGATGGACGTCGGTACGGGGCTGAGAATAGTCGGCTCCCGCTACTCCAGGGACACCTTGCGTCTAAGAGATTTCGCCGTCCGCAACCGGCTGCCCCACGCCTGGCTGGATCTCGAGGAAGAAGCCGGGGCCGATGCCGTGCTCCGGGAGTTCGGGGTAGACAGGTCGGAGGCGCCGGTCGCGATCTGGCACGACCGGGCGCTCAAGAACCCTTCCAACGCAGAAGTTGCCCGGGCCATCGGCCTCGACGTGGACGACTCCGGGGAACGAATTTACGATCTCGTCGTGGTCGGAGCCGGTCCGGCGGGGCTGGCTGCTACGGTCTACGGGGCCTCGGAAGGCCTTTCGACCCTTAACCTGGAGTCGGTCGCCCTCGGGGGACAGGCCGGCACCAGCAGCCGCATCGAGAACTACCTGGGCTTTCCCGCGGGCCTCTCCGGATCGGAGCTCACCAGCCGCGCCGTGATCCAGGCCAACAAGTTCGGGGCCAGGACCACGGTTCCGCAAGAGGCGTGTGGCCTGGAGCGCGAGGAAGGCTGCTACAAAATACGTCTCTCGGAGGGTGGAGCGGTGCGCGGGCGTAGCGTAGTCGTCGCCTCCGGTGCCCGCTACCGCAGGCTAGACGTACCGCGCCTCGAGGAGTTCGAAGGCCTCAGCATTCACTACGCCGCCACCGAAGCCGAAGCCCAGATGTGCCAGGGTGACGTGGTGGCCGTCGTAGGAGGAGGCAACTCGGCCGGCCAGGCGGCGGTCTTTCTCGCGGGTCGGACCCAAAAAGTATATCTGCTGATCCGGGGCGACGATCTCGGCAAGAGCATGTCCAGCTACCTGGTGGATCGGGTGGCAGCCACCGGGAACATCGAGCTGCTCGCCAACTCCGAGATCCGCGAGCTGCTCGGAGACCGGGCACCGCTAGAAGCTGTCCTGGTAGAGAACAACCTTACGAAAGAGCGCCGCACGCTCGACGCCCGGGCAGTATTCGTGTTCATCGGGGCGGACGCCAACACCGGCTGGATCGAAGATACATTGCAGCTCGACGAGAAAGGCTTTGTACTCACCGGAACGGCCCTGAACCGCTCCTTACTGGACGATGACCTGTGGCCGGAGAACCCGCGGCAGCCACTCATGTTCGAAACGAGCCTGCCCGGCGCCTTCGCCGTTGGCGACGTGCGAAGCGGCTCGATCAAGCGGGTAGCCTCCGCGGTTGGCGAGGGCTCGATGGCCGTCCGGCTCGTCCACCAGCATCTATCCGCTGCCGGTATTTAGCAACGAGCACCTTCCGCCCGTTCGAAAGGCTATACGGACCCCGTGCTATAATCCTCGCGGTTTCTGCCGTTCTACACCAGTGAGGTCTTCGTCAGTTTTGAGTAAGCTTTTCTCTACAAGAATTTGGGTGGTTGCCGTGTGTGTTGCCTTGCTAGCCTTTGCGGGTTGTTCGCCGGCGGAGCCGGTCGAGAGCGTGGAGTCCGGGGCGAAGAAAGTCGTGACCTTCGATGGCGGAGAGGTCACCGAAGGCGAGGTGCAGGAGGCGGTAGACCAATTCGCCCAGCAGGGTGGAGCGGGAGAAGTATCTCCGGGCTCTCCCCAATACGAGGCCGCCGTGCAGCAGGTGATGCCGCAGCTCGTCGGGGTGGAGATAGCGCAAGCCTACGCGCAAGAGAACGACATCACCGTTACCCAGCAAGACGTGGACGAAGAGATAGAAACGATCAAGGACCAGATCTCCGAGCAGGCCGAAGCCGCGGGCCAGGACATCGGCCGGGAGGAAGCATTCGACGAAGCCCTGTCGCAGGCGGATTTCACCGAAGAAGAGCTTCGCCAGGACATCCGGGAGCAACTCCCGATCCAGTTGGTCCAGGAGGAAGTCGTCGGGGGTACGGAGCCTTCGGAGAAAGAGATCAAAGCCTTCTACGACGAGAACAAGGATCTCCAGTTCAGCACCCCCGAGCAACGCTGCATAAGCCACATCCTCTTCAATAAGGATCAGGAGCAGAAAGCCGAGGAGGTAAAGCAGCAACTGGAGGATGGGGACAACTTCGCGGCGCTGGCCAGAGAGTTTTCCCAGGACCCGGGCAGCAAGGAACAAGGCGGGGACCTCGGATGCCAGGGCGAGGGGTCGTTCGTGCCCGAGTTCGAAGAGGCCGCGTTCGGGGCCGATGAAGGCGAGATCGTCGGCCCGGTAGAGACCGAGTTCGGCTACCACCTCATCAAGGTGACCGAGACCCAGCCGGCGGAGACCGCCCCGCTGGAAGAGGTCAAGCCGGAGATCAGAGAGCAACTCGCCCAGCAGGAGGAGGCCACCGAGTTCGAAAAGTGGCTGGACGAGCAAAAGAAGCGGCGCAACATCGAGTACCTGCCGGGGTACAACCCCGACCAGCCCGCGCCAGGAGGTACGACCCGGGGGGAATAGAAGCCAAAATCCTCCGGTGGTAGCGCAACAAGGTTCAAAGGCGTAAAGTAAGGGGTATAGCCAGCTTTGGACACCTACAGGGAGGAAAACTGCCTATGACGGAGATCGTGGCGATACACGGGCGGGAGATTCTAGATTCCAGGGGGAATCCCACCGTGGAGGTAGAGCTCGCTACCCGGAGTGGTTTCGTAGGCCGGGCGGCGGTTCCTTCCGGGGCCTCCACGGGACAGAACGAGGCCGTCGAGCTCCGGGATGAAGAAGACGAGCGCTACGGTGGCAAGGGGACCAGCCGGGCCGCCGAAAACGTGGACATGGAGCTTGCTGAGGTGGTCCTCGGCATGGACGCCATCGACCAGCGGGCGTTGGACCTCGCGATGATCGAGGCCGACGGTACGGACAACAAGAGCCGGCTCGGGGCGAACGCCATGCTGGGCGTCTCTCTGGCGGCCGCGAAAGCGGCTGCCGAGTCCGCGGCGCTGCCACTGTATCGCTACCTGGGCGGAGCCGGGGCCCACACGCTTCCGGTCCCGTGCTGCAACATCATGAACGGCGGAGAGCACGCCTCCAACAACGTGGACTTCCAGGAGTTCATGGTCGTGCCCGTCGGTTTCGACACCTACTCCGACGCGCTGCGGTCCATAGCGGAGGTCTACCAGGTCCTCAAGAAGTTGCTGGGCGAAAAAGGACTCTCCGGCGGCATCGGGGACGAGGGTGGCTTCGCGCCCGACCTGGAGAGCAACGGGGCGGCGCTGGACCTCATGTCCGAGGCGGTAGAGCGCAGCGGTTACTCTCTCGGAGACCAGATCTGCTTTGCCCTCGACCCCGCGGCCTCCGAGTTTTACGAGGACGGCTCCTACAACCTCGCCGGCGAGGACAAGACGCTCAGCGCGGACGAGATGGTCGATTACTACGTGCGGCTTTCGGATCAGCACCCGATCATCTCCATCGAGGACGGCCTCGACGAGGACGACTGGGACGGCTGGTCGACGCTCACCGAACAGCTAGGAAAGAAGCTGCAACTCGTCGGCGACGACTTGTTCGTCACCAACCCGAAGATACTGGCCCGCGGCATCGACGAGGGGATCGGCAACTCCATCCTGGTAAAGGTCAACCAGATCGGTACGCTCACCGAGACGTTCGAGACCATGGAGTTGGCCCACAAGGCGGGTTACACCACGATGGTTAGCCACCGCAGCGGTGAGACGGAGGACACCACCATCTCAGACCTTTCGGTTGCCGTGAACGCCGGGCAGATAAAGAGCGGCGCGCCAGCCCGCGGAGAGCGGGTCGGCAAGTACAATCAGCTGCTCCGGATCGAAGAGACCCTGGGCGCGGCGGCTTACTACCCGGGCCGTTCAGCGTTCAACCCCCGTGAGGGGCGGTAGAAACGTGCGCCGGACCAAGATCGTTGCCACCCTGGGTCCCGCCACTTCCTCCCCGGAGCAGGTCGAGAAACTGATCAAGGCCGGAATAAACGTGACCCGGCTGAACTTTAGCCACGGGGACCACGACGGTCATCAAAAGAGCGCCCGCACGGTACGCGAGACGGCGGACGAGGTTCATCACAACGTGGCGCTTTTGCAAGACATTCAGGGTCCCAAGATCCGGACCGGAGAAGTAGAAGAAGGAACGGAACTGGTCGAGGGAAGCCGGGTAGTCATAGTCCCCGGCGGAGACTTTGTCGGGGATGCCAACCGTCTCACCACTTCCTACGAAAAGCTTGCAGAGGATGTGCGGGCCGGGGAGCGGCTCCTTATAGACGACGGGCTGCTCGGGCTCAAGGTAGAGAAGGTCGAGGACGGCGAGGTCGTTTGCGAGGTCATAGAGGGTGGTGAGATCTCCTCCCACAAGGGCCTTAATTTCCCGGATACCGAGCTCTCCATCAAGGGACTCACCCCGAAAGACCTGGACGACCTGGAGTTTGGCGTCAAAGAGCTGAAACCAGATTGGATCGCCGCCTCGTTCGTCAGGAGCGGGGACGAAGTAAGAGAGATCAAGGAGCGCATGAATGAGTTCGGCGGCGAAGTACCCCTAATCTCCAAGATCGAGAAGCACGAGGCCATCGAGGACATCGAGGACATCATGATCGCCTCGGACGGCATCATGGTAGCCCGCGGTGACCTGGCGATAGAACTCTCCAACGAGCGGGTTCCGATCGAGCAAAAGCGCATGATCGCCCGCTGCCGGAGGCTGGGCAAACCGATTATCGTCGCCACCCAGATGCTGGATTCCATGATACGCAACCCGCGCCCGACCCGCGCCGAGGTTTCCGACGTGGCAAATGCCATCTTCGACCGGACGGACGCGGTGATGCTCTCCGGCGAAACGGCCGTGGGAAGTCATCCCGTGCAGAGCGTTCGGGAGATGGACCGGATCTGCCGGGCCGCGGAGGGCGCCATCAACTACGGCCGCGACATCAGCGCCTCTGCCTCGTGGGGGCGTGGCGACCGCTACGACGCCCTGACCCACGCTGCCTGCGGGCTGGCGGAAGTTCTGGAATCCGAAGCCATCCTCACCTCCACCCAGACGGGCCTATCCTGCATCCGCTTGTCGCGCTTCCGGCCACCGAACAAGATACTGGCCGTGAGCCCGCGAGAGGACACCGTCCACAAGCTGGCTCTCGTGTGGGGCGTAACCGCCATACTCGGGGATCCGCTAGGATCCGTAGAAGAGCGGTTCAAAGCCGCGGTTCAAAACGCCGTGGATGAAGGTTGGTTGGAAGAAGGTGATCGCCTAGTAATAACGGGCGGCACATCCAGCTCTGCGCCGGGCTCGGCGGACTTGCTCCAGGTCTATCCTATTGGTGAAACTCCTTGATCATCTCCCGCATCCTGAAGGTCGTGCTGTACGCGGCTTTTATCGGGGTGCTGTTGGCGTCGTACGTTGACCCCCTACAACAGATCATGGACCGGAGGGCGGAGATACCCGCTCTCCGGTCGGAAATCAACCAGCTTCAGGCGGATACCGCTGACCAACGGCGGCTCATCGAGGAGCTGAATACCCCGGAAGGTATTGAACGGGCCGCCCGCGAGCACTACGGCATGATCCTGCCCGGAGAAAAGATCTACATCGTTCCCGAAGACCGTGAACGACCGTGAAGCCGTCGCCCGCCAGCTAGGGCATAATCCCCGCCCTTTCCGCGTCGCCGCCCGGTGCCCGTTCGGGCTCCCGAGCGTTATAGAGAACGAGCCCTCCCGCGACATGCCCACCCGGTTCTGGATCACCTGCCCCCACCTGGATAGGGCTATCGCGCGGGTCGAATCCACCGGCGGCGTGAGAAAGGCTCAGCTGGAGCTCGGCGAAGCTGCGGTTCAGGAGGTTCACGAACAGCATCGTGCCCGCTACGGTATCCGGGTAGCCGGCACGCGGGAGGGTGGCTACGTCAAATGCCTCCACGCCTTCACCGCCCTCCAGCTCTCCGGCGCCATACCCAACCCCGTCGCCCAATGGACTCTGGATCGCCTGGAAACCCCGCCATATCCCGGGAACGACTGCTGTACTCAGTCCCATACCGAGGATTGAGGCTGCGTCCCCGCCGATTGTAGATGGTCCGTAGAGTTTGGGGCCGAATCGCCACCGGGCTTCCTACAAAAGTTATACTCTTCTTGCTGCGGGGGCGTAGCCCAATCGGCAGAGGCAGAGGACTTAAAATCCTTACAGTGTGGGTTCGAGTCCCACCGCCCCTACTACACAGAAAATCCTATAGATACACGCCATACGCGACAGCAATAAAACAGGCCGGGTGATATCCCGACCTGTTTCGATAGTGACCGGTTCAATTGAGGGCACTTTCCATCAGATCAAGACATAGACCTCGGCGCACCGGTGTACCACGAGGTCACCTCAGGCGTTTTGCGCTCTTCTGAGGCCCTTGCGAGACCCAGCAGCCACGCGGCGACGACCGTGATGGGGCGAGCAGGGCCAGCACGGAGATCGCGTAGGGCGCGAAACCCTCGCCCGGGATCCGGCCCATCAAGCCCACCGCGTCGTTGTGCAACCCGTGCCTGCCGATGACGATGAGCGTGCTGCTCGCCCGGTTGTAGAAGTAGGCCATCGCGAAGGAGAGAATCATGAATCGTCACGAGAACCCCCAAGAGCAGGGCGCCGCCAGCGGCGTCATCCGGCTCTGTAAGACCGGCCGGGCGAAGCCGCGCCAGCCAGTTTCTTCGGTCACAGCGCCTGTGTCGAGGAACAGAGGGACGAACCCCTCGGCTACCCGGGGGAAGGCGGGCCTTCAATACCCGCGCCTCGCCGTCGGGCTCGGGCCGGCAGCGGACGCTGAACGGATAACCTTCCTCGGCCACGCCGGTAAGGACGGCGCTCTCGAACTCCGGCAGGTGTTTGAGGAGGTCATTCCACATGGTCCACCTCCAACTCGCGCGGCGGTTGGGCGAAATCTCCGCCGGGCCACCACAGGATGCGGCGTGGCCTCACGTGGATCATGAGCCGCATGTAGACCAGTCGAAGAGGTAACGCAGCAGCGCGTTGCTGCTGTACAGGCCGGCCGCTGGCTGGCGCCGGTACGCCTCTTCCAACTCGTCTTCGAGATTCTCCACGGAAACTATCACCTCGTCCGGCGCGTGAGCCTCGCCCTGGACCAGGACGGCGGGCGGGGCCGCGAGTCCGCTGCCCGTGGGATCCGAGTAAAGTAGCGATACCCGCGGGTCGCGCCGGATATTGAAGACCTTCTGAGGCAGTCCGATAGAGGTGGTTATGAGGAATCGGTTCTCTTCCGGCCGCCAGAAGGGAAAGGTGGGCCAGGTGATCGGGGTTCCGTCCTTCGCCCGGGTGGACATCTCCGCCGTGCGGAACCCGCGGAAGACAGCCTCCACCTCGGCCGGAAGCTCAACGACTTTCTGCGTCGGGTGACTCATAGCTCACCTCCTGCCGCCGTACTCGCGGTAGCTTCATTGCGCGAGTGATACCGGCCCCGGTAGCCGCGCTTTCTGGTAAGGGGCGCGAGCAACCTTACAATGGCCCGTTGCAGCCTGTGAGGCAGTCCGGGGACGCCGAGTTCGTCTCCGTACTCGGCGAGCAGGGCAATCGCCTGCAGCGGGTGAGGTAAACCCTTCTCGCTAAGCTGCCCATCACGGGCGAGCGCAAAGGATGACTCGAACACGCCCTCCATGTCGAGGGCCGGACGGAACTCTACGACGCCTTCCATCTGGCCGGCCCCCGCGTTCCACCAGGAGTGGATCACCCCCGGCGGCACCACGATCGCCTGGCCGGCTTTCAGAACGTGTTTGCGCCTCCCCACGCGGACCCCGAGGGCACCGGAGTTGACCTCGAAACGTTCTTCCTGATATGGATGGGTGTGTACGCCGCCCGGCAGAAAGCCTCCGGGCTTCAGATAAAAGTCGGCCCGCAACAGGGCGCCGTCTGTATCTTCGGCGGTCTTCAGGAAGGTGATCCGCTCACTGGTGATCGGGTTCTCTATTACATCGCCTCTCCGCGCCACAACGCTCCTCCTCTCTACCTGGACCCGTGCGTTACCAAAAGTTCGTCCTCTTTCAAATCCTCCGGCGCGTCCCACTTGAACTCTTCCACGAGGTACTCCTCATCGTCGAACTCCCATTCTCGGTAGTGGGCTTCGCGGTCGGCCGCCTTGCGGGTGGCGTCGCCCTCCGTCAGGCGGGCGTAGAGGCCGATCATGCCGACCAGCAGCATTACCAGCGCCCACAAGATGAGGCCGGAACCCATGACCGAAGAACCCGCCGGAACGATATCCGGATCGAGCAGCGGCATCGGCATCCCGGACATGTCCGACACCACCAGAAACAACCCGTAGACTATGGCCGCCGGCCCGATCCACCGAAGCATTTTCGTGAGCTTCATCCTGCCTCCTGTACAGCCCGCTCAAATCTTCTATTCCAATCTATCCGGCAGCCGTTACAAAACCGTTACGAAAAGCGTTACGGAAAACTTTTCTGGGAAACTATTTATCTTTCTCCGGCTTCCGCATCCACAACGAGACGTGTTCCGGCTGCATGGTCTCCCGCACTACCGTCAGTAGCTCCTCATTCAGGCGGTCCAGGTCGGTCTCGTTCCGTAGCTTGTTGCCGAAAGCGTTCAGTACCTGTGCCGCATCATATTTCCTGCGGTAGAAGCGACGGTCTATGAAAGCCTGGATGCGCCGACGTAGGGGGGTGAACAGGGCGGCGATAGCCAGCGTGGAAGCGACCACAGCAAGCTGCGACTCGCTGCCGGTGAGCGCGCGGAAAAGGTATTGCAAGAGGACAATGCTGCCCACGTAGACGGCGACCAGCATGATAGTCAGAACACCGTAGACCAGCGTGCGGTTTATGACGCGGTCTATATCGTAGAGGCGGTAACGGAGCACCGCGAGACCGATGGCGGTCGGGAGGCCGACGAGCACCACACCAAGCAGCAGTCCGCCGATAATCCCCGGCACGTAATCAGGTAGATAATCGAACACCGGAATGATCAGGATGGGCGCGGCGGCATACAGGAACCACTTGAGCTGCTGGCGTTCTATTCCCCGTGACCGGCGATACCTCACCACCACGGACGCGACCGCCCCGAGGGTTCCGATGATGTACAAGATGCCCATTACAGCGAAAACCGGGAGATCTTCTACGGGGGCCAGCCCCTCTATCCCGATCGGGTTCTCTATCTCGTAATCAACGTTCTGGCCGCTCAGGGTGTCGGTGAGCATCCCGAGGATGACCGTCCCCGTGAGACCGAGCCCTACCAGCACGGCAATCGGGAGCCAGCGGCGGGAGGGTAGATGCCCGTCGGGGAACAGCATGGGCAGGTAGATCAGGGTCAGCGCGAGCAGCAAGTACCAGTACCAGCTCTGGACCCAGGCGCCGAGTAAGGCGAGGAAGTTGGGTTGACCACTCGTACTCATCACGTAGGCGGCATAGGCGTCGCCCGCGGGGAAGAGCGCCACCATGAGCCCGACTACGCTCATGATCCAGCCGATCAGGTTGGCGGGCCGCTTCGCCACCAGCACGGCGCCCACGACTGCGAACATGCCGAATCCCAGGATTATCAGCACGTCCTCCGCCGGCCTCTCATCCTGCAGTCCGAGGCGTTGCTCGAACCAGAAGGTCGCGAACATGCCTGCGGCATACAGAGGAACGACCAGCCACGCCATCACCCGCGCGAGGAGCGGAAGAAGTCTGTGTAGCGTGTCGTTCATCGGCTCTGCTTCTCGCCGCTACGGTCCGATTCGATTTGCCGCAACCAGAGCGATACGTGCTCGGGCTGCATCGTGTCGCGGACCACCGAGACCAGGTCGTCGCTCAGAGTTTCCAGGTCCGTCTGGTTCCGCAATCTCGCGGAGAAATCCTCCAGCGTCTTGGCGGCATCATATTTCCGGCGATAGAAACGCCGATCAATAAAAGCCTGCACGCGGCGACGCAGAGGATTGAACAGTGCCGCTATGGCGAGGGTGGATGCGACTACGGCGAGCTGGGACTCGTTGCCGGTCAGGGCGCGGAACACAGACTGCATGGAGACCACGCCGCCGAAATACACCAGCGCCAGAAATACCGTCAATGCGCCGTACACCAGGGTGCGGTTGATGACGACGTCCACGTCGTAGAGGCGATGGCGCAGGATGGCGAAGGCGATGGAGAGCGGGATCAGGAACAGGAAACCATGAAATCCGGCGAGCCCGATCACCTCGAACGCTCCACCGAACATGCTGGCGGCCAGAGGACTGGTAGCCCAGTAGCCCCGCAGCAAGGCCTCGACTCCGCCGAGTGCGGCCATGCCCGCGAACCCCGCCGCAAACCCCAGGATGACCCACTTCGTCTGCTGGCGCTGCGCCGGGCCCGATACCCGCCGGTAGCGGTAGATCTGCGCGACCACCACGCTGATAAAGAAGCCGAGCGGTATGAGCGGGAAGAGGTTGCCGATGTTCGCGTCCAGCGCCGGAGTCGGTGGGGCGAAGTACCCGATCACGTTCACCCCGATCCAGGCGACCGCTGCCCAACGGGTCCAGCGCGGCACGAACCTACCATCCGGGAAGAGGTAGAAGAACACGAACAGCACTGTGGTGCCGAGGAAGTCCATGAAGGTGACCGGCCCGTACCAGACCGGCGAACTCTGTGCCAGGAAGTGTTTCGTGTCTATAAAGGCGTTTCCGCCGAAGGCGACGAGCGTGATCGCCGCGAACAGCGCCATCCAGTCGTCCGAACGACGCCAGAAGATCACCGCCGCCACCACGCAGAATCCCAGCACGAAGAGGGCTTCGAGGACTATCTTATACGCGGCGTAGAAACCTGCGGAGAGCCCGACCGCCTCCAACCCCCGCGTCTGCTCGGGACTGAGCAGCCACCGGTCGCACCCCGCGCCGGCGCACGTACCTTGTAACTCCGCGAAGAAGCCCGGTGCACCAACAGCGAACAGCCCCAGGGTAGCGATGACGACTACGACCCATCCTGCGCGCGCCAGAAGAAGCCAGCGTCCACGCAGCCGGGTGTCGAAGCGCGCCGTCGTCATTGTCTTTTCTCCGTGTCTGAAGACTCGCTACCCGGCTCCCGCAGCCAGAGCGACACGTGTTGCGGCTGCATCGTCTCCCTAACCACCGCGATCAGCTCAGCGTTCAACGTCTCCAGGTCCGTCTCCTTGCGCAGCTTCGCGGAGAAAGCCTGGAGGGTCTTCGTCGCATCGTACTTCCTGCGGTAAAACCGCCGGTCTATGACGCTTTGAATGCGTCGCCGCAGTGGGTTGAAGAGTGCGGCGACGGCCAGGGTAGAGGCTACTATGGCGAGCTGCGACTCGCCTCCGGTGAGCGAGCGCAGCGCCGCCTGGAGCAGGACCACCGTGCCCGCGTACACGGTGGCGAGCGCGGCCGTCAGCGTGCCGTAGACGAGGGTGCGGTTGATCAGGACGTCTATATCCCACAGCCGCGAACGCAGTATCGCTACCCCAAACGACAGCGGTATGAGGACCATGTTCACGTAGGCGGCGGTATCGAAAGCGATACTGGAGAGCGTGCCGGAACGATTGATGGCCGGGATGATGAAGGTGAGTCCGATGAGCACGAAGAACCCTACAAGCGCCGCCGCTATCCCGAAGACCGCCCACTTGGTCTGTTGACGCTCCATCAGTCCCGAAGTCCACCGGTAACGGTACACCTGGGTCGCCGCTATCATCACGAAAAGCAGCACGACCACGATAAAGACCAGGTCGGAGTTCGGACCTAGCGGTATCCCCGGAAATAGCAAGCCCACAACGTGTAGTAGGACGAACGCAAAGGCGAAAAACCTCGTCCAGCGGGGCACGAAACGTCCGTCGGGAAACAGGAATAGAGCGACTACCAGAGAAGCAACTCCGAGGGCTTCCAGGCCCCGGACCACCGATTCCCATGCCGGGTAAGCGTTCGCCAGGGCGTTCAGCGTATCGGTGAACGTTCCCACGCCGAACGTTACGAAGAAGAACGACACTACCAGGGCCGCCCGATCTTGAGAGCGGCGCCAGAAGATGAGTGCGGCCGCCACCAGCCACACCGAGACAAAGAGAATGTCCCGAACGATGCTAAAGAGAGCATACGAGGCGAGGGACAGACCGCGCTCCTCCAACGCCTGGATGGCCCCGCGCGGAAGCTGCTCGTTCGCGCACGCAGCGCAGGGGGTGGCGAGTTGCTCGTACTGGGCCGGTAGCCCCGCGACGAAGAGCCCGACCGTCAGCACGGTCACCGAAATCCAGGCCACCCGCGCGACAGTGAGAACGCGGCCGCGCAGGGGAGGAGCCGGTCCTCCTGTTGCAGTCGCGCCTCTCGTGTTCGTCTCTGGCACCGTCCGGTTCCTTTACTTCAGTTGGCGCAGGGCGGAGCGGGCGGCGAAGTAACCGCAAAGGCCATGTACGCCCGCGCCGGGAGGGGTGGACGAAGAGCAGATGTAGATCCCTTTGGCAGGAGTTGAGTACGGGTCGGGCCGGAGGGCGGGTCGGGCGACGAGCTGCCGCAGGTCCGCCACCCCGCCGCTGATGTCGCCGCCGACGAGGTTGGCGTTCTGTTTCTCCAGCTCCGCCGGTCCCATTGTGCTCTTCGCCAAGATACGTTCTTTGAAGCTGGGAGCGAAGCGTCCGATCTGGGCTTCTATCCTCTCCGTCATGTCGAAGGCAGAGCCGTGCGGGATGCGGCAGTAGGCCCAGACGGTGTGCTTTCCTTCCGGGGCCCGCGTAGCGTCGAAGAGGCTCTGCTGGGCCAGGAGGACAAACTGGCGCTCGGGATGCTTGCCCTGCCACACGGCGGCTTCTCCGGCAGAGATCTCGTCCAGCCTCCCGCCGAGATGGACGGTTCCGGCGCGGGAACACTCTTCCGCCCTCCAGGGGATCGGGCCGTCCAGGGCGTAGTCCACCTTGAAGACGCCGGGACCGTAGCGGTAGCGGGAGAGGGCGCCCCGGTAGCGCTCCGTGAAGTGCTCACCGGCGATCTCCAGTAGCTGGCGGGGCGTCACGTCGAAGAGGATGGCGCGGGCGCGGGGCACGTCATTCGTGGAGCGGACCCGGATGCCGGTGAAGACCTCACCGCCTAAAGAGCGCAGGTAGGACGCGAGCGCGTCGGTTATCTTCTGCGCTCCACCTTTCGGCAGCGGCCACCCTACGGCGTGGCCGATGGTGGCGAAGACCAGGCCGAACGACGCCGTAGCCCCCCGCTCCAGGGGCAGGATCGAGTGCGCCGCCAGCCCCGCGAACATGCCGCGGGCCTTCTCCGTCTCGAACGTGCTCTCCGCAAGGCCGCGGGCGCTACGGATCGCCTTCAGTCCGAAGCGGGCCAGGGCGAGCGGATGGCGCGGCGGCCGGGGCGGGCCGAGTAGGGCGCCAGAGAGCTTGTCCCAATCGCCGACGACGGGCTCTATGAGCTGACGGTAGGCGCCGGCGTCGGGGCCGAGCGTATCGCCGGTCGCCTCGATAGAACGTTCGAGGATGGCGGCGGTGCCGTCGTCGAAGGGATGGGCAAGCGGCGCGGTAGGCTGTATCCACTCCAGGCCGTGCTCCTCCAGCGGCAGCTCGCGCAGGAACGGCGATGCCAGGCCCATCGGGTGTATGGCCGACCCCGTGTCGTGGACGAAGCCGGGCAGGGTGAGCTCCGCCGAACGGGCGCCGCCGCCGATGGTGTCCTCGGCCTCCAGGACGGCGACGGAGCGCCCGTTTCGGGCCAGTTCCACGGCTGCGGCCAGGCCGTTGGGTCCCGCTCCGACGACTACCGCGTCGTAGGTTTCGCCTCCGATATCCGCCACTATGGGTTGCGGCGCCGGAGCATTCCGCCGACCCAGCGTCCGGGTGCTCCCATTGTGTAGAGCATGGAGCGGGCGCCCGCGTTGTGCCAGAGGTTCTTCATCTGGGACCACTGGAGCTTGGGGTCCACGCAGGTCTTCTGGAGGTCCACCGGCTCGTTAACGCCGAAGTGGGCAGCCAGATACTTGAGGACGTGGGTCCAGATCGCCTCCTGCGCCGTGGAGCCGACGAGCCGGAAACCGATCTCGTAGACCGGGTCGTTGGCGCGGGCCAGGGATTGGATCTGGGCCACCACCGTGCCGTCGTCGTCCCGGTGGGCGGAAAAAGTGTTCCAGCCGCTCTCCGGGTGGCCTTCCGGGGTCATCACGGTGAAAGACTCGTCGTCCGCGTAGATCACACGCACCCCCGTGTGTACCGGCATCCCGCCCACCGTCGCGCTGATAAACAGCACCTCGCCGGGCTTAACGCCGGCCAGCGACGGGTAGAAGCGGTTCTGCGGCGGCTGGAACCCGGGAAACTTCTCCTTCCAGATCTGCACCACCTCTTCCGGCGACGCCTCGATCCCGGCCATGCGTACCCGGTACGTCTTTTGCCAGAGCTGGCCGAAGCCTTGGAGAGCCCCGACCTCGCGCCGCCCCCGCACGTTTACGTCGGCGGCGCCCTCCGGGATCTCCGAGGCGTCCAGCCGTTCTACCCGCTGCGCCCAAAAATCCGCGTCCCGGGAGCGCTTTTCCCTGGCTTGTTCCGGCTCTTGTTTGGGTGTTTGCTCCGTCATGATTCTCCTCCTTTCGAGGTCAGTTGCGCCGCCCGCGAAACGGGGCGGCTATCGCGTGGAGCACGTACCGGATGATGGCGTTATCGCGGATGTTTTTGTAGTTGCGCCACTGCCGTTTGCGGTCCACGCAGACGCGCTTGCTTTCGACCTCGCCGCGCACGCCGAAGTGGGCGGCCAGGTTTCGGAGCGCGGGCTGCCAGGTTATGTCCTCCACCTTGTGCCAGAGAAGAGGCATCGTCAGCTCGTAGAGCGGGTCGTTGGCGCGGATGAGAGCCTGGACCTGGGCCACCGTTACGCCATTCTCATCGCGGTGGGAGCTGAACGTGATCCAACCGGAAAAAGGATGCCCCTCCGGGGACATGTACGTGAAGGAGACGTCGTCGGCGTAGAGCACCATCACGCCGGTGAAGTTGCCCAACAACACAACGGCGCCGGGCACGAGCCCGCCGCGGGGCACGCGGAAACCCTCCGGGTACGGCATGAACTCCGGGAACTTGTCCCGCCAGGTCTCGACGACCTCTTCGGGGGAGACGTCGGCTCCCTCCAGACGGACCTTGTAGGTCTTGTGCCACATCTTGCCGAAGCCCTGCACGGGACCAACCACCCGGCGGCCCTGGACGTTGAGGGCGGACGCCCCGCGGGGCACCTCCTCGATCCTTAGCGGGCCGGTTTGCCGTGCCCAGTAGGTGGCGTCGCGGGGTTGTTTTTGCTCGGTCATCGTCCGTTCCTCTCCGGCGGGCCGGCGGCGTTAGGATGCGCCGGCTGCCTCCAGTGCTTCTTGTTCTGTGTCGTGGATGGTGATGGCGTCGTCGAGGCGGGTTAGCTCGAAGATGTGGCGGTAGTGTTTGGTGAGGCCGTAGGTCAGCAGGCGTTGCTTCTCGCGGTTGACCCGGATCAGGAGCGTCACCAGAAGCCCGATCCCGCTACTGTTCATGTACTCCAGACCCCCGAAGTTCAGGATGATGGCCCCCACCCCGCCCTCGCTGGCCTGCTCGTAGGCCTCCATCAGAACACCCTCGGCAAAGCCCGTGAGCTCGCCCTGGATGTCTATGATGCTGGCGTTGTCGCCAACCTTCCGAACCTCCATCGTTACCTGTGCCTGGGGCATGTCGATCCTCCTTTTCCGGTGTATGTTTCCTAGCGCCTCGTGTTCGAGGCGTAGGATGTGCAATGAGCTGTGCAGGGTGTCATGTTTCATCACCCTCCTTTTCGGCGCGGGCGCGGTTCCACCACGCCGGGTTGGTTTGGGCCTGCTCCCGCAGCCACTCGAAGCCTTCCGTGGCGCTGGTGCGCATCATCGGGATGGTGAGAAGGCCCGCCAGCACCCACTTCAGCCCGCTCCGGGGCGTCTCCTTGAAGAGCGCGAGCAGCGCCGTCAGGCCCCAGACCCAGAGGACGGCGTTGTAGGCTGGTAGCTGCTCCTGCTTCAGCGCTTCGGCCTCTGTCAGCGTGGGGAGGCCGCGGCGCAGCTCCCACGGCCAGAGTATGTAGTGGACTATTACTCCGGCCAGGCTAGCTCCGACGCCGAAGCCCAAGAGCGGGCTCCAGCGGGAAGATCCCCGCTCGGCCATGAGGAGCCAGGGCGGGACTATCCCGCCCCACAGGGCCGAAGTGCCGGCGAGGCCCATCTTGTGCTGGCCCACCAGGCCCACGCCGGCGGCGAGCTCGTAGCCGTGATGGGCGAGCAATCCGGCGGCGGTGAGGGTGTGGAACGGGCGTTTCACGAGGCTACCTCCTGCAGGGCGCTCTGTTCATCGTCGAAGACGTTCATGAAGTCCGAGAGGCGGGTAATGTTGAAGATCTCCACGTAGTGGTCGGAGAGGTTGCAGGCCAGCATCCGGCGTCCCGTGGCGCGGGCCTTCGCCAGGAGGCTCACGATCAGGGCTATCCCCGTGGAATTGATGTAGTCCACCTCCTCGAAGTTGAGCAGTATGACCTCGGGGTTCTCCTTCTCGACCTCGGCGTAGGCGGCCTCCAGGGTCTCCTGGGCGAGGGCATTGATCTCACCCCGCAGGTCTATGATGCCGGTGTCGCCTACCCGGCGCACGCGGGCTTCAAGCTGTTTCGCTGGCATCCTGGCCTCCTTTCAGGCGCACCACCAGCTCTACGGTGTGGTGCGATTGGTCGGTGGTTACGTGCATCTCGTCGACCATGTTCTGGATCAGGAACAAACCCCAGCCGCGGGGTGTCTGCATTCCCTCCAGCTTGGCCTCCAGGTCCGGAGTCTGGGTGTCGGGAGCGGGGACCGGGTCTCCGCCCTCGTCGGTGATGAATACGGAGAGTTCCTCTGCAGACGCCAGCACTCGGATGACGACCGGCGCTTCGGCCCGGTACTCGTTGCCGTGCTCCATGGCGTTCATCGTCGCTTCAGCCACGGCGGTCTTGAGCCGCTCCAGGTTACGTCCGTCGAGGCCCAGGTCGTGGACCGATTCGGCCACCCGCTCCATCGCCTGCCGCTCGTTGCCGGGCTGGCTAGGGAGGCTGAAATCGGCCAGCGTCCGCCAGCCGGTCCCCGCGCCATCTGAGGACGACGGTGGCTTCGGGTTGGTCATGTCGCCCTCCGATCTCTCTGCAGGGTCACCAGGGTGATGTCGTCTTCCTGCTCCCAGTCCTTGCCGGTAAAGCGGTCCAATTCCGTCAGCAGAAAGTCCATGAGCTCCGGGCCATTCCCTTTGTGCGCCCCGACGAGTCCCTGCAACCGGGGAAAGCCGAACATCTCCTTGTCCGGGGCGTGGGCCTCGACCAGCCCGTCGCTGTAGAAGAGGACCGTGTCGCCGTCGCCTAATACGACCTCTTTCTCCTCGTAACCCATGCCGGGCATCAGGCCCAGAGGCATCCCGGTGGCCCGGAGTTCGGCAGCGCCTTCAGCGTGGCGCATGTAGGGTAGGTCGTGGCCGGCGTTGGCGTACTGCAACCGACCGGTCTGGGGGTCGAGGATGGCGTACAGGCAGGTGACAAACATATTGGGTGGAATGTCCGGGTGGAGCACGTCGTTGACTCGTTCGAGCACGTCGCCCGGCGAGTCGAAACGCTGGGCGGCGGCGCGGAGCATGGTGCGGGTGGTCGCCATGACCAGAGCCGCCGGTACGCCCTTGTCGGTGACGTCCCCGACGACGACCCCCAGCCGGCCGTCCGGCAGCTCCAGGAAGTCGTAGAAGTCGCCGCCGACCTCACGGGCGGGCTGGTAGTAGGCGCCCAACTGGTATCCGCCGGGTTCAGGCACGGACTTTGGCAGAAGGGTCTGTTGGATCAGGCGGGCGACCCGTAGCTCCTGCTCGATGCGCTCCCGCTCCTGGGCCTCCAACTGCTGCTGGCGCACGAGCTGGGCCACCCGCACCGCAGGCGCCGTCTGGGAGGCCAGGTCTCCGAGGAGCTTCCGGTCGTCCGCCGAGTACTCCTGTTCGCTCATCCGCGGGCCGAGGTTGAGGATGCCGATCAACTCCCCCTGGCTCACCAGCGGCACCACCAGCTTCACACCCGCCGCCTTCATCTTCTTGAGGGCCGGCGAGTCTAGCTCGACCCGTTCGATCTCCACCACCCCAGAGACGCCCGCGAAGTACGCCAATACGGGGTCGTTTGGCGCTATCTCGATCTCCGGCGCCTCTATCGGACTCTCCTGAACCGTCTCTTCCACGGGCATCTCCGGCTTCTCCGGTCCTCGGCTGTCGCGCCGGAACATCGTCCGCCAGAAACCCTGCTTCTCTTGTTGCTGTGTCGTCATCTGACCTCCTGTTTCGACCTCATGCTAAACGGCCACCGTCTCTCAAACGTTACGAAAAGCGTTACGAAACCCGCGGCTTCGGAAAAACCGGAAAATTACTCGCATCTTCCCTCCTCTATCCCTTTAGATTTGTCCGATTCTGCTCCCGCTCCCGTAGCAGCGCCAGAAACTATAATGTTGGGCAGGAGAGCGAGCGGAAGGTGTGCGTCCATGACGAGTTTGAAGATCGAGCTTCCACCCGACCTGTACGAGCGTCTCCGGCAGGAAGCGGAAAGGACCGGCAGACCCGCCGACGACCTGGTGAGGGAGTGGCTGGCGGAGCGGCTGCAGAAGCCGGAGAAAAAGAGCGAGCGCGAGAAGTTTCGCGAAGCGCTCGGTGCCGCAGGTTTGTTGGCTGAACCCAGCCCCGAGATGAAAAAGCGCGCGGCACGTTCGACGGCGACATTGGAAGAGGTTAGCGCTGCGCTGGATCGTGCCGGGGGCAAGCCTCTAAGTGAAATCATTCTGGAGCAGCGCGGACCGAAGGAGTAAGCTACTTCTTCCTGGATTCCAGTGCGGTGGTCAAACGCTACCTGAAGGAAACCGGCACGCCCTGGATCCGGACTCTGGCAGATCCATCGTCCGGAAACACGATAGCGGTCGCCGAGATTACGCTCGTCGAAGTAGCGGCGGCGCTCGCAGCGCGCCACCGCGTGGAAGACATAACTATCGGAGAGCGAGACGAGGCGCTCGCGCTTTTCCTGAACCACTATGTCAACGAATACGAAATAACAACAACCGAACGTCCTATCCTCGACCGTGCCGTGAACCTTACACAGAACCACCGCCTGCGCGGCTACGACGCCGTGCAACTCGCCACGTCCCTCGCCGCCTCCGACCTTCCCGATCTCGCTTTTATTGCAGCCGACGAGGACCTCGTGTCTGCGGCGCGAACCGGGGGTCTGCAGACCAATAACCCGAACCTCCACCAGTGAATAGCCCTCAGCCATCAGCGTTCGGCCTCCGGGCGCTTCTCTTCCGGCTCGCGCAGCCACAACGAGGCGTGCTCCGGCTGCATGGTCCGATGCACGACAGATAACAGCTCGCCCTTCAAAGCGTCGAGGTCCGTCTCATTGCGGAGCCTGGCGTTGAACGCTTCGAGCGTCTTCACCGCGTCGTACTTACGGCGGTAGAAGCGGCGGTCTATGAACTCTTGCAGGCGGCGGCGCAACGGGTTGAAGAGGGCGGCGACGACCAGGGTGGAGGCCACGATCACAAGCTGAGATTGCTGCCCCGTCATGCTGCCGAGCATCCACTGGAGCGTCACCACCGTGGCGACGTAGACTCCCACCAGGGATGCCGTTAGCACGCCGTAGACGAGAGCCCGGTTGATGATCCGGTCTATGTCGTAGAGCTGGTAGCGCAGGATGGCGACGGCGATGGCGACCGGCAGCAGGCTGAAGACAACAGGTACGACAATCACCTGCAGCGTGGCCTGAGCCTGGTCACCAATTAAGATGGCGATGGGCACCGTGGTCGCTGCGGCCAGGAACCATTTGAGCTGTTGGCGCTCCACCGCGCTACCGCGGCGATACCGGAGCACTATGGAGACCAGCGCCACAACCCCTCCGATCAGGAGCGGTATGCCGGCTACATTTTGCAGGAAGAGCAGCGTTCCTTCCGCTCCCTCCAACACATACGGATTGGGACCACCTTCCTCCGGAGGCACGGGATAGAACGCTGCTCCGACCGAAGCCATCACGACGAACAGCGGGGCCATCCACAACGCGAAGCGCCACCGAGGGCTCAGCAAACGGCCGGTGGGGAAGAGCAGCAACAATGGGATGCTCACCAGGCCGATAATCGGGAAGAATAGCCAGATCAGTACCCATTGGGCGAAGTCGGCGCCCGCCAGCCCAGACGATGACCACAGCGCCAGCGCGCCCCCGATCCCGCCGAGAGCCCCGACGCCCGCCAGGATCCAGCCTACGGCGTTGCCGGGAACCCGCAACATCAACACGAGCCCGACCGTCCCGAACACCAGAAACATCGCCCCGAACATAAACGACTCGATGGTGGGGCTCTCCACGACCGTAGCAACGGCGCCTACCAGCGACAACACCCACATGGTCCAGGCAAGATAGGTGGAGGAGCGCCCGAACATCAACTATCGTTCCCCCTCTTGTCCATCGCCGGGTCCCGCAACCACAACGATACGTGCTCGGGTTGCATCGTCTCGCGTACTACCGACACCAGCTCCCGGTTCAACTGCTCCAGATCCGTCTTGTCCCGCAGCTTCATGGAGAACGCTTCAAGCGTCTTCGCGGCGTCGTACTTCCTGCGGTAGAAACGGCGATCGATAGCAGCCTGTATCCTGCGGCGCAGGGGGTTGAACAACGCGGCTATGAGCAGCGTGGTGGCTACTATGACCAGTTGTGGTTGTTGCTCCTGCCCGGTGAGCGCGCGCAAGAGGTACTGCAATCCTGCAACGCCGCCCACGTAGACGGCGGCCAGTGTTGCGACGAGCAGACCGTAGACGAGGGTGCGGTTGATGATCCGGTCAATTTCGTACAGGCGATACCTCAGTATGGCGACGCCGACCGCCACGTAGAGCACCGCGAAGGTCGCGCTCTCGGAGATCGCGTCCCAGATTCCGGGCAGGTCCCGGCCCAGGAAGCCGCCGAAGATGATGATTGCGCCGAACACCACCGCGGCGTAGGCGAACCACTTGATCTGCTGCCGCTCCACCCCCGAAGCCCACCGGTACCGGAAAAAGAGCGAGCCCGCCGAGAGGATGATGCCGAGGAAGATGACGAATACGCTGAGGAGGGTGATCCCCATGACCACCTGCCCCCCTACGCCCCCGAGGCCGAACGGGTTCTCGACATCCACTACTCCGCTATCGGGCTGGAACACCCCGACCACCAGCGTCAACACCCCAGCCGCCAACACGGACCACGCTACGAACCGCCAGCGGCGCGACGGCAGCCGACCCGTGGGAAACAGCAGCAGGATGAAGGGCATGAGAGTAACCTGGGAGATCCATCCCAGATCCCCCGCTATAACGGAGACCGTCCGGTAGGCGGGCAGCGTGCCCGGATTCGCTATGGCGTAGGCACCGTAGCCCCAGCCGAACGACAGGAGCGCGAACGCCAAGCCGACGCCGAGCCACAGCCATCCGTAGCGGTTCTCCGGGCGGCGGGAGGAGATCAGGGCTCCCAGTACGGGCGCCCCGGCCACCCCGAGAACCAGGATGGCCTGCTCCCGCCACGGAGAAAAATCTCCCGGCAGCGCCGCCGCGGAAGCGCCGCGCGGATAGAGCAGCAGGCTGACCGCCATCAGCGCCAGCGTCAGGCCGCACACCGACCAGGCGAGGCGGGCTTTGGTCCGGGGACTCACCCGTTCTCCTCCGGTAGTCGTTGTACTCCGCGACACACGGTTATCTTCGAGGCCTGAGCAGCCAACGTCACTCCTCCCGCGGATGGGCTGTCATCCACATGCCGTAGCGCGGCCGCAGCGTGCCCATCGCCATGACCTCGACCTTCCGGCCGGGCACAAGGCGTAGCTCGTGGCGCTGGGCCAGCAGGGCTAGCACGAGCGTCATCTCCAGCAGCGCGAAGCCCTTGCCGATGCACTGGCGCGGTCCGCGGCCGAACGGGAAGTACACGTACTCCGGACGCCCGGCGGAGCGTTCGGGGGCGAAGCGTTCGGGGTCGAAGCCTTCAGGGTTCTCCCAGAACGCCGGGTCGTGGTGCGTCACGTACGGGAGGAGGGTGACCGTCGCGCCGGCGGGGATGCGGTAGCCGCACACGGTATCCTCGGCTATCGCCCGGCGGTTCGTGACCCAGACCGGCGGGTACAGACGCATGGTTTCGTCTATGACCATGCGGGTGTAGGTGAGGTCCGGTGCGTCGGAGGCCGTGGGGAGGCGGCCTCCTAGCTTCTCGTCCACCTCGGCGCGGAGGCGGCGGGCGACTTCTACGTGCGTGGAGAGCAGGTAGCTGGACCAGGTGAGGGCGTTCGCCGTCGTCTCGTGGCCAGCGAGGAAGAGCGTGATCACCTCGTCGCGCAACTGCTTGTCGCTCATCCCCTCTCCCGTCTCCTCGTCCTGCGCCTCCATCAACATCGCCAGCAGGTCGTCGTGCTCGCCCGGATTTCGACGACGTTCGGAAATGATGCCGTAGACGATCTCGTCCAGCGTCGCGCGGGCCGCCAGGAAGCGGCGGTTGCGCAGGGTCGGCACCCTGAGCGGCGGGTAAAAGGGGAACGTGAAGCGGAAGGTCACGTAGTCCAGGAGGGCCGTGATCGCGCGGCTGATCCTGTCCAAGTCGCCCGCTACCGAGGTGCTGAATAAGGCCCTCGTGGCAACCTCCAACGTCAGGCGCATGTACTCCGCCGCCATGTCCAGCGGCCTTCCCTGGGCCACGCTGGGCCGCCAGCGTTCCAGCATCTCCAGGGTGGCGTCGGTCATCAGCTCGCCGAACGCCGCGACACGCCGCCGGTGGAACGCGGGTTGGGCCAGACGTCGCTGACGCAGCCAGAACTCGCCGTCGCTGGTGAACAGCCCGTTGCCCAGGAACGAACGGAGCGTCTCGAACGTCGGGACGTCTTTCGAGTAGTTGCGGTGGTTGTCGTGCAATACCCGCCGCACGCCCGCCGGATGGCTGACCTGATACAGCCTCATGTGCGCGACGCGGTACTGCGCCACGTCGCCGTACTGCCGGGCCACGTCGAGCACGAACCGCAGTCGGTCGCGATACAGCTCCCCGATGCTGCCGAACACGACGTTGCCGCGCGGCCCCGCCGGCGTGCGTCCGTTAGTGATGGCTCCATTACTCGTCTTCTGCATGTCTATACCTCCCCTTTCCTGGCACTTTCATCGGTGGTGTCTCCACCCGGCTCCTGCAGCCACAGGCCCACGTGCTCCGGCTGCATCGTCTCCCGGACCACCCGGAGCAGGTCGCCGCTCAACGTCTCAAGGTCCGTCTCGTTACGCAGGCGAGCGTTGAACTCTTCGAGCGTCTTCGCCGCGTCGTATTTGCGCCGATAGAACCGCCGGTCCATGAAAGCCTGGATTCGCCGTCGCAACGGGTTGAACAGCGCGGCTATGAGCAGCGTAGTAGCCACGATGACCAGTTGAGGCTGTTGCTCCTGCCCGGTAACCGTGCGGAAGAGATATTGCATACCGGCTACGCCGCCCACGTAGACCAGAGCCAGCGTGATCGTCAGGGCGCCGTAGACCAGCGTACGGTTGACGATGCGGTCTATGTCGTAGAGGCGGTAACGCAGGATGGCGACGGCGATGGCGAGGGGGATTAGAGATATGCTGATCGTCGCCGCGAGTCCCAGCGGCTGGAGCAGCGCGGGGCTGAGGTTGGAGGCGACTAGGAGAGAAAGGCTGATCCCCATGGCCCACGCGAGCCATTTGATCTGGTTCCGCTCCAGCGTGCCGGCCCGCCGGTAGCGAACCACCAGCGAGATCAAGGCCAGCGGCATCAACCCCAGCGACATCACCGGCGCCACCACCGAGTCGAGGAGGAAATATTCAGGCACGTCGGAGACCGGATCCAGCAAAGTCTCGGTGGGAAGTCCCCAGATCGGAATCGTTCCGGCGGTCATCCCCACCACCGCCAATACTACAGCGAACCACATCGCCCACCGCCAGCGCGGCAGAGGCCGGCCGGTGGGAAAGATAAGCAGCAACATGGGCATCATCACAACCGCCGGGAACCACAGCCAGGAGCCCAGCCAGGCCGCCAGCGTCTCTCCCGGCAGGCCGGGACGGGCGAGGGCGAGCAGCGCCCATTCATAGAAGAAAGGTTGCGCCGCCGCAGCGATCCCCCCGATCATCATTAGCAACCCCACCCGGTTGCCGGGGCGGGCTGCCACGATCACCGCTCCCACCCAAACAATCAGCACGAAGGAGAACGAGAACGTGAGGTCGCCGAGCCGATATGATTGTGAGGGGGTATCGAAAACGAGACCGATGACGAGCGCGCCCGCAAACATCGCCGTCGCCAACCCGCCGGCCGCATAGGCCAGCAGCCTCCACCAGAAACGGCCCACTGAGTGGTCGGAGGCGCGGGCGCTCACCGTTCCCGTTCCTCCGCGACACGCTCGCCTCCCGACTGGTCCGCGGGCCGCAGCCAGAGCGACACGTGCTCCGGCTGCGTGGTCTCCCGCACGACTGCTACCAGATCACCGCCCAACCGCTCCAGGTCGGTCTCGTCGCGGAGGCGCGCCCCGAAAGCCTCCAGCGTTTTGGCCGCGTCGTACTTCTTGCGGTAGAAACGACGGTCTATGAAAGCCTGGACGCGGCGGCGCAACGGTCCGAAGAGGGCGGCTATGGCGAGCGTGGAGGCCACGACCGCGAGCTGCGACTCTTGCCCGGTGACGGCGCGGAAGAGGTACTGAAACCCGGCCACGCCACCCGCGTAGACGGCGACGAGCATGACAGTGAGGGCGCCGTAGACGAGGGTGCGGTTGACGAGGCGGTCTATGTCGTAGAGGCGGTAGCGAAGAACGGCGATGCCGATGGCTATAGGGAGGAAGACGGCGGCTGCCACCTCCAGCACCTCGCTTATGATTTCGGGCCACGGCAGGGCGAACGAGAGGATGGCGAGGGCGAACATCGCGGCGGCGTAAGCGAACCACTTGATCTGCTGGCGCTCCATCCGGTCCGCGTACCAGCGGCGGACGAACAACGACACGACCGCAGCGGCCAGCCCGGCGAACACCATGAGATGCCCGACGCCGTTGAGCAGACCGGCGATCCCGGTTCCCTGCACGGGGACGGTCTCTGCGCCCTCCATCAGGCGGTCCATTAGCTCCCGCCCGCCGATCCGCACGGCTCCAAGTCCCAACCCCGCCGTCATGAGGGCGACCCCCAAGGCGCACATCCAGGCGACCGGGAGCCAGCGGCGGGAAGGCAGGCGTCCGTCGGGGAAGAGCAGCAGGGCGAAGGTGATCAGCAACCCGAACTGCAAGCCGGCCAGGAAGTACGTGCTCTCGATAACCCCGGCAGCCGCAGGCAGCGCGCCGGGCTCCGTGAACAAGCCGTAGAGTGCGTACTCCTGGCTGAAGGTCAGCACGCCGTTGCTGAGGCCGATGACGCAGAAGATCCAGCCTATAGCGTTCTCCGGCCGGCGCGAAGCCACGACCGCCCCCACAGTCGCGAAGACCGGCACCGTCGCAAGACCGAAAACCCAGTCGCCGAGCCCCAGGTCGTTTAGCACCACCAGCGGAACGCTGAGGACCACCGCCAGGATGGACAATCCCCACAGCGTCCAGGCAAGCCGGGTAGCAGCGCGGGAACTCATCTCAACCCGGTCTCCCGACGGACAACATTTCTTTGCACCGACCACAGCGCATATCCCATTACCACCCAGACGACACCGTACCACAACGCCGGGCCACTCGGAATGTTCCCGAACCCCACAAAGCCCGGCAGGATGACGCCCGCCGGGGAGAGCGCGAGCAGCCACGTCCCCAGACGCGAGACCGCCCGCGCCCGCAGCAGCGCGACACCCAGCAACGAGGAACCGACCGTCAGAACGAGGAGCCCCAGCGCCGTGCCCGCGACGAAACCTATGTACTCGAAAACGGTGTCCTCGCCGACCCAGTAGTCTGGGACGTTGCCGATGAGGTTGAGCGCAACTCCCACGAAACACAATCCGAAGCCCCACCTCTCCAGTCGTCCGGCGCGGTCTCTACGCCGGGCGCGGAGCCCGATCAGGCCGAGCAGAAAGCCCAGGAAGACGAAGAAGTACACCTTGCCATAGGTAGCGTAGACGACCTCGGACGTGGCGAACGTGAAGAGCGGGCCGAGGGAGTCGCTGAGCGTCGGTTCCCAGGGTGGGACCGTGCCCGCGCCATCCTCCGTCAGGGAGTAGGCGGAGGTTATGAACGGGGCTACGACGATAGCCAACGCGCCACCGAGCATGGCCGCAAGCCCGCAGCGCCGGATCAGGAGAGGTGAAGACGGAGTGGTTTCCTCTCTAACCATCTGCCAGACGATCCGATCTAACTTCCCGGAGTTGCCGGACTCGCTGTTTCGTCGCGCGGCTTCGTGTACCGGGAGAACGCGGGATCGTAGCCCTTCCGGCGCGCGATCCTCGCCAGAACCCCGAAGATCCTCCTCTGCAAGAATAGGGGCATACCCGTCATGTAGCTTCCCCCAAGCTCATAGGCAAGTGCCAGTTCCCAGATGTTGGTGGGCACTCCCTTTTTGTTCGTCTTGCCGTCCTTCGCCATCCCGAACGCCATCCTTATCGTGTCTTCGAACGGCTGGGCCGGTTGCATCACGGCCTCGAAGACCGCGGGCTCGGCGCTGCTGTTCCAGAAGGTGTGAGGGACCTTCACGGGCGCGTGCGCCGCCTCACCGCTCTTCAGCACATGGTGGTGCTTCTTCCCGCCGACGTACATGTCGAGCGTGCCCTCCACCACCTCGAACGTCTCGGTGAACGTCAGGTGGTAGTGTAGGGGAGGCCCCGGTGCGCCGGCCGGTAGCTCACACCGGACCCTCGCGAACTCGCCGCCGGTCTCCTCGCCGGTGGTCAAGAAGGTCATCCGCTCGCCGTTGAGGGGGTTCTCTATAACTCTTTCCAGGGTTGCCATATCTCCTCCTTACTGATGGCGACTTTCGCCGCGAACACCTAGACAGACACGACCTTTCCGTTCACCACCCTGACCGCCAGCTCGGGCAGCGGTTTGTCGGCAGGACCCGTTAGCACGTCTCCGTCTTCAGCCCGGAATTTCGAGTTATGACAGGGGCAGATCAGGTACTGTCCCTCAGGCTCATATCCCACCGTACATCCTTTGTGCGTACACTCCGCGGAGTAGAGAACGAACCTCTCATCGGGCATCCGAACCAGTACGTAGGGCTTCTCGGTGCCGGCGTCAACGAAGGTAAAGGCCGAGTTGGTTTCGAGCTTCTTCGCCTCGATGATGGCTCTATCCTTGTCTAACTCAGGCAGGTCTGGCCCGCCGCAGGAGGCCAGGAGCGGAGCGCCGGCTGCTGCGACAAAGCTGGCTGCGGCACCCAGACCAAGAAACTCTCTTCTGGATACGCTCTTTTTGATTCTCCTGCTGGGCATTGGTTAGCGGACCCTCTGCGTCGTACCGGCTTTCTGTTCCTCAGCTCCTTCTTCTGCCAACTGCGAGAGGCTCCGTCCGCGGACCAGGGCGTACAGCAGAACCAGCAGGATCAGCCCGTTGACCGGGTGCAGCGCGGCAACGTAAAGCGAAATGTCCTGCATCGGTCCACCGAGGAACATCTGGATGAACATGAGTGCAAATAGGGCTGCTGTCATCCCGACCCTACCCCACGAGAGAGCACGAACAAAGCCTGCAACAACAGCGATCAGCAACAGCAACAGGCTGGCGGGGACCAGTAGCAGACCCACTATGGCGTGGGGCATAAAGTCTGTGGCCTCGAAGGCGCCGAGACCGGCGAGGAAGAACTGGATGAGGGCTGTGACCAAGATGCCCCAGACCAGCCCTTTGTACACCCAGAAGATCGTTTGCTTCATTTCGACAATTCCTTTCTGTGTGAGGGAGCCACCGGCTTTGTAGGGTCCGGGGGCTTTCTCCCCGGCATCGCCTATTGCACCCGTGGTCGGGCTCCGGGTTCCATCTGGGTGGAGTCCGCCTGGCTAATCTCCCTCAGAACATGCAAACCCAACCACGCTACGGCAACGTCAATGATCACCGTAGTAGCCGGCAGGGGCAGGAAGGTTACGATAGCGCCCACTATCAGTACTATGGCCGCTATGCGCGGGAAGACTCCGGCCCGCAGTGTAGCCGCACCGAAGAGCGCCCAGCCTATAGCGACGGCTATACCCGAGAGCATGAAGCCCGCGTCCAGCGGCCCGGCTACCTGCTCGGCGTTCAGGAAAGCGGGGGCTTCTATCGCGGCACTGGGCACCACGAAGGCCATAGTCCACATCATCCCCGCGAGGAGTCCGGTACCGATAAGCGCCGCAATGAAGCCTGCGATCCCGAGGGCGCCCGCCGCCTCCGACTGACGGGCGTAGAGGCCGGCCAGCGCGACGAGGAGGAGCAGAACCCCGATCAGGTACATCGCCGACACGGCCGTCCACGAGGTCGTTACAGCCAACTCGCTGAACCTCTCGGGCTCGCCGCCGACCAGGCTCCAAAGGTCCGCGCCCAGCAGGAAGGCACCGGCCGCTATCGCCGCCAGGCCCCCGATCCGGACCAAAGCTGAAGACGTCATCTCTTTCTCCTTTCCAGACATCTGCTTTCATTGCCTGCCCTCAATCTAGGCAGCGACCGTCTCCAGAGCGTTACGAAAAGCGTTACGAATGGAATTTCTCGAAGAATTTTTTGCGCGCTGCTCTCGTTGCGCCTATCTCTTATTCTGGTTGTAGGATTGAACCGGGCTGCCAGGCAGCGACCCGGGGTGGTGGGCGGAAGGGCCCGAGCTTTAAGCCTCGTGGCTGCGGGGAGAAACCAACCCCCTGACCGACGTGCTCGCGCACTTTGTCCTGGAGTTCCCCTTCGTTGGCGGCTTCCAGGATCAGGCATAAATAGCGAGACTCGACTTCCGGGATACGCCGAGCGGCCAACCACGTTGAATTTTTGACGGAGATCATCATAATTGCCGGCATAGGAGGTGTTTGCGTGTCCGGTACGAAGTTGCTTCTGCTCGGTTCTCCCCGCATCGAGCGTAGCGGCGTAACGGTCGAGTTTGACACGCGAAAGGCCGTGGCCCTCCTGGCTTTTCTGGCAATTACCCGCGAGCGTCAGAGCCGGGACGCCCTGGTGGGGCTGCTCTGGCCCGAGTACGGTCAGAGTCGCGCCCGCGCCGCCCTGCGGCGTACCCTCTCAGCGTTGAGCGAGGCCCGCGAGGAGGGCTGGCTGATCGTAGACCGGGAAAGCGTAAGTCTATCGTGGAATCACGTGTGGGTTGATGTAGATGAGTTCCATGCGCTGCTGGCGGCGTGCCGCTCACACGGACATTCGGAGGCCGAGGTGTGCCCGGCCTGCCTCTCGCCGCTTACGGAGGCGGTGGCGTTGTACCGCGACGATTTTCTGGCCGGTTTCGGACTGCGGGACAGCCTCAACTTCGACGATTGGCAGTACTTTCAAGGCGAAAGCTTGCGGCGCGAGTTGACCGGGGCCCTGGATCGCCTCGTACGCGGTCACGGCGCCCGACAAGAGTGGGAGCCGGCCATCGGATACGCCCGGCGGCGGCTGTCCCTGGACCCGCTCCACGAACCGGCTCATCGGCTGCTGATGCAACTCTATGCTCTCGCCGGCCAGCGCGCCGCCGCGCTGCAGCAGTACCGGGAGTGCGTGCGGCTCCTCGAAAAGGATTTAAGGGTTTCCCCGCTGGAGGAGACGAGCCAACTCTACCGGGAGATCAAGGAGGGAGCGGTAGCGCCGTTTCCACCGCTCACACCTACGGCACCGGAGACACCGGCGCCTGCGGGCCCGGCGGAATACGAAGCCCCCCCGGCCGGCGCGCTCCAGGCGAACCCGCTGGTCGGCAGGGACGAGGAATGGGGGATTTTACAAAGTGAGTATGAAGCCGCCGCGGCCGGAAACCGCTTCGTGGTTCTCGAAGGAGAAGCGGGCATCGGTAAAACCCGTCTGGCGGAAGAGTTCGTAGCCCGCACTACAAGCGAGCCCGCATCAACGCTCGTCGCCCGTTGCTACGTGGGCCAGAAAAACCTGGCCTATGGTCCATTTATCGAGGCGTTGGGAGCGGTGGTCGATCGTCCGGGGCTCGCAACCCGGTTGAACGAGGTGCCAGAGCATCTGCTGAGCGAGGCATCTCGCCTGCTGCCCGCGTTGGCCGAGCTTTTCCCGAAGCTTCCGGAACCTTCACCGTTCGATACCCCCGGGGCCCAAGCCCGCTTTTTCGAGGGGGTGACCCGGGTACTGCTGGCAACCTGCGGCGCAGAGCCCGGCACCCCACCCGGCATCCTTTTCCTCGACGACGTGCAGTGGGCCGACGACGCTTCCTCCGACCTGTTGGCTTATCTGACACGCCGCCAGCGAAGTCAATCCCTGTTCGTACTGGTTGCCTGGCGGGAGGAAGAGCTGCCGGAGAACCATCGCTTGCGGGCTCTGGTAGAGGAGATCCGGCGCGCAGGCATGGCAGTCGTCTTGCCCCTGGGACGTCTCAAGAGGGCTGACGTTGCGGAGTTGATCTCCTCCGTAGCGGAGGAAACCGCCGGGCTGAATCAACAACTGTACGATGAGACGGAGGGGGTGCCGCTCTTCCTTACGGAGTATCTCAGGGCCATCGCGAAAGGAGAGCTAACGAAAGGGAACTGGACTCTGCCGCGCGGGGTGCGGGATCTCCTCCACGGGCGGCTGCGGAACCTCAGCGGGACCGGGGCCCAGATGCTCGCCGCTGCCGCTGTTATCGGGCGGTCGTTCGACTTCGACGCGGTGCAGCAAGCCAGCGGCCGCAGCGAAGAAGAAGCTATTACGGCTTTGGAGGAACTGGTATCGCAGGGCTTGATCCGGGAGCTCGCGAACGATGCCGGCGGAGGTCCACCCGTCTACGACTTCTCCCACGACAAATTTCGTGCCCTCGTCTACGATGAGACCAGCTTGGCCCGCAAACGTCTCCTGCATCGGCGTACGGCAGGGGCGCTCGCCGGCCGGTTCAGGAGCCAACGCCGAGAGACCGGGCCGTTGGCAGCCCGGATCGCCTACCATTATCGGCAGGCCGGGGAGGACGTCCGGGCAGCGAACTACTACAAACTGGCCGGTGAGCACGCCCGTAGCCTGTACGCCAATGCCGAGGCGCTCTCCCACTTTCATGCCGCGCTCGCCCTGGGACACCCGGATACGGCCGCGCTTCACGAATCCATCGGAGATCTTCATACGCTGGGAGGCGACTATGGCGCGGCGGCCGCGAGCTACGAAACAGCCGCTGCGCTCTGCGAAGGACCGGCACTAGCCGGTATCGAGCGCAAGCTGGGCAACGTCCATCAGCGTCGGGGAGCGTGGGACCTGGCAGAGACCCACTACCAGGCAGCGTTGGGGGAGCTGGAAGATGCGGGACCGGCTGGCGGACGCGCCCGACTCTACGCGGACCGGAGCCTGCTCTCCCACCGCCGGGGCCGGGTCGAGGAGGCCGCGGAACTCGCGCGCCGGGCACTGGAGCTTGCCCAGGCCGCGGATGATACCCACGCTCTGGCCCACGCTCACAACCTGGTGGGCATGCTGGCCAAGAGCCGGGAAGATCCGTCAACCGCCCGACACCACCTGGAGCGCAGCCTCTCGCTCACGGAGACCCTCCAGGACCCGGGTCTCCGGGTGGCAGCCCTTAACAACCTCGCCCAGGTTCACGGAGCCAGCGGCCAGGCAGAGCGGGCGATCAAAGAGGCTAAAGCCGCCCTGGCGCTGTGCGCCTCCGTGGGAGACCGGCACCATGAAGCGGCGCTACACAACAACCTGGCCGATTTGCTTCACGACGCGGGGATGCACGAAGAAGCCATGTCCCATCTCAAGAAGGCCGTAGCGATCTTTGCGGACATCGGCGAGGAAGGCCGAATGCAGCCGGAGATCTGGAAGCTCGCGGCGTGGTGACCCTCTGTTTTCTACGAGCTGCAGCACCGCCCAGGGTTTCTGCGTTGCCGCCGGGACCGCGAGGAAGAGAAACTCTAGACAGCGATAAGCCGTCCGAACGCAAAATGCACCCCTTGGTAGCAAACGACCTGGCATAGTCTGCCGCAGAGCCACCCCAGAATCCGGCCTTGGTGGCCGCCCTACGGGTGGCGTTGCGCGCGACCTTTCCGGAGCCCCGGATTCTACTCTCCCGGTAGCCCGGTGGTAATCTCCATCCCCACCGCCCTGATCACGCGAACGCCGGCCTGCGCGACCAAATGAAAACCAGCTAAGAGCTTGCGCCAATAGGTCATGGCTTGCGGGGAGGTCGACTTTCCCAGCGGTAGCGCATCCAGCCCTCTCGGATGAGCCGTCTGACAACTATGACCACGTTTGAGAAAGCGATCCAGAAGTCTATGACTCGACCCTCG
>JBHJHC010000096.1:0-16358 GCA_050331175.1 Rubrobacteraceae bacterium | reverse complement strand
CTTGGGGGTTTGCGGGCACGGTTGGCGGCGAGGGTAGCGTTGCACAACTTCTGTATCTGGCTCAATGACCAGCTCGGTCGTCCCTCGATGGCCTTCTCTGACTTGTTGGGATGGTGACCTCATAATTCACACCAAGCGTTTTAGGCCTGGTTACGACGAGCTAAAGAAGATGTAACTCGGGTCCAAATCTCTTCGGGTGTAGCTAGAAGCCCGGGATCGGCACCTCGTCGAACGCTTCTTTGCCGGCGCCGCAGTCGGGGCACCGGTCCGGCGGCTGGCCCTCGACGCTGTAGCCGCAGTTCGTGCAGGCCCATTTCAGCGGGATAGATTCGCCCTGTACTTCTGGATCGTTGCCCTGGTCCGTCATCGGGTCCTCCGTCTATTCGTTCGCCCGGTTTATGGAGCGCTTGTAGTTCTGGTGCAGGAAGTCGGAGATCGCGAGTATCGAGAAGATGCTCGCCACGAAACGGGTGGTTCGGGGGAACAGTACGAGCCCGTAGCTGAAGAATGCCGAGGTCCACATTCCGAGGCAGAAATGGCAGGTCATCAGGCTGCCGAGGGCTTTTTGCAGGCCGCTGCCCCGAGGTTTCTCGTCCAGGTTCGTCGGGCTTTTCGCTTCCCGTAGCTCGGTTACCGGGGCCCGCAGGAAACTCGTCGCGGAGGCGTTGCTGAGGATGTAACTCAGCTTGTGCGATGCCACGCCCAGCAACGCCAGGTCGGCGAGCTTTACCCGTTCCGGCAGCTCGCGGCCCGTCAGACGCGTTATCAGGAGAAACAGGGTAAAGATAGCGCTGAAAACTCCTGCCAGGGTTGCGTAGGCCCCGACGGGCATCTCGTCGTCGCTGTCGTACCCGGAAAACAACTCCTCCGGCGAGTCGCTGTCGGTCAGCTTGGATACTGGGTTGTCGGCCACTATATCTCCCATCTTGCTTTGCGAGCATTTTACCCTGCGGGCGCGGCGGCACACCTCCGGGGGCGGGGGTTGTTGCGCGTTCCTGGGGAATACCGGTATTCTAAGCGAGGGTGAACAAAGATTTTAGCGGCCAGGCTGCCGGAGGGTTTATGACGAAGAGGTATGAGAGCGTGATCATCGAGGGTGTCTCTCCGGAGCTCGACTGCGGACGGTATCCGGTGAAACGGGAGGTTGGCGACCGCCTGGAGGTCCGGGCGGACATTTACCAGGATGGGCACGACGTCGTTGCCGCCGCCCTCAAGCACCGCGAAAAAGGGGCGGAGGAGTGGAACGAGACGCCGATGGAGCTCTCCAACCCCGGCCTGGACCTCTGGGCCGGCTCTTTCGACCTTCCGGAGAATACCCGCTACGAGTACACCGTCGAGGCCTGGACGGACCACTTCGAGTCCTGGCGGCAGGAGGTAGGCAAGAAGGCTGAAGCCGGGCAGAACATCGAGCTGGAGCTGCTCGAAGGCCGGGAGTTGGTCGAACAGACCGCGGATTGCACCTCCGAAAAGGAGCTTTACCGGGTGCTGAAGCGGTATGACGCGCTCTCCTCCCCCGAAGAGCGGCTGGCGCTCCTGGTCTCGGAGCCTACGCGGGAGCTAATGGCCCGCCAAGCGGATCGTTCGGCCTCGACCGTCTACAAGACGCTGGAGGTTACCGTGGACCGGGTGACGGCCCGCTACGGCGCCTGGTACGAGATGTTCCACCGTTCGCAGGGCACGGAGCCGGGCCGGGGGGCGACCTTCCGGGAAGCCGAAGCCCGGCTGCCGGAGATTGCGGGCATGGGCTTCGATGTGATCTACCTGCTCCCGATCCACCCTATCGGCACTACCCATCGCAAGGGCCGCAACAATGCTCTCACGGCCGCCCCCGGAGATCCCGGCAGCCCGTACGCCATCGGCAGCGAGGAGGGCGGACACAAGGCCGTAAATCCGGAGCTCGGGACGCTGGAGGACTTCCGGCACTTCGTGGACGCGTGCCGCGAGCACGGGATGGAAGTCGCGCTGGACTTCGCGATCCAGTGCTCCCCGGATCATCCGTACATCAAGGAGCACCCCGAGTGGTTCAAGTTCCGGCCCGACGGGAGCATAAAGTACGCTGAGAACCCGCCAAAGAAGTACCAGGACATCGTGAACGTGGACTGGGATACGGAGGACTGGGAGAACCTCTGGCGGGAGTGGCTCGACGTGGTGCTCTTCTGGGTCGGGCAAGGGGTCAAGGCGTTCCGGGTGGACAACCCCCACACGAAGCCGCTGCCGTTCTGGGAGTGGCTCATCCGGGAGGTGCAGGACGAGTACCCGGACGTGATCTTCCTCTCCGAAGCCTTTACCCGCCCGCGCCGCCTGGAAGGCCTCGCCAAGCTGGGCTTTACCCAGTCCTACACCTACTTTACCTGGCGCACCACGAAGTACGAGCTTACGGAGTACCTGAGGGAGCTGACGGAAGGGGAACCTAAGGAGTACCTGCGGCCCAATTTCTTCGCCAACACCCACGACATCCTGCCGCACGTCCTCCAGTTCGGCGGCCGGCCGGCGTTCCAGATGCGCTTCGTGCTCGCCGCCACGCTCTCCCCGGCTTACGGTATCTACAACGGTTTCGAGCTCTGCGAGAATACTCCGCGCGGCGAGCCCGGTACCACCGTCTACTACGGTGACTCGGAGGTCTACGAGTACAAGGTCTGGGATTGGGACCGGCCCGGCAACATAAAGGACTACATCGGGCGCGTAAACGGCATCCGGCGCGAGAACCCCGCGTTGCAGGAGCTAGACAACCTCGCCTTCCACAACGCCCCGGACGACAACATCCTCTTCTACTCCAAGACGGCCGGCGACGATACCGTGCTCGTCGCGGTTAACCTGGACCCCTTCGGCGCCCACGACGCCCACCTGGAGCTGCCGCTGGAGACCCTGGGCCTCGGGGAGGACGAAGAGTACTTGGTGGAGGAGCTGATCTCCGGCCGCGTGTTGCCGGGACGCCGCGGACGCTACTTCTGGGTGCGGCTCCTGCCGAACGACAACATCGCCGAGATATTTCGGGTTAGAAAGGCGGGTTCGTAATTGACCGAAGCACCTCGCAAGGACCCGCTCTGGTACAAAGACGCCGTTATCTACCACCTGCACGTAAAGGCGTTCTTCGACTCGGACAACAACGGCATCGGAGACTTCAAGGGCCTGACCCAGCGCCTGGAGTACATCCGGGACCTGGGGGTAACCGCGATCTGGGTGATGCCCTTCTACCCGTCCCCGATGCGGGACGACGGCTACGACATCTCCGAGTACAAGAACGTTCACCCGGACTACGGCACCCGCCGGGACTTCCGGGCTTTCGTCCGCAAGGCCCACGAGCTGGGCCTGAAGGTCATAACCGAGCTGGTTATAAACCACACCTCGGATCAGCACCCCTGGTTCCAGCGGGCCCGCGAGGCCCCGAAGGGCTCCGCCCGGCGCAACTACTACGTCTGGAGCGACACGGCGGACCGCTACGAGGACGCCCGCATCATCTTTACCGACACCGAGCGTTCGAACTGGACCTGGGACGAGGAAGCGCAGCAGTACTACTGGCACCGCTTTTTCTCCCACCAGCCGGACCTGAACCACGAGAACCCGCAGGTTTTCAAGTCCGTCATGAACGTCATGAAGTTCTGGCTCGACGCCGGGGTTGACGGCCTGCGCCTGGACGCGATCCCGTACCTGATCGAGCGCGAGGGCACCGATTGCGAGAACCTGCCCGAGACCCACGAGGTCCTCAAAAGAATGCGGGCCGAGCTCGACGAGCGCTACGAGGACCGGATGTTCCTGGCCGAGGCAAACCAGTGGCCGGAGGACGTGCTGCCGTACTTCGGGGACGGGGACGAGTGCCACATGGCGTTCCACTTCCCGCTGATGCCCCGCATCTACATGTCCGTGGCCCAGGAAGACCGGCACCCGATAGTCGAGATCATGCAACAGACCCCGGATATCCCAGACAACTGCCAGTGGGGCGTGTTCTTGAGAAACCACGACGAACTGACCCTGGAGATGGTCACGGACCGCGAACGGGACTACATGTACGAAGTCTACGCCAACGACCCCCGCGCCCGCATTAACCTCGGCATCCGGCGCCGCCTGGCACCCCTCATGGAGAACGACCGCCCGCGCATAGAACTCCTGAATAGCCTCCTCATGTCCATGCCCGGCACGCCTATCATCTACTACGGTGACGAGCTTGGAATGGGGGATAACATCTTCCTCGGCGACCGCGACGCCGTCCGAACCCCGATGCAATGGACCTCCGACCGGAACGCCGGCTTCTCCCGCTCCGACCCCGCCGGCCTCTACCTGCCGCCCATAATGGACCCGGTCTACGGCTACGAAGCCCTCAACGCGGAAGGGCAGAGCCGCAATCCCGGCTCGCTACTGAACTGGATGAAGCGTATTATTGCCGTGCGTAAAGCACACAAGGCTTTTGGACGGGGAACGTTGAACTTTTTGCATCCGGGCAACCGGAAGGTGTTGGCGTATTTGAGGGAACACGAGGACGAGTCGATCCTCTGCGTGGCGAACCTCAGCCGCTCGGCGCAGCCGGTTGAGCTGGATCTTTCACGCTACGACGGGCGGGTGCCGGTGGAGATGCTCGGCGGGACCAGTTTCCCGCCGGTCGGGGAGTTGCCGTATTTCCTCACGCTGCCGCCGCACGGGTTCTACTGGTTCCGGCTGGCGACCGAGGCGGCCGCCCCGAGCTGGCACGAGCAGTCCCCGCGCTACCCGGAGCCGCCGGTGATCGTACTGCCCGCCGGGCGCTCTACGGCCCGCGGCAGCCGGAACGTGCCCCTGAAAATTCAGGACGCGACCCTGGCGCAGCTAGAAGCTGCGTTGCCCGACTATCTCGGCCTGCGACGCTGGTTTGCGGGCGAAGGTGGAGACATAGAGCGGGTCGAGGTTGCCTCCACGATCGAGGTCGGCCGGGATTGGCTGCTCGCGTTGCTCCGGGTTCATGCCGGCGGGGCGGATGCTGAGCCCCGGATCTACTTCCTGCCGCTCACGGCTGCCTGGGAGGATGGCGAGGAAGACGGCATCTCCGCGCTATTACCGTACACGGTTGCCAAGCTCCGGCGCCGATCCAGGGTCGGTGTCCTATACGACGCCCTGGCGGACGAGGAGTTTTGCCGGGGTCTGGTGGCGGCGATGGGGGAGGAGCGCGAAGTTGGCGCGGGAGATGGTGCCGTGCGCTTTACCCGGACCGACGCTTTCGAGGAGCTGGTCGGGGACGGGCATCTGGACGTCCGGCGCGCCGGGGTGGAGCAGACCAACACTTCGGTGATCCTGGGCGAGCGGCTCATCATGAAGGCGTACCGGCGGCTGCAGAAGGGCGTCAACCCGGATCTGGAGGTCGGACGCTACCTCACGCAAGAGTCGCACTTCGTGAACACCCCGCCGCTCGCCGGGGCCATCGAGTACGAGAACGCGGCCGGCGAGTTGACCACCCTGGCCCTTTTGCAGGGTTTCGTTGCCAACCAGGGTGACGGCTGGTCCTACGTCCTGGACTATCTGGACCGGTATCTGGAGGAGCGGCTCGTAACTTCCTGGAGCCTCGAGGAAGGTGAGGTGGAGGATGAAAAAGAAGACACCTTCTTCCTGGGCATGATGCACACTCTGGGTTTGCGTACCGGGGAGCTACACGAGGCTTTCGCGGCCCCGACCGGCAACCCGGACTTCGTCCCCGAGCCTGCTACGCGCAGAGAGGTCGAGGGGTGGAAGAGGGGTGTGATCCGGGAGATGGACCGCACCCTGAAG
The DNA here is from genome assembly GCA_050331175.1 of Rubrobacteraceae bacterium. GTDB lineage: Bacteria > Actinomycetota > Rubrobacteria > Rubrobacterales > Rubrobacteraceae > SIRX01. Next base: position 10,628 of record JBHJHC010000096.1, on the reverse strand, counting down.
TTGCTCGGACGGCGCAAGGAGCGGCTTCCCGAGGAGGTGCGGCCGGAGGTGGACCGGCTGCTGGAGCTGGGGGATGCGGCTGAGGAGCGTATAAAGTCCGTGGCGACCGAAGGGGTCGAGGTCGTCAAGACCCGGCATCACGGAGACTACCACCTCGGGCAGGTGCTCGTGGTCAGCAACGACTTCCAGATCATAGACTTCGAGGGAGAGCCGGCCCGATCCCTGGAGGAGCGGCGGGCCAAGCATTCGCCCCTGCGCGACGTGGCCGGGATGTTGCGGTCGTTCAACTACGCCGCGGAGTCGGCGATCATGGACGTGGGCGCCGGAAGGGAAGACCAGGTCAAAAAGGCAAAGGAGCGGGTCAGGATCTGGGAGCGGAACGTCCGGGAAGCGTTTCTGGAAGGGTACGCTGAAGGTGCCCGCGAAGCTGCCTCCTATCCCGAGGATCGGGAACACGCCCGGCAGCTGATCGACCTGTTCACGTTGGAGAAGGCCCTCTACGAGATCCGCTACGAAGTAGATAACCGGCCGGATTGGGTCGGCATCCCGGTAAAGGGCGTGCTCGACCTTCTCGGAGAACCCGCGCAAAAGGAGACCCAGTGAAAAACGAAGAAGCTTTTCCGACGATCGTAGCCGGGGATCACGGAGATCCATTCTCCATCCTCGGGATGCACGAGGACGAAGCCGGAGACCTCGTCGTGCGAACTTTCCAGCCCGGGGCGCGCTCCGTAGAGGTGGTCTCGACCGCCGGCGAGCAGTCGTTCGGCAAGCTGGAGATGGTTCATCCGGAAGGACTCTTTGCCGGCTTGCTCTCCATAAAGGAGTGGACGCCGTACAAACTCCGCGTGGAGTGGGACCGGAAGCTGGATCTGGACGACCCCTATCGTTTCCCGCCGGTGTTGGAGGAGGGGGATCTCTACCTCCTGGGAGAAGGGAACCATCACCAACTCTACGAAAAGCTCGGCGCCCATCCTATGGAGCTGGAAGGCGTCCGGGGTGTGAGCTTCGCCGTCTGGGCCCCCAACGCCCGGCGCGTCTCGGTCGTCGGCGACTTCAACAACTGGGACGGCCGCCGGCACGTAATGCGCAAGCACCCGGGAATCGGCGTCTGGGAGATCTTCGTCCCCGGCGTTGAGGAGGGCGCGTTCTACAAGTACGAGATCAAAGGCCCCGACGGCTCCCTGCTGCCGCTCAAGGCCGATCCCTACGGCTTCCGGGCCGAGAAGCTCCCCGGCACCGGCTCCGTCGTCCACGACCCCCACCGCTACGAGTGGCAGGACGAGGAGTGGATGCGGAACCGCGGGTCCCACAACGCCCTCGATGCTCCCATGTCCACCTACGAGGTTCACCTCGGCTCCTGGCGGCGCCACGAGGACGGCACGTACCTCACCTACGAGGAGCTGGCCGAGCAACTCGTGTCCTACGTCTCCGAGATGGGCTACACCCACGTCGAGTTTCTGCCGCCAACGGAGTACCCGTTCGACGGTTCCTGGGGCTACCAGCCCCTTGGTCTATACGCCCCTACGAGCCGTTTCGGGACGCCGGACGGGTTCAAACACCTCGTAGATAGCTTTCACCAGGCCGGCATAGGCGTGATCATCGACTGGGTCCCGGCCCACTTCCCCGAGGACGCCCACGGCCTGGCATTTTTCGACGGCACCAACCTCTACGAGCACGCCGACCCGCGCCAGGGCCGGCATCCGGACTGGGGCACCCTCGTCTTCAACTTCGGCCGCAACGAGGTCCGCAACTACCTGACCGCCAACGCCCTATTCTGGCTCCGCGAGTACCACGTGGACGGCCTGCGGGTGGACGCTGTAGCCTCCATGCTCTATCTCGACTACTCGCGCGAGGAGGGCGAGTGGCTCCCGAACGAGCGGGGCGGCAACGAGAACCTGGAGGCCATAGCCTTTCTCCAACGGACCAACGAGCTGGTCTACGAGCACGCCCCCGGCGCGGTAACCATAGCGGAGGAATCCACCGCCTGGCCGATGGTCAGCCGCCCGACGTACATGGGGGGATTGGGTTTCGGCTACAAGTGGAACATGGGCTGGATGCACGACTCCCTGGAGTACGTGCAGGAGGATCCCATAAACCGCTCCTACCACCACGACAAGCTCACCTTCTCCCTCGTCTACGCCTTTAACGAAAACTTCGTCCTGCCTCTCTCCCACGACGAGGTCGTTCACGGCAAGCACTCGCTCATAGGCCGGATGCCGGGCGACGAGTGGCAGCGGTTCGCCAACCTCCGGGCCTACTACGGCTTCATGTACGCCCATCCCGGAAAACAGCTCCTGTTCATGGGGGGAGAGCTCGCCCAGGAACGCGAGTGGAACCACGACACCGGGCTCGAATGGCACCTGCTGGACGCGCCCCTGCACGCTGGCGTGCAGAGCCTGGTGCGCGACCTGAACGCGGTCTACGCCGCCTCGCCCGCGCTCTACGAGGTGGATTTCGAGGCGGCCGGGTTCGAGTGGATCGAGGGCGGAGACAAGGGGAACAGCGTAGTAGCCTTCCTGCGCCGTCCTTCCGGGGTCCGAGAAGAAGACTACGCGGTCGTCGTGTGCAACTTTACCCCGGTAGTCCGGGAAGGGTACCGGATCGGGGTGCCCGGAGACGGAACCTACGTCGAGGCGCTAAACACCGACGACGAGTCCTACGGCGGGAGCGGCGTGAACAACGGCGGCCCGATAGACGCCGAGGAGATTTCGTCTCACGGGCGCCCGTATTCGCTCTCACTGACCTTGCCGCCGCTCGCGACTATGATACTCAAGCGCTCCGGTATCGGCGGCTGACGTCCGGCCGGGGTGCGGCTGGTCTAATTCCCACGACGCAGTAAAATCCCAGAAGCTGTAAAGAGTCGTGCCGGAACATTTATGTAGAGATCGTGGGTCATCGGGCCGGCGATCGGCGAAATTCTAGAGCTGAAAGCTGGTGGCTGATAGCTGATGGCTAGCACACGAACAAGCTTGGTGTGGCCGGGAAATCCCTACCCCCTGGGAGCGACCTGGGACGGGGAGGGCGTGAACTTCGCGCTGTTCTCGGAAAACGCCGAGAAGGTGGAGCTGTGCCTCTTCGGCCCCTCGGGCAAAAACGAGGTCGAGCGGATCGAGCTCCTGGAGCAAACGGACCAGATCTGGCACTGCTACCTGCCCTACGGCCGGCTCGGCCAACTCTACGGCTACCGGGTCTACGGGCGGTACGATCCCGAAAACGGCCACCGGTTCAACCCGAACAAGCTCCTCCTCGACCCCTACGCGAAGTCTATCGTCGGGCCGCTGGATTGGAGGTACCCGCACTTCGGCTACAAGCTCGGTGGCAAGGACGAGGACCTGGGCTTCGACGTCCGGGACAACGCCGCCGGAATGCCCAAATGCCAGGTCGTCGACACCTCCTTTACCTGGGGCGACGACCGGCCCCCGCGCACCCCCTGGCACGACACCATCATCTACGAACTACACGTCAAGGGCTTTACCCGGCGGCACCCGGAGGTACCGCCCCAACTGCGCGGCACGTACGCGGGCCTGGCTTCGGCCCCCGCTATAAACCACCTGACGCGGCTGGGAGTTACCGCGGTCGAGCTCATGCCGACCCACGCCTTCGTCCAGGACAAGCACCTCGTGGACAAGGGGCTCGAGAACTACTGGGGCTACAACTCGATCGGCTTCTTCGCGCCGGAGATGCGCTACTCGGCGACGGAGGGGATCGACGAGTTCAAGACGATGGTAAAACGCCTCCACTCGGCCGGGATAGAGGTGATCCTGGATGTCGTCTACAACCACACCGCCGAAGGGAATCGCCTGGGGCCAACCCTGTCTTTCCGCGGCATAGACAACGCGGCCTACTACCGGCTCGTCCCGGGCGACTGCCGCCACTACATGGACTTTACCGGAACGGGCAACACGCTGAACATGCTGCACCCCCGGGTGCTGCAACTCATTATGGACTCCCTGCGGTACTGGATCCTGGAGATGCACGTGGACGGCTTCCGCTTCGACCTCGCGAGCGCCCTGGCCCGCGAGCTCTACGAAGTCGACCAGCTCTCCAGCTTCTTCACGATTATCCGGCAGGACCCGGTCATTTCGCAGACCAAGCTCATAGCCGAGCCCTGGGACGTGGGCGAGGGCGGCTACCAGGTCGGCAACTTTCCTATAGGCTGGACGGAGTGGAACGGCAAGTACCGCGATGAGGTCCGGGCCTACTGGAAGGGCGAGGGCGGTATCGTCGGCGACCTGGCCTACCGCCTGACCGGATCCAGCGACCTCTACGAGCGCGGCGGCCGGCTACCCCACGCCAGCATTAATTTCGTCACGGCCCACGACGGCTTTACCCTCCAGGACCTCGTTTCCTACAACGAGAAACACAACCAGGAGAACGGCGAGAACAACAACGACGGCGAAAGCAACAACACGAGCTGGAACCACGGCGAAGAAGGACCTACTAAAGACCCGAAGATCCGGCGCCTCCGCAACCGCCAGAAGCGCAACTTCCTGGCCACGCTGCTGCTCTCCCAAGGGGTGCCGATGATCGTCTCCGGTGACGAGATGGGCCGGACCCAGAACGGCAACAACAACGCCTATTGTCAGGACAATGAGCTAAGCTGGGTTGATTGGGACCTCTCGCGGTCGGACCGGAACCTGCTGGCGTTCGTGCGGCGGATGATCCGCATCCGCAAAGAACATCCGGCGTTCCGGCGGCGGCGCTTTTTCCAGGGGCGCAGGATCCAGGGCTCCGACGTGAAGGACATCACCTGGCTGAACCCTGACGGGTACGAGATGAGCGACGAGGAGTGGGGCAATTCCTCCGCCCGGTCTCTGGGATTGCAGATGGCCGGCTACTCCGAAGACCAGTACGATACCGAGGGACGCCCGGAAGTAGACGAGGATCTCCTGATGCTCTTCAACGCCTACCACGAGCAGATTCCCTTCACCATCCCACCCGGCCCGGAAGAGACCCGCTGGGAGGTGCTTATGGATACCAGCCACGTCGCCGGTCTTTGCCCCGACGGCTTCTTCAAGCCGGGCCACCACTACCCCCTCGAAGCCCGGTCGATGGTCCTCCTCACCAGCCGCCAGCCGGACGTCTTCGCGGAGTACGCCGACTGAGCTAGCGCCCACCGACTCCGGAGGCAGGAACATCCTCACCCTACAAACCTGCGCGTTTCCCGACCACGGAAAGCGAATGGTGACCCGGGCGGAGCTGGTCGACGTAGTTTGACAGCGGTGCTAGTGGCCGGCGAGTTCTTGTGCGGGGGCGGTCGAGCCCCGTACGACGAGTTCGGTCGGCAGGAGCCCCGACTCGTCGATGTCCCTGCCGTCGAGCTGCGCGATCAGCATCCGACCGGCCTGGAGGCCTTTCTCGACGTGGGGCTGGTGTACGGTGGTGAGCGGCGGCTCCGAGCTCGCCGCCGCGGGGATGTCGTCGAAGCCTACTATCGAGAGGTCTTCCGGTATCCTCAGCCCACGACCTGCCGCCGCTTCCAGAACTCCGAGGGCGAGCTGGTCGCTCATCGCCAGGATCGCGGTTGGACGGGGGGTTTGTGAGAGTAGTGCTTCACCGGCCCGGCGACCTTCTTCCGGCAGGTTCTCGACGCACTCGTAGACCGGCACGGCATCCCAGGGGATTCCGGCATCGGCCAGGCAAGACCTGTAGCCCCGCAGCCGGTCTTTGCCCGTCCGGTAGGTCGCGCTATCCTGGCGGCTGGTATCCGCCAGGCCGCTCTGTACGTCCAACGCGAGCTCCAGCGACACGACGCCGAAACTTTCGTGGCCGAGTTGCACCAGGTGCTCCGCGGCGCTTCTCGCGGCCTCCCGGTCCTCGATACCTACCGACGGCACCTCTCCCTGGTCCCGCTGGTCTACCATCACCATCGGTAGCCGGCGTTCCAGGGCGGCGCCTACGAGGGGATCCCGCTCGGGCATGCTGTAGACGACGAACCCATCCACCACCGCGGCCATGACGGCTTCCGGGTCCCGAGCCTGGCGCGGCGAACCCGGCACCAGCAGCATCCCCAGCCCCGCTTCCTCCGTCGCCATCGAGACGCCTTCCAGGAACTTGACCGCTACCGGATCCGCGAAAGCGAACGAGAGCCGGTCCGCGTAGAGTACCCCGACCGCCCCCGACCGCCCCAGCCTCAGGCCGCGCGCGGCCGGGTCCGGGCCGGCATATCCCAGGCGCCGCGCCGTCTCGAAAACCCGCTCCCGCAACTCTCCGGAAAGCTGATCCGGCCGGTTGTAAGCGTTCGATACGGTCGAGGCCGCTACCCCCAACTCCGCCGCAACCTCTTTCAACGTCGCCCGGCGTTTGATGCTTCCCGCAACCTCGGGGTTGACTTCCATAGCGCCAATGATAGCATTCTGAAACGTTTCAGTCTGTAACGATTCAGAAAGGTATGGGATCGTGGATCTTCCGGACGTAGGGAGCCCGGGTCTTGCCGGCGGGCCTCGCGGAGGAATTCGGTTTCATAGGACGGAGGTAAAAATGGAGGCCAACAAGTGGTGGCAGACCGGGATCGTGTACCAGATCTACCCGCGCAGTTTCCTGGACTCGTCGGGTGACGGCACCGGGGATCTCCGGGGCGTAATCTCCAAACTGGGCTATCTGGAGTGGCTCGGGGTAGACGCCGTCTGGCTCTCGCCGATCTATCCCTCTCCGATGACCGACTTCGGTTACGACGTCTCGAACTACACCGACGTCCACCCCATGTTCGGCACCCTCGAAGACTTCGACGAGTTGGTGGAGGAAGCGCACGGGCGGGGGCTGAAGGTACTCCTGGACTTCGTGCCAAACCACACTTCCGACGAACACCCGTGGTTCGTGGAGTCGCGCTCCAGCAGGGACAACCCGAAACGTGACTGGTACATCTGGGAGGACCCCGCGCCGGACGGCGGGCGTCCGAACAACTGGGAGAGCCATTTCGGGGGCCCGGCCTGGACCTGGGACCCGGCCACCGGACAGTACTATCTCAACACCTTCGATCCCAAACAGGCCGACTTGAACTGGCGCAACCCGGAAGTGCGGGAGGCGATGTACGACGCGATGCGGTTCTGGTATGAGCGGGGCGTTGACGGCTTTCGCATAGACGTGCTGTGGGTCTTGATCAAAGACGAGCAACTGCGCGATAACCCGCCGCATCCCGAATGGAAGCCGGGGGACTCGCCCTGGGAATGGCAGAGCCGGGTCTACTCCGAAGACCGTCCCGAAGTACACGAGATCGCAAAGGAGATGCGGGAAGTAGCAGATTCCTACGGAGACCGAGTACTCATCGGGGAGATCTACCTGCCGGTCGAGCGGCTGATGGCTTACTACGGCGAGGAACTGGACGGCGTGCATCTACCGTTCAACTTCCAGCTAATACTTTTGGAAGAGTGGACCGCCGGCTCCGTAAGGCGTCTCGTGGACGACTACGAGGCGGCGTTGCCCGCGGGGGGCTGGCCCAACTGGGTACTCAGCAACCACGACGTTTCCAGGGTCGCCAGCCGCATAGGCCCCGAACGCGCCCGGCTGGCGCAGATGCTGTTGCTCACGCTGCGGGGGACCCCGACCGCGTACTACGGCGACGAGATCGGCATGCACGACGTCGAGGTGCAAGAACACCGCGTCGTAGACCCCCGGGGCAAGAACAATCCCGGGTACGGGCGGGACCCGTCCCGAACCCCGATGCAGTGGGACGACAGTCCAAACGCCGGTTTCACCAGTGGAGAGCCCTGGCTCCCCGTAGCAGACGACTCCGACGAGATAAACGTCGCGGCCCAAGAAGAAGACCCCGACTCTATGCTGACGTTTTTCCGGCGGCTGGTAGAACTCCGGAAAGAGGTTCCGGCCTTGCACAAGGGTTCTTACCGTTCGGTAAACGGGGCCGACGACGGCATGTTCGTCTACCTGCGCCAGCACGAGGGCCAGCGCGTGATCGTGGCGCTCAACTTCGACGCCGAACCCCGGCAGTTGGACCTACCGGAACCGGAAAACGGCGGCAAGCTGCTCTGCTCTACCCACCCGAACCGGGACTTCCCGGCTGACCCGGCCCGGCTGGAGATCCGTCCCAACGAGGGCGTAGTGCTACTGCTGGAAAACGGCAGCAGTTAGAAGACAGCTTGAGCTTCGCGACCCCGGTTCCCCGGTCAACCCCGCCGGTCGCCGCCCGGATCGCGGTGCTCGGCGTCTTCTTCCTGAACGGGGTAGTGCTCGCAACCTGGGTGGTACGGATACCGGCGATCCAGCAGGAGCTGGGCCTCGGGGAGGGTTTACTCGGTGTGGCGCTCCTGGGCGCGGCTGTCGGGGCGATGGTGGCGATGCCCCTGGCGGGCGCACTGGCCCATAGGTTCGGGAGCCGCCCGGTGGTGGGCGCGGCGGCGCTGCTGCTCTCGGTAGCGCTGGTACTACCGGCGCTGGCGCCGGGCCTGATCTTCCTCCTGCCAGCCCTCGTGGTGCTCGGCGTCGGAAACGGGGCGTTGGACGTCTCGATGAACGCGCAAGCTGTCGTCGTCGAGAAGGAGTACGCCCGCCCGATAATGTCTTCCTTCCACGCCGCGTTTAGCTTTGGCGGCCTCGCGGGCGCGGCGGCCGGCGGGCTGGCCGCCGCCGCCGGAGTCGATCCGTTGGGCCATTTCTCTGTGGTGGCCGGGATGTCGGTGGCCGGGGCGCTCATCGCGTACCGCGCTTTACTGCCGGCGGGCGCGGACACCGGAGAGGCCGGGGCGCCGGCGTTCGCCCGCCCGAACCGGGCCCTGCTGGGGCTCGGGGTGATCTCCTTCTGCGTGTTGCTCGGCGAGGGCGCGATGGCCGACTGGAGCGCCGTTTATCTGGATAGCACCCTCCGAACGGGCCCGGGCTTTGCGGCGGCCGGCTACGCGGCGTTCTCGCTCGCGATGGCGCTCGGGCGGCTGTTCGGGGATAGAGTTATAGGACGCTACGGGCCCGTGCTTATCGTGCGCGTTTGTTCGGTGGTGGCGGCTGCCGGGCTCGGGGTTGCGCTCGCGGTGGGGCAGCAGTACGTGGCGCTCGTCGGGTTCGCCTGCGCCGGAATAGGGTTCTCGATCATCTTTCCCGCCGCCCTGAGCGCCGCCGGACGGACGAAGGGTATGGCCGCGGGTCCGGCCCTCGCCGCCGTCGCCACCGCCGGATACACCGGCTTTCTCGTCGGCCCGGCCGCGATCGGCTTCGCGGCCGAACTGGTAGGGCTCGGTGGAGCCCTCTACCTCGTCGTGATCCTCAGCGCGACCATCGTACTCCTGGCGGGCGCTGTCGGAACGGGAAAAGGGTAAACCTGGTTCCAACCCTGGTTCGGCTACCAGCTACCGCTGCGCAGCTCGGCCTCTATCTGCTCCAGGCTCTTGCCTTTCGTCTCCGGTACTCGACGTTGGACGAAGATAAATGCCAGGACGCCTATCACCGCGAAGACCAAAAACACCGGCCCCTCGCCGACCGTCGTGAGCAAGACCGGGAAGATCAGGGCGACTATGAAGTTTGCCCCCCAGTTGCTCATGGTCGACACCCCCTCGGCCGCGCCGCGGATGTGCGTGGGGAACAGTTCGGGCAGCATCGCCCACAAAACGGGTCCCCAGGTCGCGGCGAAGAAGCCGATGTAGGTGGCCAGACACAGCAAGGTGATGATAGCTACGAACGCGCTGGCCGAGGAGGTGAGGAGCAGGAAGATCCCACCCACGGTCATCGCCAGTACCATGCCGACGTTGCCGGCAAGAAGCAGGGGCTTCCGCCCGACCTGGTCGATAAGCCGGATAGCCAGGAAGGTGAACGCGAAGTTCACGAAGCCTATACCGACGTTGACCGCTATCGAGGTCGAGTCCCCGAAGCCTATCTGGGAAAACACGGTCGGCGCGTAGTAGATGATCGTGTTGATCCCGATAAACTGCTGGAGCGCCGCGAGCCCGACACCGGCTATAAGGGCGGGACGAACCCACGCCGCAAGGAGTGCGTTCCATCCAGCCTGTTGTCCCCGGGACTTCCGCGAGGCCTCCTGGAGGCCCTGTATTTCCTGCTCTACCGCTTGATCGTCGCGGGTGCGCCCGAGCACCTCTCGCGCCTGGTCTACCCGGCCTTTTTCCACCAGCCAGCGGGGAGACTCGGGCATGAAGTACATCCCGACGAACAGGAGGATGGCGGGAACTATCGCGAGCCCGAGCATCAGACGCCACGCATCGAAGGGCGAGAGTGCGAAGGCCGTTATGTAGGCCAGGAGAATGCCCGCGGTGATCATGAGCTGGTTGAGGGAGGTCAGGGAGCCCCGGACCTGCTGGGGCGAGATCTCCGAGATGTACAACGGCACCACCACGGAGGCCAGCCCGACCCCGCGCCCGAGCACCAGCCGCAAGACGATGAGCACCGCCCTGAGCACCGCCTTCACCTTTCAGGCGCGAGCGCGCGACCGCCTCTACCACGTCCTCCTGCATCCCGAGGTCGAGACGTGGATGCGAAGCGGGCGCAAGGCCTTCTGGTTCCCCAGCCACGTCGTTCAGGACGAGACCGGCGTGGCCGTCGACGACCAGGTCACCGGGCACCGAGTCCCCTTCGCTCCGGTCCGGCCGCTCGTGCCCGCAGAGCACCCGGAGGTGCTCAACGCGCTGAGCGACGGCAGCTGGGAGGAGTCCTGGGGGCTGCTGCTTCGCGTC
>JBHJHC010000095.1:0-24590 GCA_050331175.1 Rubrobacteraceae bacterium | reverse complement strand
TGGTCTTCGGTGTCCCTCCAGAAGCAACCGTTCCAATTTCTGAAAGAGTGGCCCATTCCCAGCTCTGGGGTAGAGTGTCGCTCTCTATCGTTCGTTTAGTAACGGTATCCGTCAAGCAGCCAACTCCTCGTTAAGCTCGTCCAGCAACTTAGGTAGCTCCGGCCCGAACAGCCGTGCCGCCCGGAGCCTGCCGCCTCGGTCGGAGAACGGAGCATATCCGAAATCCTCCGGCTCTATGGTCAGCGAGGCTGCTATGTGGTCCTTTATCATCTGCAGCCACTCTACCTGTTCTTCTGTAAAGTCGCCGTCGTGCCGCGCCAGCCAGTCCTCAAATCGCCGCTCCACAAAGGCCGGATACGGCTCCAGCACCTCGTCCTTGCCCATAGCGAAGCGCACCAGGGAGACTACGTCGGTCAGGAGCCGCTGCGGTGAAGCACCCCGCACCCTGGCGCTTTCCAGCCGCTCGTATGCTTTCCAGAGAGCTTCGGTGTCTAGCAGGTAGGGCGGGTCATCCAGTGCGTCGGCTAGTTGCCGAATCTCTTTGAGGGTCAGGTGCCGCTCTGAGTAGGGCCGGTTGTAAATGATCTGGAGGGCGGTAAGCTCGTCCCTGTTCTTCTCTATAAACTGCTGGAAGTTGGTTATCATCTGGCGGGCCTTGTCGTAGTCGTAGCCCGCGTAGATGACCCTATCCTCGCTCACCCGGTCTATCACCTGCTCGCTCTTTCTCTTGAGGCTCGCGAGCATGTCCCGAAGCCCCGGCGCGTCGAAGGGCTGGCAAGCCCTCTCCGTGAGCGTGGCTGCGGCCTTCCGTACCTGCTCCTCTGTCGGTGTGTCCGTTTCGTGTGTCCGCTCCGCGTGCTGGCGTTGTTTGTCCGGGTCCACGGCGTCGAGCAGGGCATTCGCCAGCTCTGAAGGGTCCTTGCCGCCCGAAGCCTCCCGGATGGTCTGGCGGTCCTTATCGTCTATCTGCCGGTCGAGCCGGGAGAGCCTGGAGGCGAGGCTGGTTAGCGTGTCGGTGTCGCGGCCTCCGAAAGCGACCTGTGAGAGCAGGTTGTCGAAGGCTATGGTCGGCTTGCGCTCCAGCGGCCTAACGTCCGTGCCCTTGGCGGTCTCCGTTACCCCTATGGCGTCTATGAGAACGAAGTGGGTCTTACGGCGAGCGTCCCCGGTAACCGCCCGCAGGTCGGTCTCGGAGATGGTCCGGGTGCCGCGTCCGACCATCTGCTCGTAGTAGGTCTGGCTCTTCACGTCCCGCATGAAAATCAGGACTTCCAAGGGTTTCACGTCGGTGCCGGTCGAGATCATGTCCACCGTTACGGCTATCCGCAACACCGGGGAGGTTCTGAACTCGGAGATCAGGGTCTCGGACTTCTCTGAGGTTCTGTAGGTGATCTTCTTGCAGAACTCGTTTCCTTTCCCGAACTCCTCCCGCACGATGTCCACTATGTCATCAGCGTGGGAGTCGTCCTTTGCGAAGATGAGTGTCTTTGGCACTACCTCGCGTCCGGGAAAGAGGTCGGTAGAGAGCCTGTTCTTATACTCCTGAATCACGGTGCGGATCTGGTCTTCCGCCACCACGCTCCGGTCAAGCTCTTTGGCGGTGTACTCCAGGGTCTCCTCTAGCTGGTTCCAGCGGATCTCGCGGGTAGCCTTGTCCCGGTAGTCCACGTAGATACCCGCGTCCACCCTCCCGCCCCGCTCTCCGATCTCCGTCTTTATCCGGTACACGTCGTAGCCCACATTCACCCCGTCGGCCACGGCCCGCTCGTGGTTGTACTCCATCACGAGGTTCTGGTCGAAAAAGCCGAAGGTCTGCTTGGAGGGCGTCGCCGTGAGCCCTACAAGAAAGGCGTCGAAATACTCCAACACCTGCCGCCAGACGTTGTAGATGGAGCGGTGGCACTCGTCCACTATGACAAAGTCGAAGGTCTCTATCGGTATCTGCGGGTTGTAGGAGACCTCCTTCTGCCGGTCCTCCGCGGAGGTGATCTCGTTGAGCGACGATTCGTCCAGCTCCTCCTCAAGCTCCTCGCCCCGCAGCATAGAGTACAGGCGCTGGATGGTAGAGATGCACACCTTGCTAACCGGGTCTATGCCGCCCCCCGCAAGGTGCTGCACGTTATACAGCTCGGTGAACTTCCGGCCGTCATCCGGTGTCGCGTACTGCTGGAACTCCTTGTCGGTCTGCCGGCCCAGGTTCGCCCGGTCCACAAGAAACAGGATGCGCCTGGCCCCGGCATGCTTTATGAGCCGGTAGGCCACGCTCACCGCAGTAAACGTCTTGCCGGAGCCGGTAGCCATCTGAATCAGCGAGCGGTGCCTGTTCTCAGAGAGCGAGCGCTCAAGCCCCTCTATAGCCTCCACCTGGCACTCCCGTAACCCACCCCTCACCAGCGGCGGCATCCCTTTGAGACGCGCCCGCAGGGTCTCCGGCTCCCCGGCCCAACCCATCAGCGTCTCCGGGCGGTGGAAAAAGTAAACGAACCTGGAGCGGTAGTCCGGGTCTCGCACGTCCCTGAACCTCGTCTTTACGCCCGTGCTCTCGTAGGCGAAAGGCAGCGGCGTCCCTACCCTATGGACGTGAGAAGGAAGCCCCTCAAGGTACTTGGCCGACTGGGTGTCCACCCCGCCAAGAGGGGTGCCTTCCTTTTTGGCCTCCACAACACCAACAGCCTTCCGGTCCACCAAGAGCATGTAGTCGGCAAACCCGGTCGCTACGGGAAACTCACGGAGGGCGACGCCTCTTGAGGTCGTGAAGTCCACCGACTTGTAGTCCTGGACGCTCCAGCCGGCATCTTCAAGCATCCGGTCTATGTTGAGCCTGGCTGATTGTTCCGGTGTGCTCAATAACTCCCCGTGAGTGTCAGATGGTCTACTTAGAGGTTCTCTCAGTAAATCCTAGCATAAGCCGATTCGCACTAATCAAGCGAAAAGAGCGCCTCGTTAAGAGAGGCGCTCCACTATCATTTCAGCAGTTTCGACCTTGCTGCCGGACCGAGGGTCAACCCAATTGGAAAGACGCGACGTTAGTGGCGCGTCGTCTTGGGGCGAGCCGTGTTCGACCGACGGCAGGCCCGGGCGATGTTCACCGCAGATATGTGGCTGCAGGTCACGTCAGCAGGGCACGAGCATCGGTCCAGCGTCAACTCCACCGCGTAGGTCTCGCCGCTCGTGGAGTGGACGTGGTAGGTAGTCGGCGCCACACGCTCGACGCCACCGCGCTTGTAGATATCCTTCGCCTTCTGTAGAGTCTGGATTTGCATTCGGGGCTCCTTCCCGTTTGCCGTGCCGGGGAGCTGCAACTCGCCCGGCTTTTTTTACTGCCCAAAATATACCAAATTACCTAATGTTTGTCTACATATTTGTGCTATAATTTCTACAGATGTAAGCTAGAAATATGGAGGTGAACATGAAGCGGTTACGGGAGTTGCGGGAACAGCGGGTGCTTTCCATGCGGGAGCTGGAGGATCTCTCTGGCGTGTCGTACAACACGATCTGGCGCCTAGAGACAGGCAAGACCGGGGCACAGCCGCGGACCATTCGTAAGATCGCTGGCGTGCTCGGAGTAGAACCGGGAGAGCTTGTGAAGACGAGGTCAGCGCAACAGAGGGGAGGAGATGATGCCCGGTAAAGGCGACGGGATCACGAAAAGGAGTGACGGTAGGTTTATGGGCCGGGCCGTGGTGGAGACGCCCACTGGTGCCAAGCGCAAGACCGTCTACGGCAAGACCTACGACGAGGTAAGGCAGAAGTTGAACAAACTCCGGGCCGACGCCGACGGCGGGCTCGTTTTCGACGCTGGCAAGCTTACTGTAGGCGAGTATTTGGGGGCATGGCTTACCGATACGGTCAAAGGCACGGTGCGGGAGTCCACGTTCGGCTCCTACTCCCGGACGGTGAACAATTACCTCATACCGGGTGTGGGCAAGGTGAAGCTCAAGAACTTGAAGCCGATGCACCTACGCAAGCTCTACCGGGAGACACTGGAATCGGGCCGGTCCACCCGGACGGTGCAGTATATGCACACGCTCATCAAGAAGGCGCTCAAGGACGCGATCCGGGCCGAGCTCATCCCCCACAACCCGGCCGAAGCCGTGGACCCGCCGAAGCTGGAGCGGGAGGAGATGCGCCCGCTATCGGCCGAGGAGGTTCGTAAACTGCTCTCCGCCGCCCGCAAAGCGGACGACCGGCTCGCTGCTGTGTGGGCCGTGGCCGTGCACACCGGGATGCGGCCGGGGGAGATGCTGGCGCTCACGTGGGCAGACGTGGATCTTGATGCAAAGACTGTCCAGGTGAAGCGGGCATTATCCGGCGGTGTGGTCACCGAGCCCAAGACCAAGAGGAGCCGTCGGCGGATTGGGCTGTCTACCGGCGCTGTGGATGCCCTCAGAGCCCACCGAAAGCGGCAGCTCGAAGAGCGTATGAAGCGGGCCGGGCTTTGGGAAGACCGGAACCTCGTCTTTCCATCCACGGTCGGTACGCACATGAGCCAGCGAAACCTTACCCGGGCGTTCAAGGTTGCCGCTGAGCGCGCGGGGCTCCCGGAGACCGTCCGCCTCTACGATCTCCGGCACACGTGCGCCACGCTCCTACTCTCCCGCAACGTCCATCCCAAGTACGTCCAAGAGCTTCTCGGACACGCCTCCATAGCCCTTACCCTTGATACCTACTCGCACGTAATCCCCGGTATGGACGGCGGGACGGGGGACGCGATGGATGCCGCTTTGGGTTGATTGTCGGCCTGAATGGTGTCAACGGTGGTGTCAAAAAGCCCCGGTGCTGACCCGGGGCTTTTATTTTTCCTGCTATTTGCGGGACTTTTTCGAGTGAGCCGCCCAGGACTCGAACCTGGAACCTAGAGATTAAGAGTCTCTTGCTCTGCCGATTGAGCTAGCGGCCCTTACGGACAGCGATTATAGCACCGGCGCGCGGGGACAGGAAGATTAAGATTTGTTAGTTGAGGCTTGCATCGTCGGGGAAGAACGGTTTATAATCATCGTATCATCCTAGCGGTTTCGTCTAAGGAACCGCTAAGGGCCGGAAAAGGGTCTCGCCCTTGTATAACACCGGCCCTTTTTCTCTGGTGGTTGGATCCGGTACGCCTGTCCCTGGCGGTACCCTTGTGGCGGGCGGGAGCCGGTGTAAGATGAGAGATCGGGTAGAGAGGAGGAACGGAGATCCACGCTGAAGACCTCGACCTGATAACCGGACATTCCGTGGTTCTGCGGCCTCCGCGAGAGGCGGACGTGGAAGCTGCCTACGCGTGGGATAGGGACCCGGAGCTCGCCGCCTGGAACGGGCGGGCCCCGATCTCGCTGTCTTTTTCCGCCGCCCGGCGAGATTATCTCGCCCGCTGGGAAAACTCGAACGTAAAGACTTTTATTATCGAGGCGGAGCAAGAACCGGTCGGCATGGTAACCCTCTACGACTTCCGCAAGGGCGGTTGTGAGTTGGGGATCAAGATCGGGCCCAAAGATTCTCGCGAGAGGGGATATGCGAGCGAGGCCGTAGAGCTTCTCGTGGACTACGTTTTCGGCTCCCTGAACTTGAAGGTCGTCCGCGGCTCGACCATGGCCCACAACCACCGGATGCAGCGGGTCTTCGAGAAGTGCGGGTTTAGGGAAGTCGGCGACGGTTCGATCATCAGCCGCTACGACAACAAACGCTACACCGAAGTTTTCTACGAGCGCCGCCGCGACGACTAAAGCCCGGCCGCGCGTTTTCCGCCACTCACCCCGTCTTTTCTTTCTCTCACCGGCTACAATTACGCTGATGAGTACCCAGCTTAAACTGAAGGTCAGCAGCCGGGGGACGATGAGTGGTGTGCTGACGTTGGGAAGCCTGGATCCCGCCCTGGAAGCCGCCGCCCGGTTGGAGGGAGAGCCGGTGGTGCTGGACCTGCGGGAGGTGGAGTTCGTCGAACCGGCCGGTATCTGCGGGCTCGCGGCGTTGCTGGAGTTCCTGGTCCCGAGATCCGAGGACGTCGGGGTAGCTCTCTCCGGGCGGGACGTCCCAGCCTACCTGGAGCGGATGAACTTTTTCAGGCTTTTTGGAGAAAGGGTTCGGACGAACGTCGACGTAGAGGCGCTGGAGGCCCGCCAGCGACACAACCCCGGCACCCTGCAGGAGTTGGTCAACTTCCACCACGAAGAGGAGATACCCGGCATCATAAACCGCATCTCGGAGATCCTGGAGAACCAGGGCTACCGGCTCCGGGAACGGGTTGCCGTCTGTTCCGTGCTCTCGGAGATCTGCGCGAACGCCGCCGAACACGGCGCCTCGTCTTTCGGAGCCTACGCCGCCGTCCAGGCCTACCATCATATAGTCAGCGGCCGCCACGGCGCCCGCCCCGGTGAAAAGGAAGGGGAAGAGGTGCTGGTCGCCATCGCCGACGGCGGACGGGGTGTGCGCGAAACCCTCTCCCAAAATCCCGGCCTGGCCGAACACACCACCACCGACAACGACGCGCTCCGCCACGCCCTCAAGATGGGCGTCTCCGGCACCGGAGAGGTCGGACGCGGCGGCGGCCTCGCACTCGTCGCCCAGATCTCCGGCCGCTCCGGCGGCTCCCTCTCCCTGCGGAGCGGCGGTGGACGCGTTACCGCCTACGAAAACCGCAAGAACTCCCGCAACGTCCCCGAATTCCCCGGGACCTTCGTTCGGGTCTCCCTTCCACGCCGGCCCCGAGAAAAAGCTTCCGCATGAAGACGAAATATCTGCCCACTATGCAGTTGATTTTTTCCGGAAGAAGCCTTATACTCTCAATATATGATTTCACTGAAGACAGTGAGGACGAGTCCGGTGGTTGACCGGCGGCCCTGGGAGATATTCGAGGTCGCGGGCGGCGAGTTCGGCGGCAAGCTGATGGTCACGCGCAAGGCGGGCCGCGCCGTCCGGGAGGCGCTGGGTGAGGCGCTGGAGGAGCTGCCGCCGGGCGGCGTGCTGTACGTGGACATCCGGGGTGTGGACCTGATGGACTACTCTTTTGCGGACGAGGCGTTGGGGATACTGGTCTCCAGGGTCGCGAACGGGGAGTATGGCGAGCGGTATCTGGTGCTGGTCGAGGAGGACCGGGACCTTTTGGAGAACGTCGAGGCGTCGCTGCGGCAGCGGTCGCTGGCCATGACCCGGGTCGACGAGGTGGGCGCACAGGCCGGGCTCGTCGGCGAGATACCGGAACATCTGGCGGAGACGCTGCAGGCGATCCGGGAGGCGGGATCCATTACGAACGCGGAACTCGCCAAGAAATTGGACCTCAACCACACCGCCTGCAACAACCGCGCCACCCGGCTCGCGAAGCTCGGCCTGATCCACCGCCACAAGGAAACCGCCGCCCCCGGTGGCCGGCAATATACCTACGAGAGAATCGCCTGATGTTTTATTTTCCCTACAGTCTCACTGGGTTCAGTGAAGACAGCGCTACTGGTGTAGAGGCGCCGAAGGAGGCATAGCTGTGCGGGAAGAGTACATGATCGAGCAACACGGCAAGCGTTACGTTCTGTACGCCGGGCTTCTCGAAGAGGCCCACGAGCGGGGCTTGAGGAGCATCGAGACGGAGTTGCTCCAGGTTCCGGGCGCGGAGAACGGCGAGGTTGCCATCGTCAGGGCCCGGGTGCGGATGGACGAGGGGAGGTTCAGCGGCATCGGGGACGCGAGCCCGGACAACGTGAGCCGGGCGATAGCGCCGCACCTCATTCGGATGGCCGAGACGCGGGCCAAGGCCCGGGCTCTTCGGGATGCGATCAACGTGGGGGTTACCGCGTTGGAGGAGCTGGACGTGGATGAGACGCCGGCGGTCGAGGCTACCGAGAGCCGGGCTGCCAGGGAAGAGAACCGGGGCGAGTTGCCCGCCACGCGCAAGCAGCTCAACTACCTGGAGGTTCTCATCTCAGACGTGGTCGAGGACGGCATCGGGAAGTTTGAGGAGATGGTCGGGAAGCCGTTGGCCGAGCTGACGCGCGAGGAGGCGAGCGAGTGGATCGGGCGTCTCTCCGGAAAGGCCGCCTAATGCGGCTTTGGGTTTCGGAGCTCGGCGAGGAAGTGATGTACGAGCAGGACATGCCCGGGTGTTGCCGGCGCGACGCCCGCGGTTCGGAGGATGGGTTCGAGTGTCTCGCGTGCGGCGCCCGGTGGCAGGCGGTCCTCCCGGTAGAGATGGAGGGTTGCGCGTTCTTGGAAAGCACGGAGCAGGAGCGGAAGGGAGCCGCATGAAAAACCAGAGCTCGTTGCGGGCTGATACCGCCTTCGCCCCGGTGGATGCGGTGTGGGGTGAGATCTACATCCGGGAGTTGCCGGTGTGCTGTTTGCGTTCCTTCAAAGGAGCCGTAGCCGGGGAGGCTCCGGAGAGCCGGCGGCGGCTCACGCACGACTGCGATTGCGGGCGGAGCTGGTTCGTAACGTCGAGCCTCGACGAGCGGGTGTTGGACCGGTTCGTAACGCACGCGGGGCCACAAAGCGGGGGTGCCGGCCGGGGACCATCGGCCGCATAGCCCGGAGAGACCGAAACGCCAACAGGCCGAGATGCTGGACGCTGGACCAGAGAGGGGACAGGATGGAACAGGACACACTTACACAATATTTGGGGCGTATTCGAGGCGGGCAGCTACTCACCGCGGCTGAGGAACGCGAGCTGGGCTCGCGGGTTCGGGAGGGAGACAAGAGGGCGCGCCGGCGGCTCATCGAGTCGAACTTGCGGCTCGTTATCTCCATAGCCAAAAAATATCGCGGGCGGGGGGTAATGTTCGAGGACCTGATCCAGGAGGGCAACGCTGGCCTGATCCGGGCGGTAGAAAAGTTCGATCCGGAGATGGGCAACCGCTTCTCGACCTACGCGACGTGGTGGATCCGCCAGGCCGTTACGCGGGCCATAGCGGACCAGGCCCGCACGGTCCGGCTGCCGGCCCACGTGGTGGACGCCGTGTTCCGCCTGCGCCGGGCCGAGGGGCAACTAAGCATCGAGCTCGGGCGTGACGCCACCGACGAGGAACTCGCCGAAAGGCTCGAAGTAGAGCCCGGAGAGACCCGGCGGCTCCGCGAGGTGAGCCAGCCCATCGGGAGCGTGAACGCGCGGATCGGCGACGAAGACGGCTCGGAGATGGGAGACTTGCTCCCGGACGGGAGATCCGGCGAAGACTACGCCCGGGTCGAAGCCGGGCAGTGGGAGCGGGCGCTCGCCGAGGCCGTAAGCACGCTTCCCGAACGCGAAGCCAGAGTACTCGGGTTGCGACACGGGCTCGACGGCGGCGAGACCCGTACCCTGCGCGAAGTCTCGGAAACGCTGGGCATCTCGCAAGAGCGGGCGCGGCAGGTCGAGATCAAAGCTCTGAGAACCATCCGCACCGGTCGCTACGCCGGCACCCTGCGCCAGGCGCTCTCCGAAGCCGTCTAACCTTCACACTTCCCAGGCGCGAAAAGCGCACCGGCAGGGCATATTCTGATACAGTGTCCCGGACATGGGGATAACGGAGGTCCGCTGTCTAGGAGACACTTTCAGGGGCCACCGCTCAGCGACGCCTAGGGAGGTAGAAGATGCTTTTGGTACGAGACCTGATGACCCGGGATCCAGAGACCCTGGGGCCGGAAGCCGATGCGGCGGAGGCCCTGAATATTTGCCGGAAACAAGGCGTACGCCACGTCCCGATCCTGGAGGAAGGCCGGTTGGTCGGCCTGGTCTCAGACCGCGACCTTAGCAGTGCGAGCCCCCCGGAAGGGGACTCGGACCGGGAAGATTACATGAAGGAGTTGCGGGTAGGTGACATCATGACCCCGGACGTAGTCATAGCCCACCCCCAAGACCCGGTAGGTTACGCCGCCAAAGAAATGTACGAGCGCAAGATCAACGCCCTGCCGGTCGTGACAGAAGGAGAGCTGATCGGCATCGTTACCTCCACCGACGTGATGCGCGCGCTGGTGACCCTCACCGGCGTGCACGAGTCGGGTAGCCAGATCCAGGTGCGGGCCCCCGACCGCCAGGGGATATTGGCCGAGGTTGCGGAGATCATCCGCGACCTCGAAGTGGACATATTAAGCGTTCTCTCTTCCCCCAAGAAAACGGGTGGCAGCCGCACCATGGTCTTCCGGCTCACGGCGGAGGATCCCTCGACCGTCGTACAGAGCCTGCAGATGGCCGGATACGCGGTTGACTGGATCAACATCCCCAGCCGGCCGAGCTAAGCTGCGTACGGAGGTACAGACAAGCTTCGCCGAATCAGCTAACCTGCTTCAAAGAGCTTGAAGAAGGGAGCCCAGTGGAGACGACCGGGCGAAACGCAGAACGCATAGCAGAGCTTTTCGAGAGCCTTGGGGGGAGCGTCGCTGACGGCTTTCCGGCGATCCACTCCCGGGTGTACCACACCGGCTCCGCTGTCCCGTACCTGAAGGCCCCCGGGGTGGTTATGCTGGCCCGGCCCCAGGCCAACGTCGCGGGCCTCGAAGGCTTCCTCGAAGGTTTCGACCCGGCGCTGGGCTTCCCGGACTACGTAAACGACCCGACAGATCTTCCCGGCTCTTCGCAACTGTGCAAGACGGCGGGGCAGGTGTGCTACGCGAGCTTCGGACCCCGCCGCACCACCAACGAAAACGCCGCCGCCTACTTCGAGAGGCTCACCTCTGCGGGCCACGGCAGCGTGCTGGAGCACGCCAGCTTCAGCTTCCTGCTCTACGGGATCAGCCGCAGTGTTACCCACGAACTCGTCCGGCACCGCGCCGGCGCGGGCTTTTCCCAGATAAGCCAACGCTACGTCTCCGGGGCGGTGCTCCGCTTTGTCGAGCGCCCCGAGTACCAGGAGGACGACGACCTGCACCGGCTCTTCGAGGCGCGCGCCGACCGGGCTGCCGCCGAGTACGAGGAGATGGCGGATACGCTGCTGGACCGGCAGGAGGGCGGGGCGGCGATGCTCTCCGCCGACTACAAGACCGACGCCCGCAAGAAAGTGCAGCAGACCGCCCGTTCGGTGCTGCCCAACGAGACCGAAGCCCCGATGGTCTTCACCGGAAACGTCCGGGCCTTGCGGCACGTGATCGAGATGCGGGCCGACGCCCACGCCGAGAGCGAGATCCGGAACCTCGCCCTGAGGCTATTCCTCTGCCTGCGCCGGGTCGACCCTATCCTCTTCGGCGACTACGAACTCTCGACGCTTCCGGACGGCACCTACACCGTGAAAACCGAGCATCGCAAAGCTTAGAGAGCCTACACCCTAGCTTCGCAGCCGTCCGAGCTGGTTCTCCACGAAACGGCGGGCGGCAAAGAAACCGCCCAGGATCTTCTTGTTGCGCCCGGTGAACAGGCGCTCGCGGTAGTAGTTGTCCCCCGCCTTCTTTACGCTCTCGGAGAGGGTGGGGTATACGTGAACGGTCTGTGAGAGCTCGCCGACGGTGATGCCTTTCCGCATGGCGAGTACGACCTCGGCGATGTAGTTCCCTGCGTCGGGCCCGATAATGTGGCAGCCCAGGATGTTGCCGCCCCTGTCCGTCACCATCTTGACGAAGCCTTCGTTCTCACCGTCGCAGATCGCCCGGTCGAGGTCGTCAAAGGGAAACCGGAAGACGCCCACTCTGTCGTGCTGTTCGCGGGCTTCCTGCTCGGTCAGGCCGACGCGGGCGACCTCGGGATCGGTAAAGGTGGTCCAGGGGAAGGCGTCGTAGTCTATCTTGCGCTTGACGGGAAAAAGGGCGTTGGAGAGGGCCGTGCGGCTCTGGTACTCGGCGGCGTGGGTAAAGAGGAGCTTGCCGGTGATGTCGCCGGAGGCGTAAACGTCTTTGGCGGTCGTCATCAGGTACTCGTCAACCTCGACACCGTTGTCGCCGAGCGCGATGCCGACGCCCTCCAGGTTCAGGCCATCCGAGTTTGGGGCCCGCCCGGCGGCGACCAGGATCTCCTCTCCCCGCACCTCGAACTCCGCGCCGGTCTGCTTGTTCCGGGCCGTAACCACCTTCTCGCCGTTCTCCAGCCGGACCGACTGGGCCCGGACCCCGCCGTGTACCTTGACGCCGTCTTCTTCCAGGAACCCGCGCAGGGCGGCGCTGACCTCGGGGTCCTCCTTGGGGAGCGGGTCGGGTGAGGAAGACAGTAGCTCCACCCGGCAGCCGAAGCGGGCGAATATCTGGGAGAACTCGCTGCCGATGGGCCCCGACCCGATAACCACCAGCGAGCGCGGCAGCTCCTCGAGCTCCAGGACGCTCACGTGGTCCACGTAGCCCACGTCTTCGAGGCCGGCTACGGGGGGCGGCTTGGCGTAGGAGCCGGAGGCCAGGATCACGCTGCGCGACCGGAGCCGGGTCCCGTTTACGGAGATCTCTTGCGGCTCCTCGAACCGGGCCGAATCGCCCAGGAAGACCTCGACGCCCAGGTTGCGGAACCGTTGCGGGTCGTCGGCTTCCCCGGCCTTCGAGATAACGGCCCGCATCCGGCGCATCACCGCCGGGAAGTCTACCTCGACCGGAACCTCCCCGATACCGAATTCCGGGGCGCGGCGCATGAGGCTCGCCACCTTCGCGCTCTTTACGAGGGCTTTGGTAGGCACACAGCCGTAGTACAGGCACTCGCCGCCGAGCTTGTCCCGCTCGACGATGGCGACCTTCGCGCCCAGGGAGGCCCCGCCCGCCGCGGCGACCAGCCCCGCCGTGCCGCCCCCGATTACTACCAGATCATAGTCGCTCAAACCGGCTCCTCTCTTGTTCGCCGTATCATTCTACAGCCACCGCCAAAGGTACAGACGCAGATCAGAGCCCCGCATCTTACTCGGGCCCGCGAAACCCGCGGGCGGTGCTAACATGGGCCGGATCGCCCAAGAATCGGATTGGAGCTTGGAGATGGCAAAGAGCTACGAAGAAATGGTTGCCGAGGCCCGGGACGAAACGGAGCAGGTGGGCGTCGAAGAGCTACACGAAGCCCGGGAGGCCGGCGAAGAACTTACCGTGCTCGACGTGCGGGAGCCGGGCGAGTGGCAGGCGGGTCACATACCGGGTGCGAAGCACATCCCGCGCGGTATGCTGGAGTGCCTGGTCGCCGACGAGCTGCCGGACAGGGATCATCGCATCGTGGTCCACTGCGCCGTAGGGGGCCGGGGAGCGCTGGCGGCAAAGACGCTCCAGGAGATGGGCTACACCAACGTCGCGAACATGCAGGGCGGTACGAACGCCTGGAGCGAAAAGGGTTACGACATAGAGGTCGGCGGGTAGCCGATCCCCCGCAAATTCCCTTCTCTTTGGCCAACGTGGCACATGCTCTTCATCGGTTGTCTTGCCTGAGCCACCCGGCTACTTCGGCGCGGGAACCCAGGCCGAGTTTTTTGAGAACTTTGCTGACGTGATTGTGTACGGTTCTCTCGGAGATGGTGAGTTGTTGGGAAATCTGTGGGTTGGTAAGGCTTTGCTCCAGTAGTTTCGCGACTTCTATCTCCCGCGGGGTGAGAAGGGTTTTGTCGGGAGTTTCTCCGGCGAGGGCATAGTCTATGGCTTCGTCCTGGGTCATAGTGCGACCCCGCTGCCATTCGGTTTCCATAGCCTCTTTGCCCAGGGCGGCGCGGGTACGGGCGAGGCGGTCTTCGTAGCCGTTGAGGTCCATTGCGATCGGGGCGGGGGGCATATCGTTCTGCTCCTGCACGATTTCGGCCGCGCCCCAAAGTCGGGCGGCCCTCTCGTGCAAGCCTTCCCCGGACATCCCGCATCCCAGGATCCACAGTCCGTACATAATGGCGAGCTTGTCGTCTTGCCGGCGGGAGATCTTCAGGCTGTCACTGCACGTTTTCCTGATCTCGTCGTGGTCGCCGCGGAGCAGGGCCTCGACCGCGAGGTTGAAGAGGACCATGGCCGTCCCCTGGGCGTCTCCGGCTTTTTCGTAGAGGATTCGCGCGTCCCTGTAGGAGGAACGGGCCTCCTCTAGCTCTTTGTTCCGCAACTCCACGATGGCCTGGATGAACGTAATGTTCGCCAGGGTGCGGTTATGAGTCAGTCGGGATTTTATGGCTTCGATCTCCTCCATACACCACCGGTATTCCTCTACCTCGCGGTTTGCGAGAAGAGCCCCGAACCAAATGTTCGAGAGGCAAGCCCCCAAGCCTTCTGGGTCTCCGACCTTTCTATAGAGTGCCGCGCCCTCCTTGAGAAACAACTCCGACATTTCGAAATCGTGCTGGAAGATCGAGATCCAACCCGCGCCGTTCAGGGCCTTCGCTTTCAGCCGCGCGTTCCTATCGCCCGCCTCTTTGATACCCAACTCCAGCCAGCGGCGGCCCTCGGTGCTGTGGCCGTGGGTGTGCCAGAAGAGCCAGAGGAGCCCGGCGAGGCGCAGACCCAACTCCGGGTCTGCGCCGTCCAGGGCCCAGCCCAGCGCGGCCCGCAGGTTGTCGTGCTCGGTCTCCAACCGATCCACCCACCAGGTCTGGTCCGGCCCCGTTAGCTCGGGCTCCGCCTCTTCGGCCAGCTCCAAACACCACAGCGCGTGCCGCCGGCTCACCGGTTCACGCGCTCCGCTCTCTTCCAACTTTTGCCCGGCGTACTGGCGCACGGGTTCCAACAGCCGGTAGCGTCCGTCGCGGGATACCACCAGCGACTTGTCCACCAGGCCCGAAAGAAGGTCGAGTACCCGGTCTTCCGGTGTACCGTCGAGGGAAGTAACTTTCTCGGCGGCCTCCGGGGTGAAACCCCCGGCGAAGACCGAGAGTCGGCGGAAGACCTGCCGCTCCTGTTCTTCCAGGAGATCGTGGCTCCAGTCGAGGGTGCCGCGGAGTGTCCGTTGGCGGTGCCCGGCGGTTCGCCGGCCGTTGGTCAACAACCGCAGGGCGTTTTCGAGTCTTTCGGAGATTTGACCCACGCTTAGCGTGCCCACCCGCGCCGCCGCAAGCTCTATGGCCAGCGGGATGCCGTCGAGCTTGCGGCAGATCTCTGCCACGCTCTCGGCGTTCTCGGGCGTCAGGGAGAAGCTCGTCAGTCGCCGGGACGCCCGATCCGCGAACAGCCGCGCGGATTCGGCTTCTTGCAAGTCCTCGACCAGGAGTTCATCGTTCGAACCGGGTAGAGACATCGGCGGCACCGTCCAGTTTACTTCGGATTCGATCCCCAGAAGCTCGCGACTGGTTGCGAGGATCCTGAGCCGAGGACAGCTGTCGAGGAGCATCTCGGCCAGCTTCGCCGCGGCGCCAACTACGTGCTCGCAGTTGTCTAGAAGGATCAGCAAGTTCTTTTCCCCCAGGGCCGCAGGGAGTGTTTCCTCCAGTGGACGGTGCGGCTGCTCGCGTACCGCGAGTGCCTGGGCCGCCGCCCGGGTTACGAGATCCGGGTCGGAGATGGAAGAAAGACCCACCATCCACACCCCGCCGGGATGTCTGTCTAGCAGTTCTCGGGCCGTTTCGAGTGCCAGCCGGGTTTTGCCGGAGCCGCCTACGCCGGTCAGGGTCAAGAGCCGGCTTCTCTCCAGCAGGTTCTTGACTTCGGAAATTTCTTTCTCCCGCCCGATGAAGTTGGTCCTGGGCACGGGCAGGTTGTTCGGGTGGGTGGTTTCCGGGCGCGAAGGTCTCAAGGGCGGGTTCTCGACCGATGGAAAGCTGCCCGCGCGGATCCGCCCGTAGAGCGCCTCTATCTCCGGGTCCGGTTTCGGATCCCCTCCGCGGAACTGGACGAACCTTTCGTATTGCTCGTATTGAACGAGCGCCTTTCTTCTCCGGCCCGTCAGGGCGTAGAGCCGCATCAGGGCGGCGTGGATCTCCTCCCGTCCCGGCTCTTCGGCTGCCAGTTCTTCGAGAAGCTCTATGGATAGCCGGTACTCGGCACGTTCTTCATATACCGCCGCCAGCCCGGTCCGCAAGTCCAGATACAGAGTCTGGAGCTCTTGCCGGGGCTCTTCTGCCCACTCT
This sequence comes from Rubrobacteraceae bacterium, assembly GCA_050331175.1. Lineage (GTDB taxonomy): Bacteria > Actinomycetota > Rubrobacteria > Rubrobacterales > Rubrobacteraceae > SIRX01. Next base: position 8,739 of record JBHJHC010000095.1, on the reverse strand, counting down.
TCGTAGCGGTCGGCCGGTAGCAGTTCTCCTCCGTAGGCTTCCAGGGCTCGCCGGCAAGCCGCCGGCTCCCGCGTGTTGCGGGCGACCGCCGCCGCCGCGCGAAAAGCGTCGACGTCCGTCCACAACTCCACATCCGGCGAAAAGACAAGTTGCTCGTCTTGCAGGCGCAGGTAATCGGAGGTGCGGCCCGCCGGCCTCAGGGTCTTACGGGCCTCGTGGAGCGTCTGGTGCAGGTTGTTGGAGGCACGACGGGCACCCAGGTTCGGCCAGAGCAGATCCATGACCTGCTCCCGATGCATCCGATACCGGGGCTGGAGGGCGAGGAGTTTGAGGAGGCTGGCTGATTTCCTTAACCGCCAATCATCATGCTCTATGGCGCGCGGGCCTACGGAGACCCGGAAGTCCCCGAGCATCCAGAGGTGCAATTCCTGGTGCGGTTCCTCGGAAAGAGCGCCGGACGGCGCAGCCAGGCGCAGGTGGCGACCTCCGCTCCTTTTCCCCTGTAGACGCGGCATTTGCGCCTCCGCTTTCTCGCGCCACTGGCAATGTTAGCCTAATGTGCCGGGTTCCAGTCTAGATGCCTAACGGGGCCGCCGCATCACCCAAATGGGTGAGATTCCGGACAATGCGTGGTGGTTGAGTGTCGAACAGGAGCCGAAAGGCAGGCCCCGCTACAAATCCTATCTACTTCGTACCACTAATTCGTCCGCGATTCCAAACGCTTCTCTGCCCCGCGCGTGGAGGAGCGTAGCTCTCGCAGCTTGTCTCGTTCGAGCAAGAATGAGATACCCGTACCGATGACTAGTGCCCAGAAGAAGGGGCCGAAGCCGAAGAGTGAGATCTCCGAAAGCGCGATGGCGAACGCGAACAGCGGCCCGAGCAACAACGGTCCGCGGGTGATCCCTTGCAGCGCGTTTGTCAGCACGCCGACCGCCGCCAATCCTGCCAGCGTAAGGAGCAGCGGCAGCGGTACGATATCCGGTATCTCCGCGGCAATGCCGGCCAGCAGCACGACCAGTATCACTGCCCCGCTTGCCAGGTAGACGGCCCGCTGGCGGTATTGACGCTTGCCGGCGTCCGGCCCGGCTACGAGCGCCGTGGCTGGCAGTGACAAAGAAACTGCGGTAGGACCGAGGAGCGATCCCAGGAGCGTACCTACCCCGCTCACGTTGTTGACGACACGCTCGGGTGGACTGTAGTCCTCATTCTGCAGAAAGACCATCGAAGGCAGGTTGGACTGGAGCGTGATTATGATGACGAGTATTGGGGTGGCAGTAGCGATCGCCTGCACCGAAAACTCCGGAACCGTGACAACGGCTACCGGTAAAGAGGGGCGTGCGGACATCGCTCCTAACTGTCCGGTCAGCGCACCGACAGCGAGGCCCGCCACGAGCGCCGGCAGGATGGCAGGTATACGGTTGCCAAGAATACGGAGGCTCAAGAAATAGGCCAGGACTGTGCCGCCGATCAGCACCGGCGCATCTCCCAGAAAATTAAAGATGTCTGAAACAAAGGCCATGACAGCACCGGCTAGCAAACCGAGCACGATTGGGGCCGGGATCCACTCCGCAAGTCGCTCCGTGAGGCCCAGCGCACCCAGCAGCACAACAAAAGCGCCCGCCAGGATGGACGCACCGATAAGCTCCGGGTAGCTCAGCCGGCTGCCGAGGGAGACTATGAAGATGAGCACGAAGAAATTCCCGGTCAGCAGCAGCGGCTGACGATAGCGGATGGTGAGCACCAGTCCCAGGATGCTTGGAAGGCCGTAGAGTGCCAGGATCCAACTGGCCGTCTCCGCTTCCGACAGGCGCATCTCTTCCGCCGCGGCCAACGGGAGGCTCAGCACGGCGATGGGTATGATGACCAGGGGAACCGCGGTGCCGAGGGCCGGTAACCAGCTCCGGAGCGTGTTCGAAAACGTCATCTCAAACGTTCTTCTGCCAGACATCTCCGCGACCCACTTTAAGCCAATCGGCTAGTACGTTACATCCTCTCAACCCATTGCGCCCGCCACTGTGGTGCTTCAAAGGGCTCGGCGAAGTACGCTCTCCTACTCATTGCTTTGCCATCCTCGAACTCAACTACCGCGCAGGCATACACTCGCTTACCGTCATACTCAAAGGTCATCTTGAGAACGCCGAGGTCTCCGCTTAGAACGTAGCTGTGATCGACCATGGTCGGTAGCCCCGGGTAGTTATCCAGAATACTACGCGCGTTTTGCTTGCCTCGGATCCTCTCGCCTGACTGGGGGTACTCCTCGACGTAGTCGTCGTGGAGGAACTCGAACATGGAGTCCAGGTCTTGGCGCTCCACCGCCCGGATGTAGCTCTCAAGGGCTTCGCGGTTTTGTTGCTCAGACATGTGGCTGTTCTCCTAAACTCTGTAGAAGAGCCGGACTCCGTTTGCATTCGTTGTTGCCATGCCTCGTTCCTTCTCTTCGTTCGTTGGCTACTACGGTGCTCGACTAATTCGTGCTTGCTTCTGACTTCTGTAAGTCCACTGCGTATGTTCCGGTCAGAATTGCTCTCTACGTCCGCCCGTTTCCCCCTTTGTGGTCGGTTTTCAATTCCATCTGCGCGGCGAAGGTTTGCGCCACGATCTTTCCGCCGCGGACGATCAGGGTCTCGGCGGCGAAGGGAATCTTGAGCGCCTCCGACTCCCCAGACCAGACGATGTAGGCGATCTCCCCCTCGACGATCTGCTGCGAGAGCTCGAAGGCCGAACCGGGCGGAAAACCCGCCACCACTTCCTCGGTGAAAGCCCGGAGTTCGCTTTTCCCTCGCAAAACGCCGTCCGGCTTGATGAACGCCACATCCTCTGAGTAGTCATCCATCATGGCGTCCACATCGCCCTGACCGAAGGCGCGCAAATGGCTCTGGAGCGTCTGCCCGGTCTGTTTACTCACATCTGACAACATGATTATTTCTCCTGCCTTTCCTTTCTCGGGACGGGGGTCCGGTTCCTATGCATCCTTTCAACTTGTCAATAACGCAGACCGGTTTTTCTGGACGAAGGCGGTGATCGCTTATCGCTGTAGCCGCGCCGGTCGTAGGTGAGAACCTTGAACGCCCCGGCCAATTTCGGAACGATGTAATCGTAGTAGCGGTGTGATCCCCAAGACCCGTGCACGAGGATCAGCGGGACCTCTCCGTTTCCACTGACCTCGTAGAAGAGCCGGACCCCGTTTACGTTTGCTGTTGCCATGCTGTCTCCTTTATTCTTTTTGTGAGACCAGCTAGATGAAGGCGCAGCTTCATCCATGTTGCTAGTTGACGATAAATGCGTCGCGAATATCTCCGCTCACCACGGCTCGCACAACGAGGCCTGCTCGGTCTCTACCGTGTCGTTCAAAGGCGCGCCCGCGGCTGCGGGCTGGCCGAACGTTCCGCCGAGGGTTGTTGCCAGCCCGGCTATGCTCTGGCCGAAAGCCTTACAGCTCGCATGTCCACCCTGAGCGAAAGCGAGGCCTGGGAAGGTCACCATCGGCGTAGGCAACATGGTAACCGTGAATGCCAGGAAAATGCGCTTCATGTTTCTTCACCTCCTCTCTGGACTTTTGGCAACTCATCTGTGTTCGTTGTTTGTATTTATCCGGGGCAAGATCGACAATCATGAGCGGTCCTTGCTTGCAGCGGCTACTGTGGGCTCGACGATCTCCGGTTTGAGAGGATCGGATACCCGCAAGATAAGCGCCGCGGTCAGTGTCATTGCGGTACCGAGGACGAGTCCAAGCGCTGCGTAGCCGCTCCACACCAGTGTCACTCCGCCGACCAACCCACCTAGCAGGTAGCCTATCTGCAAGGCGGCGGTGCGGGCGGCCATCATCAAACCGGGCTGCTGTGGAAGTTGGGAGAGCCCGAGGGTGCTGGATACCGGCGTGCGAACGCCCGCGCAGAACGCCACGATGCACAACAACACGACGGAGATCCACAAAGCGGGTTCGGCGTTGAGTTGGAGGATGATGAACGCGCCGGTTCCCAGGGCGGTGACGGCGATCAGCTCCCGCTGTGGAAAGCGTCTGGCGAGCGACGAGCTGCGGATCGAGGACAGGAAGAATACCGCCGCTCCGAGCGCCAGCAGGATGCCCGCCGCGGACTCACCCAGACCGTAGCGCTGGATGAAAAAGGCGCCGATGAACGTGAGGTACGTGCCCCACGCGAAGAAGGCTATCAACTCGGCCACGATCCAACGTCGCGCCGAAGGTTCGGCGAACACGCCGCGCAGGCCGCGCCCAACATCGGGTGCTCCTGTGGCGCTCCCGCCCGGAGCCACACGGGCGGAGACGAGGGCGGAGAGGGCAATCACCGCTGGCACGGCGTGTGCCACTCTCCAGGAGAGGGTGTCGGTTAGCAACCCCGCGAAAGGGCTGACCAGGATCCAGGCCAGGGCGTTGGCGCCGACAACGTGTCCCATCGCCCACGCCCGAGCCTCTTTGGGAAACGTGGCGACCCCGGCGAAGCCGGCTGAAAGCAGGCAGGCGAAGCTGACCCCGATCAGCGCGTGGACAGAGAGAAAAACCAGGAGGGAAGGCGAGAGCGACGCGCCTACGCTGCCCGCGACGGCCAGCGCCGCACCCCACAGAAGCAGTGGCCGGATGCCCAGCCGGTCGAGAAAGGGTGCGATGGCGAGCGAGGATGCGATCGCAGCCCCGGCTAGTAACGAGCGCGCCTGACCGACCGCCCCGACCGACGCGCCGAACTCGCGTCCCACCTCAACGATAGTAGGCGTTAGTACGACCAGTACCGCCTGGGAGGCCATAGTAGCCAGGATCAGGGGTAGGAGTTGGCGAGTCCGGGACGAAGTGCCCGTTTGCTGTTGTGCCCCGGGTGTCGTCAGCTTGTCATTTTCCACAGCCTTTAGCTCCCTTCACTGGGTCTGTCGTTCCAGGAACCGCTCGATCATCGGGTTGACCTTATCCGGGTGCGTAACGGGCGCCATGTGTCCAACCCCACTGATTTCCTCCACGCTTAAGTTTGGCAGTACGCTAGTAAGCAAGCGGACGACCGATCTGGCCGAGAGCGTAGACTCCGCGCCGGTAAGCAGGAGCGTCGGCACGTCGAGGGCTTCGAACGCTGCAAGCGGGGTCGGCTCAGAGAAGGCGGCGTGCCACTCCGGTTTCACCGCGCGCATGGCCGCGGAGATGGCAGGACGACGAGCTTCCGGTGTGGCTGCCCACGCGCCGGGTCCCACCCAGTAGTCCATGAAGCGCTCCGCAGAGGCGTCGAGATCCCCGAGGTCCACCAACCGAATCGTGTCGTCCCGGACGGCAAGGATCTCTCGTGAGGCAGGACTCGCCGGGTCATCTGCGACGAGCACGCTGAACAACACCGGCTCGAAAACCGTCAGAGACCTTACGCGTTCGGGATGTGCGAGCGCTGTTTTCAGGGCGATGGCGCCGCCGGAGGAGTGTCCTACCAGGTGGAAGGATTCTCCCGCCACGTCGAACACGGGCTCCATTAAGTCTAGCTGGTCATCCAGGTACATCTCGCGATACTCCGGCCACGCCGGGCTCTTGCCGTATCCATAAAGGTCCGCGGCGATGATGCGGAACCTGTCGGACAGCCGATCCGTCAACGAGCGCCACTGGCCCGAGGAACTCGCGCTAGAGTGGAGGCAGACCACCGGTGGTCCTGTTCCCGCTTCACGATAATGAGCTGCTAATTGTTTCATGTACCTTTGTCTTTCTTTTCGTCGTTTTGGTGCATAGCCTGGATGACGCCCCAAGGGGCCGAGGATGGCTGTTTTGTCTCCTTACTACCTTGCTGTATACCGAAGCTCCTCGGGTCCCTCGGACTTTCCGGTGCCCTGGCCACTGGCCGATATCGGGTGACGCGCCAAGAAGCCGGCCAACCCTGCTGCCATTCCCTGTGGGTTCTTTATCTGCAACAAGTGGGTCGCACCCGCGAGCACGAAGGTTTCCGCCTGGGGGAACCACGTCTGCACCAGCTCGTGTATCTCCACCGGGATCGGCGAGAGGGTACGGCTTTCTTCCCCGAGCACGGCGAGTACCGGCTGCGTGATGCGCCCGGCGTCCTCCTGCGTGAAGCTCCACCGTCCCAGCGCGGGGATCTCGATCTGGAAGTACGTGTCGGCGTCGGCGACGGCTTGCTCGAAGGCTCCCGGCAGCATGCGATGCAGCACGCCACGGTACTCCGGACCCATCACACGCTGCAGGAAGTCGTCTACCGCTCCCCTCTTGTCGCCCGCCTCGTACATCTGCACTATCGGCCCCATCTCTTCCGTAAACTGTCGGGCGCTGGGGATGAACCGCCGCAGTGCTGGCTCCAACAGCGCGAGGGAATGGACTACCTCCGGGGCATCGAGGGCGAGTTGCAATGAGATCGGGCCGCCGTAGGAGTGCCCGACCACATGCGCGCGCTCCACGCCGAGGCTCTGTATGAGGGCGCGGCAGTCCGCCGCTTGCTCGCGAACGCTCAGCGGTCCGTCCGCGGGGGTGCTTCCTGCGTACCCGCGCCGATGATACAGGATCAGTTGATACCGCCCCGCAAGCTCCGGCTCCGCGAGCAGCGGCGCGAAGGCGTCCGCGAAGTGGCTGGGGTGTATCAGCACGACCGGCTCTCCTTCGCCCCAGACTTCGTACTCAAGTTCCACCCCGTCAATGTGTGCCCGGTTCATGCGTATGCTCCTTTCACCAGGTTCGGTAAACCGATGTCCGCGATCCACGCCGCCTGGTTGTCCATAGTCCCGGATGTCGCCGGATCTTCCGCAGTAACAAGCCTCTTCTCTCTGTTGCTATTGCCCACTTGCCTCTTTGTGGTCGGTTTTCACTTCCGTCTGCGCGGCAAAGGTCTGCGCCACGATCTTCCCGTCGCGGACGATCAGGGTCTCGGCGGCAAAGGGAATCTTGAGCCTCTCCGACTCTCCCGACCAGATGATGTAGGCGATCTCCCCTTCGACGATCTGCTGCGACAGCTCGAAGGCCGAACCGGGCGGAAAACCTGCCACCACTTCCTCGGTGAAAGCCCGGATTTTCCGTATCAGCCCCGCTTGACACTGAGCACAGTAATGTCAGTGTAGGCTTGCAAGCCATAAATCGAAGACTCCACTCCGAGTCCGGACTGTCGTATGCCCCCGAAGGGCACATGCGGAGACAGGTGTGGGTGGCGGTTAACCCAGACGGTCCCGGCCCGCAACTGTTCGGCAACCGCGGTCGCCCGCCGAACGTCTGGCGACCACACCGAAGCCCCCAGCCCGTATTCGCTGGCGTTGGCGCGTCGCACCGCCTCCTCCAGGTCGGTGTAGGTCAGTACCGGCAGCACCGGTCCAAACGGTTCTTCGTCGACCAATCGCACGCCCTCGGTCACCCCCCGCAGGATAGTGATCGGGAAGAACCATCCGGGTCCGTCGGGAACCTGGCCCTGATAGGCGATCGTGGCCCCGCGTGCCCGCGCATCCTCGAGCAGCTCCCGTATCCGCGCCAGCTGCACCTGGTTCTGGACCGGCCCGGTGGTGGTGTCGGGCTCCAGGCCGTCCCCGACCTGCACGGTCTCGGCGACGGCGGCCAGCCGGTCACACAACTCGTCGGCCATCGTCTCCGGGACGTACAGGCGCTTGAGTGCGATGCACACCTGCCCGTTGTTCGAGAAGGCGGCCCAATACAGGGAGTCGATCATGCTGTCCAGGTCGAAGTCGGGGAGGACGATCCCCGGATCGTTGCCCCCGAGCTCCAGGGTCAGACGTTTCAGGGTCGGCGCAGCGCTGGCCATGATCTCCCGTCCCGTTGCCACCGACCCGGTGAAGGATATCTTGGCGATGTCCGGGTGGATCGTCAGGCGACGCCCTACTTCGTCCCCGCCGGAGACGACCTGCAGGACGCCCGGGGGTAGCACATCGGCTAGCAGCTCACCCAAACGCAACGTCGCGATCGGCGTGAAAGGAGACGGCTTCACCACCACCGTGTTACCCGCCACGAGCGCCGGGGCGATCTTCCAAAGCGCCAACAGCAGGGGATAGTTCCAGGCCGTGATAGCCGCGACCACCCCGAGGGGGACGCGCCGTATCTCGATGTAATCGCCCTCGTCGTCTACCACGACCTCTGGCGGAAGGGACATCCTGGCATACGCCTGGCAGAAGCCGAGCGCGCCGTTGATCTCCGACATCGCGTCGGCCAGGGGCTTGCCCTGCTCGCGGGTGAGCAGCTCGGCCAGCTCGGCCTTGTGATCCTCGACCCGCGAAATCACCTCTAGCAACAGATCCTGTCGTTCCTCGATCGGATGGGCCGACCACGCCGGGAAGGCGCTTGCGGCGCCAGAAACGGCGGCATCGAGCTGTTCCGGGCTACAATCCGGGACAGTCCAGGAGACTTCCCCCAAAGTGGGGTTGGCGACCTCGATCACAGCGGCGGACCCGACGCTTTGTCCGTCGATGGTCATTCTCGGGCCTTGGGAGATCGTCGTAGCGTCAGTCGTCGTCATTGGTGCTCCTTTCGGCGGGCCGAACAAGGTGGCCCACTGCTCGTCGGTGTACGTCCGTTACGGCCGGGCCTCGAAGACCAGGTTGAATGGCGTCTCAGCCGTCCGCCGGAATCGGGTTAGGCCGCCGGCGCTGACAACTTCCTTTATGCGTCCCTCTCCGGCTTGGGCACCGAGGGCCAAGCCTACTTCCTGATCTTTGGAGCCCGGCACGCAGAAGTTGATAGACGCCGAGTAGAAGATCCTCCCTACCGGGTTGAGGTTGTCCTCCAGCTTATCTCCCGCAAAGGGCTCGACGATCATCAGA
>JBHJHC010000094.1:0-48827 GCA_050331175.1 Rubrobacteraceae bacterium | reverse complement strand
GTTCAACACCTTCGGCCTGTGGCGGGAGCGATCCCATGAGCTTGGGGGTTTGCGGGCACGGTTGGCGGCGAGGGTAGCGTTGCACAACTTCTGTATCTGGCTCAATGACCAGCTCGGTCGTCCCTCGATGGCCTTCTCTGATTTGTTGGGATGGTGACCTCATAATTCACACCAAGCGTTAAAGCCTCGTCTCCTTGCACGAACTTGCCCGAGACGACCAGAAAAGAGTTCAGCCTTTGTAGGTAAGTGTTGTAACGTCTGGAGAAGTCCCTTACGTAAGATCCAAACTGCCTCAAGCTATCCTGGGCGACCTCGTATCCCTTACCGTAAGCCTTAGCGTCGTACAGGGCGTAGAAGTTCTGGGAAGGCAACACCAAACCGTCCGGCCGGGCTTCGAAACGACGCTCCTGCCCGTAGCGCACAACCCTCTCTCCCAAAACGAACTCCAGAGACTCCCTAATGTAGACCTCGAAAAGGTCGTCCGGCTTACCCTCCAACCCTTCTGGCAGCCGGTTATGGCCCAATTCGCGCAGGTGTTCGCGAAACTGCGGCTCGAACGGCTTCAAGCTAAGGATAGGTCCACCGAACAAGCTAATAAACCTGTCCCAGTCCAAGCTCGGCACGTCTGCAATACCTTCGCCCACCAGCACCGGTTCTGCGCCGTAGTGCTTTGACTCGATCTTAACCGTCTCTACCTGGGACGGGGAGAAGTCGTCCTCGAAAACGGCGAAGCAGTAGCGGTGCGCCACCCGGAACTCGTCGAGTCGGCGGGCCACAAGCAGCGCGTAACCGGGCTCTCTCTCCACTCTATCAAGCAAGAAGCCGCCTGAGAGTAAGGTCCTCACGGCTAACGAAAGCTCTGGGCCCGACGCAGATGTGGTTCCGTTAAGCATCACTATCGTTGCATGTTACTACCGCTCGCAATTCGCCGCGAACGGCGACCTGTTGTGCTACCGAGAAACGTCTAGATAGCGCTGGCCCTCCAGCCAGCGGTCGAGTTCCTTACGGCTCACCCGCACGCTGCGTCCGATCTTGACGGCCGGGATCTCGCCATCTGCGACCAGCTCGTAAGCGCGGCCGCGCGCTATCCGGAGCTCTTCTGCCACCTCCGGGACTTTCAACCACTCGTGATGCCTTTCCATGTAGCTCTCCTGCGTTCGTTTGCAGCTACATGGATGCTACGGTGGATCGTGCCACTTCCGTACCGGAATCCGAAGGGTCGTCGAATTCCGGGTGCGCGATGAGTCATCGCAGATACTTTCGCCGCTAGCCGACGCCAGCCGACCTGGTGGTGCTAGAAGCGGGGAGACGGGCGCGGATGCCCAAGCCGAGACCCAAAGCGTCGGCGGCTTCGGCCAGGCGCCACAGGCTGATCTTCTGCCACCCGTCCCGCTCGTAGCGCGCCACCTGCTGCTGGGTCATGCCGAGTAACTCGCCGAGCTCAGCCTGCGTGAGACCCCTGGCGATACGCGCTTTGGTGATCAACTCTCCAAAGGAATCGAGGTCATCGGTGATGAAGGAGAGCAGGCGACCCTCCTTGAGGTCCTCGTACTCGGAGATCTCCTCCTCGATATTCTCGATCTGCATCCGCAGGGCATCTATCACCGCCGAAGCCACCGGTTCCTGCTCGTCTGAGCGGCGGCCCAATAATAGTCGCTGAAGCTCCATCTCAAGCTCCGAAAGTCGCTCCTTGCTGTGTCGGTACTCCTTGTCGTTGCGGATCATGCCCTCACCCTCTTGTTCCGCGTCCGGTATCGGGAATGCCTGGTAACAGCCACCGTTCGTCCAGACTGCGATACAACCTACTCATCATACATCATTTTTGTTGTATACCGCAGACACGGGGATCACGGACGTTGTCAGCAACCTCAGAGTACAAGGGATGCGGAAGGCGCGGTTGTCAACGAAGAGCGGCATAGAACCACGGTGGGCCATCGCCAGCGACACGCGCTACACTTCAGGGTATGGATATCGAGACGCGGACGCTGGAGGAGATACTCGGAGACCTGGACGGTGGTTTGCAGGGTCTCTACGGTAACCGCTACCGGGGCCTCGTGCTCTACGGATCACATGCCCGAGGGGAGGCAGACGAAGGCAGCGACGTGGATCTGCTTTTGCTATTGGAGGGGCCGGTCGAGGTCGGCAGGGAGATCCGATACTGCTCTGGACTGGCAGCTTCCCTGGCTTTGGAAGCTGGCCTCGTGCTTTCCCTGGTCCCGGTAAATGTTGAGGACTACCGGACTTCTCAGGACCCGTACCTCATTCACGCCCGCACAGAGGGTGCCATCCTTTCGCATATGGCCGGATGAGCGACAGTCCGGAGATCCTCGACAACCTTCTCACGAAGGCGGAGCGCTCGTTCGAGGCCGCCGACGGCTTGTTGGAGGACGGCCATGCGGACTTCGCCGCTTCCCGCGCCTACTATGGCTGTTTCTACATTGCCGAGGCCCTGCTGCTCTCCAAAGGGTTGAGCTACTCCCGGCACTCTCAGGTAGTTGCGCAATTCGGCCGTCACTTCGCGAAGACTGAAGAGTTGGATGCGCGCTATCATCGGTTGCTGATCGAGGCTTTCGGACTCCGGCAAGCCGCCGACTACTCTGCGGCACCCGAAACCGTGAGCGAAGAGGACGCCGAGCATACGATCAGGGAGGGCAAAGACTTCCTTGCCGCCGCACGCGAATACCTGGAGCGACAATAACGCCAGAAACCTGTAGAAACCGCGTTAGGGTGCGTCGCCAAGATACGCTCTTCGAAACCAAAAAGTTACTGCAACCGTACTGCAACCGGGCTAATACAGGCGCGTACACGATGGACACAGCATCCTCGTGATTTCTCTAAAATCCCTGCAAAACAGCATAATTAGCGGACACAGTAGGACGTGGTAGAATGCGGCGGGCAGACTTCACCCGGTAGAGGTCGCTGGTTCGAACCCAGCATCGCCCACTCTAAAGTACCTGCAAACAGTAGGAAAAGTGAAGCCCCCCGATTCTTGGGTTGGGGGCTGTTTACTGCAACCAGGATGGTTTTGAACTACCCGATCTCTTCTTCGAGAGCGTTGGCCGTTTTCGTTCCGGTTTTATCGCTTGCGCTAAAATACCGTTGCGGAGTTTGTGAACAGGAGTCGCGTATGAGTGCCCGGTATGTAGTGGACGAAAAAGGTGAGCGGGCGGGAGGTGATCCTCCCGGTCGAGGAGTATGAGCGCCTTCGGGTTGCGGGCGAAGAGATGGAGAAGATTAGCCGTCATCCGGGCGTAATGTTCGAAGGACCTCCGGAGCGGCGACGAGCTACGCTGGCCGGGAGCGTCTTCGACGTATGGGAAGTCGTGGACCTCTACCGGGGCAAAGGACGTGAGAGGTTGTTCGCCGAGCATCCTGTCTCCGAGCGGCAACTGGAGGTCGCGCTCGACTACTACGAGGCGAACCAGGATGAAATAGACGCCTTTATCGAGGAGAATGATCAGCCCGTCGAATACTGGCGGCGGAAGTATCCTGATCTGAACATAACTATCAGGGAGTTTTGATCCGGCTCCTCCTGGACGCCCATATCTCGGGTAGAGCTGGAAGGCATGGCGGATCCGGAGGTGTTGGAGCTGGCGATCTCCGAGGGAAGGGTGCTGGTGACGGCCAACGCCAGGGACTTCATGGTTCTAATGGCGGAACTCAACGCCAGCGGCCGGTCCCATACCGGCTGCATCTGCGTACCGGGGAGCATCAACAACGAAGAGTTCGGCACTATTATCACTGGGGTGAGGTCGATGGTGGAGGGCTCTTCGCAAGAGGAATGGATAGATCGGGCAGGGTGGATCCGAAAAAGCAGCCTTGACGTTTGATTGTTGCGGGACAAGATTTTTAACGATCCAGAAACACAGCGCCCGGTGATGGCGGCTATGATGCTTGTGGTCCCGAGCCATGAGGAGGAGAGCCGTGTCGCCGAAGCTGCGTATAGCCACCTTCAACCTGGAGAACTTCGACGAGACTTCGGAAGAGGGTGAGCCCTCCCTCGAAGAGAGGATCTCCCTGATGCGGCCACAGCTCGTGCGGGTAAACGCCGACATTTTCTGCCTGCAAGAGGTCAACGGACAGAGGGAGCGAGAAGGCGAGCCCCGACGCCTGTCGGCCCTGAAGAAGCTGCTTGAAGGAACGCGGTGTGAAGACTATGAGATGGTCTCTACCATGCTGGCCGACGGCAGCGAGCCCTACGACGAGCGGAACCTGGTAGTCTTGAGCCGCTTCGGGATAGCCGAGCACGCCCAGTACAAGCACGTCTACGCCCCCGCCCCCTACTACCGCACCGTAACCGATAAGGACACCGGAGAAGGGGTAGACGAGCAGACCGTCAGGAAGGAGGCCGAGAAGCTGAGCTGGGAGCGGCCGATCCTGGTCTGTAGGATCCAGCTTGGCGAACAGACGCTGCACGTTCTGAACGTTCACCTGAAGTCCAAGCGGCCGACGAACATCCCGGAGCAGAAGGAGGATCGATACACCTGGAAGACGGCTTCGGGATGGGCTGAGGGGTTCTTTCTCTCCTCGATGAAGCGGGTCGGGCAGGCGCTAGAGACCAGGATGCTGATAGACAGCATCTTCGACGAGGACCCCCGGGCCCTGATCGTGGCCTGCGGAGACTTCAACGCCGACACGGATGATGTGCCGCTGCAGGCGATACGAGGAGACGTAGAGAGCCACGATAATCCGGACCTGGCCGAGCGGGTCATGGTGCCGGTGGAGAAGAGCATCCCCGAACCAGCCCGGTATTCACTGTTGTATCTGGGGAAAGGCGAGATGATAGATCATCTGCTCGTCAGCCGGCAGATGCTCCAGTATTTCGAGGGGTCGGAGATCCACAACGAGCTCTTGCACGACGAGTCGATCTCTTTCGCCACCGACGTGAAGTATCCCGAGAGCGACCACGCACCGGTCATGGCAGAGTTCGAGGTTTCAGAGGGGTGGCTTTAGGGGAGCGGGAAAACGGCCGGTAGTTCCCTCCACAAGACAACCTTCGCTACCAGCGGACGCCCACACAGCGCCGGTCCCCGAGCCAGCGCTCCAGTTGGATCTCACCGTCCGCCACCAACTCGTAAGCTCGGCTGCGAGCGATCCTCAACTCCTCCCCTACCTCCGGCGACACCTTCAGCCACTCATGCTGCTCGTCTACTTACTCCTCCTGCGTTCGCTTGCAGCTACACGGAATGCAACCCGCCAATGGCAGGTGCGGCCGGCTCGGGCAAGGGGAAAAGAGTAAGAAAGCGCTCGACCGCCGGCTCGTCCCCCTCGACCTCTATATCTCCGGAATTTATTGCTTCCGACAGGGAGCCGCCCCCGTAAACCAGTCCGGCCAGCGTGTTGGAGTCAGTCTCGACGATGGCATCGGGGTGGTCTGCGTTTCCACGCGATATTTCGAAGCGCCCGTCATCCACGACGGCCCGGAAAACATCCTCGCCGAATCTAAGCTCGTAAGCGGCGCTCAACCCGCCCGCGCGATGCGGGGCGAACATGGTGCGGAAGGAGAGGATCAGGGAGTCTACGCCCAATCCGGCGTCGGGGGGTTTTGAAGGAGAACGGGCGCCCCAACGACCGAGCTGGATGAGGACCGGCTCCAACTCCTTTCCCCACCCGGTCAGCTCGTAGACCTTCGATGCTGCGGGCGGAGGCAACTTCCGGCGGCGCACCACACCCACGCCTTCAAGCTCGCGGAGGCGCTGGGCGAGGACGTTAGGGCTCACACCCGGCAGGCCGGCCCGTAGGTCAGTAAAACGCTTCGGCCCCAGCATCAACTCCCGGACCGTCAGAAGCGCCCAACGCTCGCCTACGAGATCCAGCGCGTGCGCCGCAGCGCATCCATCATCGTATGTGCGCTTGCTAGCCACAACCAGGATTTTACCACGGCAAACCTAAATTCGGACTTTTAGCTATAAATTCGCAATTCATTAGTTGTTTTTTAGGATCATTTCTGTATGCTCCGTTTAGATGCCCGTGAGTCGGCGGAAGGAGGAGCAATTGTGACGGAAGACAACACCAGCGAGGTCCGGGCTTACCCCGAGCCAACGGAGCCAAAAGTTCTTTTGGTTCACGGTGGCGGGGAAGGAGCCCACGAAGAAGACAAGAAACTGGCGGCAAGCCTGTCGGACGTGCTGGGAAGCGAATACGACGTGCGGTGCCCGAAAATGCCGGATGAGAACCGTCCCGAGTACGGGGCGTGGGGAGCTCGGATCTCCGAAGTGCTCTCCACGCTGGACGGCGAAGTAATACTCGTCGGTCATTCTCTTGGCGGGTCGGTCCTGTTGAAATACCTCTCCGAGGCGAAAGTGGACGGGCCTGTTGCCGGTCTCTTCCTCGTCGCCGCGCCCTACTGGGGAACAGAGGATTGGAAAGTCGATGAGTACGAACTGCAAGCAGGCTTCGCGTCGAAGTTGCCCGAACGACTGCCCATGTTCTTCTACCACAGCCGCGACGACGAATCGGTGCCGTTCGCCCACCTTGCGCTGTACAAAGAAAGACTCCCGGAGGCCACTTTCCGCGCGGTCGAAGATCGCGGGCACCAGTTTGGCGACGACCTGTCTGAAGTTGCCCGGGATATCCAAGGACTCTGGCGCAAGACCTCGAACCCGGACTAATTGACGAAAGGAAGGTGCAACATGGATTGGAAACTCGAAGTAGTCGTTGTCCCCGTCACGGACGTGGACCGGGCTAGAGCCTTCTACGAAGAGAAGCTTGGCTTCGACGTAGATCACGACACCAGGATCGGCGCCGAGATCCGCATCGTCCAGCTGACCCCTCCGGGTTCGGCGTGCTCGATCGTCTTGGGCAAAGGCGTCGTCGAGATGCAGCCCGGCTCGCTCAAGGGCTTGCAACTGGTGGTCGAAGACGTTCGAGCAGCGCGGACCGAGCTCGTGGGCCGCGGGGTGGAGGTCGGCGAGGTCCAGGTGATCGGAGCCTCGGGTTCCCGTCCGGCCCGTAACGGGGAGGACCTCAACAACGTGGGATTCCTGTTCTTCAGCGACCCGGACGGCAACGGCTGGGCCGTGCAGGAGATCAACGTCCGCAACTAGTTCGTTGGAGGGGGCAGCCAATGCTCCGGGAAGCACTCGCGGCAAACAGCCTGTTATTCGCGAAGGAGGAGAAATGGTGAAGACGTATCGCGGGAGTTGCCATTGCGGGGAGATCCGCTTCGAGGCGGACATAGACCTGGCTGAGACCCCGATCCGCAAGTGCAATTGCAGCTTCTGCTTGAAGTCCGGCTACAAGAAGGCGCTCATAGGCTACGACAACCTGCGGATCGTCGCGGGAGAGGGTCTTCTGCAGAACTACCACGCAGAGGACAGTAGCTGGCCCGAGGGCGACGTAGATCACTACCGCTGTCCCGTCTGTGGCATGCAGCCCTTCTCGCGAGGCTACCTCGAAGAGGCAATGGGCGGCAACTTTTGGGCCGTCAACGTCGCCTGTCTGGACGACGTTACAGAGGAAGAGCTCGCTGCGGCGCCGGTGATCTACGAGGACGGCAAACGCGACCGTCAGGACCGTGAGCCGGAGATCACCGGCTACCTCTAACTAGAAGCAGCATAGGGAGGACTCGTGCAACTGGTAGTAACGCAGAACATCACGCTCGATGGTGTGATCGAGGCGACCGGACATTGGTTTGTCCCGGCCGGAGATGAGACCAACGTCGACAACTCCGACATCGAGACGACGTTACGCGAGCACATGGAGTCACAAGATGCGTTACTACTCGGGCGCGGTGAGCGGCTGTTCGCCGACGTGGCGGATGAGCGGTGGTGGCAACCGGAACGGAGACGCCAATGGCTACGCCGAGAACCGTACCCAGGGAGCACCTCACTCGCGCGGAGGAGTACCTCTTCGAGGGGCCAGGACCTTGAATGCAAAGGTGCTCTAAAGCCGCCAGTGGCTAGCCGTTTCGCGCTTCACCATCGCCGACATCCTGATGGCGGACGTGCTGCGTATCCCAAAAGATCTCGGCGAGCTGGAAAACTATCCGGCCCTGCGCGGCTACGTTACGCGCGCCTGCGCCCGCCCGGCCTTCCACAAGGCCCACGACGAACAGCTCGCCCACTTCGCGGCAGGGGACGAAACACGGGAGGAGAGGCAATGATAATTCAGGAACTTTATGCCGTAGCCAATGTCGCGGACCTGGACGAGGGCGAGGCCTTCTACACGAGGCTCTTTGGCCGCGGGCCCGACGATCGTCCCATGGACGGGCTGATCCAGTGGCGGCAGGAGACCTTCGGGGTCCAGCTCGCGCGCGACGAGGCCAAGGCCGGCCGCTCAGCGATAACCATCGTCACGCCATCGATGGCCGAGGCCCGGAACCAGCTCGCCGACCGCGGGCTCGAGCTAGAGCCCGACATCCAGGGCGATTACGGCATCATCGCGCAGATCTCCGACCCTGCCGGCAACCGCATCACGCTCGCCGAACCGCCCAGGGGCATATGAGATCGTGGTGGCCGCATGATGGCTGACTTTGTCCTGATCCACGGCGGGGCCGGGACCGCCGCCGGGTATTACGAGAGAGATTGGGCGTCGCCCTCAGCGAGCAGACTCGATAACTACTGGAAGGAGCAACGATGATTGAAACAAATCCCGAGGACGTGGGCGTGATGACACGAGCAGACCGTTCCGACGATCCGGGACACCACCGCATGCTCATCATCGCAGGACATCTGGTCGTCGAGTCCGCCGATCGTGACGCCTACGTAGCGGAGTGTGCGCCGATCGTCGAGGCGGCGCGGGCCACCGCTGGGTGCCTCGACTTCTCCATCACGGCCGACGGTATAGATCCCACACGGGTTTGTATCTACGAGCGTTGGGATAGCGAAGATCAGCTACTGGCCTTCCGCGGCGCTGGCGTGGGCACCAACCAGCAGGCCCAGGTCCTGGACGCCGACGTAAAGCGCTACGCCATATCGTCCGTCGGTGGGCCATGAGCCATCCGAAGCAACCGGCAGACCCAACACTTGCCGGAAGCAGATGACACCAGGGCCGTCCCCAGGTACTCCAACCGGGGCGCTCGGGGAACTGGCCGATGGATCGCCGGCAAGCTCGAAAGCCATTCTCGCCGGTAGTATGATGCGTGCCGGCGAAAATAGGGGTGCGAGGAGTGAGCATGTTTCCAACAAAGATTATGCTGGCGATCCGGGCGGCGGAAGAGGGGGCGGGAAGAACCGGAGGCCGAAGGCCTGCATCACGGCCACCGTTGCAGCCGCGGCGAGCCGCTGTTGGAGCAGGCGAAGCCGGGGCTCGTTGTCTGTGCGCTCTACGGCGTATCTCCGCGCGGTTCTCAAATGCGGTTGAAGCGCCGGCTCGCGGACGACCCGGGCATGGTCAGGGATTGTTGACCGAGACGGGCGTTTGATGGCCGCCAGATCCAATTTGAGCCCCCGCGGCATCTCGGCCGCCATCAGTGGCAACGTGCTCGAGTGGTACGACTTCACGGCCTACGGTTTCCTGGCCCCGATAATAGCGACCGTCTTCTTTCCCTCCAACGACCCGGTGGCATCGCTCCTCTCTTCTTTCGCGGTCCTCGCGGTCGGCTACGCTGCCCGGCCGATTGGAAGCGCGGTCTTCGGCCACGTCGGCGATCACATCGGGCGCAAGACGGCGATGCTCTGGTCCGTGCTCATGATGGGGGCTGGCTCGGTTGCGATCGGCCTGCTGCCGACCCACGCCCAGATCGGGATCATCGCTCCCCTTCTGCTGGTCGCCATACGCATCGTTCAAGGAATCGCTGTCGCCGGCGAGTACACGGCCTCGGGCATTCTCGTCATCGAAGAAACCGCGCCGCGGTCGCGGTTCTTTGTTGGAAGCTGGATCCCGTTCGCCATGATGTTGGGCTGCGTACTCGGTTCGAGCGTGCCCGCCGGGATGAGTTCGATCGTTTCCGCCGAAGCTATGAGCGCGTGGGGGTGGCGGCTGCCGTTCTTCTTCGGTGGCGTAGTGGCGCTTTTTAGCTTTGTGCTGCGGACTACTTTGTCCGAGTCCTCGGCAATGGCCGGCCTTGAGCGTACCGGGCCGTCGCCGGTTATCGTGGCGATCACCGGCTACTGGCGGCAGATCGGCCAGATGGTAGGTCTGCTCATTCCGACGGCCATCATCTATTTCCTCATTTTCGTCTACGCCGCGTCGTACTTGACGGATCAGATGCATTTTTCGACCGCTGACGCCCTGGACATCTCAACCGTCAACCTCGCTGTCATCGCGTTTTTTTCGCTCGCTATCGGTTACGCTGCGGACCGGATCGGCTACCGGACGGCGTACCTGATCGGCGCCGTCGGGACGCTCCTCTTCGCGTGGCCGCTCTGGTATCTCATGCACGAGCCAAACCTGCTCCTCATCTTTGTCGGCCAGCTCGGCTTCGCCGCCTTAAACGCCATCGGCTGGTCTCTGTCGCTAACGACCCTCGCGGGCCTCGTCCCGGCGAACGTCCGCTGCAGCGCGGTCGCGGCCGGCTACAATATCTGTATGGCGTTGTTCGGCGGCACGACGCCGTTTGTCGCAACGTACCTCGTTTCGCGCACGAGCGACGACTACGCGCCGGTCTACTACGTGATGGCGGCGACCGTGGTGTCTATCATAGCTATCCTGCGGCTCCCGAGGGTGCTCGAGTTCGACAACAGGTAAGCGTCAGCTGCCGGGTGGTTCCCGTTTCAAGGACCCGATTGGGGCGTGCCCAAAGGGAGGCTGTTGCTGGCTGTTCCGCGAACGGAGCTCCGGTACTGCCACCGGCATCCGGGCCGACCGCACATCCCGCCTAGCGCACCACGCAGTCCGAGCCTCTCTCTTCCCCGGAGGCTGGAAAGGCGCGGACCAGCGAGTCAGCGGTCAGGCGGGCGCGCTCCGCGTAGCCGTTGGAGGTAAAGTGGGTTCCGTCCGCGGCGAACCAGCCATCCTCAGCCGCCGACGCCCAGTCAAAAATCTTCATATTCGGATACCGGGCGCAGGCCTCCCGCAGGGTACGATTCCAAAGCTCCATGTTTTCATCCGCGTAGGGGCCGCTCACGAGCAACGTTTTCACGCTGACCCACAGCACCGGCTGGTCACCGACCACCGACATTATCCGCTCGATCCGGTTGTTCAACCCGACCTGCGAGCCGACGTAGACGTTGGCGGTGTCGTTGCCCCCCAGAGCGATTACCCAGCACCCCCGGAAGCCCTCCGCCATAAGCTGACGGGCTACCTCTTCTCCACTAGTCTGCCCCGGTAACGTCTCGACAATAGATCTCGCGCCCGAGATTTCCAGGCGCTGGGAGGTGGCGCCGACCTGCGCGTACCGCGCGTCCAGGCGTTGGGCCGGGTCGGGCAAGTAATCGGGGGAGACCATGCCTTCCGAGGTGGAATCGCCAATGTACGCAACGGCGCTACACGAAGTGTGGGTGGCCGGCGCAGGCTCCGGCGCCAAGGGCTGTTGCGATTCCTCCTCCGGTTCGTCCGGCGATGCCACCGGCGGTTCCTCCGGCGGTTCCTCCGGCGGTTCCTTTGGCGGGGCCTGGGCGGTGGTGGGTTGTTTGGTGGGCTCGGGGGATGTTGTGGGAGAGTCGGTAGAGGGCTTGGCAGCAAGCTCCGTAGAGGACTCGCCAGGGGGTTCGGGAGAGGGCTCGATCTTCTGGGAGGCCTCCCCGGGAGCCGGTAATCCGCTGCCGCCGGCAGCAGGGCCACTGATCACCCCGCCCAGACCAGCACCGGCCAACACCAGAATGCCGATCACTCCTACAGATGTGACCCAGCTCCGCAGCGACACCGCCCTCGGACGCCATTCTCCGGATCTGACTTGCCCCCACAGGCGTTCGAGGGCTCCGCGGCGGATCGGTTCCTCGAAAAACCGCCAGGACAGGGCGGCAACGGCAATCGTCGCCCCTACCTGCAGGACACTCAGGGAGAGGTTCAGCTCCTTCTGGACCGTCGCGGTAGTGAGCACGATGATCGGGAAGTGCCACAGGTATATGCCGTATGAGCGCACCCCGATCCAACGCAGCGGCCCCCATCCCAGAGCCCCGCCCAACCAGCTGGCGGGATGGGCAACGGCCGCCACGACCAGGACCGTAGCCACCGACAGCAGTACGATTCCACCGCGATAGAGGAACGCCCCGTAGTGGTTCGTCTGCCAGACCAAAAGGGCTATGATCCCGAGCCCGATAACTCCCGCACCGTCCACGATCAGGCGGTCACCCCGAACGAGACGCCCGGACAGGCGCCGGCTCGGCCACACCATAGCCAGCACAGCACCTGCGAGCAGCCCGAAGGCGCGGGTGTCGGTTCCTTCGTAGACCCGGGTAGGGTCGGCCCCCGGCTGGTACAGCAGCGCCATCGCGACGGCCGAGAGCGCCGCAATCACCAGGGTCAGAACGATCACCACCCGGTAGCGGCCCCGGTTCGAACGCCCCGGCGCGAAACGCAGCCCGAGCCAGAGCATGAAAGGCCAGAGCAGGTAAAACTGCTCCTCTACCGCCAGGGACCACAGGTGGTCGAGTACCGGTGGCGGCCCGAAGCGGGCGAAGTAGGAGGCGTCCTGGACGATGTTCCACCAGTTGCTCACGTAGAGGACGGCGGCGACCATGTCCTTCCTAAGGTCCGGCAGCCGGTCCGGCTCTAGCAGCGCGACCCAGGCCGCCACCACCGCCAGCATCAAAAATAGCGCGGGCAGGAGCCGCCGGGCCCGCCGGAGCCAGAAGTCGCCGAGCCGGAGGCGGCCGGTGGCGGCCCGCTGGGCGAGCAGTAGGTCGGTGATCAAGTAGCCGCTCAAGGTGAAGAAGACGCCCACCCCGAGCAGTCCTCCCTGGGCCCAGCCCAGTTGAAGGTGGTAGGCGATGACGGCGAGCACCGCAATGGCCCGCAACCCGTCGAGTCCGGGTATATAGCGCTGAGAACTTTCGACCGGCTTAGGCATGATGCTCTTCCCGGGAATCAGCGGCCGCCAACGTTGCGACCGCCAATAGCATCAGCAGAGAACTCCGCGCAACCGGGAATCCAAGCACCCCGAGCGCCAACACGGACGATGCCTCAGACAACAACGGAAGTGCAGAAACGCTGCTAAATGTATTGCCGGGCAATCTGGACTTATCCTCCCTTAGTTTGGTGAGGATAATAAACAGCCCGAAAGAGAGTTGCAAGGTCGCGATCCGACCTGTCCGATCGCCTCGCGTCCACCAGCGTATCGGGAAATGGCCGGAGATAGCCCCAAGCATGCGCTAGCTCCTTCTACGAGGATATATGGCCCCAGCTTGTCAGCGGTCGGCGATCAGTTACAATTGCCGGTGGCTCCTGTGGGCCCGTAGCTCAGTTGGGAGAGCACTGCCTTCGCATGGCAGAGGTCACGAGTTCGAGTCTCGTCGGGTCCACTACTCAATTCCCTATACCTGAGCCGAAAACTCAGGGCGAGAAAGGCTGGGATTTAGCAGTGGCTCGAAGGAACGCTCCACGAGGTTCTCCGGCCGGATAGGTGTTCCGGCACTCGTGGCAAATACGAGCCCCGGATCCTCGTAGAGACCGGCTAAGCTCACCCTCTTCTCTAGAGGCTTCTATGAGAAGGCCAAGATTGTCAAGTGCCGACGTGGCGGTTGGGACCGTCCTTGAAAAACCGTGACGAACGCGCCCGTACGCTTGCTTCTACTCGCACTGTCGAGGGTCTACTCTCTGGTGACCCGGTGCATGATGAGGTCCGTCCGGACGTAGGTGCTGCAATCTGTTTTCCGGTCTCCCACTGAAAGGGGCCATTTCTCTAGGCGCAGTCACCAAGACCGGGTGTTTCGGGCGCTCGTCGTAGGTTCTCGTTGGTCGGCTCTCACTCACTATCTTTCGTCGGCTATGATCTGTGACGCAACCCCTACCATACTTGCCACAGCTCTACGCTTCGTTTCTCAAGCTACCTCCTCCCCTAGACTTCCCGACAATCGGGTATTGTGCAAAGGTTCGTATGCCTCGCCGGTTACCCACAGTCTGTGAAGCAGCACCGCCAGCCTACGGGCTACGGCCACCACAGCCCGTTTCTTGGCGTTCTTGCCTCCGCGAGAGGCGATCTTCTCGCCATGGCGCCGTAGGTCGGAGTCGGAAGCGAACGGTCCCAGGATGTAGTGAGCGCTACCCACCAACAGCCGCCGGAGCATCTCATCGCCCTCCCCGGAGATCCGCTTGCCGGGATCCCTCTGGCCAGACTGGTCCTTGCCGGGCACCAGGCCCAGATATGCTCCCACACTGCGACTTTTCTCGAAGCGTTCGGGATCTTCCAGCGTCAACACATAGGTCAGCGACGTAAGCGCTCCTACCCCGGAGATCTGCTGCAGTAATCCGGTCTCCCGCGGGTAGCGTTCCTTACAGACTCGCTCTATACGCCTCTCGTAGCCTCTGATCCGCTCGGTAAGCGAGGCAATGGTCGCCACTATGTCTTCGAGAGCTTCGGCGAGCTCGTCGGGCAAATGATCAGCGACCTTTTTGTGGAAGCTCCGTGCCGAGCATTTCGGCAGACGCGCACCAAAGGACTTGACCGCTCCCCGGACGTGGTTAATGAGTTGGGTACGCGAGCGAACCAGCACATCGCGGGAGTGGATCAGAGCCAGGTGAGCCTGGGACTCTTTGCTCCGGTGCTCTATAGGATACAAAAGCTCGGGATCGGCCCGGGCAAGACGAGCAAGCTTCTGGGCGTCGAGCTTGTCGGTTTTGCGCTTGTCGGAGTAGATCAGCCGCACCTTGCGGGGATTGGCTACAAGCACCTCATGACCGTACTCGGTAAGCAGCCGGCTTATCCAGGTTGAGTGGGTGCCCACCTCGATGGCGATCTTCATCTGCTGTTCGGAGTCAAAGCGGCGGCGGAGACCCTCGGGGTTGGTGCGTAGCCTACCTGCCTCGATCCTCTCGCCGCTTTCGTCGTCGAGGACGTACAGATAGCTGTAGTTGTCGCCGAGATCCAGCCCCGCCGTCATCCTCTGCTGCTCGATGCTACCATCACTCATGGGTCGATCCTCCTCTCTTTGGGCCACGAAGAGCCCGTATTTTGCAGACCCACGCAGTACAGGGTACTGCGCGAGGATTGGCCCTTCTCATATCTCATCTGTTATGAACTTTCGCTCAGGAGCGATAGCATGAGTTCATGTCGAATAGAAAACCTTACCCAAGCGGCGTTTCCGACGAGGAGTGGGCCTTTGTGGCTCCGTATCTAGCACTGGTGCGCCAGGACAGACCTCGCCATAAAGGCGTTACACATTTCTGTACTTCAGGCGGTGGAAAACTTACCGTCAACTCTGGCGAAAAACCAACCTATAAATTCCACGCTCAGCTCCGACCCCAAAACATGCAACTCAGGTGAATAACTATACGGTCGAGGTTGCGAACCAGCACAAAGTTAAGTAACTTGAGTATCCAGCTTCGCTAGTTTTTAGTTGTGGACCATATCTCGGCGGTTTCCGGGAAGTCTGCAGAGTACTTAAAGCTGCTCAGAAGCCCCATTTCCATGCAGGATAGTGAATTACCGACACCTTCGGTTCTCGGAAGCTCGATAGAACACTAGAACGTGAAAATCGTATGCTCCGCTAGCTGCCTGGCCTTTCAATCGGACGCCTCCCCGTGGAACATGTGTCTCCTGCGGCGCTCCCGAAAGTTGGTCACCTCAAGCCGGATACCGTCTGGGTCCTCGAAGGTCGCATAGTAGTCGGGATCATACTCCGGGTAGTAGCACGGTTCGGTCGCCTCGACGACGCCCGGAAAGCCCTCGCGCCCTACGCCGGACCCGAGGGCGTGGTGACGAACGGCACAGCCTGGTTGGTCACGGCCTGCCGCTGACAGAAAGACCTCGAATGGAAGGAAGCAAAACAGCACTTACCAGATCAAGGGTACTGGAGCCCCATTGTCAGGAGCGGGATCGCATTTGGCTCTTGGGGGGCTTGGTGATGTCCTTGAGTGCCTCTTTTGGGGTAGCGACCGGCATTTGACGGATCTTTTCGAGGCCCCTTGCGTTCTTCTCCTCCGAGGGCATGAGGTCGTCCCAGGTCTCGATCTCTGCGATGGTGCGTTCGGCCCAATCGTTCACGGTGTTCAAGAGGCTAATGAAGAAATCGACCGGCAAAGCTCTGAGGTAGACCTGACCCTGCGTGGGGTTGATGCCGTCGATGAACTCTTGGTTGACCTCGCCACCGAATCGGAGCATCTCCTGGGCGTCGGCGCGGACCTGCTCGAGCGTGCTCATGATGTCGTCCTTGGTTCCCAGGGGAGCGATGAACAGGCGCAGTATCGCCTCGAAGTCCATCGAAAACGGCGAGACCGGAGTTCCTAGCCACTCTCGTAGCACTTCTTTTCCGTCTTCGGTTATAGAGTAAACGGTTCGGGCCCTCTTTCCGTTGTATTCCTTTTTTCCCTCTATCAGCCCCATCGAGGAGAGCCGCTTCGCTTCCCGATAAATGCCGCTCTCGGCCCGGGGCCAAACATATCGTAAGTAGCGAACTCGTTGCTGGGCCAGCTCGTAGGTGGACCAGGGCCGCACTGCTACCTGAGTCAGTACCGCATACGAGGTGGTCGTTAGTCGATCTTTCATCCCTGCCTTTCTCTTGTCATCTTCGAAACTTTTCTGTTTTCTCTTGACATACTCCAAATTAGAGTATACTATACCCCAAAATACTCCAAATTGGAGTATAGGAAATTGGGTACAAGGAGGTACCGACGTGAGCGAGGGACCTGGAAGCGAGTACAGCGAAACGCTCGTGATCGGAGGTGGACAGTCCGGGCTCGTCACGGGGTACCACCTCTCCCGGTGCGGCCTCCCGTTTGCGATCATCGACGCCAATCACCGGATCGGTGACGCCTGGCGTAACCGGTGGGACTCGCTGCGGCTGTTTACCCCCAACCGGCTCAACGGGCTGCCCGGTATGCCGTTTCCCGGATACCACTGGGGGTTCCCGAGCAAAGACGAGATGGCCGACTATCTGGAGTTCTACGCCCGGCGCTTCGATATTCACGTCGAGACCGGTGTGAGGGTTGAGAGACTCTCTCGGGAGGGCGACCGTTTCGTGGCGATTGCCGGAGACCGGCGGTTTGAGGCCGACAACGTGGTGGTTGCGATGTCGAGCTGGCAAAACCCCCGGGTCCCGGAGTTCGCCGGCGAGCTAGATCCGGGCATCGTCCAGCTTCATGTCGGCGAGTACCGCAACCCCGGTCAGCTCCAGGAAGGCGGTGTTCTTGTAGTCGGAGCCGGCAACTCGGGGGCAGAGGTCGCCAACGAGCTGGCGAGAACCCACGACGTCTGGCTGTCCGGATCCGGCACCGGCAATATCCCATTCCGTCCGGAGAGCGTGCTGGCGCGGATTCTCATGCCGATCATCGCGCGGATCATTTTCCACCGGGTCTTGACAACCAGCACACCTATCGGGAAAAAAGTCCGGCCCAAGTGGATATCCACCGGTGAGCCCTTGCTCAGGGTCAAGCCAAAAGATCTGGCAGAGAGGGGCGTGGAACGCGTTCCCCGCGTCACCGGGGTCCAGCATGGACAGCCCCAGCTCGAAGACGGCCGTCGTATGGAGGTTACCAACGTGGTCTGGTGCACCGGATTCCGTCCAGGGTTCTCCTGGATCGACCTACCCGTGATCGAGGAAGACGCGCGGGAGCCGAACCATGATCGTGGTGTAGTTGAGGAAATGCCCGGCCTCTACTTCGCCGGCCTCAAGTTCCTCTACTCTGTCTCATCAGAGCAGATCCATGGTATGGGACGAGATGCCGCTCGTATAGCCGATGCAATTGCGGCTCGGCGTGAGAAAAGCCACCCTGATCAACCGGTAGCCAACCAAGCAGGAACATGATGGAAATTGCAAGGAAAACGGAGAAAGGAGGAGCGCATGATTACGCGCGCCATGGATATCGCTGGACTTGAGGACGGGCGCGTCAACCTCTCACCGGAGCAACTCGACGAGCTGGGCTCGCGGGTCGAGGGTCCGTTGCTGTGTGCGGGTGATGAGGGCTGGGACGATGCCGTGCTGATCTGGAACGGGATGGTGGCGAAGCTCCCTGCTCTCGCCATTCAGCCGACCTCAGCCGAGGATATCGCCGAGGTCGTCAGGTTCGCCCGGGCCCAGGGGTTGCTGCTCAGCGTAAAGGGCGGGGGCCACAACATCGCCGGAACTTCTATTGCCGAGGGCGGGGTAACGCTCGACATGTCCCGCATGCGCGACGTGGACGTCAACCCCGAGGCTAGGATCGTCCACGCTGGGGCCGGCTGCCTGCTCCAACACGTCGACGGGGCGACGCAGGAGCACGGATTAGCAACCATGCTCGGCTTCGTGTCCGAGACCGGGGTCGCCGGTTTGACGCTCGGCGGTGGCTTCGGCTACTTGACGAGGCGTTTCGGCTGGGCGGTCGACAACCTAGAAGAGGTCGAGATCGTCACCGCCGACGGCGAGATCCGCACAGCCAACCGCGACGAGAACGCCGACCTTTTCTGGGCGGTCAGGGGAGGTGGTGGCAACTTCGGCGTCGTTACGCGGTTCACGTTCCGCCTGCACGAGGTCGGTCCAACCGTCACGGGCGGTCAGATCCTCTGGAGCGCCGAGCGGGCCGATGAGGTGCTGGCGACCTACCGCGACCTCACCGAGTCTGCGCCGCGCGAGCTTACCGCGGCGGCGATGATCCGGCTCGCGCCCCCGGCGCCGTTCATCCCCGAGGAGTGGCACTTCAAGCCCGTCGCCGGGATGCTCGTGTGCCACAGTGGCGAAGATGCAGAGGCCGACCTCGCCCCGATTCGCGCCCTCGGGGACCCGATCGTCGACCTGATCTCTGAAAAGCCTTACGTGGCACAGCAATCAATGCTCGACGCGATGAACCCCAAGGGGTTTCACTACTACTGGAAGACCGAGTTCCTGCCCGGCCTGTCGGGCGAGTTCCTCAGCACTTTCCGCGACAGCGCGCTGCGGGTAACGTCACCGCTGTCGTACTCGATCATCTTCCACCTCGGCGGCGCGCTTAACGAGCGCGAGGATGATGACGGAGCGGTCGGTAATCGCGACGCGCAGTTCGTAGCTGGATACTCCGGCGAGTGGCCGCCGCACCTAACCGACGAAGAGCATGTGGCCTGGGTCCGGGATGAGTGGGAGAAGATGCGCCCGTTCTCGACCGGCGGGAACTACGTCAACTTCCAGTTGGCCGACGACGGCAGCGACAGGACCGCTGCTGCATACGGCAAGAACTACGAGCGTCTTGCCGAGGTCAAGCGCGTGTATGACCCGGACAACCTGTTCCGCGTAAACCGCAACATCCGTCCGGCTTGACGGCCAGTCCGTCAGCGCCGGGCAGGAAGGAGAAAGCAATGATCACTCACGAACAACAACAATCGCGTACCGCAGGGGGTGATCGGCGTCCGGTCATCGCCGCGCTGGCTGGTGCGGGCATTGCCGGACCGATCTTATTCGCGCTGGTCGCCCTCGTGCTGGGACTGCTCCGGCCGGGGTATAACTTCGTGGCGGATCCGGTCGTCAAGCTGGTGGCGGGACCGAATGGCTGGGTACAGCACGTGAGCTTCGTTATCCTCGGGTCTTTCGTGATCGCCTACGCCATCGGGCTCCATCTCGGCATACGCCCGACCCGATGGGACGTTGTTGGCCCCGCGCTGCTCGCGTTCAGCGGCATCGGTCCCGTGTTGGCCGGGGTGACGTCACCGATCCCACCACACTTCGTCATAACGTTCCTGGGCGCCGGCATCGGGTTCATGGTGATCTCGCGGCGCATGGCGCACGACCCGAAATGGCAAAGTCTTGCCGCCTACGCGCTGGCGACCGGGATCGCGATCCTCGTCGTAGTCCCGGCTCACAACATCCTCGCGCTGCCCCCCGGGGCGCCGCTGCACTCGTTGTGGGGCCTGCTCAACTACCTGGCGATCACGCTGTGGCTCGCCTGCACGGTCGTCCTCGCGTCAAGGCTGCGGCGGGTCGCGAGATCGGGCGATGGTTTGTAAACTCTCTCTAGCTTTTGGTAGCAGGACCTCCCGAACGATGACGAAGAACAGATCGGGAGGTCCCGCCTTAGCAGCCGGCCGGCTGATTGAGTTCGGGTAGCAGTCGAGCGAGATCATACGCTAACCGGCAGAAAGCGATTATTGGAGGTTGCCGGCTTCAGGGGCTTCGCGGAAACTATGAAGGTCGAGTAATGGCGCTCTCGGAAACCGAAGTAATCTCCTTCAACTGTTCACCTAACCCTGAACGACATCAAGGTAAGAGAACAGCACATCCTGCAGCATTTGAGGCTCGTGAGGTTTCCTCATAGCGTAGTCTTCTAGCCTGAGCGCTTTCAGCCAGCCTTTTTCGCTCAGAGCTTCGGTAAGATTGAAGAGTCTTGGCTGATGCATCACAACCGAGGTCTCGAATAGGGTTGCTCTTCCAACCTTGTGCAACTCAGCGTCGCCTGGTGAGTATTGGACTTCGTAGCGGGCGAGTGGTTCTCCAGCAAACTCTACGGTGAGGGCCTCCGGAGCCAGCCACAGCGTAACTTCCCGGCGCGCGAGCCCTTCCTCTGCATAAACCTTCCAGTGCCGGATGCGGGCGTAACCGGAAGAGTCAAGGACGCGGGTAAAGCGGGTGGAGAAGAACGCCCTTTCGAGATCTTCTGGGAGGTGCCGGATGCTCGTGAGAAAGCCCAGAACCTCAGCCGGAGTCCTCTTGTCGTCCTGTCTGTGGCGGTGTGCCCAGTGCATCTGAGTGTTGTACTGCTCCACCCACCGATCATGAGCGGCGACGAGCTCCTCCCAGCTCTCTGCTTTAGCGAAGTAGTAATCTGCCATGCGCTTCTGAATCTTGAAGGTGGTTTCGACGTAGTTCTGCCACGGTTTTCGCTTCTCGATCACCTCTTTAATAATGCCTAAGGAGCGGTAGATCCTCTTGGCCTGGTTGGCCTTGAAGATACCGGCTCCGTCGCTGACCAGGATCTCCGGGGCTCCGTAGCGCTCCACTGCGGTGTAGAGGACGGAGAGGTAGGCCGTCAGGTCCTGACTGGTCGAGACTGCGCTCGCCAGTAGTGACCTTGAGTGGTTGTCCAGTATGGAGATGCAGTAGACCTTGCCTGTATTGGGGAGATGGTGTTCCAGGTAGCGCACATCCACGCTCCAGATCTCGTGCCGCCTGCCGGATTGGAACGGCATCTCCTTCTTCTCCTTGGAACCTCGCTTCGGTTTTTCGAGGCCATAGAGCTTGCGGTTTACGGCGAGAATGCGCCCACAGGTGCGGGGGCTGAGGTAGATCCCTAGCTGCGCCAGGGCGGCAGAGACGCGGAACTCGCCGAGCTCCGGATTTTCCTGTAGCTTCCTCACCTCGTTCATCGCCTTAAGATCTACCTTACTCTTGGCGCCGCGAGGTTTGTACTCAAGGCTGTAGACATTCTCGGCGATCCACTGGTTCAATGTCCGGTAGACGGTGGGACGGCTAGTTTTCAGGTAGCCGGCGATGCTCTTGACGTTCCAACCCTCGGAGTGGAGGGTAACGATGGCGAGACGGCGTTCTATGACACCTTCTATCTCATGATAAGGCTTGAAGCGCCGAAACATCCTTATGGCCGTGGGGTTTGCTTCGAGAACACGCCTGACCGAGCGTCCGTGGGGTCTTTTGCCGAAGCGCACATAGCAGATGGTGGCTATCTCGTTGTCACGCATCGGGGGATAGTCGCTCTTCAAGTTGAGGATAAGCCCCTGGACCTCCGGGTCCAGACGGCTCTCATCCTCGAACTGCTCGGGATCGAACAGGCCACGAATCCCGTGGCTCCTGAAGCTGGAGATCCTGCGGCGAAGGGTGGTCTGTGGGGTCCCGGTCTGACGGGACCTTTCGGCTATCGAACTGCCGAAAACCGCTGACGGTCGGATTCTTTCGTACTCGACCTGCTCGGGCCACTCCAAGAGCAGCTCTAGTTCTACCCACTCCTCAGTGTGCTCGACTCGTTCTCGACTCGCCATTCGTCTTCCCCCTCCAACTACAGCTAGGCGACGCCTCGAACGTCCTCCCGCTCTTGCTAAGCCCCTCCCCGAGCGAGCATCGCGACGACACCTACAGAGGTTCAGAAGCATGCCACATCCTGATACCAGCGGCCAGTTTTCCACCGGAGGAGGTACAGAAATGTGTAACGCTTCTATGGCGAGGTCTGCGCCAGGACGCCCCTCAACGTCAACACGACCTCAGAGAAGTTTTCAACGGATTGAGGTGGGTGGTGAGAACCGGCTCTCCGTGGCGATACATGCCTCACGACCTGCCACCTTGGCAAGCGGTCTATCAGCAGACTCGTAGATGGCTTGATGCAGGAGTTCTTGAGGAGATGGTTCACGACTTGAGGACTTTGCTCAGGCTCTCGAAGGGAAGGGGCAAACAGCCCACGGCCACCATCATCGATTCCCGCACGCTGCGCTCGACACCCGAGAGTGGCTCTCGGGGTGGATACGATGGAGCGAAGCGTAAGAAGGGCACGAAGATACACGCCGCGGTTGACACTCTGGGAGAGTTGCTCGCCTTGAGCGTAACTCCGGCCGACGACGATGACCGGAAGCAGGTGAGTAAGCTGGCCCAAGAGATCCAGCAAGTAACTGGTGAGAACGTCGAGTTGGCATATGTGGATCAGGGTTACACGGGAGAGAAAGCTTCGGAGGCGGCCAAAGAGCACGGCATTCACTTGGAAGTGGTCAAGCAGGAGGCATCCAAGCGGGGTTTTGTGCTTTTACCCAGAAGATGGGTAGTAGAGCGAGATTTCGCCTGGGCAACAAGGTTTCGGAGGTTGGTAAAGGACTACGAGAGGTTACCGGCAACAGTAGCAGGTTTACACTTCGTAGCCTTTGCGTGTTTGATGCTCAATCGAGCCGCTGGACTTCTGCATTGAAGTTCATAACACGCTCTAGCTGCCAAGACGGCGACGATGAAAGTGTTAACATCCACGGTCGGAGACCTCCTTTCGCTTCGGCTGGTTTGGGCGCTGCCGAGCGCAAGGGGGTCTCGTCCTTTCTTCAACCCTCCGGGGAAAAGGTGCACACGGGGTTAGCTAGCTTTTTCGGAAGGTTCGTCTTCGACGCTGGCTTTTTCCGAGCTACCGATGTAACTCTGGCCCCACCTCAGCATCATCGTCAGCACGGGTTCCAGGGTGCGGCCAAGGGCGGTCAACGAGTATTCAACCTTTGGCGGGACTTGCCGGTAGACCTCGCGATGTACGACACCGGCAGCCTCCAACTCCCGCAGGTGCTTAGTAAGCATTCTTTGGGTTACATTCGGCATTAAACGTCTTAATTCCCCAAACCGTCGGGGCTCTTGAAGCAGATAGAACAAGATCAACGGCTTCCACTTACCCCCGATCACATCTAGCGTCGCTTCCACCGGACACTCGTAACTTCTCAAGTTCTGATTCCTTTCCAATAGTACCTTTCAAGATACTATTGCACATTTTTGTGCGTACTTGCTATTTTTTGTGTCAGGGTACATACTCGGTTCGCGGTTTACAAGCTTTTGTGCAACGAGTTCTAGAAGGATTAGCAATGAGACTGGTAGTGTTTGGAGCTTCAGGAAGAACAGGACGTCCTTTGGTGCAGCAGGCTTTGGAAGCAGGCCACGAGGTCACGGCTTTTGTCCGGGATGCATCGAAGTTGGGAATGGGCCACGAGCGACTCGAAATCGTAGAGGGGGACGTGAGAGATCCCGCGAAAGTTCGGGAGGCGGTCGGAGGCGCCGACGCGGTGTTGAGCGTGCTAGGACACACCAAGAGCTCGACCAAGGATGTGCAAGCGGCCGGCACGGAGAACATCGTGGCGGCGATGCGGGCGTCTGGAGTGCGGCGGCTTGTGAGCCTGACGGGGGCGGGGGTGAGGGATCCGAAAGACGAACCCAAGCTGTTCGATAGGGCGATCACCACGCTCCTCAAGCTCGTGCAAAAGGACGTGCTCCAGGACGCCGAAAGCCACGCCCGCACAATAGAGGAGAGCGGGCTCGAGTGGGTCATCGTCCGGGGCCCGATGCTTACCGAGGGCGAGAAAAGAGGCGAGTACCGCGTAGGCTACGTTGGTAGGAATAGCGGAACGAAGATCTCACGGGCCGACGTCGCGGACTTCATGCTCCAACAAACCGAGGAAGATACGTACCTCGGTCAAAAACCCATGATCAGCTACTAGACGCGGGGTGTGAATTATCTGTGCGGAACTTGAGACAAAGGCATTCACGCCCTAAAGTCGGCCTACTACCCGATCCCCAAGGGAAAGGAAGGTTGACGACTCTTGCCAAACTCAGTCGCTGAAAAAGCGTCCGGGTCCTGAAGCCTCCCTCTGTCCGAGCGAGGGTATCACCCTCGCTATCTTCGCCCGCTGGAGCCGATTCGCCAGTGAAAGCGACTTCTACCGCTACGCTTAAGGTCCTCTGCGAGGAGCATTCCCCACACTGCCAAGCCCATCAGGGGTTTGCGGACTCTCACCGTAACTGGACTAAACCGCAGGAAGCAGGCCACACGGTCAAAATGAGACTGGTGCTGTTTTGAGAATGAATTACGGACAACTATCTGCTATTCTTGATTTGTGGGAAATCCTCAGATGTAGGTAGGGGGAAAATTATGAGGTTCTTTGAGCGCTTCCTAGACGGCGTAGAATGGTTAGGAAATAAGCTACCCCATCCATTCATGCTGTTTATCTACCTCGCCCTTGTGGTGATCTTGCTCTCCTGGATCGCCAGCTTGTTCGGAGCCAGTGTCCAGGAACCTGGAACGGGTGAAGAGGTGGCTGTACAGAACATGCTTTCTGGTGATGGGGTGGCGTTCATTTTTACCTCTATGGTGACAAACTTCGTGGAGTTTCCGCCACTTGGTTTGGTGATCACAATATTACTGGGAATCGGGCTGGCTCAGCAGGTAGGCCTTATAGGAGCCTTTATGCGGAAAGTAATCATAAGCGCGCCACGAAGCCTGGTTACTTACGCTGTTATATTTGCAGGAATAATAGGCAGTTGGGCTTCGGACGCCGCGACGATCATCATACCGCCCTTGGCGGGTACGGTGTTCCTCAGCATGGGCCGCAACCCGCTGGCTGGCATAGCAGTTGGTTTTGCCGGGGTCAGCGCCGGGTTCAACGCCAACCTGCTAATCGCCGGGACCGACGTACTACTCTCGGGCATCTCGACGGATGCTGCCCAAAGCGTTAACGAGAACATAACCGTCACTCCCTTGGATAACTTGTACTTCATCAATGCCTCGGTGTTCTTCTTGATGGTCGTCGGCGCGGTGGTGACCGAAAGAATAGTCGAGCCGCGCCTCGGACAATACCAGGGAGACGTACAAGAACAGGATCTGGAAGAGGTCACTTCGCAGGAAAACCGTGGCCTTAGGAACGCTTTGATCGCCGCTCTCGCCTTCACCGCAGTGATGGTGCTATCAGTGCTCCCTTCGGGTTCTCCGTTACGAGGAGAAGACGGAGCCATACTCGACTCTCCGCTGATCAACGGCATCGTTCCGATCTTATTGCTCTTCTTTATCGTGGTAGCCATAGCCTACGGTATTACGTTAGGACAGATAACCACTGCGGCTGACGTGCCGAATCTAATGGCCGAATCCGCAAAGAGTATGGCCGGGCTCATAGTCTTATTCTTCGCCGCCTCTCAGTTCATCGCCTACTTTCAATACTCGAACCTCGCTACCTGGCTGGCGGTCACCGGGGCCGACTTCCTGGAGAGCATAAATCTTACTGGTCTCCCTCTAGTCCTCGCGTTTATAGGAGTCGTGTCGGTGCTCAACTTATTCATCGTCAGTGGCTCGGCCCAGTGGGCGCTGATGGCGCCGATCTTCGTTCCTCTCTTTCTGTTTCTGGATTACAATCCAGCGTACACTCAGCTTGCCTTCCGGATAGCCGACTCTTCCACCAACATAATCACCCCCATGAATGTCTTCGTGCCGATGGTTTTAGGGTTCATGCAACAGTATGATGAGGAGGCCGGCTTCGGCACACTGTTCGCGGTAATGTTACCCTATACCATATTCTTTTTGGTGAGTTGGACGCTCCTTTTCATAGTTTGGAGTCTACTGGGACTACCTATTGGTCCAGGAGTCAGTCAGCGAGTCGGGTAGGCAATGGGAGCAACTTGCCGGAGGAAATAGCGTCAAAGTATCACCGGAACGACCTCACCCGTTAGGACGATCAAGTGGGTATCAAAGACCTTATTTGTCTGTTATCAGAAGCTCTCGTCAGCAACTCAATGCAGTAACGACCTGCCAGCTAGTTTGCTCGGTAGCGCCAGCGTTTATTTTCGCGAGTCCGAGGAGCAGTCACCCACTCTGTGGTTCCTCGCGGCTGGCTTCTGAAGATGCTCCTTCTGGGGCTTCGGGCGCTACTTCCTCCCGAATGTAACCATACAAGCGCACGACCATGTACACGCTCGCCCCAAACACGGCCACGGCGACGAACATGTAGAAAGCGTCCGTCAGGAAGCCCCCGAGGCCACTACCTAGCGGTGGGAAAGCCGTGTCTGACCCTACGGTTGTCTTGTAGGCAGTGAGCAGGATCAGGACCAGCCAGAGCGTGCCCATCACTTTGAGATCCGTATTGGGGACGCCCGGTGTGCGGCCCTCAAAAATTTCCTGAAACTCCGGCGACGTGTTCTCCGGGCGGTACGGTTCTAGCAGGCTTGCTCCCACGAAGAAGATGCCGCCGGCTGCCGCGCCCCAGAACAGCACCGGTATGCCCAGTGGACCCGGGCTTGCGAAGGCGGCGGTAGGACCGCCCTCCACAAACATCAGAATGAAGGTCACTATCGAGGCTACCAGGCAACCCCAGAAAGCCCCCCGTTCTGTAAGCCGCTTCCAGAAGATGGCAAGCAGTATAAGCGGCGAGAGGGCGGCTACCAGTATCATCTGGATCGCCACCGCTGCTGCCACGATGCCCGCGTTGGAGATGAAGGGTGCGAACGAGATGGCTATCAGGCAGAACACCGCTGTGAACACCCGGCTTAGCATGAGGCGCCGTTCCTCAGAGAGGTCAGGTTTGAGGTCCAGGATCAGGTTCCTCACGATTATGCTGCTGCCCGCGTTCAGGTAGGTAGACATCGTGGACATCGCCGCGGCAGCCACTGCGGAGACGAACAGTGCGGCCCCAAACA
This sequence comes from Rubrobacteraceae bacterium, assembly GCA_050331175.1. Taxonomy (GTDB): domain Bacteria; phylum Actinomycetota; class Rubrobacteria; order Rubrobacterales; family Rubrobacteraceae; genus SIRX01. The sequence continues at coordinate 21,768 of JBHJHC010000094.1, read as the reverse complement.
GCGGCAGGGTGTCGCGGGCGAGAACTACGATTACCTCATCCGGGTTGTCGATGCCTCGCACCAGCACGGCGCCGTACATCCCCAAAGTAACCAAGAGCAGGAGCACGAAAAACTGCAACCCGAGGTAAGTGTAAGCCCCCAGGCGGCCCTGTTGGGCGTCACGGGCCGCCAGCATCCGCTGTACGAAACCGAGATCTATCGGCACCCAAAGCGAAACCGCCAGGACAAAGGCGATCAAGGACGGCACGTAGGCCAACTCGGGCGGCAGGGTGAAGAGGTCCGTGAAGCCCGCAAACAGGTTCGTGTCCTCCGCCGCTCTCGTCGTAGAAAGCCCCGAAGGGCCGAGGTAGTTCGCGAAAAACGACGAGAACGGGCCTTCCCGGAGGAAGATCAAGGGTACAAAAATCGCCACGGAGAAGATGATGATCATCCACTGCACCGAGTCGGTTATCACAACGGCCCGCAGGCCGCCGAGCACCGTGTAGACGATGGTGACCAAGGCTATGATGACTATGTTCACCTGCCACGAGAGCCCGGTTACGACCTCTATCAAAAGCGCGGCCCCAAACAGCGAGAGCGCCGTGAGAAAAACCGCCCAGGCCGCCTGCCATAGCAAAACCAGGTAATGCACCCTCTTGCTGCCGGGAAACCGCTTCTGGGCCAGGTCCACAATGGTTGAAAGGTTCATACCCCTTAATCGGGTACCGATTCGGGGTAGCAGGATAGCACCAATCGTTAGGGCAGCCGCGTTGGTCCAGAAGAGGTAGGAGAGGCCGTTCTGGTAGGCAAATCCCGGTTGTCCGAGGACCTGATTCGTATTGGCTATCGTAGCAAGGAAGGTCAACCCCAGCACGAACCACGGTAGGTTTCGTCCGGCCAGAATGTAAGAGTCTATACCCCGAATTCGACGTGAGACCCGGTAGCCGATCCAGAGCATAAACACGAGGTAACTTACAACGGTTACTAATATGACCCAGTTCTCGGCGTTCATAAAGAATCACCCTCCCCCGTTATGGGAATTTTAAACCTTATCCTCGTCAGTCGCTTAGCGTGCTTCATCCTAGCTCACCAGCATCTTACTCCTGATAGCAGCTTGCTGCTGACGAAGACCATCTGCAAGAGGTGCGGCTGATCAGGAGGCGGATATCTCCTGTTCGCCTAAGAGCAGACGAAGGCGTCACCACCCAGTCCGTATTCCAGATAGCCTATGACGTCCATGACTGTAAGACCAGAGATCTCCGGTTGCTGCTCAGGCGGAGGGTCTTCAAGAGATTCCGGCGCAGGGAGCGGAGGCGGGTGTCGTGGCACGGGAGCAACTTCTACTATAGGCGGCTCCTGACGGGCGAGCTCCTCCTCTACAGAGCTTATACTCAGCCAGGCTCCAACGGCGGCTACTGCAACCACGATCAGCACGAGGACGAGGAGTATCAGCACGAAAACGGCCGCGCGCCACAGCTCCACATTCCGCAAAAATGCCTTTACTCGCTCGGTCACAGTGAGCCCTGTCAATGGCCATTGAGATCTGCCCACTGACGGCCACCAAAACTGCCCGCTGACGGCCAAGGTTTTTGCCCACTGGTGGCCATCGAAACTGCCCACCCGCTGCTTCAGCTCAACGGCATCACCCCTCTCCCGGCAGTCGCTTCGGTAAGCCGGTAGCTCTCTCCCTCGGTGACCACCACGTGAGCATGGTGCATAAGCCTGTCCACCGTGGCCCCGGCCAGGTTCTTCGGGATAAGCTCGTCGAAGCCCGCCGGGTGGACGTTGGAGGAGATGGCCAGAGACCTCTTCTCATAGGCGGCGTCCACCAGCCGGTAGAAGCCCTCGGCGGTGTCGTTGGCCACCGGCAGGAGGCCTATGTCATCTACGACGATCAGGTCCGCCCGGCATACCCGGCAGATGGCCTTCGCCACCGAGTCGTCGGCCCGGTAGCGTCTTACCAACGCTCCGAGGTCCTCCAGCGAAAACCAACTCACCTTCATGCCGCGATCTACCGTGAGATTGGACAAACCTTCCAGGTAGTGGCTTTTGCCTGTCCCCGAAGGTCCGCATACACAGAGGTTCTCCCTTCGGCCGACCCACTCCAGGGTCATGAGTGCCTGCTGGGTAGCCACGGGGATGGAGCTTGCGCTCTGCTGCCAACTCTCGAAGGTTTTGCCCGAAGGAAATCCCGCCCGGCGGCGGTTGTTGGAGATGGTAGCCTGGTCGCGGCCCCTGGCCTCCTCTTCCAACAGAACCTTCAGAGCTTCCGCGGAGTCCCAGCGCTGGGAGCGGGCGGTGGCCAGCACTTCCGGAGCGGCCTTGCGAATGTAGGGCATCCTCAGCCTCCGGGTAAGCTGCTCGATCTCCCTCTGAGCCTGCTGGAAAGGGTCCGTAGCGACGCTCATCCGCCGAACCTCCTCCACGAGGTGGTGCCCCTCTGGAGGCTATGGGCCTCAGCCCGCAGCAGCACCTCGGCCATCTCTTGGTGGCCAAGCTTCGCTGGCTCGGGGTGAGACCTTTGGTAAGCGAGGATCGAGGTGAGGTCCTCCTCTCCGAAACGACCCGAGATGGCGGCTATCTCCAGCGCCTGGTTAACCGCCTCCTTGCCGTGGAGCTTTGAAAGTTCGAGGGGACGTTCCATCTTGAACCGGATCTTGTGGGTGCCGGCGGCAGCTGCTCCCACCAGCCACAGCTTCGCCCCCTCGCCGATGGCCACAAAGGCCTCTTCCTCGACGCTCTTCGGACGCGGGCTGCGAGCCAGTGCTCCGGGAGGGGCAGGTGGATAGTGCTCGTCGCGAATACGCGGGTTACCGGGCGTGGAGAGGAGATGGCGGGCAACTTCCATCGGGCCGCGGACCGGAGCTTCGCTAGCGGCCACTATGATCACCTCCTCTCCGGCTTGCCTAACCCACACCCTCTTGTCTACCAGGGTGTGCGGCACCGAGTAGCGTGTCCCCCCGAAGGAGACCGTGGAGTCCCATCCCACCCTGCGGGTCTGACCGAAGGCCGCGGTGAAGGCTGTATCCGGCACGGGGTGCAGCCTCCTCCGCTCCTGAGCCAAAAGCATCGCTGGCGGCTTTCTGGTCTGCCGGTGAGGGCGCTCGTTGACCGCTTCGCACCACTGCTGGCAGGCTTCCTTGAGCTCCGCGAAACTCTCATACTCGGGGCGTAGATTGGCCTCTGTGGGTACCAGGTCTGCTTTGGCAATTCTGACCGTCGCCTCCGCGCCTCCCTTGCTCTCGGGATCCGCCGGAACGCAGGTGGCGACCGTGATCCCGTAGTGGCGAGAGGCGGCTACCATCTCTTGGTTTCTCACCGGGATGCCGGCAACGTGAGCTATGGTCACCGTCTTCTCGTTGTCCGTGAGGGCGTAGGTCGGGACACCTCCGAACTTTCGGAATGCGGCGTCCAAACACCCTATGACCGTAGGCAGCGACCGATCCCAGATCGGGTAGACGATCCGGTAGCGGCTCCAGGCCAGCCACGAGCAGAACAGGTAAGTCCTCCTGCCGTGAATCCTCGGCCCCTCTCCGAAGTCCCACTGCATCCACATACCAGGCTCCGGTATCCAGGGCCGGTAGACCCTTCTGCGGCCATCTTCGTAAGCGCTCTTGGCGGCAGCTACCGCCCGGCGGGTGGTTCTCTCGGAACCCTCATAGCCCAAAGAGGCGAGCTTCTCGTGGGCGACGTCGGCGCGCAGCTTGCCGCCTGAGCGCTCAATCCACTCCTCGATCTTGGGCAGGTAGGGGTCGATGAGCCGTTCGCGGCTCGTCTGCACTTCTTCGGGACCGGTGCCGTGCTCGCGCAGGGCCACATACCGGGCTACGGTGTGATGGCTGCAGCCGGCGAGCTCTGCCGCGCTCCGGCAGGAGCCGGTCAGGTCGTAAGCTTCGAGTATCTCCATGATCTCCCCGCTAGATTTCACATCACCCCTCCTCGGCGGGCTTGCAACTGCTCGGCGTTGGTGCTCAGACCTTGCCGAGCAGTAAAACCTCTGAGAAGGGACCTTCACTACCCATCTCGGGCAAGTGAAGGAGTGTCTATATCTCGTTGAGCGGGCAGTTCCGGTGGCCGCCTGTGGGCACTTTTGGTGGCCACGAGCGGGCACTTTGTTGTCCGTCTATGGGCAGTTTCTCATGGCCGCTAACAGAGCCCATCTTGGAAGATTCACCTTCTCTTCGTGGCTTCTAGATTGTGCAACAAGCCTCGCAGTTCTATCATGGGCAATGGTGGATACGCGGGCCGGGACCTCCCCATAGGTCCAATATTGGTATTTCTGGAGGCTTGGGCTCTCGCCCTCCTTGTTGTAAAGTCTTATACTCCTTTCTTAACGCAACTCTGTCCCCGTTAGCAGACAGAGTTCTATTTTGTCCGGGGTTCTCTCCCGACTATTTCCCCACTGCTACCGGGAAGTGCTCCGGGCTGCCTTTGGACTCGAATAAGCTTCGAGTTGCAGAGGGAGTTCTAACAGGTGAGGGGTTGCAAGATGTTCAGCTCTTCTGCATATCTCTGCATAGCAATAGTTGCAGAGGTAGTTCTGAGCTTCGCTAGGATGTAGGGTTGCCGGTTCGTTCTGAATTCAAACACCCTGCCAGATGAGTCGACGGGGTGGGGCTATCATGAGCCCCAGTCCCTACTATAAGAGGAGAAGAGGATAGACTCCCTTCTCGGAGGCTGACCGACTGAGCATTCCCAGCAGTTAGCGTTCAGAGATCGTTCAGAGATTGGCGATGAGTTCATCCAGGCGGTTCACGGGCTGAATCTCGATGGCGGCATCAAGCGCCGCGAACAGCGGCTCGTTGATGGCTGGCATCTGGTCGGGGCCCGTTGCCTCGAAGTAGATCGTTCCGGCGCGTTTGCCGTCCTTGAGGTGGAAGTAGGCCGCCTCCGGCTGCGTCGTTGCAACAAGGCGTTCAATCGCGACTTTCAGTGAACCGTCAGCCTCCGCTTGGTTACCTCTCTCCACCGGAATCGTGAACTGTAGCATCAAGCGCATGTATTGCTCCTTTCTCGCCTGCCGGCTGGACGTCTAGCTCTCTATCCCCGGAGCTGAGGCTTAGCCACGCCCCGATAGCGCCCATAGCTACCTCTTGATCGCGAGGTAGCCAGGAGTGCCATCTTCGAGTACCTCGCGATCAGGGAAACTGCAAGTACGCCCCCGCCTCTATGACGAGGTGTGTAGGATACTTGCTATCTTTCGACCTAGAAGCCCTTGGATACCCTCACTACTACCCTGCGGGCTCCACTCTTTATCACCTTGCCCTTGGCTGCCCTTACCTGCTTGCCTCCTTGCTTCACTACTCCTAGCGGCTTGTTCTTCAACGTCCTCGCCAACGCTTGCTGGTTGCCCTGCACCACACACGCAACGCTCTTGCCAGGCTTGCTATCCACCACTACCACCTGCTTGCCCTGGGCCAGCCTCACGGTAGGATTCTTCACCTTGCAACTTAGCCGCTTGGCCTTAGCCCTTACTACAGCCCTCGCCCGGTTGTTCTTGGCGTTCGGGTCACCAACACTGGAGGTTGCCTTCGCCCGGTTTACTAGCTTGCCACTTCTGTTTACCTTCACCACTATCTTCTTGGCTATCCTCCGGCCATCAGCGAGGGTGCCTATGTTGCACCTGACTTTCCTAGCTGATTGCTTCTTGCAGCCCTTGGAGGTGGAGAGTACTTTCACTCCTCTTGGCAAGGTGTCCACTATCTTCACCCCGGTCGCCCTGTCGGGGCCGTTGTTCTTTAGGCGCAAGGTGTAGGTGAGTTTTTGTCCTACGGTAAGCCTACCCTTGCTAGCTTTCTTTGACAAAGAGAGGTTCGCTTTGGCCGCCGGTGGCAGACTCAACTGCGACACTTTTCTTTCAAAGGAACCTGAGTCGCAGGTGGCTCCCTGGGGTCTTGCGACAGCGCGCTGGTCCGTAGCAGGTGGCGGGCATCCCTTTGTCACCCGATCTATGGCGGGGCTTCCTTTCAGCAGGGCGTGGGTTTGTGTGGGACCGCTATTGTCTGCCAGCGGGCCAAGAAGAGGGTTGGTGACGTTGGTCCGGTCACCGGACGTCGTAAAAGCGCCGGTTGCGCCGCCGGTGCCGATAACGTTGTAGCCTTTTGAGGTAAAGGATTGGCGCGGCGCCCCATCTACGTCTACGTCTCCGTCCTGGTTGCCGGCTATGATCGAGGAGCCTACCTCGGCGCGTGCAGAGTCCACATTAACAACGCCACTACCGTCAGGGAAGCCCAGAGCGCTGTTGTTGGTGATGGTGGTATACGTTATGTCTACAAGTCCGGCGGCGTTGTAGACCCCGCCGCCGCCAGATTGGTTTGTGGCGCCGGCGTTGTTGCCGCTTATGGTGGAGTTGGTTATCGTGGCCCCACCGGAGCTAAGGATACCGCCCCCGATTTCTAGAGCCCTGTTGCCCGAGATCGTCGAGGATTCTACCGTCATTGTCCCTGCAGCTTGGTAGATGCCGCCACCACGGCCAGCAGTCCTGCCAGGGGCCCCGGAGTTGCCCGAGATCGTTGATTCCACTACCGTCAGGGTTCCTCCGCTTTGGTAGATGCCGCCGCCTTCGACCCCGACGTTGTCAGAGACCGTCGAGCTAGATATCGTCACGCTCCCGCCGAACTGGAAGATGCCGCCTCCAAAGAAGTTGGTCCTGTTGCCCCTTACCGCCGCATCCTCTAGAGAAAGTGTTGAGTTATCCACGAAGATGCCGCCGCCTCCTGAGCCCGCATCACCACCTGTTATGGTGAGTTGTTCTATTACAGCCTGGGCCTTGTTACCTATATAGAACACCCGGTCGGATATGGGGGACTTCTGTGCTACCGTTGTACCCGTCGCCCCCAGGCCTGTTATGGTGAGGTCCAGGCCTGCGGCGTCGTCCTTTATCTCTAGCTGCCTTTGTTGTGTATTTGTGAGCGTGATCTGGCCCGTAGCAGTGAACGTGATCTTGTCAGCCTGTCCGTTAGTGTTGGCAGCCTCTATGGCCTCGCGCAGGGTGCACTCAGTCGCGTTGCAACCACCGGTACCGGAATCACCATTGCTGTTTACCACAAAGTCGGCGGCTCTTGCCGGGCCTGCCGCAACCACCAGTATCGCCGCTATCAAAGCTATCGTTACGGCCAGTACCCTGGCCACTACGAACACGTTCTTCGCTAGCATAGCTTGCACGACCTATACCTCCTGTGCTTTCGCGCTTCTCCCACCTCTATGTGTTGCTGCCGGGGCTGGTTTCGGCTTCCGGCGGTGTCACCTTGCTATTCGCAAAAGGAATGATACGTCAGATACAGGAGAATCCGCAAGCGAAATTGCGGGAAATACCAGGCCGTATCTCAAGTTTGGTCCACACGGTTCTCGGGACGAAAGGCGGCGCGAGCCTCGGGTCTTGTGGCTGTGGTGGCACGAGCGAGAGGGGACGACACCGGATCTCGATCTGCTCTGGCGCTCTTACTTCAGGCGCTTTGACCTGGAGCGCACCTTCCGATTCCCCGAGCAGAGCATGGGATGGACCACTCCTCGGGTTCGCCATCCCGAGCAGGCCGACCGGTGGAGTTGCCTGATTTTGGCCGCCTATACGCGGCTAAGGCTGGCGCGTAGCCGGGTTGCGGACCTCAGGCTGCCGTGGGAGAGAAGCTACGACGCCGGTCGCCTGACACCGGTGCAGGTCCATCGGGTAGTTTCGTCGCTCTTGATGGAGATCGGCCCGCCAGCGAAGGCGCCGAAACCCTGCGGCAGGTCGCCCGGGAGACCCAAAGGGCGCCTCTCTGGTCGAGCGCAACGCTATCCGGCCATCAAGACGACTGCCCGAGGCGGTGAAGATGGCGAATGCGAGGGTTTCGCGATGAGCTTTATCTCCGTCGCAAAACCCCTCCTGGTCAAAACGCAAGCTAAGCGGCGCCGACGACCTCAAGACAGCCGTTCGCCGTGTCCACGTCGGTGACGAGAGCTTTGATCAGCCCGGCCCGGGCGGCCCCTACTATGCCGGCCACCTTCTCGGAACCACCTGCTACCCCTATGGTAAGCGGTGTCCGTACGAGGTCCTCCCTGGTGACGGCTATGAGCCTCGCGTCATGCTCTTCTCCGAGTGCCCGTCCGTCCGCGGCAAAGTAGTGGGAGCACACGTCGCTTACCGACTGACGCACCACGGACTCATGTTGCAAGGGCTCGTCCTGCAAGTGCACCGCCAGGTACGTTGGATCCAGCTTTCTCCCGATGCCCACTACGGCAACGTCCAGCTGACGCCAAGCCTCCACTACCGGCCTGACAGCCGTCTCGGCCATCAACGCCGCGCGTAGTTCCTCGTTCTTTACGAGCGCTGGAGCAGCCAGAAGCCGCGCAGAAACGCCGAGCGCGCTGGAGGTGCGTCGCGCCATCTCGTTTATCTGAAAAATGTCGAGCGACTGACCCGAGCCGCCGATCAGCGGCACCACTTCCGCCGTGCCGGCTAGCAGCACGTCGGCTTGCTCGAGGGCGTCGACGAAAGCGAGCACCGCCCTGCCCCACCCTACGCCCATATACCTCACCTGCGGCAGGCTGGGCAAAGTTTCCCTGAACAACTCTAGCGTACCCTGCGCTAGCTGAATCTCCCGGGAGATATCGCTTCTCGATGCACCAGGAAGAACCACCACCGCCCCTAAACCCAACGCCTCGATGAGCGAAGCTTCCAAACTAGTGTCTCGCTGCCCGGGTCTTCGCACGCTGATGTGCACTATCCCTTCCTTGTTCGCCACGCTTAGTAGCTTGGAAACCGTGGGCCGCGACACCTTCATCCGGTGCGCGACCTCCTCTTGGGTGAGCTCCTTCTCGTAATAGAGGTGCGCCGCGGCGTAAGCATCTGCTAGTAGCCTCTTCTTACCCACAAGAGCAACTTTACAGTTGTTCTGAACACTCGTCAAATCTACATCAGGGCTGACGCGGGCCCGCGGAGATAAGAAAGGACGAAATCCTTTGGATAGGTGGAGTAGTACTCCAGCATCCGGGCCGCTACTGATAGCGCGTTGCCGAAGTTCTCTATCGGCGGAAGCCGCATAACTACGGGGACGGGCACTCAGGGGAATGATTCATTGACCAGCAACACTATCAATGCGTCCATCTGCCAACCCAATTGCGAGCCGGCCGCGACCCACGCGTTGGAGGCCGGACACCGCAACCCGGTCGCGCCTCGGACAGCCCCATCTCCGGTAGTACGATGAGATTATCTCAGACCTGATGGTAAAGGAAAAAGAAGAGCCCGGGGGATTCCACCCCGGGCTCTTTCCTGGATTAGACTACTCTGGCCACCCCCTGCATACATCCGGGGTCGATGTCCTTCTATTGCCTTACGACCAGAACCGCAGAGTGCGCGTGCCGCACTACGGCGTCTGAGACGCTTCCCATCTGGACTCTACGGACTCCGCCGAGCCCGCGGCTACCAACGATCACGAGCCCGGCGTCTAGTTCTTCGCCCAGTTCCACTATCTCGTGTCCGGGCCGTCCGAACCTCAGGTGCGGACGCACCGAGATTCCGCTCTCGCTTCCTATACGCTCGGCTCGCTCTTCGACGAAGGTCCGGGACTTCTTCTTGGCTTGCTCCCACCAGGCCTCCCATCGCTCGGTGGCTTGACGGTCGTAAGGGTACGGGAAGGGGGTGGGCGGTTCGACCGGCAAGGCGTGGATGAGGTGGAGTTCGGAGCCGGTGGCATCGGCCAGTTCGACGGCGGTTTCGACGGCCGTCCCGGCCTCGTCCGAGTAATCGGTGGCCACCAGGATTTTGCTCTTCAGGAAGCCCTCTTCACTTTCCTGCGGTCTCGTCACCAGAACCGGGCAGTGTGCGTGATGCACCGTGGATTCGGGGACGCTTCCCAGCAAGGCCCGCCGCATAAAGTCGATGCCCCGGCTCCCTATCACTATAAGGCCGGCGTCGATCTCTTCGCCGGTCCTTACGATCTCCGCGTCAGGGCGACCGATCCCAACGTGTGCCTCCGCGACCTCACCTCCCATCTCCTCTATCCTCTGCAGCTGCTCGTCCGGCGTTTTGCAACCCATACGCTCCGCCGTCTCTTCCATTTGCTCCAGATTTTCCGGAACGTGCAGCCTGCCGGGCAGCGGCGCTACGTGCACCACGTGCAACTCGGATTTGGTTTTGGATGAGAGCTCAATAGCCGCCCGTACTGCACTTTCAGCCTCCGCCGAACCATCGACGGCCAGTAGAATCTTCGTCGGAAACATGCTCATCTCGCGTTCCTCCCGTCTTCGCCGGCCCTGCCTCTTCGGCTAAGTCTGTTGTACGGCTTCGCCCGCTTGTGAGTCTTTGGCACCGCTTTCTGACGCCTGTTTGGCGAAGGCCTTCTGACGCCGCAGTTCCCAGTAGGCGGTGACGAAGTATATGACGGTCCCCGTAATGGCTATGGTATAGAAGGTCTCCCGCTGGGTGAGGTAGGTGTACATGTTCGGGCTAAAGAAGAGCACCACAAGCGCGTATCCAAGGATGACGAAGCACGTGACGATCCAGATCGCCTTTAGCACCCTGGTGAAGAGCCTTGTGTCCTTCACGTGGGCCGGCTCGTCTTTCGCCTGCTCTTCACGGTATACCTTTACCCGCTCCTGGAACAACTCCTCGTTTTCTTCTTCCTCCGGGTAGTCCTGGTCTGCCCCCGCTCGCTTCGCCAACAGGATATACGCGACTATGGACACGATCCAGGTGGGAATGAAGACAAAGGCGTAGGGGATGATGTTGAGGAGCGACAGTCCGACGGCAAACACCAGAGATATGCCCCAGGCCAGGATGGCCGGATAGTTCTGGACTCCTTTGTACTTCGCCCAGAACTTCGTGAGCCCGAGCCGCCGAAACAGGAAGTGTTCGGCGAAGACGACACCGCCGATCCCCACCAATGCCACCCCAGCATACGTTATCAAGGGAAGGAAGTTCCGGTAGACGAACGGGAAAGTGGCCAGAATAACGACGAACACCCCTACGGTGAGGGTGGTCCTGGTGCGCGAGACGCTGGGGAAAACGGCCTGCGCGGCCAGGCCTGCCCTGTAGAGGTTGGGGTTGGCCGTCGTCCATCCGCTGACGATCACGGTGGCGTACCCGGCGAGTCCCAGCGCGTAGAAGGCCACATCGCCCGGGGCGAGGTTGGTGATGCTCTTCAGCGTGATAGCGGCGGTGGCCGCCCCCATGAAACCTGCCGAGATCCACGCGACGTAGTGACCGAACAACATGCCGGTGGCCGAACAGAAGCCGTACTGGGCCTTTTTGGCGAACCTGAACAGTGCCATGTCGATGAGACCGAAGTGGATCAGGGTGTTCGCGGCCCACGCGAACCCGATGACCTCCCACAGGCCGATTCCTGGTTCGCCTGCGGGCGTCAACCCGGTGAAGATGGTGGCTCCGGATATCTGTATGAACTCGCCAAAGCTGCTTATCGTGGTGAACCCTGTCACCGATTCGGCGACCGATGGAAGAAGAACCAGGCCGCCGGTGGTGAACATGACCATCAGCCACGGCCCGCAGATGCTGGCGAACTCGGCGAGCGCGTTGAAGCCGAAGGCCGCCACGAGCACGGCGACGATGGCGAACGCCACCGCGATGATTATGAATCCCAAGCTCGTGGGATATGCCTCGGTCTGGGCGGAGAACCCGAAAATCCTCCGCACGGCGGTCGCCGAGACGGTGATCATCGCCGCGGAGATGACCACGAAGATAATCACGTTCGCGGCGTTGTATAGCTTTGCCACCGCCTCACCCCCCAACTTCTGGAGGTAGGCGTACAGGCTCAGGCGTGCTTGGGTGCCAATTGGAGCAGTAAGGAGCCGGAAGCTCAACATAGCCAGGGTGTTCCCGATGAGCAAGCCGATCAGGATATCCCATATCCCGGCTCCTAAGATGACGAACGTCGCCCCGAAGATAAACTCGGTGGCCGAGACATGCTCCGCGGCGTACAATCCAAGGAAGTGCCCCGGCCCGTGTAGCTGGTGCTCGCCAACCGGGATCTGCTCGTCTTCCATCTCGGCGATCTGCCGATCCATCTCCTCTGTTGTCATGGCCATAAAAGCTTCCTTTCAGTCGCCTGGGTTCAGTCGCCTGGCGGGTTGTCGCTTGGCGCGGGGCCTTCGTTTTGCTGTTTTTCATCGAGCAAGCGGGTCCGTTCGATAACCCGGTTGGTTACCCACTGGGAGTTCTCGAGAGCTTCATTCGCCCCGATATCACCCGCGAGGGCGTCGCTCATCTGGTCTCCGACCGCCGTGCCGATGCTCTGGAAGCCCGGAACGTCGACATACTGGATGCCTTCATACGGCACGGGCTGCACCGTGGGGTCCTCAGGGTTGGCGCTCTCTATAGACTCCAGCGTGAGATCTGCGAACGGTGCTGCTTCGGTATAGTTGGAGTTGTCGTACAACCCGCGGCGGGCCCCCGGAGGAACGTTTGCCCATCCGTACTCTTCGGCAGCCAGCTCCAGGTATTCCTCGCTGGTTGCCCAGGTGATGAACTCTTTAGCAAGATCCTTGTTGCCGGAGCCTTTGGGGACGGCCAGTGCCCAGGACCAGAGCCAGTTGCTCTGCTTGTCCAAACCAGTTCCCGGTGCGAACGCAAAGCCGACGCTATCAGCCACCCGGGACTGGTCCGGGTCGGTTACAGACGAAGCTGCAACGGTAGCATCGACCCAGATAGCGCACTTACCATTTTGGAACAGGTTCAGGTTCTCGCTGTACCCGTTGTTGGGGGCATCGGACGGCGCGTACTCACCGAGCTCGAGGTAGTCGTTGATCGTGTTCGACCATTCTTCTGAATCCAACTGCGCGATCCACTCTTCATTGAACCATCGGGCGCCGTAGGAGTTGGCCATCGCGGTGATGAACCCCATGTTCTCTCCCCAACCCGCCTTGCCGCGCAGGCAGATCCCGTTGGCAACATCGGTCCTGGCGGAGACTGTGGATGCCGCGCCGATGATGAAGTCCCAGGTCGGTCTCTGTGGCATCTCCAAACCGGCCTGCTCGAACAAGTCGGTCCGGTACATCGTGAACGACGATTCTCCATAGAAGGGGGCGGCGTACAACGTGCCCTTGTGAGACAGAGCCTCCCGGATGGACGGCATGAAATCGTCGGCATTGAATCCGGCCGGCATATCCTCCATTGGGACCAGGAAATCTTTCTCGCCCCAGATCGGAGTTGCGTACGGTCCAACGGTGACGACGTCGAACCTGCCGCCCTCGGTGGAGACGTCCGTCGAGATGGTTTGACGGATTTCGTTCTCGTCTTGCTGCACCCATTCGATGTTCACGCCATTGTTCTGATCGGAGAAGTTCTGGCTGAGCTCCCGCAGCCGCTCGATATCAGGGTTGTCGACGGCGGCGATCGTCAACGTGTCCTCCGACGACGATGGCGACCCACCAGGAGCACACGATATCAGTGCGGCTGTAAATCCAAGGGCGATCACGACTGCGACGACACGAGTGAGTCTTCTCATTTAGCGGGCTCCTCATTCGAAAGAAATGAAACCGTGGGATGCAAAACCTTCGTCCGCAGCGCAGCCTCCTCCCGAGTGAACTCCACCGTTTCGTAATGGAGATGCGCCGTTGCGTAAACGTTTGCTATTTGCTTCTCCCTTCCCACAAACTGAACCTTACATTCGTTCAGAACACTTGTCAAGTTTACACAAATGGTTCCTATCAACCCTCGAGCTGACAAGCTTGTCAGCCTCTATAGTTGGTCATCATAGAGAATGCCGATAACGTTGTCAAGAGCTTTGTGGGCAAGATCCGTGGCTGGTTGTTAGGGGATGTTCGAGGGTGGTTAGGAGACAGACTTTGCGGGGCAGCCGCAGGACTCCCGCACGATCAGTTCGGTCGGTAGAACGAGGCGCCGGGGTTCTACACCACCTTCACCGTTGAGGCGATCGAAGAGCATCTCGGCCGCGCGACGCCCCAGTTCGGCGGTCGGTTGGTGGACGAGGGTGAATCGCGGGCGGAGTACGGGAGAGAGTTCGAAGTCGTCGAAGCCGATCAGGGCGAGATCCTCGGGAACGCGGAGTCCCAGGTGTTCGGTGGCCCGGAGCGCGCCCAGAGCAGTCAGGATATTGGCGGCAAACAAGGCCGTTGGAGGGTCTGCCGCTTCCAGAAAGCTCTTCGTCACCTTCTCGCCCAGCTCGATGCTGTGTACGTCGAGGCTATGAGTGGGTTCCAGGTTCGCGGCTTCTAGCGCCTCGTTGTAGCCTTCCAGGCGTTTGCGGGCGGTGTAGAAGTGACGCACGTCGCCGATAAAGGCGATGCGTTCGTGGCCGTGCCAGATCAGGTGCTCCGTGGCCTTGTACGCCCCGGCGCGGTTCTGGACCAGCACCGTGTCGGCCTGGACGCCCTCTGCCGGCCGGTCGAACGCAACGACTGGAAGGCCCGCCTGTTGCTCGGTCTTCAGGTGCACGTTGTTGCCATGGGCGGGGACGAGCAACAACCCGTCGATCTGGCGCTGCATCAGCAATTCGATGTAGCCGCCCTCCGTCTCGAGGTCCGCGTGCGAGTCGCAAAGGATAAGGGCGTAGCCGTGCTGCCAGGCCACACCCTCGATCGCCTGGGCGCAAGAAGCCATAAAGGGATTGGAGATATTGTCGACCATCAACCCGATCGTGCGCGAGCGACGTCCCTTGAGGCTGCGGGCGAACTCGTTGGGCCGGTAGTTGAGCCGCTGCACAACCTCTGCTACCCGGGCGGCCGTCGCCGGGTTTACGTCCGGCTCCCGGTTGACGACCCGTGAGACGGTCTTGATCGAGACCCCAGCCTGATGGGCTACGTCCCTCAAGGTAACTCTTCGGTCGTGTCCGAAAGTCTGTGCCATATCCTGACAACGTTACCATCTCGCCGCATACCTTACAGTGTCGCCTCCTTGATTTCGGCAATGGTCGGTTCGGTCTCGGCGAAGTGCGGGTGGCTCTGCCGGGCACCTCAATCGTCTGCTCGCGGCTCCAACCATGGCCCTCTCGCGGCTTACTCTAGCTGAAGAGGAGGCTTACCTGTCAAGATCGAGGCATGCTGAAGCCGGGCGGTTCTGCACTACGCTGGCTTCGACACTAGTAAACGCCTCTGGGCCTCTCAGGCACGGTCCGTGGCCTTCATGGCCTGTAACTTCTCCCGGGCAACCGCACAAACTCCATTCCGCATAACCTCGAGCATTTGGTAGTGATCTAGATCCGCCCCGAGCGCCTCGCAGGCGCCCCTGGTCATGGCCAGCGATATAGCGTGCCCGATGTTGATCTTGGCTACCCCCATCGCCACTGCCTTGTGCCCGTCGTCGGGGTGTATCCCGGAACCTCCGTGGAGCACGAGCGGACAGTTCGTGCGGCTGGCGATTTCTTCGAGGCGCGCCAGGTCGAGCCGACTCTTCTGGTGGTGCTCCGAGCCGACCGAGACGGCCAAAGTGTCAGTCCCCGACTCGGCCACAAAGCGTTCGGCCTCCTCGGGATCCGTGAACGCTACTGAGCCGTGATCTCCGCCGAAGAGTCCAACCTCTCCTTCGACGGCTGCTCCGAAAGCGTGCGCGATCTCAGCTATCCGGCTCGTGCGAGAGATGTTTTCATCCAGAGGCAACTCTCCCCCGTCGAACATGACCGACGAGTATCCGCCTCTCAGGCGGTCGATGACCATCTCCGGCCCTTGCCCGTGATCTAGATGCAAGATCACCGGCACACCGGCCTCCTCGCCGAGTGTCCCCAGCATCGGGGCCAGCCCGGAACCCCCATGTACGAGGTCGCCGGGATATGTCTGGAGGATTACGGGCGCCCGCTCGGACTCCGCCGCCTCTAGTACACCCTGAGCCATCTCCAGGTTGCACACGTTGAAGGCGGGCATTGCGAAGCGCTCGTCATATGCCCTCGAGTACAGCGCTCTAGCGTCTCTTACCAGTGGCATGAAATCTCCTGGTGGTCGTCCGAAAAAGACTTTGTGTCCAACGTTTCATCCAACGCAGAACACTTTACTGGTAAAAGCAAACGTCGTAAAGTAGGGGCGTCCAGAGAAAATTTCTCTGGATGTCGAATACGGGAAGGAGGACTGACGACTCGATGCTGCTCGGCGTGGATATCGGCACGACTCATATTAAGGCGTGCATGTATGACGAGGCGGGCAGCTTCCGCGGTGGTGCCCACCGCCCGACCCCTACTCGCCGGCTTCCGGAGGGTAACGCCGAATACGACGCGGCGGCCATCGAGCAGGTAGCCTTCGAGGCAATGCGGCAGGTGTCAGAGGAGGTTGGCCCGCCGCAGGCCATCGGGATTACCAGCATAGGCGAATCGGGGTTTCTGGTCGACCGTTCCGGCGAGCCGCTCGGCGCGGCGATCGCCTGGTTCGACGAGCGCAGCGCCCCTCAAGCGGCCCGGTGGCAAGAGCGGATGGATGCCCTCGAGCTGTTCTCCCGAACGGGGCTTCACCCCGCGCCTCTGCATTCGGCGTGCAAGCTGGAATGGCTCAAAGACAACGCGCCCGAAGCCTGGAAGAATGCCGCCGGCTGGCTCGGCATGGCCGAGTACCTGGTCTTTCGCATGACCGGGGAGAGGGATACCGACCCCTCGCTCGCCAGCCGTACGCTGCTCTATCGGATCGACCCCGGCGAGTGGGATGAGGAACTGTGCGAGCTCGCCGGCGTGCCGCCCGAACTGCTACCGCCGGTGCGCGAAGCCGGGAGGGGCGCGGGCAGGTTGTTCGAGTCCGTCGCGCGCGAGATCTCCGCCCCGGCGGGAATCCCGGTCGTGGTGTGCGGCCACGACCACGTGTGCGGCGTCTTCGGCGCAGGAGCCACCAGGCCCGGGGAGGTAGTGGACTCCATAGGAACGGCGGAAGCGTGTTTGTTCACCCTGCACGATCCCCCGCTGAACAGAGAAATGTACGATCTGGATCTCCTGGTGGGACGCCACGTGGTGCCGGGGAGTTTCTACGTGGCCAACACGCTGCCGGAATCTGGACGAGCCGTGCAGTGGATGCTGGCTCTACTGGAAGGAGATGAGGAAGACCTGTCCCGCTGGACGGAACAAGCTCAAACCCTATCCCCCGGCGAGGGCGGCGTGTTCTTACCTCGCTTGCAAGACGAGGACTATCAGACGATGTTTTGCGCCCTCAACAAGGAAGGCCATCCCGCACACTTCCTGAGGGCCCTGCTCGAGGGGCTAACGCTGGAGATCAACATCACCCTGGAGCACGCCGCACAAGCCACCGGCATCGAGCTCAAGAACCTGACCCTCCTGGGAGGTGGAGCAAAGAACGCCCTGTGGCGGCAACTGAAGGCAGACGTATCGGGTTTATCCGCGTGCGCCGTTTCGGACCTCCAATGCGTCGCCCGGGGCGCGGCCATGCTGGCCGGGCTCAGAGCCGGTGTCTTCGAAGATTACGACTCGGTTCCCGCTCCGAGTTACGAGCCCCACGTTCACAGACCCTCTGGAGAACAACCCGTGTACGAGCGATTGTACTCCCAGGTTTACGAGCCACTTCGCAAACAGCTTGGAGGGACGAACTCTGCGTGGCAGAATGCCCGGCGGACGCCGTAGCTGCCTGATGTACGTCTGGGAATCAACAGGAAAGGAGTCGAGGGCTATGCCGGTACCAGCTTCCCTGGAGAAAACCGGCGTGCAGACACGGGATCTGCTCTTGGGGGAGGAGGGACCTCGCATTCTCTCTGGAAACAGCTGCTTGCCAGCGTTTTAGGACGCCGGTTGTTGGTATTGCCCGACGCGAACGTGTCGGCCATCGGAGCTGCGCTCCTCGGCGGCCTGGCCGTAGAAGCGTATTCGGGCCGCGACGTCGAGGCGCCCGGCCTGGCGGGGGACTACGAGGAGACGATCGAAACTGAGAGAGGCGTCGTGGCCCTGCGGACCTGCCCGTGGTAGGTTGGGGTGGTTCCGGGTTACACCGGACGATCGCGGCGAGGTCCTTTTTCATGCAGACGGTCAACCCTTCTCTGTGGTCCGGGCTCGGCCGCCCAGGATCAGGTATCGGCCGATCAGCATGACCACCGCCGAGAGCAGGGCGAAAGAGCCGCAGACCAGCCAGGCGGTGGTGTAGCCCGTAGCCTGGAGCACGAACCCGAAGATCAGGGGTCCCAGGGCCGCGCCGCCGGAGGCCCCGGTCTGGGTAATGCCGGTCGCCGCCGCGGGCGCCCCGGGGTTTGTCTTGACAACGGCGAAGTTGAAGATACCCGGCCACCCCCATCCCGCACCGAAAGCTACCACGGTTCCGACTACAAACAGGTAATCCAGCCTGGTAGCCAGCAGGACGAAGCCGATCGCACCGGCCCCGAGCATTCCCGCCGCCAGTTTCAGCCGCCCGCCGGGCATGAAGTCCGCCAGATACCCTAACCCCACCCGGATCGTTATCCCGACAGCGCTCCCCAGAGCCAGGAGCAGCCCGGCCCGTCCTACCTCGATGCCGGTGGCGACCGCCGACTCCACGATAAACGCCCCGAGCGGCGTTGCCGCCGTAGCCCCCAGCCCGACCCCTACCGCCAGCAAGACCAACGGCCCGGTCCGCACGTCCCCCGACCGCGATTCCTCGACGCTGGTTGCGCGCTCCTCGGTTCCGGCCGGCACCAGAAACGCGATGGCCCCGGCGAGCAGCGCCCCGCCGACGAAGGCCCAGCGCCACCCGACCGTGAGCGCCACGGTGGGAACCGCGAGACCTGCCAGCAGGGTGGCAGTCGGTATGGCGGCTTGTTTGATCCCAAACGAAAGCCCCTGGCGGGTGGATGGTATCTCGCGCGCCAACGAGAGGTGCGTCGCCGGTTGGGCGAGGGCGTTGGCGAAACCGCCGACCACCAGACAGACGACCAGCAGGGTCCAGGACCTGGCGAAGACCGCCACCCCGAGCATCGAAGCCGCGCTGCCTACCGCGGCGAGCCTCATGCTCCGGTGAGAGCCGAAGCGCTCGACCAGCCAACCGGAGAGCACCGAAAAGATGGAGGTAAAGGCGAAGAACAGTGTAATCGCCAGGCCCAGAGCCACGTTTCCAAAGCCGAGTTCCTGACGCATCTGCACCGCGAGCCCGCCCGTCAAGAAACCAGGCACAACGCCCACCGTGGCGACCGCGACGGCCAGAAGCATCGGACGGTAATTAATGATGTCCGCCCGAGCTACGTTTAGTATGGATCAACTACGAAAAACGGGTCGTAGACGGGCATGCGGAGGATCATACCATCGGCTTCGAGACCGCGCTACAGAAGGAGCGAAGTCTATCGAACTATGAATTGCACCACCCACATCCGGCCGAAGTGTCAGGCTCTTTGACCATCCCCGGATCCGGCCTTTCTTGCCTTCTGGCCGGTTCGAGTTAGATCCTCGAATATCACTCATTTGGGTGATGGCAGAACCTACGGGGTGCCCTACACTTACTACATCGCTATTACCGGGCCGCCTCCTACCTTTCCCCCCCTCCATGCGGCCCGGTTTTTTGCGCCTTGGAAGCGAACGCGACGGCGAAGGCTCGAAGACCCGGCCTCAAGCTGTATCCGACCGGAGGTCCTCGCCACTGAGCCACACGAAAGCTCGCTCACATCTACTGTTTCCATCTTCCAGCCGCGACTACCTCGAGATCTATTGTTCGAAGACGTGCGTCAGAGAATCGAACATGGAAGTCTGGCCTATTCTGGCGAGCGACTCCGCCCCATGTAACGCCTCGCCCCGAGGGTCGCGCAACCGCGCTGCCGGCCACGACGCGGCTACGTGGTGTTTGAACGGTTCGAGAAAGAGGTCCCGCGCCTTGAACAGGTTACCCGTCCAGGAAACGGTTGCGGGGGAACCGGGACCTAGGACCCGATGCAGCGCGGACGTAGCGGCCAGCGACGCCTCGCGCGCGGCGTCCGCCCAGATCTCCCTGGCTACCGGATCTCCTTCGCGGGCGGCTTCGGCAACTTGCGGCGCGAACCCCGCAACCTCGCCGGCCGGGTTGGATGCCCCGTAGACATGCTGCTTGACCTGCTCCGGTGTCCCGAACAGCTTCTCCGCCCGGTGTTTGAGATCTAGGGAACCGCCCCGGCCGTCGTGGGCCCGCAGCGCACTGGCAAGCCCGCGCCTTCCCACGTAGTATCCTCCGCCATCATCGCCCAGGATGTAGCCCCAGCCGTCGCTGCGGGCGAAGTTGCCGTTCGTATCCGCGGCGAGGGCGATCAGGCCCGTACCGGCCGCTACCACCACCCCCGGCTCGAACCCAACGGCTCCGAGGTAGGAAGTCACGGCATCGTTGGTAACGATGACCCGCCCGGTCCGCACCAGCCGCCGGAGACCGTCCGCCAGCGTCCGGGCCGTTTCAGAGGAGCCGTCGAAGCCGGTCATGCCGGCCACTATCACGTCTACGGCGTCCGGACGAGGCTCGATGCCGGTGAAGGCCCGCTCGAGGGCGTCCTGCAAACCCTGCGCGCGATCTCGATCCTGACGGCTGAGGCCCGTGCCACCTCCGCTTGCAACCTCCTCACCGTCCACCGAGTAGACGATCCGGCATCCCGTCTGTCCTCCGTCAACGAGTAGATACCGGCCCATAATCCGCCTTCGCAGGATCTAGCATCGTCTTGTCATCTTCTCAGCTCCCTACCGCCGGATGATTCACGGCCTGTTCGTCCCCGCCGCCCGCAACGCCTGGCGCACGCTGCCGCCGGAAGCCTCCAGCAACCCGCGCGCTCTGTCGGCCGGAGCGCCGGTTTTCCCGATCACGACGGCTACCTTGACCGAGTTGCCAGCCTCGTGAAGCAGGTTCTCCGCTTCTTCGTCCAGAACCCCGACGATTTCACGGACGATGCGGCGCGACCGCCGCCGAAGCTTTTCGTTGCTGGCCTGAACGTCCACCATGTAGTTCTCGTGCACCTTTCCCAAACGGGTGAAGGCCGCGGTGGAGAGCATGTTCAGGATCATTTTTTGCGCCGTCCCGGACTTGAGGCGGGTCGAGCCGGTCAGGACCTCGGGACCTGTTATTACCTCGATCCCCACCCGCGCCACACGCTTCAGCTCGGAGTCGGGATTGCTGCTAATGCCTACGGTCGAACATCCCACTTCAGCAGCATACTGGATGGCAGCCACGACGTATGGCGTGCGGCCGCTGGCAGCCAGCCCAACTACGGCATCGTCGGGGGTGAGATCCAGGCCCCGGAGATCCCGCACAGCCGCCCCCCGGTCGTCTTCGGCGCCTTCGACGGCCCGGACGGCGGCTTCGTCCCCGCCGGCGATCACCGCCCGGACGCGCTCGGCCGGTACGCCGAAGGTGGGAGGACACTCCGCAGCATCCAGGGCAGCCAGGCGGCCGCTCGTTCCGGCGCCCACGTAGATCCAACGTCCCCCCCTGCGCCAGGACTCGACCAACAACTCCACCGCATCCGCTATTCGGGGCAGCACGTCCCCGATAGCCCCCGCAACTCGCCGATCCTCCTCGTTCATGAGCCGCAGAATCCCCTCCACCGGCATGTCGTCCAACACCCGGCTCGCAGGGTTTCTCTGCTCGGTGATCGAAAACCCCCCAGATGGTTCCTCGCCCACACTCCTCCAACGGTTAAAGGTCATATTGTCTATACCAGATCATAAACAGCTCTTTCCCGGCACGCAAGTGGTGTCCTCCGGAGGACCACAACGTCGGCGGTATCGGAGGGGGTAATTCGGCGAGTATTCGTTCGATATCGTTGAGACTGAGATAGAATCTGGCAGATGTATAGAGGTATAGACCTTTAAACGCTTGGTGTGAGTTGTGGAGATTACCATCCCAGCAAGTCGGCGAAGGAAAGTCGAGGACGACCGAGTTGTCCGTTGAGCCAGATACAGAAGTTGTGCAACGCTACCCTCGCTGCCAAACGCGCCCTCACACCGT
>JBHJHC010000093.1:0-16905 GCA_050331175.1 Rubrobacteraceae bacterium | reverse complement strand
CCAACACCAAGCCACCCCCGCCCCCGAGGAACCCGCCCCTGACGAACCCGCGCCACCCGAGCCCGCTCCCGACGCGCCCGCACCCGTCGATCCCGCGCCCGTAGAGCCCGCGCCCGTAGAGCCTGCACCCGTTCAACCTGGGCCGCAGCCCGGGCCCGCGGAGCCGGCGCAGCCTCTCCCGGCGGAACCCGCGCCGCAACCTGCTCCGCAACCGGCGCCGCAGCCCGCGCCGGCCCAACCTGCGCCACAAGACGACGATGGCTACGATGACGACTACGACGATTACGATGACGGCGGTGACGACTACGAGGGTGGAGACGACGATTAAGTTGGGGCGTAGAGACTAATGGTCTTTTGGTGGTTCGAAGCGGTAGCCGGCGCCCCGGACGGTCGTGATAAACGAAGGCACGCCGCGGCGGTCGATCTTGCGCCGCAGGTAGCGGACGTAGACGTCCACGACGTTGGAGCCCGGGTCGAAGGCGTAGTCCCAGATGGAGGAAAGTATCTGACGGCGGGAAAGGACCTGGCCCCGATGGCGCATAAAGAACTCCAACAGTTCGAACTCCCGGCTGGAGAGCTCGATCTGCTTTTCGCCGAGCCAGACGCGGCGCGAGAGGAGATCGAGCCGGAGATCCCCGGCCGTGAGCTGCTGGGGCTCGGATTGCTCCGCCCGCCGGGAGAGGGCCTGTATCCGGGCGAGCAGCTCTTCGAAGGCGAACGGCTTGGTCAGGTAGTCGTCGGCGCCGGCCGTCAGGGCGCCTACCTTGTTCTGCAGGTCGTCGCGGGCGGTGAGCATCAGGACGGGCAGCTCGGGCCTTGCCTCCCGGACCCGCTTCAGTACCCCGTGCCCGTCGAGTCCCGGCAGCGAGATGTCGAGCAGCACGAGCTCGACGGTGCTGTCCTCGACCGCTATGCCGGCGCCGTCTTCGCCGTTGTCGGCGCTGACGAGTTGGTGTCCGTGCACGGCCAGCCCGCGCTCGAGGAGCCGGACGATAGCCTCTTCGTCTTCTACGAGCAGTATCCTCATAACGTATCGGAGCCTGAGTATAGAATAAGTTCGCGAAAAGTCCGGCTTTGGTCCCCCACCGGGGAGGGTTTTTGATCGGATGAGACTGCTACGCGGGGTAGACCAGCGTCCCTGGCAGATGATCGTCGCGGCGGTAAGCGGCTTGCTCATCGCCATCACCGCCGTCGGCCTGGTCGGGCTGCTGGTAAACCGGAACGTCGAACAAACCACCCAGAGAGCCCTGGGATACGACGTGGAGCTCGACGACCGGGGCGACGACCTGAGGGTCGCCATCCTCGACGTCCGCCACTACCAGCGCAACATCGTCTTTGCCGGGCCTACACGGGTCGGCATCGAAGAGTTCGAGCAACGCTACGATCAGCTACACCGGCAGATAGACGATCTCGAACAGCTCACCGTACAAAACCCCAACCTCCCCCAGCCAGGTGAGTTCCGTTCCCTGGCGCGCGAGTACTACGACGTATTCCGGCCGGCCATTGGCCTCTACGACCGCAGCCAGGAGGACGGCGGCGCGGCGTTCAGCGAGGCCAGCGACGACGGGCTCACGATCCTCAGCGAGCTCGAAAATATGGCCCTGGAGATAGAAGACTACGCCGAGGATGAAGCCGAGACCGCCCAACAGGAGATTCAAAGCGCGGTCAACACCGAACAGTGGGTGTTGCTGCTGGTCAACGGCGGCCTGATCTTCGTCGGCATAGTTCTGACTTACGCGGCGGTGCGCATGGTCAGGGAGATGAGAAACCTGTACGCCCGCGAACAACGGGCATCTGAAGCTCTCGCCCGGGCCTCACGGGCGAAAACGGACTTTCTGGCCGACGTCTCCCACGAGCTCAGGACGCCGCTCACCGTGCTCCGGGGCAACGCGGAGGTTGGCCGGGAGCTGGACCAGGACTCCGTGCACCAGGACATCTTCGGCGACATCCTCAAAGAATCGGACCGGATGTCCCAGATGGTAGACGACCTGCTCTTCCTGGCCCGCTCGGACTCCGACACCCTGCCACTCGACAAAGAGCCGGTGGAATCGGCGACGCTCCTCGCCGAACTGGCGGGAAGAGCCGAAACGCTGGCCCACAAGCACGGCGCCGACTTCCGGTCCGAGCTCTCCGGTGAAGGCCCGATAAACGTCGATCCCGCCCGCATAGGCCAGGCCGTCATGGTCCTCGTAGACAACGCCGTAAAGTACGGTCCACAGGGCGGCCTCGTAACCCTCTCGTCGAGAACCCGCCTCAGTGAGCTACTGATCGAGGTCTCCGACAGAGGCTCCGGCATCCCGGAAAAAGATCTTCCACACATCTTCGATCGCTTCTACCGGGTGGACAAAGCCCGATCTCGCAAAAAGGGAGGTTCCGGACTTGGTCTCTCCATAGCGGCAACCATCGTACAAGCCCACGGCGGCCGGATAGAAGCCCGCAGCCACCTGGGAAAGGGTACACGCATGACGATACACCTCCCGCTCTCGCCCCCTAGACCCGCCCCCACTTCCAAACGCCTGAAGGATAGGTCTCTTTAGAGACCAGGACCTGCCCGAAGACCGGTCTACCTCCCGTTGCACGAAACAAAAGGGCCGGGAGTAGAATCCCCGGCCCGTAAAGCGGATGCTCGCTAGCCGGTAGCAGACCGGAGAGCCGCCACCACAACGGCATTAATCGTCGTCATCTCCATCATCGTCGTCATCAAAGCCGTCGTCGTCACTGTAGGCGTAAACGTGGGCCAAAGCCGGTGAAGCAGCCACCATCACCATAGCCAGCATCGCAGCCAGCAACATCAACTTTCTCAACTCGTCCTCCTGTCCGTTTGCTCTGTTGCTCACGTCAATACCCGGGAACCTCTACCTGTCAGATCCATCACCTCCTCGGATCTCGGCCACAGCCCTCTACACGCCCGATGTTATTGGGCACCTCCCCGGCCCTCAATGCAAATTGAGTTAAAAGTTTCTAATATTAGAGGCTTCTAATTTCTGTCGTTTTACCTACCAAAACGTCGTCTGGACGGATGTTTTTCGACGGCTGCAGGCCCGAAATCCGGGGCCGCGAAAATGACAATGCTCCAATGAGAACAAATTAATCTCCATCTAATGGGCCTTTAATCAGCCCGCCCTATTCTCTGGTTCGCAGGCGTGAAACTGCCGGGTAGATGGACAAAAAGCGAACAGAAAGGGCTTGAAATGAAAGTGAGCAGGAAACTAGTCGGTTGGATGGCGGTGATCCTGGTGGCAGGCATGACTATGGCCTGTTCTCCGGAGTTTCTCGACAACGCGGAGCAGGTCTCTGACGAGTCCCCCGTAGAGAAACAGCAGCCGGCTCAGTCCAACAATAAGCCAGACGATGACAACGACGATTCTGAAGACGTTCGGGACGAAGACGCACCCGACGACGATGCTGATGCCCGCGACAACGGCGATCGCGACAACGACGATCGCGATGACGGTAACCGGGACGACGACGATCGCGATACCGCCGAATCTTCTCCGCCTTCCGTCCATCCCGACAACGATGACGCGCAGAACCCCGCGCCTCTTGAGGCTGAACCCGCTCCGGCAAAGCCCGCTGAGGACGATGGCTTCTACGAGGACGACGGCGCAGGAACACCTGCTCCAGCTCCTGCGGTCCCCACTCCCTCCACACCGGCCGCGCCACCTATCGAAGATGATGACTACTACGAAGACGACTACTACGAGGACGGCTACTACGAAGACGATTACTACGAAGACGACTACTACGAAGACGACTACTACGATGATGGCTACTACGACGACGGATTCGACGACGACGGATTCGACGATTAAACTCTGAGAAAGTTGGTCTTAGGGCGTAAGCGGGAGCATAACGCTCCTGCTACGCTCTCGCTTGTAGGATCGAACGTAGCAGAGGGTCGTCAACCAACCGTTGTCGAGGTCTCTGCCGGTATGTGAACGTGTGGGGAAGCCGTCGAGAAGTGTGCCATACGGGCGTGGCGTGCAGGGCGTGCGCTGGCAAGAGCGGGCCAGGAGCGCCTGCCATCCGGTGAAAAATTGTGCAGTGCGCCGTCGCGCTGTGAGCCTATCGTAGTCGGGGCCTTATTGACGGTGGTGGCCTCTTGCCTCCGCCGCGGCCTCTTCTATCTTGCTCCGGTACGCGTGACCGGCTTCGAGCTTGACGGCCTCCGTAGTCGTGATGGTCCCGTTGAACAAGAATGCCGTCTGCCGGAGCGAAGATTCCAGGTCGAACGGGTTGAGCGCGGAGGTGGCATCTTTGGGAATGACCACGTCGTACCAACGCAGGGCGGCGCTGGCGGCGGTGTAGTGAACGCAGATGTTTGCGACCGTGCCACAGATTAGGAGCGTAGCTGTTTCCCAAACCCGCAGGAAGTGATCCAGGTGGGTCCCGTAGAAGGCATCGTAGCGGGTTTTCGGGATAACCACCTCGCCCGCCTGAGGCGCGAGTTCCTCGACGATCTGCCATCCCCAGCTTCCCTCGAGTACGTGCTCGCCCCAAATCTCCCACTCCAAAGGATCGCCTGTTTCGGCGTGGGTGTCCTGGGTAAACACGATCTTCATACCGAAACTCCGGGCAAGCTCCAGCAGGCTTCTTATAGCCGGTACGGTACCCTTGGCGTCCGGTACGAGAAGAGATCCACCCTCCTCCACGAAGTCGTTTTGCATGTCCACCACGACGAGCGCCGTCTCCGCCGGGACAAGCCGGACCTCTTGGTGGACTTCGTACTCGGGAACCTCTACTGAACGTGCCAAGATGTCCTCCTCTTTTTCTCGTAGCCGTCTCCTAGTTTACCGTTTTGCGCAGCCGGTAGAATTGCTCTCATGAACGGTGAGAAAAAGCTCCGGGACGACCCTACAAAGCGGGAGGAGTTGCGGGAAAAGCTGGACCGCTACCTGGACTTGCCTCTAGCCCTGGCTTCTGTGGTGATGGTGTTGCTGGTCGTCATTCAGCTTACCGGTGAGGTGAACCAACCCTGGCGGGGCCGTGTGGAGGTCCTGAGTTGGGGATTGTGGTCGTTATTTTTCCTGGAGTTCGTGGTGAAGTTCGCACTGGCGCCGGTAAAGCGCCGCTACCTCAGAAAGCACTGGCTGGACGTCCTGGTCGTGCTGCTGCCGTTCTTGAAGTTTCTGCGGCTGGCGCGGGTGCTCCGGGCGACGCGGGCGTTGCCGATCTTCCGGCTGCTGGTTTTCGGCGGCCGGGGTTCGGAATCTACCCTGGAACTGCTCAGGAGGCGCCGGTTCGGGCAGCTCGGGATCATCTCCGCCATGGTCATCCTGATCGGGGCTTCCATAGGGTACTTGCTGGAAGTCCAGGCTTCCGGCAGCCAGATCGACAACTTCGGTGACGCCCTGTGGTGGTCGGCCACCACGATAACCACGGTCGGGAGCGAGCTGTATCCGGTAACGGCCGGCGGCCGGATCCTGGCGTTCTTGCTCATGATCTATGCTATCGGCATATTCTCATACTTTATCGGGGCTATAGCCTCGGTCCTCGTGGACTTCGATGCCCGCCGAAAAGCACCTTCTGGCGAGGCTGGCGTCGAACTCACCGAGCGCGAACGGGCCGCGCTCCGTTCCATACTCGAAAAGAGTGGGCGATAGTGAAACCTGATGATGGGGGTTATACTCTGCCGGATTGTCTGCCGGCTTGAAAGAAGCACAACGGAGAAAGGCTTGGCTTCGAGTTGGAGTTGATACACGACATCGTAGACTGGATGGTAAGCTGGGCGGCCACACCCTACGCGCCCCTGGCGTTGTTTATCCTGACGTTTTGGGAGTCGAGCTTCTTCCCGTTGCCGCCGGATCCGCTCCTGATCGCGATGGCCGTCGCCGATCCGGACCGGGCCCTGTTCTTCGCCCTGATCTGCACCGTGGCTTCGGTGCTCGGCGCGGTTTTGGGGTACTTTATCGGCAAGAAGGGCGGACGGCCGCTAGTCTACCGGCTCTTCGAGGAGAAGAAGGTCCGGGCCGCCGAGGGCCTCTACCAACGCTACGACGTGTGGGCCGTCGGGGCGGCGGCATTTACCCCCATACCATACAAGGTCTTTACCATAACCGCCGGAATCGCGGCGCTGCGCTTCTGGCCCTTTATACTGGTCTCCATCGTTGGGCGCGGGGCCCGGTTTTTCCTGATCGGGATACTGGTTTACTTTTTCGGGCCGCAGATCCAGAGCGTCATCGACCAGTACTTCGAGCTCTTGACCGTCGCGTTCCTCGTGCTCCTGGTACTCGGCTTCGTGGCCGTGAAGTACGGCGGCGAGTATCTAAGCCGGAGAAAGGGCACGACGGAGGAACGCGAGATCGTCGAGTAGCCAGGTCCTTACCCGGCTGCGCGAGGCCGGGCATGGAAGTCTTGGAGGCGTCGTAGATTGGTTGGTCCGCTGGTCTTCCTCACCCTATGCGCCGCCGGTCCTCTTCGGGATTTCGTTTGTCGACTCCAGCTCGATACCTATACTCCCGGAACCGCTCCTGGTCGCGATGTCCGGAGCGAAACCGCAGCTGGTAAAGAAGGTTCGTGGATGCTGAGTACTTTGCGGACCAAGTGAAGGTCGCTCCACGTCTGGAACCGACGACTTACAACGCCCGGCAATGCCTCAGCTTGACACCGCATCTTGAGTATGCATAAATAGTCAACGTGTTGTGTAAGCAATTGGGGGGTAACAATGGCATACTTGCCAAGAGTTGTACTTGTGCTGGGCCTTGCGCTGGCTATCATGCTGGCCAACCCGGCACCGTCAGAAGCCGCCGAGGTGGAATCGTGTAACGGGGGCACGATTTCTCTAAACACCAAGGAAGCAGAGATCTTCCGCCAGCACAACCAGATTCGCCGGGAGCGCAACCTCAAGCCCTACTGCGTCGATCCTAACCTGCAGAAGGCTGCCCGAGCCCACACTAACGATATGCTCGAACGAGGCTACTTCTCCCACACCACACGGGGTACCGGTGAGAGGCCTGGCGCCCGCATAGAGCGCTACGGTTACGACTGGCGTTCCTACGGAGAGAACATAGCCTGGGGTTCGGGTCCGCTCGGTGAGCCGCCACGCATCATGCGAGCCTGGATGAACAGCAGCGGACATCGGGCCAACATCCTCGACGGTGGGATGACCGAGATCGGCATTGGCGCGGCGACCGGCACCTACAGGGGCTATGACGACGCCACCATGTACACCGTCGACTTCGGAAGAAAAAGGTAGAAAGCCTCAACCCAACATAGAAGTGTTACACAGGGTCTGCCCCTCCGCACCTTCGGCGGGGGGACAGGCTTTCATCGAATGTACCGGTAGGCCGCCCGTCACTACCAGTTATCCTTCTCTGCAGAGCTGGGTCCAACCCTTCGCCTCTTCCTGGTTCTTCACCCAGCTTTGATTGCCGGGGAGGCTTTGAAGAGCTTGGCGATCTCCTTGCGGGGCTGACCCCGGGATACCGCCTCCCATTCGCGGTTCGTTCCAGCAGCGACCGCTCGAGCGACCGCTTGAGCTACAAACCGCTCCGGTTACGGTAGCCTCTACAAGAAGCTAACAGAAAACGCGGCCCCGAAAAGAGGCCGCGTCCTACGGGCGGGATCCAGGTTACCTGTTGGCGGTAGCGGCTCCGACGCCGAGCCCTTCGGCGACGCGGTCCCCGAGTTCCGGGGCCACGTTGCTCCAGTATTCGACTACGCGCTCTTTCATCTCGGGTTGGACGTCGCTCCAGCTCGCGTGCCCGACGATGTTGGAGACCAGCCGGGATCTGGCATCTTCGTCCAGGACTTTCTCCCACTGGTTCGTGGCCTGTACGAAGTCGTCGTCCTCGCGATGCTTGACGTAAGCGTAGCGGGAGATCTCACCGCCCTCGGTGTGCCAGGCGTGATCCGGATACCGCCCGGGGTCTGCCTCCGGGCCGCCGTAGCTGTTCGGGGCGTAGGTCGGCTGGTCGCCGGAGTGATGATAGCGCATCGGGCCGTCGAAGTTGTAGCTGTTGACGCTGACTTTGGGCTGGTTTACCGGAAGCTGCAGGTAGTTGGGACCGATGCGATGGCGGTGGGTGTCCGGGTAGCTGAACAGCCGCCCCAACAACATCTTGTCCGGGCTCGGGCCGATACCGGGGACCATGTTGGCCGGCTCGAAGGCTGCCTGCTCTATCTGGGCGAAGAAGTTCTCCGGGTTGCGGTCCAGGACCATCCGGCCGACCTCGATGAGAGGGTAATCCTCGTGCGGCCAGACCTTCGTTAGGTCGAACGGGTTGAAGCGGTAGTCGGCGGCGTCCTCGAACGGCATGACCTGCATCTTCAGCGTCCACGAAGGGTATTCACCGGAGTCGATCGAGGTCCAAAGGTCCATCCGGTGAAAGTCCGGGTCCTCGGCGGCCATCGCCGCCCCTTCTTCCTCGGTAAAGCATTCGATGCCCTGATCGGTCTTAAAGTGGTACTTGACCCAGAACTTCTCCCCGCCCGCGTTCTCCCAGAGGTAGGTGTGGCTGCTGTAGCCGTTCATGTTCCGGTAGGTCTTGGGCAGCCCCCGGTCGCCCATCAGCCACATCACCTGGTGGGTTGTCTCGGGCGAGAGCGTCCAGAAGTCCCATTGCATGTTGTGCGAGTGGCGGCCGGTATCCGGCAGGCGTTTCTGGGAGTGGATGAAATCCTGAAACTTGCTCGGGTCGCGGACGAAGAAGATCGGGGTGTTGTTCCCGACCATGTCGTAGTTGCCCTCGTCGGTGTAGAACTTGAGCGCGAAGCCCCGGGGGTCGCGAACGGTGTCCGCAAAGCCCTGTTCCCCGGCTACCGTCGAGAAGCGGGCCAACATCTCTGTCTTCCGGCCCTCTTTCAGAAAGTCGGCCCGGCAGAATTGCTCGGCCTCGCCGTTTGCCTCGAAGTAGCCGAAAGCTCCGCTGCCTTTGGCGTGTACCACGCGTTCCGGAACCCGCTCGCGGTTGAACTGGGCCATCTTCTGGATCGTGTAGTGGTCCTGTAGAAGCAGCGGACCATCCGGCCCGGCGGTTAGCGAATGCTCGTCGCTGGGTGCCGGTATTCCAGAGTCGGTCGTAGTTACCGGACGCCTTGACTGGTCGTTGTCGCTCACGTAAGCCTCCTTTGCCCGTAAAATCCTTTCCAGCCCTCATTCCCAAGAGCCGCGCCGCAGTATATTTTAAGATCCGAGGCGCGGGGTGATTCTATATTATGCTAGAAGGATTTTCAGCCGGCGGCCGGTGGTCAGGCGCTGCGGGAAGCGCCGCCCAGGTAGAGTTCTATTACCTTCGGGTCGTTGAGCAGGTCTTTGCCGGGACCGGTAAAGCGATTCTGGCCCATCTCCAGGACGTAGCCCCGATGGCTCATGGAAAGGGCGCGGCGGGCGTTCTGTTCGACCATGAGGATCGCCACGCCTTTGGAGTTAATCAGCGCTATGCGCTCGAAGATCCCGTCCACGTTGGCCGGCGAGAGTCCCGCTGACGGCTCGTCCAGCAAGAGCAGGGATGGTTCCAGCATGAGGGCGCGAGCGAGGGCGACGAGCTGACGCTGGCCACCGGACATCGTGCCGGCCCGCTGTTTCCGGCGTTCGCCCAAAATCGGGAACCAGTCAAAGAGTTCCTCGTAGCGCTCCTGTATCGTTTTAGGCTTCAAGTACGCGCCCATCTCCAGGTTTTCCTCGACGGTGAGGGTCGGAAAGATGTTCTCCGTCTGCGGCACGTAGCCGATGCCCGCCTCGACGAGGCGGTGGGTCAAAGCTCCGGTAACGTCTTCCCCTTCGAACTCGACCGAGCCGTCCCGGATCGGGACGAGACCGAAGAGGCTCTTTATGAGCGTGGACTTGCCGGCGCCGTTCGGGCCTATAACACTGATCAACTCGCCTGCAGCGACGTCTACGTCGCACTCCTGGATAATGTCTACTTCGGGCGTGTAGCCCGCGTACAGCCCGTTGGCTTCGAGCAATGTCTCAGCCATCGCGCTCCTCGTCGAGGGAGGTTTCGGCTACGGTCTCGTCTATCGTCTCGTCCACCGCGCCGCCGCCGGCGCCCAGGTAGGCGTCGATCACCTCCTGGTCGGTGCGGACCTCGTCGGGGGTACCCTGGGTGATGACCTTGCCGTTCGCCATGACGATGACGTGTTCGGAGACGTTCATGACCACGTCCATGTCGTGCTCGACGAGGACGAAGGTCATGCCGGCGTCGCGGAGCCTTCCGACGTGCTCTAACAGCCGGGCCCCGAGGGTCGGGTTTACGCCGGCCATCGGTTCGTCGAGCAATATCATCTTGGGATCCATCATCAAGGCGCGGGCCAGCTCCAGCAGCTTGCGCTGGCCGCCGGAGAGGGTGGCGGCATAGTCGTCTTTCTTCTCCGTCAGGTTGAAGAGCTCGAGGAGCTCCATCGCCTTTTCGCGGTTGGCGCGTTCTTGTTTGCGGATCATCCACGGGACGAACCACGCGGTGAAGATCATCTCCCCCGTCTGGCCCGGGGCTGCGAGCATCATGTTGTCCAAAACGGACATCCTCGCCAGAGATTTGGTTAGCTGGAAGGTCCGTACCAGGCCCCGGCGGGCGATGGCGTCCGGAGACTTGCCGGAGATATCCCCGCCATCGAACGTGATGTTTCCGCCGTCAGCCTTGTAGAAACCGGTAACGGCGTTGAAAAAAGACGTCTTACCCGCGCCGTTGGGGCCGATGAGCGCGGTGATCCTGCCGGGCTCCACCGCCAGCGAGGCCCCGTCCACGGCCGCCACGCCGCCGAAGTAGAGCCGGACGTCCTCGGCTACCAGGATGGGCTTGCCGCCGTTATCACCGGTCAAGGACCATCTCCTCCTTGTTACCCAGAACGCCCTGGGGACGGAAGATCATGATCGCCATGATAAGCGCGCCGACCCCGATCTGGCGCAGGTACGCCGCCTCGGCGCCGGAGATGATCTCGCGCGGGATGTAAAGGGTTCCGTTGAAGATGGTCCAGAATATGACCGCCCCGACAATCGGGCCCCAGTGGCTCGCAGATCCGCCGAGCATCATGACGGTCCAGGCGTAGAAGGTGATGATCGGCAAGTAGGTGTCCGGCGCGAGGCTCCCGATGTCCATCGCGAAGAACACTCCCGCGAGCCCCGCTATGGCCGCCCCGAGGGCGAAGGACTGCATCTTGTACGCCGTCACGTTCTTACCCAGGGCGCGCACCGCGTCTTCGTCTTCCCGGATACCCTTTAGCACCCGGCCCCACGGGCTCTTCAATAGAACCCAGAGCAACAGGCCGACGGCCGCCACGCAGATCCACACCAGGACCAACAGGTATTGGTCGGGGTCGAGGAAGCCGAGGCCGATGTCTTCCCGGAGGAAGAAGAATTCGTTGGAGAAGCCCCGGATGCCGCGCGGCCCGCGGGTAAGCTCCGTAACGCCGGGACCGGATTTGAGCACCAGGCGAAAGATCTCCCCGATAGTAATGGTGACGATGGCCAGATAGTCCGTGCGGAGCCGGATCGCCGGCAAGCCCACGATAACCCCCAGCACCACGGCAGCCAACATCGCCGCCACAAAGCTCGGCAACAAGCCAACCTCGAACTCGGTGTTCAATATCCCCATCGTGTACGCCCCGACGGCGAAAAAGGCGACGTGCCCGAAGTTGAGCAGCCCGGTAAATCCCCAGTGCAGGTTCAGCCCCTGGGCCAGCAACGCGAAGATACCCGCCGTGAGAAGTACGCCTTCCAGGTAAGCTATCATAGTGCTTGCTTCTTCCCCATTATCCCCTGCGGCCGGAACAGCAGCACCACGATCAAGACCAGAAACGCCACCCCCATCTTGAGGTCGCTGGGGATCCCGATGGCCGAGTGGGTGGCAAGTTCCTGGGTCACGCCGATGATGAGGCCCCCGATCATGGCCCCGTAGGCCGACCCGATGCCGCCGAGTATTACCCCGGCGAAGATGAGCAGCAGCAGAAACCAACCCATGTTGCCGTAGATGCGCCCCTGCAAACCGAGCATGATGCCCCCGTAGGCCGTCAGCGCCCCCGCGATAAGCCAGGTGACCAGCGTGATCCGCTCCACGTTGATACCGCTGGCCTCGGCCAGGTCCCGGTTGTCCGAGAGCGCCCGCATCGCCTTCCCGATCCGGGTCTTCTGGAGCAATAACGCGACCCCGAAGAGCGCCACCGCGCTACCGACGATGATGACTATGTCTTGCGGGGTCAGGGCGAAGAGCCCGAAGTCTATGCGCTCGGAGACCGGCCCGTACCGCCGGACTCCAGGCCCGAAGATCCAGTAGATCGTGTACCGCAGCACCAGCGCGAGCCCGATGGAGATAATGAGCAGGTTGACCGTCGAAGCCCCCCGGCGGCGCATCGGGCCCCACAAAATCTTCTCCAGCCCGCCGGCGAAGGCCGCGCCAAAGAGGATCGCCGGAACCGCGGCGACGATCAAGGGCAATCCCAATCCAGTGCCTACCACGGCGGCAAACGCGCCCAGCGTCAGAAAATCACCGTGGGCGAAGTTGATCAAACGCAGTATCCCGAAGACGAGCGTTAGCCCAACAGCCGCCACAGCTACTACCGAACCTATGACAACTCCGTTGGCAATTAACTGGAGAGCCTCTGCCAAACTTCTTTCTTCCTAACGTAGAAAAGAGGATCGTCGCAAATTCTCTCCCTACCACCTCCCCCTGTCAAGCTATATTCGCTTGGAAAATGTATATATTATGCAAATAGGCCGTAGATCTGTTGCCTATCGGGCGCGCTTTATGTATATTTCTTAGGAGAATGGGTCATGTGGTTCCGTAGCCTGGGGATCTAAGGCCAAGAATGGTATGTGTTTCCGTCAGCTACCGGGACCCTTTACAGAGGAGGCAAGAGTTTTGCGGGTACTCAAGAGATTTTCTCTCGTAGCCTTATTCCTTTCTTCGCTGGTCGTGGTGGCGGCTTGTGGCGGCGGTGGCGGCGGCGGAGATGAGGGTGGTGGAGGCGACGGAGGCGGAGACGGCGTGGACCTCAGCAGCCTCGACCTGAGCATCGGTACCATACTGCCGCTAACGGGAGACCTGGCGCAATTTGGACCTGGTATGGAGAACGGGGCCAAGCTGGCCGTAAAGCAGCTCAGGGCCTGCGACACGATGGGCATCGAACCCACTTACGAG
This sequence comes from Rubrobacteraceae bacterium, assembly GCA_050331175.1. Classification (GTDB taxonomy): domain Bacteria; phylum Actinomycetota; class Rubrobacteria; order Rubrobacterales; family Rubrobacteraceae; genus SIRX01. The sequence goes on along the minus strand of JBHJHC010000093.1, from coordinate 3,832 downwards.
GACTCCGGCACCAACGAGCAGACCGCGGCCGACGCGGCGGACAAGCTCATCAACTCGGACAACGTGGGAGCTATCGTAGGGGCGGCATCCAGCCGGATCTCCTTTGCTGTGGTAGACACGGCGGCCCAGTCTGGCGTGGTCCAGATCTCACCGGCCTCCACGAGCCCGGACTTCACGGACTACGATGACAACGGCTACTTCTTCCGCACCGTCCCGTCGGACAACCTGCAGGGCGAGATCCTGTCCGAGATCGCCCAGGAGGAAGGCTACGATAGGGTTAACGTCATCGCCCTGAACGACGACTACGGCCAGGGCATCGCCGATACGTTCGAGCAGGACTTTACCGACGCGGGCGGCGAGGTCTCGCAGAACGTGGCCTACGACCCAACGGGGCAGAGCTTCGACTCCGAGGTCCAGCAGGCCTCCCGGGGCAACCCGGACGCGATCCTGCTGGTCGCCTTCCCCGAAACCGGAACCTCGATCATTCAGTCTGCGCAGGAGACGGGACTTATCGGAGAGGTCCCGTTCCTCTTTACCGATGGATTGGCCGACCCGCAGTTCCCGCAGGACGCCGGGGTGGACCTGGAAGGAGAGAGGGGTACCCGTCCAGCCTCCGAAGGCCCAGGTGGAGAGGAATTCGTTTCCTCGTACGACGGAGAGTTCGATGAGGAGCCCAGCACGTTCTCGGCAAACACCTACGACGCGGTCATGCTGGCGGCCCTGGCCGCGGCGGCCGGCGGCGACACCGACGGGCAGACGATCCAGGAAAACCTTCAGGGCGTTTCCCGGGGTGGCGAAGAGGTGCTCCCCACCGATATTTGCGAGGGGCTGGAGCTGGCCGCCGACGGCGAGAACATCAACTACGAGGGTGCTGCCGGATCTGAGGACTTCGACGACAACGGCGACGTTACCTCCCAGTACGAGCTGTGGGAGTTTGATCCCGAAGGGCAGATCGAAAGGGTCGAACTTATCGACGCCCCGGAGTCCTCCTAACCGAAACCGCGGAACACGCTCTGCAAAGAGGGCGGTCTCTACAGACCGCCCTCTTCTTCGATAGCTTCTTACTTGCGCCTCCGGAGCACGGGCAACACTTCTCCGACGAACAGGGCGGAGAGTATCAGTCCAGCGCCGAAGAGTTGTATCGGCGAGAGCCGGTCTCCGGCGAGCCAGTAGCCGAAGAGGGCTGCGAAGACAGGCTCCATGGTCAGGATGATCGCCGCCCGCGCCGCGGGGATGCGCTGCTGCACGGTGGTCTGCACGTAGAAAGCCCCCGCCGAGGCGACGAGTCCCGTGAGCGCGATGGCGAACCATACCTCGGCCGGCGGGGCGGTGAGCTGCCCGGGGGAGGCCACCCACATTACGGAGAACAGGCCGGCCATCGAGAACATCTGGGCGAGCGCCAGGGCCCCGGCATCATGCTCCGGCGCGTAGCGGGAGAGCAGCGCTATGTGCGCCCCCAGCCCAGCCGCGCAAACCACGGTAAGGGCGTCGCCGATCCTGCCCAGCGAAGCACTCTGACCGGTAAGCAGCAGCATGCCGAAAAGGCTCAAGACGACGGCTCCTACGACGATCGGCGGTATTCGAACCTTGAAGAAGATCCAGGCGGTGAGCGGCGCGAAGACCACGAAGAGCCCGGTTATAAGCCCGGAGTTGGTAGGCGTGGTGTACAGGAGCCCCCACGTCTGAAAGAGATAGCCCACGGCCAGCGCTAGCCCGATACCCAGGCCGGCAAAGAGCGTCCGGCGGGTCATCCTGGGAGCGAGGAAGGGCGCGAGTACGGCCCCCGCCAGGATAAAACGCAGGGAGAGAAAGCCGAGTACGTTGTAGGCGTTTATGGCGTCCTGGACGACGACGAACGTCCAGCCCCAGACGGCGGTGACGCAAACGAGCAGCAGCGTGTAGAACAGACGCACGGTCGTCGAGTCTATCCGCTCTAGAGGCGCCCGGAAACATTGGCCCGGAAAAAACGTGGATCCTCGGCCCGGAAGCTGTCCGGGTTGGTGCCGCGGGCGAGCGCCAGATAGTAGGCGAACAGCTGCAACGGAACCAGGCAGGTCAGGGCGCTGAACGGTGCCGGAACCGCCGGCACCCCTACGACCTCCGCGGGTCCGGGCGAGCTTTCTACGCCGTCCCCGACTATCACGGAGGCGCCCCCGATCTCCTGGACGAGATCCAGGACCTCCAACGTCCGTTCTTGCGCGACGTCCGTGGGGGCGACCAGGACAAAGAGATCCTCCGCTTCGACGCACTGGAACGGACCGTGCAGCAGCGTCTCCGTGGGCATACCCTCGGCCCCCAGGTAGGAGGTCTCCTTGATCTTCAGCGCGGTCTCCTCGGCGACCACCGCGCCCGGACCACCACCCGCGAGCCAGATCCTCCGCCGCCCCCGATGGTCGCAGGCTAGATTCTCCATCGCGCCTTCGAAACCGAGCGCCTCCCGCAACGCCGCCGGCACCTCTTTCTCCACCACCGCTTCTGGCAGGGTCGTCTCGCCCGTACGATGATAGCCGACACGCCCGGCCAGGAGCGAAAGCACGGCCCCGGCTCCGGTGTAGCTTACGGTGTGGGCCGCCGAACGCTCCTGGGGGACGGTTGGGAAAACCCGGCCAACCGGGGCGTCCACCGAAGCTCCCTCACCGGCAACGAGCGCCGTTCGGCAACCAGCCTCCCGGGCACGCCCCAGGGCGAGCGCCGTATAGCGTTTGCTCCCCCGGTGGCTGACGCCGACCACGCAATCTTCCGGCGTGAGCTCCGGCCCGTAGAGCGCGAAATCGAACGCGTGGATCGCCTGTACCGGCATCCCGCCACCGTAGGAGCGCAAGAGATATTCGCCCACCCGTGCCGCGTGGTACGAAGTTCCGATACCAACCAGAAAAAGGCGTTTGCAGGAAGCTACTTCAGCGGCGAACCCGTCCGCCGGGTCCTGGTTGCGGCCAACGACCCGGACGAACGCTTCGGGCTGCGACCGGATGGCGTCGTGCATGTGAAACGGGTGCCGATCGCGCAGTCCGTCGTTCGATGTATCCACTACGCCCCCTGCGCCCCGGCTTCTCCGCCTTCGGGCCCAAAGAAGACCACCCACACCACAAGATCCTCCGTAAAGTCCTCGAAGCGATGCTCGACGCCGGCGGGCACGAACAGTACGTCGCCGGGACCGAACGGATGCCGGTCGGGGCCGTTGGCGAACTCACCGGTTCCCCGCACGACCACGTATACTTCGTCGCGGGTGTGCGGCGTCTGCGGATCCCGGTCGCGCGGCGCGTAGACCTTCACCTCCAGGCTTCCGTGTTCCAACACGCTCGCGAAGCGCTCGCCGTCCGGCCCCGGCAAACGCTCCAACGCCTCCTCGACCGTTGCCGCGCGCCGTCCCGCCGCCATCTCCGGCTTCTCGTTCATCGTGCCTCCAAACGTCTTTTCAAGTTGGCCTCGACCTCGGGCCATTCGTCGTCGATGATGCTGTAGTAAGCCGAGTCCCGGCTCTCGCCGTCCCGGACGAGCATGTGCTTGCGGAAGATGCCTTCGAACTTCGCGGGCAGCTTTTCGAGGGCCCTCCGGGACCGGTCGTTGCGGGCGTCAGTCTTGAACTCGACGCGCCGGCATCCAAGGTACCCGAAAGCGTGCCCCAGCATGAGCAGCTTTGCCTCGACGTTCGCCCCGGTGTTCCACCAGGCAGGCGCGAGCCAGGTCCAGCCGATCTCCAACCCCCGGTGCTCGGGCCGGAGAGCGAGGTACCGGCTGCTGCCCACCGGCTCGCCGGTGCGGACGCTAACGGTCGCGAACGCGGCTTCGACGCCAGCCTCCGAGCGGGCCAGCGCTTCTTCGAACCAGCCGT
>JBHJHC010000092.1:0-17590 GCA_050331175.1 Rubrobacteraceae bacterium | reverse complement strand
GCGGGTGCCGGTAGTGGCGGTTGGAGGCTCGGCCCGGGCGATACTCAGGATCACACAAGACCACCTTACCGCGGAGCGCCTGAGGCGGCTGGCAAAGGAGACCAGCGATTACCCTTCAGAGGTGCTGGCCCGCAAGTATGGTCTCACCCCTGAGCGGGCGCGGCTAATGCCCACGGCCGCAACGACGTTGGCAGCGATTCTGTACCACTTCGACCGGGAAGACTTGTCCGTGGCCCGGGGTGGCGTACGGGAAGGCGCGATTCTTACACTCGCCGATGAGGCTAACGACGAAAGCCGAAATCGCAAGGCGTAGCCAAGCCGCGCCAAGCTGCTACCGGACGAACGTTCCAGTAATAAAGTGCCAACGCGTCGAACCTCAGGGGCTATGGCGGCGCGAGATATCCCAACTCCTCAAAGCTGGTTATATGTATAAATGTTAAGGTTTGGAAAGGCTTTTGGATATTTTCTGTTATCTGATGTTGACTTTCTATCGTCCAGCGTACAAAATCCGGTTTGCAGAGTAAACCCTCGCGTGGAGAAAAAATCCCAAACCAAGGAGGTAGTGAGTTGAGGAAGTTGATGTTGTTGGCAGCTATGCTGGCCATGGTATTGGTAGCCGCTGCTCCCGCTTTGGCGCAGGCGGAAGTTGAGAGTGATGACGACGTTGACAATAGTGTCAACCAGTACATCGATTGTGACGCCGTGCTGGCCGCTGCGGGCAACCAGGTTCAGGAGGGCGATGCCAACGCCGCCGCTGACGACGGCGAGTCTGCCGCCGGTATCGCCCAGGAGCTCGGCATTTCGCAGGAAGTCGTTCAGAACTGTCTCGCCGCTGGTGGGGACATCGTCGTGAACGAGGTTGTCGAGAACGGTGAAGACGGCAAGAAGTACTACTATCACTACAAAGGCGAAGACGGCAAGCACTACTACAAGGACGACGCTGGCAAGGTCTACTACAAGGACGACAGCGGGTACCATGAGGCCGCCCCCGCTCCCGCCGCTGAGAGCGGTGGCGAGTCCGGTGGCGGTCACTCCGGTGGCGGTCACTCCGGTGGCGAGTCCGGTGGCGGCATGCTCCCGGACACGGGTGGCGCTTCGCTGCTCACCCTGGGCGCTGGTGCCCTGCTGGTTGGTGGCGGCCTGCTCGCCCGGCGCATCTTCGGGTAACAAGTAGTCTAAGGTAGGGTTTACTGGGACGGGCTCCTTCGGGAGCCCGTCTTTTTTTGTGCGGACTATTTCCGAGTTCGGGCTTGTATTTGCGGGGGTGGCCAGTCACCACCGATTTTGGGCCATCTTCAGGATAGGTATCGGTTGACGGGTTGCAGTAATTACCATGAAAACTCCAATCTTCGTACGTTCGGTTTTACACAAAGGAGCGTTATCCTCTTCAGGCTGGGCTGCGCTCCAAAGACACTACATCCTGGGCCGCTCGCAGTTGCTTCTTGCCAGATCCAAGGGCGAAGTCCTCCCGCCTCAACAGGAACCCCGACGCCTTCGACAAACTGGAGGCTTGCGATGGCCGCCGTGGCAGCCTTTCAGGAACGAGGCACGCCCGAGCGAGCCTCGGGGGAGAGCGTCCGGGGCAGTTTGACGCGGCTTCTCTCGATGAGGTGGATGCGGTCCAAGCGGTGGATAGCCTCCCAAGACCCCCGTAGAAGAGGGTTAGCCCGAATTATTCACGAAGGTCCCTCTTGGACGATTGTCCCACAACCCAGATGCGTTTTGAGACCGATGCAGCCCTTACTGTCGAAGCCGCCTTTGACGGCGGTCGCATTAGTTCCGATGGCGGACTGCTGTGGCTCTCGGTGGACACACAGATGGGTTTGCTGGAAGCCATCTCCGAGTGTGTACCCGAGTGGCGAACGAGGAAAGGACGCCACTCTCTGGCCTCGCTTGTCAAGCAGCGCGTCTTTCAGATAGCGTGTGGATACGAGGATCAGAACGACGCCGACACCCTCCGGGAAGATACTTTGTTCAAGCTCTGCTGCGGAGAGACGCCCGAGAGCGGGGAAGATCTCGCCAGCCAGCCAACCATCTGCCGCCTGGAGAACGCCGCCACCAGACGCTCGTGTCACCAAATAGCCGAGATCCTATTCGAACTCTATCTCAGCGAGCGAGAGAGGAGGGCGCGCCGGAGAAGGTGCTTCTGGATTTCGATGCTACCGACTACCCAGTCCACGGAGAGCAGGAAGGCTCCTACTACCACGGCTATTACCGCCAGCACATGTATCATCCTTTGCTCGTCTTCGACGGCCAGAGCGGACATCTGATCACGGCGCTTTTGAGAGCGGGAAACACCCACGCCTCCAATTGTTCGGTTTCCCTTCTGAAGCGCCTCGTTTTCCGCTTGGGGCACAGATGGCCCGCAGATGCTTCTATGTTCGTCAAGGTGCCGAGACCCCCGGGGGTTCCCGGAGCGATAAAGAACTCAGGATCTTGCAGATCTCGCGAGCAATGTAACGACGCCCCTATATGTCAAGTGGTGCCGGTTGCAACGACTGCTTTCCCATCCACGGTCGACTCATAATGGGTGGCGCTCGGAGCTTTGTGCCCGTGCTTGCTAGAGCGGTCTGTAGCGCACCTTGCCCCTCGTTCGCCCCATGGAACCATCGCGGTGACTGTCAGGTAGACTTTTTCAGGATCGACTACATTAGGGTGCTTGACCTCCCAGAAAAAATCTGTGAGGCTGCTGGGGAGGATGGTATCTGGGCTGGGTGAGTGACGAGGCGGCGGCAGACCAGGACCTGCCCGGAACTCATGGAGCTGAGCTTCAAAGAGCTCTCCACGGGCGGGCCGTCGATTTCCAAGGCGAAGAAGGTGGTATCCAAAGACGCAGAAGTGTAGAGGCTCAAACACGGTGGGAGAGGATGCTGCCCGAAAGCGCGGCCGATATCTATCCTCTCCCCACACCCGGCGGATGGCGACCGAACCTCTCAGTAGCGAGCCAGAGGGAAGAGCCGGCTTCCGCTGGGACCCGGGATCCGGGATAGAAAGGAATAACACGGGCGGCTAGGAGAGCGCCGAATCGAATAAATGCCGGGCTCGCGGGGGTAGGGAAAGGATCATGACCGTGGCGAGAGAATCTTTCGTATACGAATTTTCCGAGGCTGCTGGTGTCTCGAAGGAGTTGCTTGGCGGCAAGGGGGCCGGGCTTGCGGCGATGAGCAGCTTGCGGTTACCGGTGCCGCCGGGCTTCACCATTACCACCGAAGCCTGCCGGTCCTACATGCAGTCGGGTGAAATCTCCGGAGAAATCTCCGAGCAGGTAGAGGAAAACCTTCTCAAGCTGGAAAGATCCATTGGTAAAACGCTGGGTGACGGAGAGGATCCCCTGCTCGTCTCGGTCCGTAGCGGGGCTGCGGTCTCGATGCCGGGAATGATGGACACGGTCTTGAACCTGGGCCTGGGCGATGATGCTGTAGAAGGCTTCGCCCGCAGCACCGGCGACGAGCGATTCGCCTACGATTCCTACCGGCGCTTTATCCAGATGTTCGGCGAGGTGGTACTGAAGATAGAGCACGGGAAGTTTGGGGAGGCTCTCGAAGCGCTCAAAGAAGAGCGCGGCGTCGAAGACGACACGGAGCTCTCGGCCGAGGACTTCAAAGAGCTCATAGAGAGCTACAAGCAGATCGTTGAAGATGAAACGGGTGCCTCGTTCCCGCAGGAGCCCGGGGGGCAGTTGGAGCTTGCCATCAAGGCGGTCTTCGATTCCTGGAACAACCCTCGGGCGATCTCCTACCGCAAGGAGTACGGTTTGCCCGACGACCTGGGCACCGCCGTTACGGTGCAGGCGATGGTCTTCGGGAACATGGGCGAGACTTCTTCTACCGGGGTCGTGTTTACCCGCGACCCGTCCACCGGCGAACAGGGCCTCTTCGGAGAGTTTCTCCTGAACGCCCAGGGCGAAGACGTGGTAGCCGGCATCCGTACTCCAAAGCCCATAGCCGAGATGGAACAGTTCCTGCCAAACGCCTTCGAAGAGTTGCTCGAAACCATGCAGCGCCTGGAAAACGAGTACCGGGACATGCAGGACATCGAGTTCACCGTGGAGAAAGACAAGCTCTACATGCTCCAGACCAGGAGCGGCAAACGCACGGCGATCGCGGCGCTCAAGATAGCGCGGGAGATGGCCGACGAAGGCATCATCAGCCGCGAAGAGGCCGTGCTGCGCATAGATCCTCACCAGTTAAACCAGGTATTGCATCCCTACATAGACCCCGAAGCGGAACTGGAAGTACTCGCGGAAGGCCTGTCCGCCTCACCCGGGGCGGCCACGGGCAAGATCGTCTTTACCGCCGAAGAAGCCGAGGAGCGCGGTGGGGCCGGGGAGGCGGTTATCCTGGTGCGCAAAGAGACCACGCCGGACGACGTGCACGGCATGGTCTGTGCCCGGGGCACGCTGACGTCCCTGGGGGGCATGACGAGCCACGCCGCCGTGGTCGCCCGCGGTATGGGCATACCCGCCGTAACCGGGTGCAAGGCGCTCAAGATAGACCCTGTTGCCAGAGAACTCAGCATAAACGGCAAGACCTTCGGTGGTGACGACACCATCACCATCGAGGGCTCGACTGGCCGGGTGGTCGAGGGGGACGTTCCACTCGTAGACGCCGAGTTGAGCGACGACTTCGAGGAGGTTCTCGCCTGGGCGGACGAGTTCCGGGCTTTGGGTGTCAGGACCAATGCCGACACCCCGCAAGACGCGGGGAAAGCCCGGGAGCTCGGGGCTGAGGGGATAGGACTGTGCCGAACGGAGCACATGTTCATGGAAGAGGGACGGCTGGAGATCGTGCGGGAGATGATCCTCTCGGAGACCGAAGACGCCACCACACGGGCACTCGCCAGGCTCGAACCCCTACAAAAAGGCGACTTCGAGGGTATCTTCAGGGCGATGGACGGCCTGCCGGTCACCGTTCGCCTGCTAGACCCGCCGCTCCACGAGTTTCTCCCCGATTCTCAGGAGTTGTACGGCCGGCTCACCGAACTGGAAGAAGATCGTGAATCAGCGACCGAGATCCGGCGCCAACTGCGGGTTGTAGAGAGCCTGGAAGAGGCGAACCCGATGCTGGGCTTGCGGGGTTGCCGGCTGGGCATCATGCGGCCCGGGTTGTACCGGATGCAGGTCCGCGCCATAGCAGAAGCGGCGCAGACCGTAAGAGAAGAAGGCTACGAGCCCGTCGTGGAGATCATGGTTCCCCTGGTCGGCTTCCGGCCGGAGCTGGCGCAGATTCGGGACGACCTCGAAGAGGTGGTGGACGCTGTGCTTGGTCCGGAGGCCACCGTTCGGGTCGGCACGATGATCGAGCTTCCGCGGGCGTGCGCGGTGGCGGACAAGATCGCCGGTGAGGCGGACTTCTTCTCCTTCGGTACCAACGACCTCACCCAGACCACCTGCGGCCTCTCGCGCGACGACGCCGAAGGAGCGTTTCTCGCCGAGTATCTCGAAGGGGGGATACTCTCCAAGAACCCATTCGAGACGATAGACGTAGACGGTGTGGGCCAGCTCGTCTCCATGGCCTGTGAGAAAGGCCGGGGGGTAAACCCTCAGCTCAAGCTGGGTATTTGCGGGGAGCACGGCGGAGATCCCGAGAGCATAAAGTTCTTCCACGAGACAGGCCTCGACTACGTCTCCTGCTCGCCCTACCGGGTGCCGGTAGCCCGGCTGGCCGCGGCCCAGATGGCATTGAGCGCCGATAAAGCCGTGGGAGAGACGACCGCTGGTTGATGCCGAAAGTCTCTAACCCCTGGTGCGAACCGTGAGATCGCCATCCCACTGAAGCCCGGTTCGCCGGAGCGGAACGCTCCGGGGTGTTTGTCGGACACCGGAGCAAACGAAACCCGCGAGGAAGGTGTCTCACCGCGGCTGAGGCTGGTCTGCCTGCGAAAGTCAGCGGAGAAGAAGGTGCCATAGTAGCTAGACCAACGGTAGCTGCTGGCCCCGATCTCGACGACTTTCTAATTTTCTAGATAAAAGTCAGCTGTTGTCGTCCTTCTTTGTTGACAAACCTGGCATCACGTATTACTTTACGGGGAAACTTTTTGCATGAACGTAAAAAAGTTGTGTGGGAAGGGGCTTATGCAGGTAGGAAACAGGGGCGGCATATATCCTGGTTGTAAGGCGCCTGAAGATATCCGCCGGCACAATCGGGCGCTCCTATTGGAGTTGGTGCGCACCAGGGGACCGGTGTCCCGCGCGGAGCTGGCGAGGGTTGCGCAGCTTCGAACACCGGTCGTTGTGAAGATCACTGAGGAGTTGGTAGAAGACGGGCTCATCCGGGAGATGGGCTCGGGTCCTTCGACGGGCGGGAGGCGGCCGACCCTGCTGGGGCTCGTTCCAGAAGCTCACTGTGCTCTCGGGCTGAATATAGGAACCAGGAACCTGACCGCTGTTGCGACGGACCTGAATGCTTCGGTCAAGAAACGAGTAAGTGTACCTTCCGAGATGGCCGGGGGACCGGGGTCTTTGATGGACCAGGTCAGGGAGGTCTTGAAAGACGTGATCGAGGGGTGTCCTAGCGAACTGGGCGAGGTGCTAGGTGTCGGGATGGCTTTGCCGGGGCCGATCCTGGTATTCGAAGACCCCTCGGAGGTGCGCTTCAGCCCTCCGAGCTATCCTGGGTGGGGCGAGCTCCAGATCGGGAAGCTCGTAGAAGAAGAGTTCGGTTTGCCGGTTTTGCTGGACAACGATGCCAACGCCGCGGCGCTCGGAGAGCACCTGTTCGGGGCCGGTCGCGGGGTGAGAAACATGTTCTACGTTATCGTTCACCGCGGTGTCGGCGGCGCGGCGATCACGGACGGCGTATTGCACCGGGGAGCCAACGGAGGAGCGGGAGAAATCGGGCATTCCGCCATAGACTTCGACGGCCCGAAATGTGGTTGCGGCAGGCACGGATGCCTGGAAGCTTTCGTGGGCCGGGCTGCGATAGCCGAGAGGGCTTCCAGGGCTTTGAAGCTATCCGGTGGCGGGCATATGGCCGGTCACGACCCTGACGAGGTAGGAGCCGAAGACGTGATCAACGCCGGGTTGGAGGGCGATGAACTGGCGAAAAGAATTCTTAAGGAGACCGGCGAGTATCTGGGCATAGGCGTATCCAGCGCGGTGAACATGTTCAACCCGGCGTTGGTGATCCTGGGGGGGGCGACCGTGAAAGCCGGCGGGTTGATTCTGGAACCGGCTACCAGGGTTGTCGAAGAGCGGGCGCTTTCTGAGATGGCGGAGCAGGTCCGCATCGTCGCCGGAGACCTGGGCGAGGACGCCGGAGCAATAGGAGCGGTCGCCCTGGTGCTGAGGGAGCTTTTCGCGCTGTCGGTCCCACAAGAGAGCGGGCGGTCCCCCGAGCCTCGCAGATCGGCGGGTTGAATGTACGGGAGGGTGGTTGCTGGCGTACAGAGAGACCCGAGAACATCCTGGTTTTGCATACCGGAGTGCTTGTTCGAGCGCTCTGTTCCGGCTCCGAACGATACCCGGGCGTCTCCGGCGAGAGGGTGTTAGGCGAAACGAGAGTTATGCCAACCGAGTGCGTTCGAAACCCAACTTAGTAGGTGATCTAGAGAATGTCTGACACAGGCTCGGCCTCATCCAACAACAAGTCAAATGCTCCCGTGTACTTTTTCGGGGCCCTGGGCGGCTTGCTGTTCGGCTACGACACGGGCGTCATCGCGGGTGCCATCTTGTTTATCAGCGAAGACTTTAACACCACACCTTTTCTGGATGGGCTTATCGTAGCTTCGTTGCTTCTGGGAGCGATGGTCGGCGCGGGCAGCGCGGGACCGCTCTCAGACAGGCTCGGAAGACGGGCGATCATCATTATCGCTGCCATCACCTTCGCGGTCGGGGCTATCGGGGCGGCACTCTCTCCAACCGCCGGCGTGTTGGTTTTCTTCAGGGTCGTGCTCGGTCTCGGTGTCGGGTCTGCGGCCCTCATCGTACCGCTCTATCTATCCGAGATCGCGCCAACGCGGATCCGGGGGGCGATCTCTTCGCTAAACCAACTCATGATCGTCTCCGGAATACTCCTGGCTTATATCGTCAACGCGTTTCTGGCCGCTGCCGGAGCCTGGCGGTTGATGCTGGGCCTGGCATTCATACCCGCCATCATCCTTCTGTTGGGCATGATCTTTATGCCGGAGACGCCCCGGTGGCTCGTGAGCCGGGGGCGAGAAGATGACGCCCGGAGCGTGTTGCGCAGATCCCGGGACGAATCGGAGACGGAGCAGGAGATAGAAGACATAAAGGAGGTGGAAAGCCAGGAGGAGGGTGGACTTGGCGAACTTGCGGCATCCTGGGTTCGACCAGCCCTGATAGTCGCCATCGGTCTCGCATGCTTTCAACAATTCATCGGCATCAATACTATTATCTACTTCGCTCCTACCACCCTGACCAACGTCGGCTACGGAAACGTAGGAGCCATCTACGCCAACGTGGCCGTCGGGGTGATATTCGTGCTTGCAACCCTGGTGGCGATCTGGCTGATAGACCGTCTGGGCCGCAAGCCGTTGCTCTTGGGGGGACTCATCGGTATGATCGGAAGCCTCGCCTTTCTGGGGGTCGCTTCGCTGCTGCTGCCCGAGCCATCGAGTCCGGGAGATCCCGCGGCCACGATTACGTTGGCGTGCCTGGCGGTTTACATTGCTTCGTTCGGGGCCAGCTGGGGGGCGGTGGTGTGGGTTATGCTGCCGGAGGTCCTGCCGCTCAAGATCCGGGGAACAGCCATGGGACTCGCGATATTCTTGCACTGGGGGGCGAACTTCGCTGTCTCCCAGACGTTTCCCATATTCCTGGACAGCTTCGGACCGGGGCCTGTGTTTCTGGGGTACGCGGTAATCGGCGTTCTCGCTTTCATCTTCGTACAGACCCTTGTAACGGAGACGAAAGAGCGAAGCCTGGAGGAGATCGAATCCGACCTGCGGCGCAGGTCGGTGGCTACATAGAGACAGACCCGGCTGCGTGGTAGGGGTTTTATGGACCGAGAAAAAGGAGGTCACCAATGATCAGGAATTCCGTAGGGGTTTGGGCTTTCGGACCGGCGATAACGAGGTTTATTCCCCCCGGCGCCCACGTGGAGGTGGCCGACGAAGGTATGGTCGAGAAGACACAGCGCGTGGCCGAGGGGCTCTCCGACGTACTGGATGGCCTCGAGTACCACTACCCGAACGAAGTGGATGAAGAGAATATCTCCGAGGTTCGCTCCACGCTCGACGGGTACGGTATGGAGCTTCCGATCCTCGCCGCGGGGCTGCACACGGATCCAACCTACAGGCTCGGCGCGTTCGTCAATCCCGACGAGAAGCTAAGACGTCAGGGCACGGACACCTTGAAGCGGGGGATTGATCTCTGCTCGGAGATCGGGGCCAACTTTATCATCTGGCCCGGTGTCGAGGGCTACAACTACACCTTCCAGCGCAACTACGCCGAAACGTGGAAGATGTTTGTAGACGGCATCGGGGAGTGCGTCGACCACGCGGCCAGCAGAGGCGTGAAGGTGTTCCTGGAGCACAAAAAGTCAGAGCCCGCCATGAACATCCTCATGCGTAACATAGGCATGATCCTCCACACCATCCGGAAGGTCGAAGAGCAGGGGATAGATACCTCCGGTTTGCTGGTAAACATGGACTGGCAGCACCTCATAATGAACGGTGAGAACTTGGCCGAGTACGCCGATCTCCTCGCCGCGGAGGGCAAGCTTGGACACCAGCACGGCAATGACGGCTGGGGGACCTTCGACGACGACAACGTGGTAGGAACCAACTTCTTCATGCAAACTCTAGAGCTCGCCCAGACCCTGCAGGACGTGGGCTACGGCCAGAACGGCGAGATAGTAGGCTTCGACCTCTACCCCTACACCGAGAACCAGGTGGACGCCGTTCGGCGGGCTATCTTGCATTGGGAGTTCATCTGGGATCTGGCGCAGAAAGTAGACCGGGATGCCCTGGAAGAGGCGAAAAGCCGGGCTGACGCGCTGGGCGGGCAGAAAGCCGTCTACCAGGTCCTCGGGTTAGACGAAAACTACGAAGCCGAGCTAGCCCGGCGCAGGCAGCAGGCCCGCTCGGGGTCCCGCCCGGGGTCCCGTCCGGAGGCTTGAGAGATGGGTGTACTGCTGGGACTGGATGTAGGCACGACCGGTGTCCGGGCCATAGCCGTGGACGAATCGGGAGCCTTGATCTCGGAGGCCTCCTCTGAGTACCCGCTACATACACCACATCCTGGCTGGACCGAGCAGGATCCTGAGGACTGGTGGCGAGGAGCGAAAGAAGCTCTCGCAGAAGTCGCCGGTCAGATCGAGGACAGGGTAGTAGGTATAGGGCTTACCGGCCAGATGCACGGCTCGGTATTCCTGGATTCTTCCGACGAGATCATAAGACCCGCCCTGCTCTGGAACGACCAGCGCACGGAAAAGCAGTGCGAGAACATTACCGAAGCCGTTGGCCAAGAGCGTCTCATCCAGGTAGCCGGAAACCCCGCCCTCACCGGCTTTCAGGCCCCCAAGGTCCTCTGGCTCCGCGACGAGGAACCTGAGAACTACGAAAAGGTCTCCCGCGTGCTGCTTCCCAAAGACTACGTCAGGCTACAGCTTACCGGCGAGTACGCAACCGACGTCTCAGACGCCGCCGGCACCCTCTTTCTAGACGTAGGAGAAAGAAACTGGTCTCGGGAGATTCTGGAGGCATTGGAAGTACCCAAAGAGTGGATGCCCGCCGTGTACGAGGGTCCCGAAGCCTCCGGCAACGTGAGGGAGAGCGTTGCCGAAGAGCTGGGGCTCCCATCCGGCATACCGGTTGCCGCTGGTGGGGGAGACAACGCGGCGGCGGCGGTTGGGGTTGGCGTTATCCAGGGAGGAGTTATCAGCTCCTCTGTGGGGACCAGCGGGGTTATCTTCGCCCACACCGGGGAGTTCACCCCTGACCCATCCGGCGGCCTGCACGCCTTTTGCCACGCGGTGCCCGGCGCCTACCATCTGATGGGCGTGACGCTTTCCGCCGGCGGCTCTCTCGCTTGGTGGCACGACACGCTGGATGAACGCTTCGACTACGAGGAGCTTTCGGGACTCGCCGCGCAGGCGCCCCCCGGCGCAGAAGGACTGCTGTTTCTGCCCTATCTCTCCGGCGAGCGCACGCCGCACTCGGATCCAGCCGCCCGCGGCTCCTTCTTCGGTCTTACGAACCGGCACGAAAAATCCCATATGACCCGGGCGCTCATGGAGGGTGTAATCTTCAGCCTCAAGGATTCCCTGGAGATCATGCGAGAACTCGGAACGGCTATAGAGCAGGTGCGGGCCACGGGGGGCGGAGCCAGAGGCGAGCTGTGGCGGCGGCTACAGGCAGACATCTACGGGCTGCCGATTCACCGCACCACCACCGACGAGGGCCCGGCTTACGGAGCGGCGCTTCTGGCAGGCGTTGCTGCGGGCGTCTACGAAGACGTCCGAGAGGCGAGTTCGCGGGTGGAGCTTCGCGACGAAGTCGAAGAACCCGCTGAAGAAAATGTTCGCTTCTACGAGGAGTGCCACGAAGTGTACCGTTCGCTCTATCCTGCAACCCGCAAGCAGATGCGACGGCTCGCGGATCTGGCCGAGAAGGCGAACGAACTTGATGAGAAGGAAGTCGGAAATGGCTGAGGTAGGTGTAGGGCTCGTTGGTTACGGGTTCATGGGGCAAGTCCACTCCAACGCCTACCGGCAGATAGGGCGTTTCTTCGAAGTGGACCCTGTACCGAGGATGCGGGCTATCTGCGGCCGGGACGCCGCGGCGGTTCGGCAGGCCGCGCATTCCTTGGGTTGGGAGGGTTACGAGACGGATTACCGTCAGCTCGTGGGGCGTAGCGACATAGGGCTTGTTGACGTCGCTACCCCGGGCAGCAGCCACCACGGCATTGCCGTAGCGGCGCTCGAAGCCGGCAAACACGTGCTCTGCGAAAAGCCGCTGGCCAATACGCTGGATGAGGCTCGCGAGATGGTAGAGGCCGCCCGTCGGGCCGGCACGGTGAACATGGTCAACTTCAATTACCGGCGGGTCCCGGCCGTAGCGTTCGCCAAACGGCTCATAGAGGAAGGACGTATCGGGGAGATCCGGCACTGGCGGGCCGTCTACCTGCAGGACCTCGCCCTGGATCCTGAGCTGCCGCTTGTCTGGCGTTTCCGCAAGGAGGAGGCGGGATCTGGTGCCCTGGGAGATCTGGGCGCCCACCTGGTAGACCTTGCGCATTACCTGGTCGGCACCATAGCCAGCGTTGTCGGAACCACAAAGACCTTCATAGGAGAGCGACCCCTGGAAGACGGAGTCGAAGAGATGGGGGAGGTGACCGTAGACGACGCTACCACATTCCTGGCGAGCTTTGAAAACGGGGCGACGGGCATCTTCGAGGCCACAAGGCTCGCCCCCGGATCCAAGAACCGCAACGCGTTCGAGATCAACGGGTCAGAAGGAAGCATCGCCTTCGACCTCGAACGCATGAACGAGCTTGAAGTGTACTTTGCTGGGGATGCCGCGGAGGTGGGCGGCTTCCGCACCGTACTGGTCACGGAGCCCGAGCATCCGTACCTGAAAGCGTGGTGGCCGGCGGGACACACCGTTGGCTACGAGCACACCTTCATCCATGCTGTAAAAGACTTGTTGGACGGCATAAGAGCTGGAGAAAGCCCGGTGCCGACCTTCGAGGACGGCTACCGCTGCCAGGCCGTGCTCGACGCCGTGGAGAGAAGTGAGGAAAGTGGTAGCTGGACCCGGCCGGCCGTGGAAGCCGTGACGTAACGAAGAGACCCGGGAAAGGGAGAAATCATGGCGCGACCCGGTACCCGGATCACCGGCCAGTGGGCTGACATGCCCATTGAAGAGCGCGCACCGCTCGCCAGGGAGATGGGCTATGATATCTACTCCACCGGGCGGGCACTCGAAGCCATCGGCCATCGCGAGGCGTTTGGGTTGAATTTCGACCCGAGCCATCTGCACTGGCAACTCGGGGATCCGGTAAAGTTCATCGATAGGGTTGCCGACCGGATCTACCACGTCTTCGGGGGAGAATAGGAGGCAGGGAATGACCCGCGAGAAAGTTAGCCATGACGACCGGCAGGCAATACTTGCTGCGGTCGACGAGCGTCGAGACGAGATCGTTCAACTGCTGCAGGAGTTTGTTCGCATACCGACCATCAATCCCCCGGGTGAGGAGTACGAAAGCTTCGTAGATTCTATGGGAAGTACCCTCGAAACCCTTGGTTACGAGGTCGAGGTAATCCGCGTTCCCGAAGCTCGTCTGCAAGAGCTTGCCCCTCACGGCGATGGACTACCGCGGCCCAACCTCGTGGCGCGGCTGAGGGGAGTTGAAGGTGGCCTGAGGGTGCATCTAAACGGCCACTACGACGTGGTCCCGGTAGGTGATGGTTGGAGCCACGAGCCGTTCGGGGGCGACCTCGAAAACGGGAGAGTCTACGGGCGGGGCGCAACCGACATGAAGGGCGGCCTGGTGGCCCAGATCTTCGCCGTCGAAGCCCTCCGTCAGGCCGGTGTGCCTTGGACAGGCTCGATCACCCAGAGCGCGGTCCCGGATGAAGAAACCGTGGGGGTTACAAACGCCGGCACATACTTTCTAGTGGAACAGGAAATCATACACCCGGACAACACCGATGCGGTTATCATTACGGAGCCGTTCGGCTCTGACGGGGTTGGTATCGGTCATAAAGGTGCGATCTGGGGTGAGATCACAATATACGGTAAGCAAGCCCACGGTAGCTCCCCGCTTCTCGGCGTTAACGCCGTGGAGAGGGCCGCCGAGTTCCTTGCCGTCGTAGACTCCGAGCTCCGTCCCCGCTTACTGGAGAAAACCAGCGAGTTCGCTGTTACACCCCGGGAGTCGACGCACTCGACCCTATCGTTCGACACTATCCATGGCGGAGTCGCCACCAACGTTGTTCCCGACAAATGCACCCTGACCTTCAATCGCCGCCTGCTACCTAGCGAGGATCTTGACGCTGAGCGCCAGGAGTTATTGTCGTTGCTAGAGAAGGTGAGCGACGGGCAAGCAAGGTTTCAGTATCAGTACAAAGAGACGTACGCCACGTTGCCCACCATAGTATCCGACGGAGAGCCGCTCGTGCAGACAGCGCAGCAAGTTGTTGCTTCGCTAGGCTTGTCCCCCAGGCTCCTGATCTCCGCCGGCAGCGACGATCAGCGTTTCATAGTCCACAATGCCGGTATCACGAACAGCATCATATACGGGCCAGGGTGTACCGGCGACTCGCACACCTCGGACGAGAGTATCGAGGTAGAGGAGCTGATCACCACGGTTAAAGGCCTGGCGCTGATACTGGCCGACCTGCTGGTGCCAGATTCTGTCTCCGGCTTCCCGGCAGACCAGTAGTGGACATATTCAGTGTTATCGTCATAGCTTCCCTGGTGGTCTATCTCTTGATCGGGGTGTACGCTGCCTGGAATCTCAAAGGACTCGATGACTTCTATGTCATGAGTCGTAACGCTTCCCCGTTTTTGATCTGTGGGACCCTGTTGGCCACCAGCACCAGCAGCGTGGCCCTGATCGGGTACACCGGCGGAGCCTATGCCATAGGTCCCTTGCCTTTCGTGATGGTGAACAGCATATCCTTGATCGGCAACCTTTTCGTAGGCCTGTACCTGGGTCGCTACCTCAGGCGCATGAAGCTCTGGACCTTGCCGGACTTCTTCTTCGCCCGTTTCCCGAGCGAGACCATCCGGGGCGCCAGCATGGTCATAGTGTTGGTTTCCATGATCTTGTACCTGATCGCGGTACTGCTCGGCGTGAACGTGGTCCTGGAAACGATCTTCGGTTGGGGCGTCGTAACTTCGCTGGTAGTGACGATCGGTGTCATAACCGTCTTTACCTTCATCGGCGGGATGCGGGGCGTAGTCATTACCGATACCGTTATGTTCGTAGTCTTTTTTCTCGCCGCGGTTGCCCTGGCCCCGTTTATCCTCTCGGCCGCCGGCGGGTGGCCCGAGGGGCTTCAGAGAGCCTCGGCAGAGCTGCCGCGATTTACCCTTTGGCACGGAACGTACGGTATCTTTGAAGCCATTTTCCTGTTCTTCGAATTGGGGATTGTCGGCATAGTGTTGGTTACCGCTTCGCCCCAGATGATCAGTAGAGCCTACATCGCCCGGGACGAAAAGAGCCTGGCTCGCGGCATGATCTACCTCGCCCTCCTGTTGCCCATATTCGGCTATTGCTTTGTGTACATCTTTGGCTTGATGCCCCTGGTAGCACCCGATATCGAATCGGCCAACGCGTTCCCCTGGGCGGCCACGAATCTGGCCCCCGCCCTGCTGGGGGCCATCGCCCTCGCCGGCATCATAGCGGCGGTGTTGTCTACGGCTTCCAGCCTGTTTCAGCAGGCGGCGGCCACGCTCAGCCGGGATATCTACCAACGTTACGTCAATCCCGGGGTATCCGAGTCCAAGCTCTTGGTCGTCTCCCGGGTCTCGATAGTACTCGTTGCCGTAGTGGTGTTCGTGGGGACGGCGAGACCCGAAATAGGAACGTTCGGCGTCCTCTACGGGTTCCTGTTCGCAGCCGCCTTCTGGGCGGCGTGGCTCCCCGCACTATACGCTGGTGTCATGTGGCGGAACGCCACGACGGCCGGAGCACTATGGTCCATGATCGGAGGGAGCGTAGTCGCCCTCCTCCTTGGCCTGGGAAGGATCTTCGAGATCACCCCCGAGTGGATGCCACCAAGCCTGTTTGCCCTCCTGGCGGCGAGTGCGGTCCTGATCTCGGTATCGATGAGCACCCAGACCTCCGAGCGGGAAGTAGCGGTGTTCGAGGCGATGCGCGAGCCCGAAAGTACCGACGAAAAAGAACCGGCTGATATCGGCGCCGGTGAGAGAAGCCGGCCTGACCGCTTCGGCCAGGTCGCCGTGCTCGTTGGGACTGCAGCATTTATGGCGGTACTCGCCTTTACCCTACCGCCTCTATCGAGGTGGTTTGACACGCTCATAATGATGGCGGCGTTGTTCGCCCCGGTAGTCGTGGCAGGTCTTATCTACACTAAAATCGAACGCGGAGGGGGTTGGAGCCTGATGCGGCGACTGAGGTAAACGCGATTGCTCCCGGCGTGGTCGAGACTCCCTTGACCTCAGACGGCCGTTTCGAGCCCCCGCTCTAGCGCGCGCTAGATCTCATCGAACGGATAGATAGGTCTTGGCAGGTTCTCGTAGTTGAAAGCGTGCAGATCTGTCGTACCGAGTCCGGGGGCGTCTACGGTAATTATCCGGTCGGCAATGTCCTCGAACGTAGCACGAAAGTGGTGGCTCGACTTTAGCGCGACGAGATCGTAGCGCTCGACCTCGATCCCGTGGAGCACGAACACCTGTTCGTCGAGCACCTGGGATTTGATGGAACACACCAGGACGTCGATGGAGCCAACCTGCAGGCGGGCAGAGCGCCCGAGGTTCATCTTCTTGCCCTCCCACATAGGGGTGGTATGCACGAACTGTCCGTCCGTCAAGGCTTTTACGTAGGCCCGGCAATCCAGCGGCTCGCCATGCAGGTCGTCGGTCTTGCCCCCGAGCCGGATGTCGACGTACGCTCCAACCCCACTCTCGTGGGCGATCTCCGCGACCTCCGGATCGAAGATGTATCCGAAGCAGGCATTGGTCGAGTTCGCTTCGACCATGGCGCCGAGCAGGTGGGTGCCGTCGCCCGGACTGCCAACCCCCGGATTGTCCGAAGTCTCGTTGATGACCACCGGTTTTCTCCGGTCGCCGGTGGCGGCCTGCTCGAGACCTTCGGTAGGGGAGGGGTACTCTGGAAAGAACTCGTCCCGGCGCTCCTGGATCTCGCGGGTCACCTCTTCGAGGGCCAGATCCGCTTTGTCTGCCCGTTTGTCGGCAATAGCAATCACGGATACTCCGGCCTTTTCGATATCCGCGTAAGGAAAGCCGTGAAAGAAGGTGCAGTCGATGATGTCGCTGTCCTCTTCCTGCTTCCAGCAGACTTCGTTTACATCGCGCGCCGGAGATAGGTTGGTCGTGGACATCGGGATAAGGAGCGGGAGACGCGCGAGCCGCATAACAGGCTCCAATCCCTCCTCGACGATTCGGCGGGCTACGGAGACAGCTTCGATACCCCGCTCGTAGAAGTCGATGTGGGGATAGTAGTTGACGCCCAGCAGCACGTCGGCGTACTCCACCATCTCTTCAGTAATGTTCCCGTGGAGGTCGAGCGTGGCAACTATCGGGACGCCCGGCCCGACCAGATCTCGTACGGCCGCCAACACCCGGGCCTCGAGATCGTCGTGGTTCTCGGTGACGGCGGCACCGTGCAGGGCGAGGCAAACCGCGTCGACACTACCGGAACGCTCGATTCCAGCGAGCAACCTCGCTTCTGCTTCAGAGTAGGTCTCTTCGAGTATCCTTCCCGAAGGATAAGCGTAAGCTGAGAAAGTAGGAAGCAACCCGATATTTTCACGCCCGGCACGGTCTATCATGCCCCCTAACCCGGATTATTCACGAGGTTAGTTGAAGAGAAGGAGCCTTCTTCGCTATGGTCGGGTTGTCCAAGACTCGACAGTAGCCAAAGGAGGCTCCCTCATGGACGATTGTGCCACAACCAGGATGCGTTTTGAGACCGAAA
>JBHJHC010000091.1:0-13473 GCA_050331175.1 Rubrobacteraceae bacterium | reverse complement strand
TAGAGTGTGGTGAGGAAGGTGTCCACGTCGAGCATGAGGAGTCGGTTCCTTTCCCTTCGGGATCGGGTAGCAAGCCGACTCTAAGGCGTGGGCACCTTCCGCTCAAATCTTCGCTGTACAACTCACACCAAGCGTTTAAGCGTCCTTTAAGGTAACTCACCTAATATTCCCCCTGTCCGGCGCCGGTGCGGCTGAGACTTTGCCGCAGCGGCGGCAGACCGGACGGATACGGTGCGGGGGTCTATGCTCCCTCCCCTAGCGGACTTCCGCACATCCGTCCGCACAGGCTGAGTGGGGATGCCCCAAAAGTGACCCCCCAAAGGATACGGGGCACTTACGTCAGAAAGGGAGGTCGAATGGTTGCTATAAAACAGGGTTTGCTCGCGGTATTGCGGCGGCCGATCCTCACGGTCACCTTCGGTCTAATGCTCGGCGTCTTCATTGCCTGCGCGGTGGCGATGGCCTTGCTCAGCGTCCAGGTAGGCAGCCGGATCGAGCAGATGGATCGCCCGGTAAGCCCAACGATCGAGATATTGCCCACCGACGGTTTGGAGGCCCAGGACGCACTCCCGGAACGTGAACTCCAGGAGGCCGCCGCCCTCGACGGCGTGGCGGACGTCCAAGAGCGGGCCGAAGCCGCCTACGAAGGAGACGAACTCGCACCGGCCATGCCGATGTTCGGGGGTGGCGCTTCCCCGTTCGGCGAGGGCGAGATGCCCTTTGGAGAAGGTGGAATGCCCTTCGGAGAAGGCGGAATAACTGAGATGATGCGGATAACCGTCAACGGCGTAGGGGGTGATGCGTCCGGGATCCTGCTCGCCGGCGGCGAGTTAGAGACGGTGTCCGGCAGGCCGCTTGAAGCCAGCGACTCTGGTGAGGACGTGGCGATGATCAGTGCATCCCTCGCGGAATCAAACGGCCTGGACGTCGGTTCTGAACTCGACCTGGAAGGCGAGGCGTTCGAGGTCGTGGGCTTATACGACACTGCTGGTCCTAGCGAGGCCGCCGGACCCGTGGCCGGGTCCGGTAGCTCCATGGTATTGCCGCTGGAGACGATGCAGCGGTTATACGACGTCGACGGGGTCAACTCCGCAACCGTCGAGGTGGCGGACGGCGCCTCGATCGAGCGGGTGGCCGACGACGTGCGAGGGGTGATGGGCGCGGAGGCGGAAGTGACCTCCGAAGCGGAACAACTCGCCGCGATGCTCCAACCCCTGGAGTCGGCCCGGAGCATCATGAACACGGCGCTATTCGTGGCGCTCGCGTTCGCGCTGGGAGTCGCCGTTCTCGCGGCCTTCGTGATGCTCAGAAGAGTAAAGGGGGAGATACAGGTGCTCCGGGCAACGGGAACGCCCAGGGAGCACGCGATCGCCCGTCTCGTCGCGGAGCTGGTAGCCCTGGCCGCCGTCTCCGTCGTCTCCGCGACGTTGCTCTTCGCCGTGGCCGGACCGGCAGTAGCCGGCGCCTTTGCCTTTACCGGAGGACCAGGAGGAGCCGGCAGTCCTCCTTTGGGTATGGATCCCTCTGTGGCGCCGGACGGTGGCAGCCAGCCACCGATGCCGGGTGGCGGTATGGAAGGCGGGATGCCGGGCGCTCCGGGTGGTGCGTCGCCCATTAGCCTGGGGTTGACGCCGGAGATCTTCCTGCTCCTGGTCGTCGGTGTCCTCTCTACGGTGGGCGTTGCCAGCATCGTGCCAGCGGTGTACGTCGCCCGCCTCCGGCCCGCCGCAATCCCGGGCCCCGGGCGGACTCCGGACTCCCGGCTCGCCACATCGGAGACCGCGCGGCGAAGCCGGAGGAGAAGCCCGTGATCCTTGCTCGGCTTGATCGGCGTAGGGCAGGAAAAGTGGGGTTGCCCTCGCGCGGGCGCTCGCCAACTACCCGGACGCGATACTGGCCGTGGAGCCGGGCGTGGGACTCACATCCGCCCCCTGCGACCGCAGGAGCGGTCTACTCAGCCCGACCCGCTCATGGGAGCAGGCCAGCCGAGTCCAGAACCACGCTGAGGCGATCCCGCTCGAAAGAAAGCGTTGGTCTCACCGTAGCCGAGCCCAACCCCAACGAGCTACTCCGAAAACACGGGTTGGATGACAGTGGTTTGTGCAACCTGCCAGCTACGGAGCTAGGGGGGTGAACTCGGGTTTGCCGCCGGACAACTCCGTAATGTCGTAGTACATGCCGATCTCGCACATCACGCGCTCGACGTGATCTCGGGCTACCTCGAAGTGCGGTATGTGGCTCCACTTTTCTTCCAGGCGCTCGGCTATAGCACCGACGGCCATGTCCATGGCGTTTCTGGTGACGACGGCCTGGTTTCCGAGCATCTCTTTGGGCAGTTGCCCGAACGCCTCTATACCCCAAAGCTCGGAGAGCATTTGGAAGCAGGTCTCGTGGATGTCCCTGAAGTAGTCGAGGGTCCGCTCCACGTCTGCCCGGCTGCCGATGTTCACGTGACCAAAGTTGGCAAACTGCCAGCTGGTCTCTCCGGCTACCCGGCGCACGAACTCTATGTAGCCGTTCATGTTCTGGACGTTGCTCACGTTCGACTGCGGCAGACAGCCCGCTTGCACGAAATCGTCGAAGCTTATTACCCCCTCGGGCGTGATCGTGTAGCTGTCGGCGCCGGAGTGCGCCCACTCGACCGGGGTGACGTGTTTGAATACGCGGCCCTCGAACTCGAACGATCCGTGGCCGTCGGCTACGACTTCGGTAGGCGCGGCGACCTGGTTCCGGTACCAGGAGATCTCACGCCGACACCGCTCGCTGGCGATGATGCGCAGCTCCACGCCCCGCTCTCGCATCGCGGCCTGTATCCTTCGCGTCGCCCCGACGTGGTCGGCGTGGGAGTGTGTGTAAACCACGGCTACGACCGGCAGATCCGCAAACCGTTCCACGGCTCCGAACAAGCCGTCTACCGTGTGGAAGTAGGGTGCGTCCACGAGCAGTACTCCCTCGTCACCCACGTGCGCCGTGACGGAGTACGCATCAGCGTAGAGCCAGTAATCCCGGTCCGTCAAACGCTGGACGATCCACTCGCCCGGAGGCGGGAATACGGGCGAGTCTACCTGCTGGCCCGGCTCTATCTTGCGTTCGGCCGACGGCTCCACGTACTCGACGTCCGCGAGCCGCTCGGTCTGGTTCTCTACCGGAACTACCTGTTGTATGTCGGCGCAACCCGTCACGTTCTTCTCCGTTTCTCTTCGTTTCGCCTACGTTCTGGTGGCCCGGGCGAGGGCGTCCCAGGCGATCTCCAGCCGGGCGAGTCCTGCGCCCACCGAGCCCGCAACCGTGATCTCGTAGATCTCCTCTTCCGTCCAGCCAGATTCTTTCAGTTGATCCACATGCTCGTCGGTTACATCCGCCGCCCTTCGGGCTACCAACTCCAGGTACCCTTCGAGCGAGTCGGGGACAAACAGCTCCGGTCGAGCAGCGCCCGTTAGGGCGGCTACCTTCGCCTCTACCGCGGTTCGCAGCTCTGGTGTGGTAACCCCCGCTCCCCTTCTTATGGCGCGGATGAGGTTCTCTACCTCCCCCGGGACTCGTCCGGTGTATGCCTCAGGCTCGCCCTTTTTGCGCCGGACTTTCCGGCGACCGACCAAGTTCAGAACCTTGCCCGCCCGCTGCGCCTTGCCTTGAGGGATGTCGCACCCGAAAGCATCCACCAGCCGATTCTGAATGTTGAACAGGAA
The DNA here is from genome assembly GCA_050331175.1 of Rubrobacteraceae bacterium. GTDB lineage: Bacteria > Actinomycetota > Rubrobacteria > Rubrobacterales > Rubrobacteraceae > SIRX01. The sequence goes on along the minus strand of JBHJHC010000091.1, from coordinate 9,784 downwards.
ACCACCTACGAGCACCGCGTGCTCCACCCCGCTCGGCCGGACCCCGGCATCCAGCACCCTTTGTACATCTTCATGCCCGAAGCTCTGGGAACGGAGCGTTAGCGACTCCAGCATGCCGAGCGTAGCTTTCAGCGCCGGTCCCAGCGGAGCGGTCCTCCAGTCTGCGAAGGTGGCTTCCACCGGGTCCTTACCGAAATACTCCGACGCGACCGCGCCGTGGGAGAGCATTCAGAATACGCAGTGGTTTTGGGCGGAGACGAACGAGGCCATGAACTCGACCTCGCCCTTGGACCAATCTTCGCTGGTTCTCAACCACCGGCTGATGTTGGTCGTGTAAGCGTCGAAGTCCAGCGGCGTCCTGACGAACATAAAGCTCATACCCTCCGGGAAAAAGCCGAACGCGCTCGAGACAGCCGCGTGCTTGAGCCTGTCGCCCAGGCTCGAAGGGTTCATGATCTCTAGTCGCGGCATCTCCGGACCTCCTGACTTTCGCGTATCATACGAGCGTTTCATACGAGTGTTTACTGTAACGGACGTATGATATAGTGTCAAGCGAAGGGAGCGGGTATTGTCCACGAAGGTTTCGGGCACAAAGGAACGAATTCTGGAAGCTGCGGAGGCTTTATTTTCCGAGCGGGGCTTCGCCGGGACCTCGGTGCGGGCGGTAACGGCGGTGGCGGGCACCAATCTGAACGCGATCAACTACCACTTCGGGTCCAAGGAGGAGCTCTTTCGGGCGGTGGTGCGCCGGATCATGGGTCCTGTCAACGAGGAGCAGCTACAGCTGTTGGACGAACTGGAAACTGGTAAGGCCCTCGGTGAGGCGCCCTCGGTCGAAGAACTGATAGGCGCGTACATCTCGCCGCTCGCGGATCTGCTCGAGCGCGACGAAGAGCGCGGTTTGGTGGTTTCACGCCTGGTTGCCCGCATTCTGGCCGACGCCGGAGGTAGCTTCCAACGGGTTGCGCTGGCCGAGGTCGAGGAAACAGAGGCTCGTTACCTGCGGGCTTTCGCCCGTGCGCTGCCACACCTTCCCGAAGAAGAGCTGTGGTGGCGTTTCCAGACCACAGCCGTAGTGATAGCGTTTCACCGGGTCACCTTGTTGTCAGGCAGCCGTCCGCCGAAGACCTACCCCGAAATGGAAAAGGGCGTTCGCACCTGGATGACGGCCTACCTCGCCGCCGCCCTGAGTGCCCCAGCCGCGCGTTGATTGGCTCTACCCTTTTGCTGGGGTAGAAACTGGATTCTTAGCTCTTTCCGGTAAGCTGGTCGTTTGTCTCATGTAGAAGTTACCCGGCTTTAAGGTTCATTTAAGGTTGGCTCCTTAATATCCGTTCGTGATCCGAGCGCAAACGAAATCCCGGTCCCCGGAGTGGGACCCTGAGAGAGGAGAAGACGTGGCCCGGCCTCCGCACGCTTCGCGACTATTCAAGAGAGAAGATCCTCCCGGTTACGGCCCGCGGCCCAACCCCAACCCCAAAGCCGGAACCGGCCATGGCGCAGACCCCGAGCACCTTGCCCCGTACTTCGCCGTCGCCTGTAGGGAAGGGTCCGGCGTATCCGACTGGGAGCGATGCTACGAACTACGGCTGCTCCAGATGTTCTGTGAAGAGTACTCGATCAGGTTGGACCTGGGGGCAACCGAGCTCCAGGATAGGGCCGTTCGCGCTTACGAGACGTGCCGGGAGATAGAGAGCCTGTCTCCGGGGGAAGAGCGGGAAGTCTACCTGGCTTTGTACCGGGAGGCCGTGTTGCCGGGCGTGGATTTGATCCAGGAGGGCGAATGGGAGAGAGCCTTCGAGTTGTTGGAGACCGCGCGGGAAAAGACGGAGCGCCGTTTTCTCGGGGCCAGTAGAAACTCCGATGTGGGGCGGTTGCCAGAGTAGCGGTAGCCAGGATGAAGGAGAAAACAACGAAGCGCTGGCCCCTGGTAGCCATGCTGGCGGTCGCCCTGTTATTGGTCGGTAGCTACTATTTGATGGTCGCGATCCTCGGCGTGCCGTGGCTCCAGGGACGAGTGGAGCAGTCAATCGAACCGGTTGACGGCCAGCCCCCTCGGGCAGCTTCCCCCGCGGCGGGAGAAGAAGTCGTGGTGGAGGTCGCCTCGCAGGCAGAGCCTTCGGTGGTACAGATCGACATCCAGACTACCCAGCAGACCCCATTCGGAACCCAGGAACAAGAGGGTACGGGTAGTGGTGTCATCTACCGCGAGGACGGATACGTCGTTACCAACGCCCACGTCGTCGAGGGTATGGACCAGGTCGAAGTTCTCTTCGCCGATGGTTCCACCGAACGGGGAGAGGTGCTCGGCGCCGACACCTACACCGACATCGGCGTTGTGCGAGTAGATCGCCGGGATCTTCCACCCGCTGAGTTTGGCGACGGTACGGATATCCAAATCGGGCAACTGGCCGTCGCCGTCGGGAGCCCGTCGGGTTTCCAGTCTACGGTAACCGCCGGCGTGGTGAGCGGCCTGGACCGCGAGGTGTCGGGAGAATACACCGGCGGAAGCCAGGACACGGCGCTCGTGGACTTGATCCAGACCGACGCCGCGATCTCCCCCGGTTCCTCTGGCGGCGCCCTGGTAGACCGTAGCGGAGAGGTCTTCGGCATAAACGTCGCCTACCTGCCATCGGATACCGGCGCCGAGAGCATAGGCTTCGCCATACCCTCCTACACGGTGTCCTCCGTCGCGGATCAACTGATAGAGGACGGAACCGCCGAACACCCCTACCTGGGCGTCTACCTCACCGACCTGAGCGACGAAACCGCCCGCAGTTACGGCATCTCGGCGGGCTCGGGCGCGCTGGTCACCGAGCTGGAGCCGGGCGGTCCCGCCGACGAGGCCGGTATCAGAGCCGGGGAAGTCATAACCGCCGTCGGTTCTACCGACATCGAAAGCTCCGGCGACCTGCTCGGCGCGCTCAGAAACTACGCGCCCGGCGACACGATCGAGGTCACGGTGGATAGAAACGGCCGGCAAGTTCAGCTTCAGGTGAACCTCGAAAGCCGAGAGAACTGAGAGCCCACCGAAACAAGACGGTATGCCGGGTTGTACGAAAGGACCAAGAATGCTGATGAGAAAACGCAAGGGATCCTGGTGAAACCGGAGAAATTGGCCGGGTCCGAGCCACGGGCCGAAGACCGCGAACACTTTTGTGAAGAGGAAGGATAACAATGAGAGCGATCGTAAGTTGGGCGTTGAGACACAAGTCCGTCGTCATCCTGGCGACCCTGTTGCTGGTACTGGCCGGTACGTACGGGACTGCACGGCTTAACCAGGAGCTTCTTCCGGAAATAGACTTCCCGGCGGTCTCGGTAATAACCCCGGTGCCGGGGGCGAGCCCCGAAGCCGTGGACGATCAGGTAACCCAGCCCATCGAGTCCTCTTTAGAGGGCGTCGAGGGTCTGGAAGAGGTCAACTCCACATCCTCGCAAGGGGTGTCCGTCGTCCAGGCCAGTTTCGACTTCAATACGGACCTCGACGCCGTGGAGTCGGAGATTCGGCGCAACATAGACGGTGTCACCCTCCCCGACCAGGCCCTGGACTCGGAGATCGCCCAGGGCGGCTCCGGCGAGTTTCCTATCGAGATCCTCTCTATAGCGACCGACGGGGGAGATGGAAACTCCGGCGACGAAGAGCTTGGCGACTCTAACGACGACAATTTGCAGGGCCTCTCGTCCTACGTGGAAGACGAGGCCGTGCCGCGCCTGGAAGAGATTGAGGGCGTAGGTAGCGTGGACGTGGCCGGCAGCTCCGAGCGGGTGATCGAGGTAGAGTTGGACCCCGCAGCCCTCGCGGAAGACAACCTCACCGCTACGGCGGTAACGAGCGCCATACAGGAAGCCAACGCCGACACCCCGGCTGGTGAAGCCAGGATCGAGGGCCTCTCCACGCCTATCCAGGCTTCGGGCGAGCTCTCTGACGTAAAAGCCCTCAGGCAACTTCCTGTAGGGACTTCGGGTGGAACGCCTTCCGGTGGAGCTTCTGGCGGTGGAGCCCCATCTGGTGGGGCCATGCCTGCGGGCGCGACTTCTGCCCCGGAGACCGCGGAACCCGAGGCTCAGGAACAGGTCTTGTTGCAAGATGTGGCGACGATCGAGGAGGTGGATTCGAACCTCACCGGCGTCTCCCGCACCGACGGGGAGCAGAGCCTCACGCTCACCGTCAGCAAAGAACCCGACGCCAACACCGTTGAGATCTCCGAAGAGGTAGACGTGGTGCTCGGCGAAATACGGGATGATTTAGGGGATGCGGGGCAGGCTACGGTCGTCTACGAGGACGCCGAGCAGATCACCGAGGCCATAAACGACCTGCTGCTGAAAGCCCTTATCGCCGCGGCGGTTGCCGTGATTATCATCATGCTCTTTCTCCGTTCCTGGAAGGCCACGCTGGTCACCGCCGTTTCCCTACCCACTTCGGTGCTCGTGGCCCTGCTGTTCTCCTGGGGTTACGACATCACGTTGAACATCATCACGATGGGCGGTTTGATCATCGCCATCGGTCGGGTGGTGGACGACGCGATCGTGGTACTGGAAAACTCCTATCGCTACATTCAGATGGGTTACGGTTCCGACGAGGCCGCCCTGAAGGGCACCACGGAGGTAGGCAGCGCCATTACGAGTTCGACGCTCGTCACGGTAGCGGTGTTTATGCCCCTGGGCCTAGTTGGCGGGCTCGTTAGCGAGCTGTTCCTTCCGCTCGCCCTCACCGTTTCGCTGGCGCTCATAGCTTCTCTGGTGGTGGCGATCACCATTATCCCCGTGCTGATCAGCCTCTTCCTCCGGCGCCGGGTCTCCCGGGGAGCCGTCCCGGACGCCGAAAAGCCGGCCAGTGGGGACGGGCAGAGCCACGAAAGCCAAGGCTGGTTGGTCCGTCTCTACACGCCCGCGTTGCGTTGGAGCCTGAGCCATCGCTGGGTGGTGCTCGCCGTGGCGGGTGTGTTGTTCGTGGCGGGATTGTCCCTGGCCACCTTGCTGCCGCAGATCTTCTTCCCCGAGAGTGAGTCGGACAGCTACCTGGCCGAGATCGAGCTCCCGGAAGGAACCCTGCTGCAGGACACCAGCGACGCGGTAGATCGGTTCGAGGAGTTTCTCGCCGACGACCCCGGTGTAGAGACCTACCAGGTCTCCATCGGTGGCGAGACTTCTTTAAGCGCGAGCCCGGGCAACCTCAGCGGCGATCAACCGGACAACCAGGCCAGCGTGACTATCGGCGTTAGCGAGGATGCTGATGCCGACACAGTCGTCCGGCGGATCGAAGAGGAAGGAAACGACCTATACGGGGGACGAAACTTCCAGGTTTCCGGCCTGCAGGGTGGAATCTCAACCGGTTCTATCGAGGCCACGATCACCGAGGGTTCGGAAAAAGAGCTCCGAGAGGCCGCAGACCTGGTGGCCCAGGAGCTACGCGACAACCCGGACGTGAATAACGTAGACACCAGCATCACCGGCGGTGCACCCCAGATCAGCGTAACCATAGACGAGCAACGGGCGGCGGAGGCCGGCATATCCACCGCAGCCGCCACCCAGTCCATCGCCGCCCTGTTCGACAGCAGCGCCCAACGGGCCAGCCAGACGACCATAAACGGTAACCCGGTCATCACTGGCGTACCCGAAGCGTCGCTGACCGACCTGGGCTCTGTGAGGAACCTGCCGGTGGCGCCGGACACTACGGTCGGGGACATCGCCGACGTGGAGGAGAGCACTTCGGCCTCTTCCGTAAACCGGGTGGACGGAGAGCAGACGGTAACGGTTTCGGGTGAGATCACCGCCGACGACACCACCGCCGTCACGAGCGACGTGAACGCCGCGCTGGACGACCTGGATCTACCGGGAGATACACAAGCCAGCATAGGCGGGGAGAGCGAAGATATCGCGGAGGGGTTCGGAGACCTCTTCGTAGCCATTGCGGTGGCGATAGCCCTGGTCTACCTGATTTTGGTGACCTTCTTCCGCTCCGTGATAATCCCGCTGTCCATAATGCTCTCGCTACCGTTGGTCACTATCGGCGCTTTTGGGGCGCTGCTGGTAACGGGTACGCCGCTCAGCATCTCGTCTATGCTGGGTATCCTGTTGCTGATCGGCATCGTGGTGGCCAACGCCATCCTGCTGGTGGACTTCGCCGTCAAGGCAAAAGAACATCACGGTTCGCTGGCCGACGCCATCGTAGAGGCTGGGCAGGCCCGCCTGCGTCCCGTGCTCATGACAGCCGCAGCCACCATCGGTGCCCTGTCGCCGTTGGCCCTGGGCATCGGCAGCGGGTCGGCCCTCATAACCTCCGCCCTCGCCATACCGGTCATCGGCGGTCTCATAACCTCGACCTTACTTACACTCCTGGTAGTCCCGGCCGGTTACTCCCTGCTGGAAGGTGCCAGGAGCAGATTTCGGGGCTCGAGGAAGACTACTCGTAGAGAGGCCAGCTCCGGGCCGGACGAAGACACAGAAAGAGCCGTGCTCGAACCCGCGGGTATTCCATCGAGCGGGCCAACCGATGGACAACGAGCCGCAGATGGGCATGAGGGATCGCACCGACCGCCAGAGAGCGATATCAGATATGAACTGGGGCGCGCCCGCGGCCAGATAGAGATCTTACAACGAACACTCGAACGCCAAGAACGTGAGCTGCGAGAGCACAGTCGAAACGGCGCCGGCGGACTGGTTTCCCAACTGCGAAAGCTACTGCGATAGGCGATGGAAGCTGAAATGGCTGCGCACGACCTACCGGGAACGCGCAATTCCGGCCAACCCGGAGTGCCTGTTCTAGCTATCCACCGCGATGCCGTATCGTACAGATGTCTCAGCCAAGAGGTCTCCAAAGGTTGCCTCCGGGTTTTTCTGCTCACCGGTTCGGGCTCTTATATCCTGGATCTTCCGAAAAGCTCGTGGGTAATCTCCCGGGCGCCGGTCTCCCTGGCGTGCTCTTCGGCCAGCCTCCGGGCCCGGCCCCTGAGAAAGGCGGGGACTTCTTCCAGCTCTTCGAGGGCTTCTTCGGTCCACGGTATACCGCGGGCAACCATTTCGGGTGGCCGCGCCGGCCGGCGGAGGGGAGGCTCCAGGGCGTCGGCCAGAAAGCTGGACCCTCTGTAACCCATTAGCGGGTTTTGCACGAAGGGTTGGACGGCCGCGGGAGGACAGAGTTGCAGAAAAGGCAGGTCCAGGGCCTCGGCGACGCCGCCTTCCAGGATGGTCCCGATCAGGAGATCCGGCTCGCTTTCTTCTACGCGGGCGGCGACTTTTTCCGGGTCGTCGGTAAAGAAGGCGTCGTCGGTAAAGCTGTTCGCGTTGAAGAGGAAATCCGGCTCCAGGTGCTCCAGGTAGGTCCCGGCCCACATAACCTCCAAGCCGACCTCCCGGGCCAGGGCGTAGCCGAGCCCCAGGGTGTAGGTGAAATCCCCGAAAATCGCGACCCGGCGTCCGCGAAGGAGCTCGGGCGGGATCAGCCGGGAAAACCACGGCAGCTTCGATGTCGTGCCCAACTCGCCCCAGACGAGGCGCTGGACCTTATTGGGTTCCAGCCCGCACAGGTCGCCCAGCGCCCGCAATACGGCGCCGGTTCCGGCGGCCCCGATCATGGGGGTGGTTACCCGCGGCATCTCGAACTCGTCTTGCAGGTAGAGCGTCGCCGACTCGCCGACCTCCCGATAGAGCACCAGGTTTGCCCACGCCCGCGGAATGCGCGTGAGCTCCCTGGCGCTGCCACCGAGCGGTACCCGGGCGTTGACCCTGATTCCGAGGAGCTCGAGCAGGCGTTCGGCCTCTTGGTACTCGGCGGATGCCTGGGGGTTGAGCGCGGGCGGGCCGAAGAGGTTGACCGTTGGCTCCTGGCTCTTCTCCATGGGCCTGGCGTGGGCCCGCACCATTTCCTCGACCGCAAGGTCCGCGGCGAAGATTTCACCCATCCCGGGGGTTGCTTCGTCGAAGGAGATCAGCTTTACGTTCCTCCCGGTCTCGGGGTTTTCGAGAGGTTCGGGAACGAGCCTGTCTTCGGAAAGGAGCGCGGTGTCCGACCGGATGAGCGCCACGGTTTCGGTATCGGGGTGGCGGTTCACGAGCCGCGAGATGTCGCGGCCCAGATCCCCGGGCGAGAGGTTTCCTTCGCGGCTTTCCAGGATCGGGCTGAGCGTTACCGGGGGGGTCTCGCCGCTTCTATCCCAGGAGGTGAAGAGGGCGCGGAAGCACGCTTCGCTCGGGAGGGCGCGCAGTACGGCCCGCATTCCCCGCGTGCCGGAAGCCGCCCGCAGCACGCCGTGGCTGCCGGGACCTTCGTAGATGCTGCGCAACAACTTCACAGGTTTACTGAATCCAGAACCGCCGCCCGCTCGAAGGTGCGAACGAAAAGCTCCAGGATGCGCCGGGCACCCTCGTATCCGTGGATACCGAGCCGCGCGAAGTCGAGTGAAGAGCGGCACAGATGTCCCCGGGCAACGAGCGGCACGTAGATGCCGGAGCTCGCGATCACCACGTCGGGCCGGACGGTGTCTATTCGTTCCATCTGGCCCTGCCAGTCCGGGGACTCGACCACGTCTACGTCGGAGCCCAGGGCCTGCAACTCGGCGGAGAGTAGCTGGCGGTCCAACCTCGGGGCGCCGACCTCCAACACCACCGCCCCCGCGTCGGCGAGAAATCGGGCGAGCGGTATCTCTAATCCGGTGTCACCGGCGAAGAAGACCCTCTTTCCCCGGATGCGGCCCCGGAGGTGCTCCAACCGCTGGTGCATCTCCCGGACGCGCCCCAGCTCGTTGTAGCCGCGACCGGCGGCGGCTGCCACGTCCCTGACGAACCTGCCGGTCGCGTCTATCCCGATCGGCATGAGCGTCCGCACGACTCTTGCGCCGCGCTCCTCGAATGCCCGCGCGGTGGAGGTCAGGTAGGGGTCCGTGACGGCCACTACCGTGTTCTCGTCCACGACGGGAAGATCGATGGCCCTCTCGCCCGGAACGGTGCCGGCTACCGCGACGCCGGCGCTCCGGAGCTCGGCAGCCAGCTCGCCCATCGTTTCCGGCTGCGACAGGGCGCCCGCCAACACGACCGGAATGGTGGGTTCGGCCGAACCCTGGTCTCTATTGCGGCGATACAGGCTTTCCAGGAAACCGGGCCGCTTGGGGGGTGGGGCGACCACCTCCTCTGCGGGAGAGACGGCTCCCGGGCAGATCTCCACCAGGGCCGCGAGTACGCTGTCTTCCAGATCCGTACACAGACAGGCGGAGGAAGAGCCCAGGTCTACGGCTTTTACCGGCAGATCCAGCCTCCGGGCGGCGAGCCGGGCCTCGAAGGCGACGTCCAGGCCGAGCAAATCGGCCGGGCGTCCCGTAAGCACGAGCACCAGATCCACGTCGGACGAGCCGGCGACGGCCTCGATCGTCCGGGCCGCCACCTGGCCTTCTTCCGGCGGGCCATCCGGCTCCAGTACCATGAACGAGACCCGGGGGTTGGGCCGCAGGGTGACGTTCGAACGCGTGAGGGCGGGCAGCGTTTGGGCCAGGTGCGCCTCCGAACGGGTGCCGACGACGAACACCCGGGCACCGGGAAACCTCTCCGCCAGGTCGTTTACAGCCTGCAACGGGGAGAGTACATCCGGTATTCCTGATTCGTTGAGGATGGTCAAAGACCCTCCCAATGCCTTGCCCGAAAGACTATGAAGTTACTAGAACCCATCTCATAAACACTTTCTGAGCAGAATAATGATGCACCCGAGTTGCGCCATGCCCAGAAAGTTCTCGTCCTTGTACTCGTAACGAACCACCAGCCTTCTGAAGTTCTGCAACCAAGCAAAGAGCCGCTC
>JBHJHC010000090.1:0-41682 GCA_050331175.1 Rubrobacteraceae bacterium | reverse complement strand
CCGGACCTGGAGCACAAGCTCCTGCACCTCCTCCGGCGCGACGGCGTCAAAGCCGAAGCCAAGTTCCTCTCCCGCCACTCGGGTCTGGCGGCCGGTGCAACCAACCCGGAGGGAGCTCTTCGGACGGCGCTACGCGCCTTGGCCGGCAGCGGCAAGGTCCGCCGGGTCCGCTCCCACAAGACGGGTGAGGTCTTCCTCACCGCCACCGAGCCGCTCGACGAGACCGGCTACCGGCGGTCCCTGAACGGCCTGATCCGCGACGAGCGGTTCGGGATCGTGAACCCCTGGTCCGAAACCTCTCCCGTGGAGGCCGAGGGCGAAGTCGGGGAGTGGGAGAGAGGCCTGGAGGACCTCGATCATCACGAGGCGGCGGGGCTCGCCCCAAGGAGGTTCCGCAACACCGAGGCGTCTGAGCAGCAGCTCATGGCCGCCGAAGAGGTGGCCGAATACTCCGCCTTCGAGGAGGTAGAGGCGGTCGTCGAGGTAGCTGAAGGCTTTGCCGAGGACATCGCCTGAGAGGTAACGAGTTACGGAGAGGGACGCCGTAAGTGCGTCCCTCTCTCCTTAAAGATTTCAAAAAAGAAGGTCCAAAGAAAGGGGACGCAAGATGATTACCGTTACCGTCGAGCAGAAGCAGGGAGCAACCACCCGCCAGATGAAGGTCAGCGCACCGTCCATCGAGCGGGCGCTCCATATCTCCGGCTCAGGCCGGCCCGACACCGAAGTCCGGGTCGTCTTCCCGATAGGGACTCCAGACGCCGAAGAGTTCTTCGCGCCTACCACCGGCGAGGGCATCAACTACACGTCCATGACTCCCGAAGAGATCGAGGACGCCTACGATGCAGGACTTCCCGGCGCGCTCGAAGCCTGGTCGGACCTCTTGAAGGATGATCTCGGCGAGGATGCCTACGAGGCCTACGCCTACGACGCGGTTCGCGAAGCCCTCATCTGATCCCCGGCCCGATAGGGCTGTAGCTGAACGACTCAATCGCCAACCCAGCGGAACCCACCGGAAAGGAGAAGCATCATGATGGAAGTATCCACTGAAGTGCGCCTGGAGGACGTCCTGCAGGCCAAGATGCGCCAGCCGGGGGGCCTGACGCTGGATCTCACCACCCGCCCGGATTACGGACAGCGCAACGACGCCTTCGCAGACCTCGCCGAAGGCGTCGTCTACGAGCGTGAGATAGGCCCGTCCGGAGCCTCCCGGACCCGCCGTCGCTATACCGGCGAAAGCCCCGCGCTGTGCGCCGCCTGCGGCCTGCACTTCGCCGACCCCACTTGCGAGGCCACGCACGGTAGTGACGGTTGGGACGAGGGCTCGGTAGTCGATGACGAACCGAAACCAGCGTTCGTCTACGACGCGATCACCAACCTGGAGAAGGGGGCAAGGGAGGTGGCCTTTTACCCGCAGCCCCGGCCATTCAACTAGCCGAGCGGTAAAAGCAAGCCGTCATAAAACCCCCAACCGAAAGGAGAAAACATGACGCACGACACACAACTCGAGCTGGCCCGCTGGGCCGAAGAGGTCCAGCTACTGCCCGAGGGCTACGAGCCTGTAACCGGGCTCGTGTCCCGCAGCACCTTCGCCGTGGCCGTCGGCGAGAACCCGAACGCCCGCCCCGGCGAACGCTACGCCGTCGCCGCTGGCCGTACGGCAATGCTCGTCGGAAAGGTCCAACCACTACCCAGGGAGCCGTTTACCTCCGAATTCCCAAGGAGGAACCTCGCCGAGCGAGAGTACAACCGCCTAGTGGACGAACTCGGCTAAGGAAAAGCGAACACTGTTGAGAAGGGGGCTATACCAGCCCCCTTCTTACGGTCTTTTTTTTATGCCCTTTTTTTGTCCTGCGAAAGTAACTAAAGCAACTTATTGGAGAAAGGCAGGATCTGAGAATGTACAATGGTTCTGCTATGGATTCGATAGGCAAGATCTTCGCCGCCATAGATGGAGTTGTTCCGGACGACCCGTTTCGCAGTCTTACAGCGAGGCTTCCCGACGGCAGGATGTGTGCCGCCGCAGCCGGCAGGATCTACGCCGGCTGCTATGTGGCCTATCTGGAAGAGCCGAGAGGCGTTGACGATGAGCCTGTAGTAGGGGGGGAGGCCTTTGTAGACGAGAATATCGAGTTGGCGGCTCCGAAGGACCCACCTTCGATCGAACCGGACCGGGCCCCGGAGGTGAACACGAGAGAACCTAGCTTTCACGTTCGTTATCTCGAATACTTCCCGGATCCCTTCAAGGCCGGGGAGCGTTACCAGTTTTTCCGGGAAGCCTTGAATCCCACCCCCGAAGAGGACTCAACCAACGAGGAGATGGAAAGAGATCACGTCCGGGGGCAGTCCCGCGTAGAAGACTTCATCACCCGTAGAATAAACCGCAATCTCATCGACGAGTTCCTGCACGCCGAAGAAATCCTCGAAGACTCAGGAGCCTCGGCCTTCTGGGAGCAGGCCCGGCTAACAGCCTACGAGGAGCTGCTCGGAAGAATCCCGGAGCACACTCTCGAAAAAGACCTCGAACTACACCGCTTTCGGCGGGCGGCCCTGAGGGATAACGAAGAGCACGACGAGGAAACCAACCTCTAACCGCTCCCTTTTTTGTCTTCAGCCAAGACTTGTATGCTTTGAAGGTGTTTTCTGGACGGTCGTATCACGACCGTTCCGACGTCTTGCTGACGGAACGGTCGCGGCAGGGAGGTTACAGCATGGGGCGAGTCGTCCACGTAAAGCGAGACCGGTATACGAAGTGGGTTGCGCGCGGCTCGAAGTGGGGGAACCCGTTCCGGATCGGGGACCCACACCCGTCCACGGGAGAGCCGATTGCCAGTGGAGAGGCGATACAACTCTACAAAGACTGGATCGTGCGTGGTGAGGGCAGTTGACTACTGCGACACCTTGGTGAGCTCGAGGATGAGGTGTTGGGTTGTTTCTGTGCTCCTAAGGGCGGCGTCACTGAGCAAGATTCGCTCATCTGTCATGGGCAGGTGTTGTTGTCGCTTCTAGCGTGGCGCAGAAAAAAGATTCAGGAGAAACAGACAACGGTCCGCGGTTCATAAAGGAGGTAGTCCATGCAAGAGGCCAGGGGCAATCTTTGGGACGAACCGTGTGACCTCCGGGTTATCACGACGAACGGCGCGACGCGCAAAGACGGAGCGGCCATCATGGGCCGGGGGTGTGCCCTCGAAGCCAAGCAGCGCTTCCCGGGGATCGACCTGAAGCTCGGTAGGCTTATCCAGCAGCACGGCAACCGCGTGATGCGCCTGGCGAAGCTCACCGACGGCTCGGTGCTCGCTTCTTATCCCGTGAAGCATCACTGGAAGGAGGAGGCGGATCCCGCCCTGATCGAACGCTCGGCCCACCAGCTCGTAGCCCTGGCAAATACGTTCGGCCAGACGAACGTACTATTGCCCCGTCCGGGGTGTGGCTCGGGCCGTCTTTCGTGGGGTGAGGTGAAGCCGCTGCTAGAGTCCATTCTCGACGAGCGTTTCACGGTAATCACGTACCCTAAGGATAAGCTGTAGCATCTCGTAGAATTCGGCTTCGGTCATGGTCTGTTTCATGGTGTTGCAAAGGTAGGAACACCAGACCACGTTCCCGATCACATAGCCCCTGGTCGGCTCCAGGCGGTCCAACGACAGGCTGCTGGGCAGCGCTCGACCGCGCCCAGCGTTGAACACCATTGGTTGCTCCGTGAAGTAGCAGAGTCCTTCCTGCTTCTCGTAGAGCGCTACTAGGTACTCCACCGTGAGATCACAGGCCGGACCCGGTTTCTTCCTCCAGTCGTTGATGCGCTCCTGAACGAAATATTTGATGTCTGAAGAGCGGCGAGCACGGTACCTTGCCTTGTAACCGCCATTCATGTACTCGCGACACCAAGCTTTGTCGCAGTCTCTGCACATCCAGCGCGGATGACCGTCCTTCTGTATCCAGAACCCGTCGATGGGTAGGGTCTTATGGCAGCCGCAACAGGTCTTCTCCTCTGGCAAGGGGGACTTGCGCTTCTTCCGAATGCCCATCCTTGTAGTCTACTGGCTGACCGTATTTTCCCAACGGCTGCGGTAACGGTAAGTTATCGTGGGAGCAGGTCGAGCCTGTCCTATCTGAGATCCTCGATAACCGCTTCACGGTAATCACCTTTCGCAAGTAAGGCGGCGGACACCCGCCCGGAGATACCCGTTCGGGTACCCAGGCCGGTGCCCCGGTCCCGGTGGGGGAGACCCGCTACTCACGTCCTGACGAATGGAGGCCAGGCTATGCCATCAGACGAGCTCCTGGGGCACAAACAGAAAGCGATGGCGGCGGAGGGGCCTTACGACGCCGGCTCCGCCCTCAGGCGCGACGCCGAGGCCCTGGGAGTTCGGCTCTTTCTTTCCCTCCCGCTTCCGGAGCTCGTTGGGCCACAGGTACGCTACTATGCCGACTGGCTCGACGAGGAAGGCCGGCGTCAGCCAGCGCTCGACACCGACATCTACTTGTGGAGGGACCCCGTCCGTCTCATAAGCCGGTCCCTCGAAGCCGTCGCCGCCCAGGACGAGCCCCGTAGAAAGATCGTTATCCTGGACGAGGACCTCGCAGAGGTAGCCAGGCTTTCACCATGACAGGTCTCTAACATAAAAGGTCCTTAGACTCTTTAGAGGGCCCTTAGCGGCGGAAACCGCTGCAGACCGGCACGTCCACCACGCTTACCAGTATCCACCGCTCTCTACCACACCCGCAACCGGGAGGAGATGCCTTGCCTGCTACGCCAAACCCTACGGATAAGCCTTCTCGCATGCTCCAGGAGCTCTTCGGCTTCTCGGAGTTCCGCCCCGGACAGAAGGCCGTGATCGAGGCGGCCCTAAAGGGTCGAGACGTCATGGCCGTCATGCCCACCTCTGGCGGCAAGTCTCTCTGCTACCAGGTGCCCGCCCTGATGGCGGATCCGGAAGAGGGTCTTACCGTCGTGATCTCCCCGCTGGTCTCCTTGATGAAGGACCAGATCGACGGCCTCCGCTCCCGCCTGCGAAGCTCTGGAAAGCCTCGGGACAGCGTGGCCGCTCTTCACTCGGGACTGCCGGCCGCTGAACGCCGCCGGGTCGAACGCGATGTGCTCTCCGGCAAAGTCCGGGTCCTCTACGTAGCGCCAGAGAAGCTTCGCTCCCTCGACACCGTGCTGCTCTTGAAACGCGCCGGTGGCGGCTCCGGCATCTACATGATCGTCGTAGACGAGGCCCACTGCATCAGCGAGTGGGGGCACTCCTTCAGGCCCGAGTACTTGTTTCTCGCAACCGCCGTGGAGGCCCTCGGCAAGCCGGTAGGCAAGCCGGGTAGGAAGGCTGGCAAGGAACGTCCCCCCGTCATGGCGCTGACGGCCACCGCCGACGGGCGGGTGCGCGAGGACATCGTAGAGCTGTTGGGACTACGCAAACCCGAGGTAGTCCAGACTGGCTTCGACCGGCCCAACCTCAACTACCGGGTCCGCTGGGTGGCCGAGGGCTCCGCTAAAGGTCCCGCTCGGGAACCCGGCAACGCCAAAGGCAACGCCCCGCTGGGCCGGATGGACACGATAGTCGAGGCGCTGGCCGAGGGCGAGCCCCCCGCTATCGTCTACGTCCACACCCGGCGTCAGGCCGAGGACATCTCCCGCCAGCTCTCGGGCCTGGGCATTCCGGCCGAGGCCTACCACGCCGGGATGAGCAAAGCCGAGCGGGACCGGGTGCAGGGACGATTTATGACCGACGACTTACCCGTTATCGTGGCGACGGTCGCCTTCGGCATGGGCGTGGACAAACCGAACGTCCGCACCGTGATACACGCCGGCGTCCCGGCTTCGATTCCCGCTTACGTCCAGGAAGCCGGCCGGGCCGGACGCGACGGCCGGACCGCCTTCTCCACCGTGCTCTTCTCGCCCGAAGAACTCGTGCGGCGCAAAGAGCTTGCGAGCAAGGGACAGACCACCGCCGATGAGGCCCGGACCTTCTTCAACAGCCTGCGCGAGATCTCCGTCCGGGAGAAGGTCCCAGGCAGGACCGCCGGCAGGGTCGAAGGCAAAGCCGGGAGCAGGAAGAGCCGAAGGCGGAGCAAAAGCCAGCTCCGGGCAAACCCAAAGGCCTTCGACTTGCCGAAGCTCGGCGGCGTAGGTTTCGAGGCCGCAACCGACGCCCTTCGGGCGCTCGAAGATCTTGGCCGCGTCCGGAGGCAGTACAACGTCTGGGCCGAGGTCCAGGTCTCCATTCCTCGCGTTTGCAATGTCCACTACGGACAAGAAGAACAATCCGAACCGACCGAAGGGATAGCCGCGGACGTCATGACGGTCCTCCGCAAGAAACGTGAGGAGCTCGGTGATGGTACCGAAGGTCGCTGCGGAGCGGATAGCTTCTCCGTGGAGCTTCCGGAACTCGCCCGGCAGGCCGGGGCAACTCCCGCTGCGACCCAGGTAGCGCTCACGCGTCTCACGGCTCGGGGCGTAGTTCGGGCTCGGGGGCGTGGGATCCTGGCCGACCTGCTTGTGAAGCCCGGCCCACTCTCACGCCGGGAGCTGCTGGAGCTTACAAAACGGTTCGAGGGACGGTCCGCCATAGAAGCCCGCCACCTCGAAGAGATCGGCCGGTACGCCTCGCTCACCACCTGCCGCCGGAGCAGGCTGCTCTCTTACTTCGGGGACGGGGCCGCCAGGCTCGTCGCCCCGTGCGACGGTTGCGACGTCTGCAATGCAGGCCGCAACGCGAGCAGTGGATCTCACAAGGGAAACGGGACCCGGGACCGCGCCGCCTCGGCTGCGTCCTCCGTCGTCGCCCGGGCCTTAACCGGCCTCCGGAACGTGGTCTTCGGCTCTATCTGAGGGCCAGGGTTACGTTCAGGAACTGCCCGTAGAGGATCCCATCGGTGCATAGAGGAGGGACCGTGCAAGAGGACAGAGAACCCGCCTATCCAGATACGGAGGACACTAGCAAGGTCCAAAAAGCCGTCGAGGCCGGACTGGACGAATATCTCGGCGCCGGGGCGGCTGGGGCTTCTGAAGAGGAGGCCTTCAACAAGGCCCTCGGGCGTGCGGTGGAGCGCTACCTGGATTCTCTGGAGGGCGAAGAGCGAATCCGGGTGCTTTTAGGGCTTCACCGTCCCGGCGTCCGGATACCGGAGGAACGCCTGCTGCCGGAAAGCCCCGAAGGAAGAGAGAAGGCCCTGGAGGCCGCGGCAAAGCTACACGCCGCCGGGAAGCTGCGCCGGGTCCGTTCGCGCAAAGACGGGCGGATCTTCTGGGTAAGGGTCGCGAAGGTCAATGAGTAGCGATCCCAGCAAAGGTAGCCCGATACAGGTAGCTCGGCAAGCAACGGATGAGCCGGTTCGCCCGCCGTCGCCCCCAAAGGGTGCGCACGACGTCGGGCAACAGCGAGCCCACGATAACAACGAGGGGGTAGAGACGATGTGAGATGCCGTAGACAACCAAATCACATGGTAAGGGTCGGGCGCTCCCGGCCAACTCAGATAAGGACTGGCAACTGTAGGTCGTAGAGACGGTTTCCGTCGTAGACGGTCTCTGTTGTGGAGTCCAGGCAGTAACGAGTACACGGACTCCTCCTGCGGTCCCACTCAAATGACGAGGGGACCGCGAAGGGTCCCAGGTTATAAGCAGCGCCGCCTGAAGTAGGTGGCGCACGATAGGGGGCATCAAGTCCTCAGGAAGGAGCGGACCAAACATGGTTTCGTTCAACAAAGTAATCGTGGCGGGCAACCTGACGCGCGACCCGGAGCTCCGGTTCACCAACGGCGGCATCCCGGTAGCGAATTTCGGCCTGGCCGTAAACCGCGTCAAGTCCAAGACCGAAGAAGTCGACTTCTTCGACGTCACCGCCTGGCGGGAGCTCGGTGAGACGATCACCAACTACAAGAAGAAGGGCGACCCCATCCTCGTCGAGGGCCGGCTGCAGTTCCGCCAGTGGGAAGCCCAGGACGGCTCCAAGCGCTCCAAGGTGGACGTCGTCGCCGATAACGTCCAGTTCCTCGGCAAAGCAAACGGCAACGGCTCTTCCGGAGCCGGTGGCGGAACCACCCAGGGCGGCGACCACGGCCGTCAGCAGGACGTGAACATCAACGAAGAAGACTTCGACGAGGACATCCCGTTTCGCGCGGTTAGCGCCAAGCGCCTGAACGTGCAGGGCATCCTCTAAGGGGGGGGTGATCCTTATCTAGGGGAGGGTGGGCCAGCGTACAGCTAGGCCCACCCTCCCCGTTTGTCTTTGCAAGCTCTACAAAGACGGCCCACGTCAGGGTCGGGAGAGGAGCTTTCCATGCCGATTAAGGTCAAGACGGGGATGAAGGGCTCCCGGGCCGGCAGGGGCCGCACGGAGAAAACCGCCGAGCTCAAGTCCTACTCGAAGACCGCCCGGCGGCGCCAAGCCAAGAAGGCCGTTACCGAGCAGCTCCGGGAAAGCTGAACCTTAGATCCTACAGAGGGGAGGACTCTATGTTGGAGGAGGACAGCAGTTTCGAGGATGGACCGCTAACCGACGGTCACGAAGTTGACGTGCTACTCCCGCCCGAGTTCTGGAGCTCGGCAGTGTGGGAGGAAGGGGCAGAAGATGTGTAAAGACGTTAAAGAGCGGGATCCTTTCTGGTTCTACGACGTCGAAGACGAAGACTCCGGGAATTTTACCCACGGAGATCTCGACTACGAAGAAGATGAGTTCGGCTTTGAGGAGTTCGGCTGCGTCTTCGGCAGCGAGTGTTGTATGCCCGGCTTTCACTTCCGGTCGGAGTGCTACACGCCCGAGATGGCCGAGGAATGGTATGCGGCCGAGAAGCAGGCTGAAAAAGAAGATCCGGTCCCGGAAGAAGTCAGCGCCGAAGAGTAGCGCCGCAAAGTAGCGGCAGCCCATCGTTTTCTGACAGCCCTTACTAGACCGTTGCTCCCCACGCGAGCTCGGTTCTCCTTGCTCACCGAGAGCTAACGAAAGGATCTCAGCATGTACTCGCTCCGTACCGCCCTAATGCTATCCACGGCGATACTGACCGCCGGGAAGGACCTGGCGCTCCTGGTGTTCTATCTTGCGGCGCACCTCGCGAGCGGACGCGAAAGCGGGCGCTACACCGAGCAGGCAAAGCGCCGGGCCCGGGCCACGCGGCTCTGGACCATTCTGCAGGCCACCGGGACCGAACGGAAGGTGATGCTCTTCGAGTACCTGCTCAAAGGGCCGGTGGCGCAAACTTTCGGGGCTCACGAAGTCATGCGCGGGCTCTTTAGAGCGATCACCGAACCCGACGGCCCCTCAGGCCTTTTCCCGGCGGGAACTTTGAACGCGCTCCTCGCAACCCGCTACGACGAGGAGCTAGAAGCCTCGTTCTATCTTGAGGCGGCGCTCGCCCCAGGGGACCCCTACGCACAAACCCTCGAATACCTCACCGGATATGCGACCTTCAATAGCAGCGATAGCTCCGGGCTGGAGGAGATCTTCTACGCCGCCTGGCCCGACGCCACCCAGGCTCTGATGAGCTACTACGGAAACGGAGAATCGGAGATGGCGGCCGTCGGCTTCGACGAGGATCTTTACAACCCCAATCGGGACCCCGAACGGTCGGACGAGGAGGACGCGGCGTAGAGAATAGAGGCCGTGCTAAGCGGCTGGTGTGAGGAAAGCCCGTCTCCCGTACAATCCGCGGGGGTATTTCACGGAGGGTTGGATGAAGACTTTGCCAAGGTACACGATCACGCTGCTCGTCGCCGTCGCGGCGTTCCTACCCGTCCTCTGGCGCCTCTTTCCCCAGATGCCCATTCTTGTACAGGTCGGTCTCGCCCTACTACTGGCCGCGGTGGCCGGTTACGTCGAGCACCGCAAGAACGTCGCGCCGCACCTGAACCTGGAGAAGAAGCGAACCTACCTCTTCGGATACGCTTGCGACGAGGTCTTCGAGGAGCTCCAGCGCTTCGACCCGACCGCCCGGATCAACGTGATGGAGCTAGACCCCCGCCTGCCCGGCCAGGAGCCGGTCTTTACGACCGTCTACGCCCTCGGTATGGACGACGCTCCAGATGCTGACCTTGGCCTGCGTCTCTCCCAGGGCGTGTGCGGCCAGGCGGTCTCACAGGGCGAGTTCACCGTGGCGGATCTCGAAATAGAGGACGGCCCTACCTTTGGCCTCTCGGCCGAACAGCTCCAGAAAACACGCGAACTCACCCTCGTGCTCTCGTTGCCCATAAAGAAAACCGAGAGCCTCCCGGACGGCACCCCGTCCATTACCGACGAGGTCCTGGGGGTCGTCAACGTCGACTCCCGGATGCCCGGTGCCCTCCGCCGCTACCGGGAACAAGCCGCCGCAACTAACAAGACGGTTATGGAACGCCAAGAAGAGGTTCTCGCCCGTGTCGGCCGGCTCTGCTCCTACATCATGAGCTAGCTCCGCTAGCAGAGCTAGTGGGAGTTGTGCTGTGTTTGGCCCAGATTTAGGAGGGAAGGTATAATGTCGATTATAGATGGTCACGGGAGGTCCAGAGAATGAGCCGGAAGCCCGACAAGAAGAACAACTCCAAGAACTCGCGGCGCGAGGTAGAGATCGACCGTGGCGTCTACATAGTCAAGGGCGTTGCGCCAAAGGCCGGCACCCGGCTTACCCACAAGCGCATAACAGACGACTTCCGCGCTCTCAACCACCAAAAGTCGTAACTTCCTTATACATATCGGGACTGAGCAATCAGGACGGGATTCGGGCGGCTGGACTTCGCCCTGGGCCTCTCTGGCGACACTGATTTGACGGCTCCTGTAGCGGAGCTGCGGGATGAGACTCTCCGCAGTTTGCGTAGCCCGGCTTCGGATGAGGGCACAACTCAGTCTACAGCCGAGGCCGACACCGAGGATGTGCTACCACCGGATAAAAGAACTACCGCCGCGAGTTCGGTGAGGAACCAGAATCGCCCGCGTCACCGGAGGCCAGTAATTCCAGGGTGGCTAGGATGCTCTGCAGAAAGTCTTCCAGGATGCTACTCGCCAGCCCAGATATAAGCCGAGGCGACCTAAAAATGCTCGAAAACGGCTCCCGACAACTTTGTAGCATCGCTTGTAACACACTTGACGGCGGTCTGAGGACAAGAACGTGGTCCTTTGAGGCTGGCGGACCTCCTATTTTTCACTCGTTTTGGCTTCCTGGAGGCTTCCTACTCTACCACCCGCCCAGCACCTTACCGCCCGAAGCCAGCCAAACTCCGACGAGACAGAGCGAGCAGATAGTGCAGCGGATGGCGGGCGCATCTAGGCCCAGTGACGGTGAAGCTGACACCAGGGGCAATCGTACTGGTTCAGTCTCAGACCGGATCTAGCTTGTCGAGGGATGGACAGACTTCCCCTTCACGAGATCTCTCTCGCTGGTTAGAACTCAACGAGAGACAGAGAGCCTACCTGGCCTCCGTCTACAAAGAAGATCAGCGGGAAGAAGCCGTCCAGCGCTCGGCCTGGTCCAGAGGAACAAAGGCTGCGCCCGCTGAGGAGTGGCGCTGGATCCTCTACGGAACCCACCTGGTCGACGAGACGCCGCTGAGGAGCGCCCTCGAAGAAAAGGGACTCGTCGACGGGGGCACAGGCTCCACCTTCGCGGCGCTCGCCAGCAGAGACCTGCTGATGACCCGCAAGTCGTTAATGGGCGTACAACTCCTCGGCGCGGCCGGACACGTCGAGGTTCTCTACGTTCGCTTGACCAGACAGGGTCGTGCTGCCATCCGCGCCGCGATCCGGGCCGCAACGACAGACAGCACCTACGAGCACCTGCTTACAGAGGATCTACCCGTAGAGGAGCTGCCCGAGGGATGCCTTCCGGGCGAGACGAAGCTGCCCCCCGGCACTCTGCGGGCCTGGCACTGGCGCGCCCTCGCCCTGGCCTACGAAGCCTACGCCGCCGGCGAAGGAGGAGAGCCTCAAGGACTGTCCTCAAAGTACGGTGGCGAGTACGCCGGCATCCGGGAGCGGACGTGGCAGCGACTGCACAACTACCGCGACGGCGCGCTCGTGGTCGAGCGAGAGACGGGAACGCCTTGGGGACCGGGACCGGCGTACACCCTGTCCATAACCGAAGCTGGACGTAAATTTTACGAAGAGCGCTGGGAGGAGTATCGCCGGCGCTACCCGCGGGTCGAGTCTCCCAGGCCCTCCACAGACCGGTGACCTACGTCAGGACCGCAGAGAAGAGAAACAGAATGAAAGAAATAATTTCGGGAGAAATGTACGCTAAGCATTCGTTTGGGAGACCTCAACGGGCTCTCTCAAGGTCGAAAAAAGCCCACAAAACCCATCCCTTGTTGTGTAAGATAATTCGATACTACACCTTTCGTCGGACAAAACCGCGTAGATAAGCCGAATCCCCTCTTTTCGGCGTGTAAGATAATATGTATTATCTACGATACAGTGTCTATGAGCATTAGGGGAGGTTCTTGAGCTTGGCTCGTAAGAACAAGAAGAAAAATCAGAAGACGTCTGCGAACGGGCAGCCGTCGAAGAAAGAGCGGGTGAGCAGCCGGGCCAAGGGCGAGGTCGTCGAGAAGGTCGTGGCGATGATGCACGAGGGCTCGGGCGTCCAAGTACACCACGATGTGATGCTGCCAGCAAAAGACGATGCGTCGCGCGAGCGCCAGTTCGACGTGCTGCTGGTCGGTAACGTCGCCGGCTACCAAACGACGATAGTCATAGAATGCAAAAACTATGGTAGGAACATAAATGTCAAGGACGTAGAGTCCTTTAGCGGCGAGTTGGAGGACGTCGGCCTGGCTCCGCAGCAGGGCATCCTGGTTTCGGCCAGCAAGATCGGGGCTGGCGCGCAGAGCCGGGCCCGGTCGTTGGGAATGAGAGTATTTGAGCTCAAAGGCCTCACGGCTGATCGTCTATCCTCTGCAATCCACGAGGCGAACCAGCAGGTGGTCTTCGTCGTACCGTACCTCTCGCATCTCTCTGTAGTGAGTCCGTCCGGGCGCGCAATGGATAACCAGGAGACGCTCTCTATCTTCGATGAGCAGGGCAACCTTGAAGGCACGCTTCTCGACATGATCTGGTTGCAATGGCTGCACGGTGGGCCACCTTCGGTGTTAGGTGAGCATGAGTACGAATTCGATACCAGCGGATGGCACCACCTGGTCAACGGTGAACTCGTACCGGTGTGGTCGGTCGAAGTCGAGGTTAAGGTTGTCGGCGCCGTAGTGCTCTTCTCCGGCACGACCACACAGCATGCCCTGGTACATCCGGACGGTGGCGGCTTGCACAAATATAAGCAAAAGGCCGCCTTCGACATCGGTCCTGGACAGTACCCGGTAGAGATGGTCGAGACTGAGGAGGAGCTGCAGCAACTCCTCAAGAAGCGTTCGGGGGCCCTTTCGGTTACGTTAGGGCGCATTCGGGCGCCACGACTTCGTTTGGAGGCTATCTACTGGCCGCCGAGCCAGCGCGCCGTGGACAAGATGAGAGAACTGCACGAGCGGCATGAGCGAGATGGAGAGCCAGAGTTGAGCCCGGAAGCGCTCCAGGGCGTAGAGGGCACCGATCTCACAGTGATATGGGAGCCTATCTCTGAGGAGTACCTCACGATAAAACAACCTGATTCCAGTGTTACTGCATCGAGGTCCAGTTCGGAGGACCGGGGGGACCGAGGGGAGGAGCCAGATGCGTCCTGACCTGCAGGGAGGAACGGCAGCTACGAAAGAGACTATGACAAACCCAGAGGTTGAGGGCGAGGAACTCTACATCGGCGATGCGATCCACTTCTTCCTCGACGCCAAGCGAGCCGGCGGGAGATCGGAGAGGACCATACAGGAGTACCGTAAGAAGCTGGATCTTTTCCAACGCTGGGTAGCCGCCAGTACGGTCGACAAAGATGCCGTAGACGCCCCCTATCTATATATAGGGGCAGGAGAGGTAGAGACCTACATCGTCCACCTCAAAGAGCGTGGCCTCTCCGACACCTCCCGCAAAGGCCACCTGGCGGTCTTGAGGAGCTTCTTTTCGACGCTGAACCGCAGGATGAAACTACCGGACCCCACCGACGATCTGGATGAGATCCGCTTTCACCAACGGGCCCCCAAGAGAAACTATCTGACCAAGCGCGAAGCCGAGATGCTCCTCTCCCCTCTCGTAGCTGCAACGAGGGACGAGACGGAAGCGCGTGCAGAGCCGGAGGACGTCAAGGCGGCGAACCGGAGGCGAACGAACCGCGCGCTGGCCGCCCGGGACCACGCGGCGTTCTCAGCGATGATGTACGCGGGGCTCAGGATAGAGGAGACCGCGGACCTTACGCCGGAGGACCTCTTCTTCCGGCGCGGCGAAGAGGAGGTGCGGGTCGCGAAGGGCAAGGGCAACAAGGAACGGCTCGTGCCGATGGGTCCCAAACTCAGGAAGTCCCTGAGACGCTACCTAAAGGTCCGGGAAGATCTCGTTCCCGCAGGTGCGACTCCCAAGTCCCACCTTTTCCTGAACGAGAAGGGCAAACGGGTAACCGAGAACACCTTGCGGCGCAGACTCTACAAGTGGGTCCGGCAGAGCCCCATAAAGAAGCAGGACATAAAGCCCCACGATCTCAGGCGTACCTTTGGCACCTGGTACCTGCAGGACAACCCGGGTCAGTTTGTGGAGCTTGCGGAGCTTATGGGGCACTCGGACCTCTCCCAGGTAATGAAGTACGCGCTCTCCGAGGAGCAGCGGGTACGGGCCGGGGTCACGAGGCTTTAGAGGAGGAACGTTTGCGCGAACCCACCCGGTCCGATCCGTGGACAGGACTGGTTAGAAACTCTGCTACGGGTATACAGGATGCAAACGACACCATCGCAGCGATCGTCGACCGTGCTGGCAGTTTGGCAGAGAAGGTCTCGGCAGGTGAGGAACCCGTGGCCCTCCTCGATCCGCGCGAGGCCGAGGACAAGTGGGAGGAGATCCTCTCGGGTGTTGAGGATGAGCTGCGTAGAATGTGCCGGCTCTACGATTACCGGCAATTGCTTTTCGTGTCGCGGCTCTGCTCCGGTCTTCCGGCGTTGCGCAGGCGTGACCCAGATATGGGGTCCACCAGGGTTCGCTCTCAGAACGCCGACCGGTGGATACTGCGGTGTGCCGATCGGCACCTCGACCGTGACTACCTCCGGTTGGAAGAGGAGGGACCTTCTGTTGGAGAGCTACCGCCCCCGATCTTCCGCGACGCTGTAAAGGTACACGTGCTGGCAGACTTACACACCCTATTGAGCATACAGCGCATGATGTACAACTTTATGCGCCTAGTCTCTTCGGAGAACGGCATACGGCCCGGACCTCGACTGCGTCTCAGGACCGACAGCCGTATCGGCCACGAAGTTGAACCGACGGAAATAAGGAAGTTGGCTGGCGTCCACTCGTTTCGCTACCAGACCCATAACGATAATTATTCGATGTGGGCGATGGTTGGGTCCGACTCTAGTGAAGAACCGGATGCCTTGCTTTACGGCTACTTTCAGGATGTTACATCGGCGCCGTACGGTGGTGGTATCTTGTTGGCGCCAAATTTTATGTCGCTCGACGCCTTCATCGAGTATGGAAAGAAGTTCCGCCAGCTCTTCGAGCGCGAGGATGGAGTGGGCATGCCCCCGGAACATTTCCATGCGATTTCGCGCGGACTTCGGGACCTCGGCCTTCTCAGTACGGATCAGGAGGGGCGGTTGGACAACTGGGCCTATAGAACGGGTACGCTACCAGTGCCGCGCGATGTGCTACTGGATGGTCCCCTAGAGGAGGCAGCACAAGCCGAACTCGCTGAGGTACATCCGGAGCGGTCCGGTGACGACATCTCACAAAGTGTCAGGCGGTTTGTCGCGCTGGCGTCTTCGTCTGGCGATATGGGCCCTGGGATCGCGTCGGTAAACCACAACAGGCGCGAAAGAGACGCCGCAGCCGACAGAACCCTGGGCTATCCCTATATGATCCACGGCAGTAGAGAGCAAGAGCTTTGGATAGTGGACTTCGTGAACACTATCCCCTTCTATCAAAGCCTTGCGGGCCAACTGCAGTTTAGTCCGAGCAAGAAGACCACCGGATCGGGGAGAAGTGAATCCTACGACAGGACCTCCGTTTTCGACGCGCGAGTTGCACAGATGATGACAGCTATTCCAGGGATCGAGCCAGCTTTCGAGGGGGTTGAACAGGAAGACGACATCGAAAAAGAGGACCCCGAGCTTCCGAACATAACCTTCCGACTCCCTGGAGGGGATAGCCGGGAGATAGATGTACCGCTGCGACGGGGCAGCGTGCTCGTCGCGGTTCAGACCTGGGCGCGGGAAGTCGATCCCAGAATAGATGAAGGAGTCTATCGGCAACTGCAGCGACGTTGGAGCAGGGCTAAGGAAAAGCTCGAAAACACAGACAGGTACTATACGGACTATTTGCTTTGCAACCCCGGCGGCCGGGAGCACATGGAGAGCGAAGCACTACGCTACATACTTCCCGTTTTGTGCGGACCTTTCACCGAGCCTGTAGCCTCCACAGAGAACAAGTTTTGGTTGCGCTACCCGGACATGAACTCTTTCGACTCGCCGCAGGAAGCAGTACCGCGCATCCTTACCCCCTTCGAGCTGGAGCACTACCTGTCCACCACCAACGAGGATGAGCTAATAGAGATCTGCGAGCGGCACGGTTGGAAGCTGTGAAACTACCACTCCCATGTTCAGCCGATAGGCGAGGACGCAGCGCACCTAGTGTTAGGGGCTGCGATTTATGATGCTCGCAGCTCGCGCGTGGGCCTCACTCTCGATGTACGAGAGCACCGACCTTGTCAAACGTTTCGCCAAGCAGCGAACGGGCCGCAGCCCGAACACGACGAGAGCGCGGGAGATCTCCGCGCATTTCGCCCAGGGTCGCGAATACTTCCGCAACGCTGCGGGAGCTGGAGAGCTGGTCCGGCCACTCATCCTGTATTACGGCGTGGCGGCGCTCGTCCGCGGCACCGTTCTCTTCCTCGACACCTCCAAATCTAAGTTGGAGGCCGCCCACGGCCTCGATGCCACAGGATGGGATGACCTTCTAACCAGGCCACGCCGGTTACCGGAGGCCAAGGTGAAGATCGGAAATGGCGGAACCTTTCCGGAGCTTGCACGCCTCGTTGGCAACACGGAGTGGGTGCGGGTCCACACAGGAGAGTCTCCAGGGGTGGCGGACGCCGAGAGTCCAGGCACCGGGCTCGCCGCAGAGGCGACGCTGACGATAAAGGAGATCCTCGGCCAGATCCCCGACGTCGCGGCGCTCTACGAGAGGACCTTCGGTGAGCATTCGAGGCGTCTGCGCGCAGAGATCAGCTACACAGGACTAACCAGGTCGACTGGCGATCCCGAGCCACCCCCGGACGAAAATAGAACAGGGCACTCTTGGGTAGGCATATTGCCCTCCGCGCCGCCGCTTCGGTTTCCGGAGAAAGGATGGGCGGAGGGTTTGCTCGCGTCCACTCCGCTCGGAAGGCTAGGACGTATCCTGTATGAAGGCTTTTTGCATGTGCCCGGGGGTAAGTCGCCAGCCTCTTACGGCCGAATGCACGACCTCAATACTGAGGCCGGAAGCCGCAACGAACCTCGCCTCCAGATGCCGGTTGCGGCCGACACCTTTGGTGAGCAACACCTGAAACTACCGACCGATGAAGGGGTGGTGCTCTCGACCTTGCTGGCGCTGCACCTCATCGCTTACGCGGCTGGCATGCTGGTGCGCTACCATCCCGGCTACTGGTCTATGCTGGTAGGCAGGGCGGAGGGTTCTGAGATCGCACCGCTCCTCTCGGCCGCCGTCTCGACCGTCGAAGAGCGCTATCCCGCTCTCATTCTGGAAGCGATTGGGGGTTGAACGACGGACAATGATCTCACAGGAGCATAGCTAGTTTGAGGGAGAGCGCGTCCAATCCGCTGCTGGAACGGATGACCGACGACGCCCGCGCGGCGGCCACCCTTGCCCTAGAGGAATCCCGCGTGCCCGGAGACGCCCCTCTCGACAGCGCTCACTTGCTGCTCGGCCTCCTCCGGCACGAGGGGACTTTCGCCGCTCGCGCACTCGCCTCACTCGGAGTTACGGTGGAAGACGCGCGAGAGCAAGTTGACGCCCTGATCGAAGACAAGGACAAGGGAAAACGCGAAGACCGGAAGGCCCGGGCCGCCAGACGGTTGCGGGAAGACTGGCGCGACCAGGCACGCGAAGCGAGCCTCACACCGCGCCCGGAGAACATTCTTGAGCTTGCCCTACATCAGGCGGAGATCTCCGGCCGCTACTACATAGGCACGGTTCATCTACTGCGCGGCCTCATCCAGGAGCCCGAAGGCGTTGCCGCCCGGGCGCTCGCCAACCTGGGCGTTGAGACACAGGACGTTCATCGCAGGGTTATTGAGATGCTCCGCGCCGGTGAGTATCAGGAGAAGAAGCGTGGCGGGTTGCACAACTTTGACCGGAAAGGGCGGAAGGGCACCGGCATCCGGCTCGAACTCCTGGACAACGATAAGCTCGCCCGAGAACTAAACGAGCTGCTCATACTCACCGGTATCGTGGAGATCCCCGACGAGAACAGCTCTCCGCCCGGGCTTCCCTCAGGGCAACGCAACGAGCCGCCGGAAGCTCCGATGGACGATTCTCTGCACGCCAGGATAGAGCGGGCGGTGGAGCAACTGGGGATACACATAGAGATGATGCGCGACGACCGGTTAGGTCTTGAGCGGGCCCACCGGATGCTCTTCGGGCTGATAGACGACAAAGACCAGGACGGCGAAATCAAGAGGAGTCGGGATGATTGAGGCAAGCCCTGCGCAAATCGCTGATCCGAAACGTCTGTTCCGGCTCCGGGATCTGGGATGAGTCGGGAGAATCAGGAGAACCCGTGGGCTGGTTTGTGGAGAGGACTCCAGGACTTCACCAGGTGGCATGTTGACCTGGACCGCCGCTTCCAGGCGTGGTTCGCCGAACATGGTCCTGCCATCCGGCGTTTCTTGGAAGGCGTCAACGAGTTTGCAAACGAGCTGCCGGTGGTGTTGGCCCTGTCCGCGACCCTGTTCCACCGCGGCGGCTGGAGCGAGGTCCCGCTGCGTCACATGGACCTCTCAGAGTTTACCGGCCTGGTAGAGCGGCTCCTAAAAAAGCACGAGGTTTCGGAGGAGGAGCTTCGCCAGGAGCTGGATGAGGCGATAGGAGAACACTTCCGCAGGGACGATCACGCCGCGCTCTCCGGGATGGTCGGCTCCTGGCGCGAGCACTTCGGGGGTCGCCACCACATCTTCGAGGACGCGCTGTGGGCCCACAGACAAGGGCGCTACACGCTCTCGATGCCGGCGCTCGCCGCCCAGGTCGAGGGGGTCGTGCGGGATCTCACGCTGGAATACGGAGAAGGGCGTGGCTGGATCCGGCACTTCAACAAAGCCTTCGGGCTGGACTACAATCCGGGGTCGCCCCCAAAGGCCCCGAGCGTTGAAGAGGTCGCGGCCGAGTTCAGGACCCTACCCTTCTACGAACGGCACGACCGCATGGAAGAGCTCAGCACGCATCTCACGCTGCTGCGGATAAACGAGCTCTACGACCGGGGCGAGTTCACTGACGAACAATTCGCCTCCTCGGTCCGCCGGCATCCGATCCTCCACGGCGTCTATAAGAACTTCGGAGAGCTCCAGTCGTTGAGGCTGTTCTTCGTCCTCGGCCTGCTGCACGAGGCGGTAAAGGACTACAAAGAGCGGGTGTGGCTCGTGCCTGCCGGGCCGAAGCACCTGCCCGCTCTCCGGCAGTGGCAAGCTGAAGATCCCGAGCTCGAACGTCGGCTCTCTAGCTTCTACGCTGATGGACAGGGATGGGTGAAGGAGCTGGTCGAAAGCGAAGGGGAACACGAGGAGAGGCACGGCTGGATCGTCTGCCATGCCGGCCAGACGGTGGGCCTCGCGGATCTCGACGTGGAACCAGATACGGAACTCGGCTACCTGTCCGTGTACGTCTGCCGGGATCTCCGCAACGTCGGGGTCGGGACGGCGGCCGTAAGGCGGGTCCTGCGGGAGGCCCAAGACGCAGGCCTCGCGGGCGTGATCGCCCACACCCAGGCGGACAATGAACCGGCCCTCGAGTGTCTAAAGAAGGCCGGGTTCTCGCAGCGCGACGAGCACACCCCGCCCGACCGATGGCACGGTCGAGATCGCAAACTCATCCTGCGGTTCGCCGCCACGGATAACAGAAGATCGGAAATGGAGGAGGCCCAAAATGGTTATGAGTGAGCGTGAGGTTCGGGATCTTGTCACCGCCCCGACAGAGAGCCTGGCCGTCGAGATGAAGGACTGGATCGACCTCTCTTCTGCCGCCGGAAAAGAGAAGCTCCTCAAGGCGTGTCTCGCCCTTAGAAACCACAACGGCGGATACCTGCTGATCGGGTTCGACAATGCCACCGGGGCGCCGAACATTTCTGGTGCACCCCAGGACGTACGGAACTCCTTCCACGCGGACACCATTCAGGCCCTCGTAGCCAGGCACGCCTCCGAGCCGTTTGAGGTTCACGTACACTTTCCCCAGATAGAGGGCCAGGACTTCCCCGTGCTGGAGATCGACGAAGGGGTACAGACTCCGGTAGCGGTCAAGAGGCCATTGATGGACGGCGTGAACGAGTTAGTCGAGATCGACACGGTCTACGTTCGGTCTCTCAGGTCCAACAATACCCCGAGCACAACCAAAGCTACCTGGGGGGACTGGGCTGCGCTCGTGGGGCGGTGCTTCGAGAACCGGGAGGCGGACATCGGACGCTTTCTGAGGCGTCACCTGGGCGACCGGGGGCCGGAGGTCGAGCGCGTTTTCCAGGCGGCGGCCGAGGATCCCGCGCTAAGGGTCCTCCGGTACGGCCACGAGCGGATGGAAAGCGTGGCGGAGAGGATTGGGGAGATCCCTTCGGAGCTGGGCGGTTGGGAGGTCGGCGTTGCCGTCGTGCCCGAGCTTCCCGACAGGGTCGCTGACGAGTCGTTCTTGAACCTCATAACGTCTGCCAACCCGCGCTACACCGGCTGGCCCGTGTGGATCGACTCCAGAGGGTTTCCGGATCCCGAATCCCGCCCTCGAACATTCGAGGATGGATATGAGGTTTTCGTCCCGCACTTGCATGGGGATGATCTAGCGGACAAGGACTTTTGGCGCATCGAGCCGCGGGGAAGATTTTACCTGCACCGGGCCTTACAGGATGATCTGCGCGACGGTCCCCGAGCTCCCGAACCTGGAACGCAACTCGACTTCAGGTTGGTTATCGCCCGGGCCGGGGAGGCCATAGCGACCGCCCTCGCGTTCGCGCGGGCACTGGACGCTCCCGAAGATGCGGGCCTGCGCTTCGCCTTTCGTTGGTATGGGCTCGAAGGAAGAAGGCTTACCGCCTGGTCCGACCCGGAGCGTTATCTATCTCGCCGATACGAGGCGCTGCAGGACGAGGCAACAACCCATGTGGCGGTGCCTTCAGACACCCCGGTGTCTGCTGTGGGCCAGTACGTGGTGGCGGCCACGGCCCGACTTTTTGCGGCTTTCGACGGCGCCCCGATAGCAGCGTCCGTCGTCGAGGATCTGGTGCGCGAGCATCTCAGAGGATGAGGCGCAGAAAGCCCGGCAACCAAGAATGGCATAATGATGCACAGCGCAGAACAAGCAGGGAGGATTGTCCTGCTGAGTTGTTTTTACAGAACAGGTTATAGGGTGGCTCACGTAAAGGTTCGGAGGAGACGGCAAGTATGGTGAACACAGACATGAAGATGGTCGCGGGCATATCCAGGGAAGGTCGGTCGTGAGTGCTGTACCGCTACAGAGAAACGGTCAGGAAGAAGGGGAGATAAACGGCGCTTCGACGCCATCTTCGCTGGAGCAGAGGCGCGAGCGCGAGCCGCTAGTAAGAAACCACGCCGACCTGATCTGGTCTGTCGCAGATCTCCTGCGCGGCGACTACAAACGCTCGGAGTACGGCCGCGTCATACTGCCCCTGGTCGTCCTCCGGCGCCTGGACGGTGTCCTAGCCCCCACCAAAGAGAAGGTCCTCGCTCGCCACGAGGTCCTGCAGGGACGCCTCAAGAACGTCTCCCCCGTCCTCACCGGGATAACCGGCGTGCAGTTCTACAACGTCAGCGAACTGGATCTCCGCCGGGTCCTGGACGACCCGCCGAACGCGGCGGACTCTTTACGGCAGTACGTGGCCGGCTTCTCCGAGGAGGTGCGGGAGGTCTTCGACAAGTTCGATCTGGACGCCCAGATCTCACGCCTGGACTCCTCGAACCTCCTTTACCTGGTCCTGGGCAAGTTCGTGGACATAGACCTGGGGCCCGAGAACGTCTCGAACACCGAGATGGGCTACATCTACGAGGAGCTCGTCAGGAAGTTCTCCGAGCTCTCCAACGAGACCGCCGGGGAGCACTTCACCCCCCGCGAGGTCGTGGAGCTGATGGTGAACCTCCTCTTCATAGAGGACGACGACCTGCTCTCCAAGCCCGGCACGGTGAAGACCATGCTCGACCCGGCCTGCGGGACCGGCGGGATGCTCTCGGTCTCGGAGCAGTACCTCGCCGAGAAGAACCCGGAGGGACGCCTTGAGGTCTACGGGCAGGAGCTGAACGCCGAGACCTACGCCGTGTGCCGCTCGGACATGCTCCTCAAAGACCCCCGCCACAAGGCCCACGTCGTCCACGGTAACTCCTTCTCCCAGGACGGGCACGCAGGACAGGAGTTCGACTACCTGCTCGCAAACCCCCCTTTCGGGGTGGAGTGGAAAAAGGTAAAGAAGCCCGTAGAAGACGAGAAGGAAGAGAAGGGGTTTGCCGGCAGGTTCGGTGCGGGACTGCCCCGCATCAACGACGGATCCTTCCTGTTCCTGCAGCACATGATCTCCAAGATGAAGCCGGTCGAGAGAGGTGGATCTAGGGTCGCCATAGTGTTCAACGGCTCGCCGCTCTTTACGGGGGCTGCGGGGTCTGGGGAGTCGGAGATCCGGCGCTGGATCATCGAGAACGACTGGCTAGAGGCCGTCGTCGCCCTCCCCGACCAGATCTTCTACAACACTGGCATCTCGACCTACTTCTGGATCGTCACCAACCGCAAGAGTCCCGAGCGAAAGGGCATGGTCCAGCTCATAGACGCCCGCGCCTCCTGGGAGAAGATGAGGAAGTCTTTGGGCGAGAAGCGTAAGCGCATAAGCTCGGAGCAGATAGCGGACATTGTAGAGCTGTACGGGGAGTTCAACAGCGAAGCTCACAAGCGCGTGAAGATACTGCCCAACGAGTCCTTCGGCGCGATGCGGATAACCGTCGAGCGCCCACTGCGCCTGCGCTGGGAAGTTACCGAGGAGACCCTGGCCGCGGTCTCAGCAGATAAGAAGGTTTCCAAGCTAGATGAGGCTACCCGCGACGGGCTCCTCTCCGGCCTTGCGGAATACGCCGGCCTCTCCGGCACCGACAAGGAGGCGCTGGCCGTCAAGCTCTCTCCCCTCTTCTCACAGTTCGGGCTGACCCGAACCCAAGAGAATGCCGTGTGGGACGCTCTGGCCGTCCGCGACCCGGAGGCCCCGATCATGACGGACAAAAAGGGCAACCCACTCCCTGATCCTGAACTGCGCGACCACGAGAACGTGCCGCTGCCGGAGAAAAAAGTCGCCTACGAGGCCAACGTGACGGCCCGACTTCAGTCCGAGGAGTACCGGGCAGTGGTCCGGGAGTATTTGAAGATAGAGGTATTGCCTTACGTCCCGGATGCCTGGGTGGACCACGAAAAGACCAAAATCGGGTACGAGATCCCGCTGACGAGGCACTTCTACGTCTATACCCCACCGCGCCCGCTGGAGGAGATAGACACGGAGATAAAGCAGCTCGAAGAGGAGATTCAGGACCTCCTGGCGGAGGTTACGGAGTGAGTTCCGATCGCAAGGTTCCTGCCAAGCATTTGTATGAGCTTCGCGATTTTCGATATGGTAGCGGGGAAGACCGGGAACTTTTAGCTGTTTCCGTCCACCGTGGTGTATTGCCTCGCTCAGAGATTACGGACAAATTGCACCGCGCAGACGATCTCGCCGACTACAAGCGTGTGGAGCCTGATGAAATTGTAATCAATCGAATGAGTGCTTATCAAGGCGCGCTTGGTATTGCCAAGCAAAGGGGCATCGTAAGCCCTGAATACCTCGTACTGCGGGCAAAAAAAGAAGTCGAGCCTCGCTACCTATCACATCTATTCAAATCCTCATGGTTTGTGAGCGAGATGGCTACTAGGGTTCGCGGGATAGGATCTCTCGATCTAGGAAACGTACGGACGCCTCGTATTAACCCGGAAGATCTTGGAAGGATACGCGTATCCATACCGTCGCTGGCGGCGCAGCAAGCAATCGCCGACTACCTCGACGCCGAGACCGCCCGCATAGACGCCCTCATCGAGAAGAAGCGGCGGCTTGACGACTTGATAGCCAGCCGGGTGGCGGCGCTGATAGACACGGTGACTAATGAGGGTAAACTCACGCAAGTGCGGCGATTTATCTCGCTACGTACTAGCGGACCGCGGGGTTGGGCTGGACGAGTAGAGTCTTCGGGCACACCTTTTATACGTTCGGCTAATCTCCAGGTAGATAGCATCAACATCAAGTGGATGGGAATGGCTTTCGTTCAAGAGGTCGAATCAAAAGAAGCAGAGCGCAGCAGAGTGCAGGTCGGCGATGTGTTGGTAGGAATTACCGGTGCTAATACTGGATGGGTAGGGTTTGCTGAAAAGATCCATGACGGAGCGTACGTCAGTCAGCATGTCGGTCTACTTCGACCGCGAGGTGTGCATCCGAAGTGGTTAGCCTATAGTGTCTTCTCTCCGTCATCTCGCGAACAACTGCTCGGAGGGCAGTACGGTGGCACTAAACAACAACTATCTTTGGATGAGCTTGCGGAACTGGCAATCCACGTACCTTCCCTAGAAAGGCAAGAAGAGCTTGTAGTACATCTCGACCAGCAAAGAGCAATTACGGAGCGACTGCGGACGAAACTACACTGCCAGATCGAACTCCTCACCGAGCACCGCCAGGCGCTCATCACCGCCGCGGTGACAGGCCAGCTAGAGATCCCGGGGGCCGCATAGTGAAACCCGACGAACGCGCCTT
This sequence comes from Rubrobacteraceae bacterium, assembly GCA_050331175.1. Taxonomy (GTDB): domain Bacteria; phylum Actinomycetota; class Rubrobacteria; order Rubrobacterales; family Rubrobacteraceae; genus SIRX01. Next base: position 16,635 of record JBHJHC010000090.1, on the reverse strand, counting down.
CGAGGACCACATCACCCGCTCCCTCCTCGAAAACAGCGGCTACCGGGAGATCAAAGCTGGCAACGCTTCGGGAGATTTCGATCCTGACCTGGGCCTGGACACCACAGAACTCTTCGCCTTTATACAGGAGACCCAGCCCGAGGCCTGGGAGCTGCTCGTAAAGCGTCGCGGAGACGCCGCCCGCGCCCGTGAGGGTTTCCTCGACCGCCTCACAGACCAACTCGACACCCGCGGCACCCTCGACGTCCTCCGCCACGGCGTCGAAGACTACGGGGTGAAGATCTCTCTGGTCTTCTTCAAGCCGGCCCACACCCTCACCCATAAATTACAGACACGCTACGACGCTAACCGGCTGACCGTAACCCGCCAGCTCCCCTATGAGAGAGAATCAAATAAGACCCTCGACTTGGGGCTCTTCGTGAACGGCATCCCGGTGGCGACGGCGGAGCTGAAGAACCTCCTAACGGGCCAGGGTGTAGAGGAGGCGAAGAAGCAGTACCGGGAGGATAGGGACCCCAAGAACACAACCCTCCGGCGGGCGGTGGTCCACTTCGCCGTGGACCCCGAGGAGGTCGCCATGACCACACGCCTCGAAGACGCCTCTACCCGCTTTCTGCCGTTCAACAAGGGATCCGGGGCCGGAGTTCTCGGCGGCAAGGGGAACCCGCCGAACCCGGCTGACCCCCACGGACACCGCACCACGTATCTATGGGAGCAGGTTTGGGCAAAGGACGCCTGGATGGATCTCCTAGGACGCTTTATCCACGCCGAGAAACCGGAGGAAGACGGTTTCGCCCGGAGTTCCGTCAGGACCAGAAAGCCGGGGAGGGTCATCTTCCCCCGCTACCACCAGTGGGACGCGGTCCTGAAGATGACAGATCACGCCCGCGAGAATGGCCCCGGAGAGACCTATCTGGTTCAGCACTCCGCAGGGTCCGGTAAGTCAAATACCATAGCCTGGCTCGCCCACCGGCTCTCCAACCTCCACGATGAGCAGAACAACAAGGTCTTCGATAAAGTAGTCGTAATCACCGACCGGCTCGTGCTGGACCGGCAACTGCAGGAGACGATCTACCAGTTCGAGCACCAACGGGGCGTCGTCGAGCGGATAACCGAGTCTTCCTCGCAGCTCGCCGAGGCCCTGACCGGCGAAACTGCCCGCATCATCATAACCACCCTGCAGAAGTTCCCTTTCGTACTGGACAAGATCGAGGACCTCCCGGCCCGCTCCTACGCCATCCTGGTAGACGAGGCCCACTCCTCCCAGACCGGCGAGACCGCAAAGGACGTGAAACGAGCCCTCGGAAAGGGCCGGGCCGACGGAAGCGGAACGGACGAGCCGCAGGAAACCGACGCCCAGGAACCAGAAGACCCGGCCCAGGAGGCGCTCCTGGAAGAGGTCGCCGCGCGCGGGGAGCAGGAGAACCTATCCTTCTTCGCCTTTACCGCAACACCCAAGGGCCGCACCCTGGAGATGTTCGGGACCTTGGAGCCCGCTTCGGGCCACAACGTCCCGTTCCACCTCTACTCCATGCGGCAGTCCATAGAAGAGGGCTTCAGCCTCGACGTGCTCGCAAACTACATGACCTACGATACGTTCTGGAAGATAGAGAAGACCATAGAGGACGACCCGGAGTACGATCCCACAAGGGCCGGTGCCGCCATCGCCCGCTTCGTCGGTCTCCACCCCCACAACCTCTCCCAGAAGGCGCAGGTGATCGTCGAGCACTTCAGAAAGCACGTAGCCCACAAGATCGGGGGCAGGGCGAAGGCGATGGTCGTCACCTCCTCCAGGCTCCACGCCGTCCGCATGACCCGCCACCTGCGAGAGTACGCAAACGAGCACGGCTACGACGCTTTAGGCATCCTGGTCGCCTTCTCAGACACCGTTACAGACGAGGGCGTCCCCTACACCGAGGCGGCGATGAACGCCTTCCCCGAGAGCCAGACCCCGACCGAGTTCGAGAAGGATCACTGGCGCTTTCTCGTGGTGGCCGAGAAGTACCAGACCGGCTTCGACCAGCCCCTCCTCTACGCCATGTACGTGGACAAGATCCTCACAGGGCTCGCGGCGGTCCAGACCCTCTCCCGCCTCAACCGCCCGGCGGAGGGCAAGGACGGCACGTTCGTGCTGGACTTCAGAAACGAGGCCGAGGCCATCCAGAAGGAGTTCGAGCCTTACTACGGGAGGACCGTCACCCAACCCACCGACCCAAACCTCCTCTACGACGCGAGGGCGGCCTTGGATCCTTACGGCGTTATCCGTTCTGAGGAGGTCGAGCAGGCTACGGCTCTGCTCGTCGCGGGCGGAGGCAAAGGCCACGGGCGTTTGCACGCGGCGCTCGCGCCGGCGGTGGACCGCTTCTATGCTCTTACTGAGGAGGACCAGGAGGCTTTCAGGGACGATTTGGGGCGCTTCGTGCGCTACTACTCGTTTCTCTCGCAGGTGATCTCCTTCGGGGCCGTAGCGATGGAGCGCGACTACCGCTACGCCCGAGCCCTCTCTTCCTTGATCCGTCACGAACGTGGCGCCTCTTTGGATCTCGGCACCGAGGTAGAGCTCACCCACCTCCAGCTAGAGCCGGCCTTCGAGGGCTCGCTATCTTTAACAAGCGAGGAAGGCGAGGTCAGCGCAATATCCGACGGCCACGGTCCGCAGAGCGAGAAGCCAGAGGCCTCTCCCCTCTCTCGGATCGTGGACAACCTCAACGAGCGCTACGGCTTGAACCTGACAGAGGCGGACAAGCTCCACTTCGACGGGATAGCCCAGGACCTCGTCGAGAGCGACACGGTCCAGCGCCAGGCGGGGGCAAACTCCCTTGAGAACTTCGCCACTCAGTTCCCCGATCACTTTACCCGGGCCGTGGCCGAGCGGCTCGCGGGGGCCGAGGACCTGACAATAGAGCTTCTGGACAACGAGGAGCTCGCAGAGGACGTCCGCCGGGTGTACCTGCCGCTGGTCTACTCCCGGGCGAAGGTCGCCCGCCAGGAGCACTGCCCCATCGGTGAGCTGCTCGGACCGCCGCCAAAGGAGGGCGCCCACTTGGAGTACAAGTCCACCTTCCGCACCCGCGCCAAAGATGGCCCGAACGGTGAGCCGGCGGGAGAGGTCTTCAAACCTCTTGAGACAGCAACGCTCAAGACCATCGCCGGCTTTCTGAACAGCCGGGAGGGCGGGACGCTGCTTATAGGGGTGGCGGACGACGGGTCGGTCTTCGGACTGGAGTCAGATTATGCTTCGCTCCGTAAGGAAGGAAAAGACGATCGGGATCTCTTCGGGCTGCACCTGAACCAGACGATCCTGAACTCGGTCGGGCCCGCCGCGGCGGCGAACGTCACCCACGAGATACTGCACGTCGGTAGCCCGGGAGACGACCTCTGCCGGGTCCATGTGCGGCCTTCGGGCTTCCCGGTTGAGGCGAAGGTCACCGAGGTGGACAAGCAGGGCCAATACCAGAAGGTTGTGTTCTACGGCCGGTTCGGGGGCGCAACGAGGGCTATCTCGGACGAGTCGGAGCTGGAGCGCTACAAGCAGCAGATCTGGGGTTTCTAAACTATCAGGGTTCGGAACCGCGCTGCTTGAGGCGTTCTATTCTCTCCCGGATCTCCTGCCGGCGCACCTCGGTCTCCTCTTTATCTATGCGGACCTGCAGGCGCAACACGTCTCCCTGGCTGACTTCCTGGGGAAGGTTTGAGCGGGGCACATTTGCGGGGCTCTGTTCCGGTTCTACCAGGAGCACGGCTACCTCTCCCCTTTCTCCCTCGAAGCGGTCTACGGTGGCGGTCAGGGCCATGAGTTCATCTCCACTTTTTCACCTTCCCATCGTTCTGCATCTAGGCCCAGTGACGGTGATCTGTCATACGGGGCAAGGATCTGGCTAAAAACAAATCGAAAAGTCCCGGAAATGTTGTCGAAAGAGGAACATGGCACCACAAGAGTGCCACACAGTATATAAGCAGTCTTTGTTCCGCTAGATCTCAAGACTAAAAGTGCCGTTTCCAGCCGGACTCGGAACATCTTTAGCACCTAGTCTATGGCTGAAACGGTTCACTTTGCCCCTGATAGCAGCCTCGCCGTCTCCGGGCCTACGAGTTAGATTTCGACCTTGGGTTTACGAGGAATAAGCAGGCTATCCGAAGCTCTACAGCCGTGCGAAAACCGCTTAAACATGGGAAACGCGGTCCTTACCGTACAGTTTCCCCGAGATCATGCGTTCCTCCCTATAGTCTAGCCCCAGGCCCTAACCAATACCTCTATCGGCTACGGTGGGGGCGTCGTCACAGATACACAGTTCGTGGAGTAGCTCGATCACGATTCTCCACCGTGCGCATCCTCTTCTTGAGTTTTCTTCATTTGAGCCAACCGGGCCTCCGTTGCCCTCTCAAAGCGCTCCACGAACTCCGTGTCCGAGATCTCCTCATCCTCGTAGCCGTCGCGGTCGTGCACCAACCAACCGTCGTCCTCTCCCTTCTCTAGGTAGTGCTCCGGGCCCACGGACACGGTGTTTGGTAGGTAGACGAGCTTCACGAAGGGATCGGCTTCCATCTCCTTCTTGATGAAGCCGGCGCCACCTTTAGTACCTGGTATGAACCAGGGCGCCGGGGCCGAGGTGCCGAACTGCTCCACGACGATCTCACTGAGACTCCGCACCGCGTCCAACGCGTACTCGCGGTCCTTGGTGTCCGTCGTGGGGTCGAAGTGGATGGCCCGTCGGTTCCTAACGTCCCTGAGCGTCTTGAAAGCCGCCACCGCTTTGGGTACCAGAACGCTCCAAGCCTCGAGCGTACTAATAAGGAGGTCCCAATTATCGAAGGACTTCTTCTTATAAACTTTTTTGTACTCTGGCGTGCTCTTGAAGTTGTCCCGGAGCCCAAGTGCAAGGTGGTTGAGAATCCGCTCGCCCAGCGCACAGGCGCCGGTCAGCGATGGATAGTACGCCCCCACAACAAACGCATTTCTGGCTTGCTCCGCAAACCTATTGTGGTACGCGAGGACAGAGAACGGCTTAGGTCCCAAATCTACAAAGTTCTTGAGTTTTTCGTCCGCGTTCTCGAATCCGTACTGCAAAAGCAGCCCACGTTTGATCCCTTCTTTGTTATTGCGCCACATCTCCTTTATGTGGTCTTCCCAATGGTCCTCGATCTCCAGCTTCAGGATATTCGCTCGGGTGTCAAAGTCATTTCCGAAAACCCTGTAGCGTTTCAAATCACAGCACCCACTCCTACAGTTCCTCAATAAGCGACATACTGCTCCTCATGCGAATACCAGCAGACAACTCTATCCTCGCATTCGTGCGGGGTGGAACACAAGCGTCAGTTGCCGTCGCGATCTTCGAAGACGGACTCGTGGTCCACATCATCGTCCTTGAAGCGATATCGCTCCACCAACAATCGCTCCAAAGCGGCGAAATCCGGTGCTTGCTGCTTGAGCTCGAGGCCGAAAGACTGGGCACACGTGAGCATGCCCATCTTCATCGAAGTACGAAGCTCTTCCTCCGTGAAAGCAGCATCGGGAAGAAATTCCGACTCCTCCGAGGTCTCTTCCCGGTGCATGATCTGCTGGCCTCTCCTCTGAGCTTCTTCCGGCGCCCAGGAGCCTGGTGGCATCGTCTTCCTCAGGCGTTCAGTCATTGCCAGATTGGCTAGGGCCATTAGGATGTGCCAATCCTTCCAACCTTCGTCACGCAGTTTTTGGATGAGGGTACGGAACCCGGGGCTGCGGTCTAGCCTACCGAGCGTGTGCCGGATGGGAACGACGGAATTCTCGTAGCGACGCCTCACCGCGCCGATGGCCTCTTCGTGGTCGTAGCCGGGCCCCGGGCCGCCGCGCCAGGCGAGCAGGTCGTGTCCCTTGGTCTCGAAGGGTAGCTCAGCACCAGGGGGCTCGGGGATACTTCGCGGGTAAGACTCGAAGGTTTCGCGGTCGACGGCATCGCGATAGAGGGTCCGGTATGGCCGCCCGACGAAAACCTTGGTCGGGAGAGCCTCTTGGAAGAGCCGGTCAACAGCTGCGAAGAAGTCGGACGACGGGACCGTGCTCGCCTCTCGCAAAATCTCGAGCACCATCGTCGTCAGCCTCATCTCGTAGGTCATCCCGTCAGTCTCCGGGACTTGGTCGAGGGGCAATACTAGATCCCACTCCCCGCCGTCGTTGGAGGCTTTCCGTCCGAGCCGAGGCTCCGCGTGTTCTTCCAGCCTCACGGAGACCCTCACCGACGTAGGCAACAAGCAAAGGTCAACGTCTGCCAGCTCAGCCGCGATGACCTGCGCCACGGCGCAGAACTCCTCAGCGCCGGCCGCAGTAGCATGGTCATTATTGAACCTCACGCGCCAGTCCAACCCGAGCGCCGACCAGCCGACCTTTCGGGTCCGCGCCGCGTCCCCGAACGGCCTGCCCTCCAACTGTTCGCGCATGGCCCCCCATAACTCCTCAGCGGTCTTCCAGCGCTCTAGCCCGATGGGTAGAGCCTCTTGTTCGATCTCTTCGTAATCCATAAACTGCAGTAGGTCCCGCGTCGCCTCGGCGAGATCTGCCAGACCGAACCTCTCACAGAACAGCAATACGACCGTGCAGGCAAACGCGAGGCGATTGATTTGCTCCGCGTATCGCTCCTCGTACTCCTCTTCGTCGCGCGACCCAAAGTATGCGAGCGCTTCGGTCCCGAACTTTCCCAGGACGAGGAACTGCAACCACGCGCCGCCCGAGTACTCGGAGTAGGCCGCCGCCATGAGAGCTTGCGGGACACGGCGCAGGACGTCGGCGTCCTCGCTCCTGGACGCGACGTAGGCGGCGGCGAGGTAGTATTGCTTCGCTGCCAAAAGGAGGCCCAGCTCGCTGTACCATTCTCCTATGAGGAGCATGCTCAGCACGGAGCCCTCGAGCGTCTCCTTCGTGAACCACTTGACCTTGGCGACGTGCAGCTCGTCTATCGCCCGGAGCGGCTGGCCAGCGTCGTACCAGGCCAGGGCCCTCTGTCGAGCCTTGTCCCCCGCGGCGCCCTGGCCCAGCCGCCGTCCGGCGAGCTCGTCGAAGGTGCGCGCCAGTCCGGGGTACCGAGGGTGGTCACCGATCAGCTCTATAGTGCGGGTCAGGAAATCGCTGAACGAGTCAAGCGGGTATAGGGGCGCGTTGGGAGCCAGGGCGAGCAGCTGCTCCCACCGGTTCATGGCTGCGTCAGGATCGACCGGGTCCTCCGGGCGGTCAAGTGGAAAGAACGCCAGGTAGCCGGCGGTCTCCAGTAGTGCGCACCGCGTCGTCGGCGAGTCCTCGAGGTAGACGCTGGCCAACAGGGCGTCCACGCGCTCCATGAGGCGTCCCCACTGCTCACCCAACTCGTGTTCGGGGATGTCCACTGCCCCGTCGGCCGAGGCGCCCGCGCAGAAGTAGGTGAAGGTGGCAGCATCTTTCAGGTCGCCGACTTCCTTCAGGCTCGGGGCGGCCCCGAGGTAGGCGCGGATCTCGTCCTCGTGGCCCCTGATGTCCGCGAACGCGTACAGATCGGCCACGACGACCTCATAGGTCGCCTTCCTGGACAGGCGTTCGGGACCGTCCTCGCGGAAGCGGCCCAACTTGGCGGCCCACCAGGACACGTCCCCGTGGTAACGCTCCGTGCGCGAGGCGTGCCTTAAAGCCCACCTGATCTCGTCGAACTCTTGGTAGTTGTACCCGACTGGCTCCTGGTCCTGCCACCGCCCCTTCGCCGACACGTACCATCCGTCTTGCCCCTCCTCCGGCAGCGGCGGGTATATGTCGCTCGGTAGTTTGAGGTACTTCTCCGCCACCCAGAACAGCCCGTGATCCGACAAGAGGTCGGTCAGAGCCTGCGCGTCGAAGACCTCGAGGCGTACACCGTGGGCCTTCCACACGTCTTCTTGGGCGGCGTGGCGCCTGCCCACGGGGATGTCCTCGGAGGAGAAGAAGTAGATGCGTTCCGGGGTTTCGCCGCCCGCCATGATCTTGTCCACGTCGGAGCGGATCTTGGACCTGGCGGGTTCCTTCTCGGTGGAGCAGGCGAAAACGATCATCCCCTCGGACGCACGTCCCAAGAACGCTGAGTCGCCCAGCGGGGACCGCTCGAGGTAGGTCCTGAAGGTTTCGAAGTCACGGCCCTGGTCCCCTCCCGACGAGACGGGCCCGGTGGCCGGTAGGATATTGCTGCAAATGCGTGCCCTCGCCACCTCTCGGCATAAGTCCTCGAAGGCGTGGTGCTCGTTGCGGACGGGGAGTTGGGCGAGGAAAAATCTGATTTGACTTCTGATCGGTTCAAGATCCGGCACGCGCTTACCTAAACCTCTGCTTCTTCCAGCTTGTTCAAATATTTCTTGATCGTGTTATACGATAGCCCGGTCTCCCGACTCATGCGCTTCTTGCCATAATTTTGCTCAACCATGGACTCCAGAACCGGACGCCACAGTTCGTAACCGTCTGGCCGTCCAATCACCTTACCGCTCGCTCGTGCTCTCGCCAGCCCAGCCTTTGTTCGATCACTGATTCGCTGCGCTTCTAGCTGTGCATAGTAGCTGGTAACACCGATGCCTATGTGTGCGATAAGTTCGTTATCGGTATTGAGATATGGCTCGGTGTGAGACTTGAACCTTACGCCTAGATGATCCAGACACTGCAGGTAGCCGATAGTCTTCCGGATCCCCTCACGGCTGAATCGATCCAATGCCCAAACCCTGAGCAGATCAAACCGGCGCCGCTCTGCGTCCCGGAACATCCTATCGAAGTCCGAACGCTCCCTGCGTCCTTTCGTGCCTATCTCCCGGTCCACGTATATCTCCACTAGCTCCTCACCCGCACGGTCGATTTCTTTTCGGAGCACGAGTAGCTGGTTGTCCGTTTCTTGAGATCCGTCATCTTTACTGACTCGCATGTAAATGGCGGATCTAGTCTCTATATTACTCATCGCGCCCTCCGTGAGGCTGCACTACTGCTGAGATTGCCTTTGCGAAGGGTAGCAAAAACCGGGGGATTTATAACACCCCACCACAGTTGTCTAAACTTCCCTTACATGAGACGTTCTCAGCCACTGCGTACCCCATTTATGAACCGTGAAAGTACACTATCTAGCGGTGCCAGTCTTCGGTAGGAAGGCTGAAGCGAGTGCCAATGTAGGAGGGGGCCTTCAACGACAAACGATCCTGTGCATGTGCCACTCGCTCGACCGCGAGTAGCGTAGAATAGAGTGGTGTAGCAAGAGGAGAGTGCCAGTGATTGTTGACAGACCGGACGTCCAGATAGTTGACCGAGAGGGCAGAACGGTACTAGTTGCCGAAGCCAAGAGTCGCTTCAACACTACCAGTTCCTGGGCCGCCGGCACCTTTCGCAACCTTTACGCTCACGGCAGTATTCCAGACGTGCCCTACTTCTTGCTGGCTCTACCGGATACCTTCTACTTGTGGATAGAGCCCGGCAAGAAAGCCTTGGCCGCTTTTATAGACGGCAGGACGACTGCCCTAAACGAGCCGGTGGTTGCACCGGACTACTCCGTACCCGCGTGGGAGACAGTCCGCCCGTACCTGGGACGCCCGGGCGGACACGAGCCTGATCCTCACGAGGTGAGCAGCTACGCGATGGGCCTGGTGCTGGGTGCCTTTTTAGCCGACGTGTTGAACGCTCGTAACCTGACCCGGGAGGGCGCTCCACGTGAGCTGTGGTGGCTGTTCGATTCGGGTCTCTACGACGCTATGCGCGGGGGATCGTTCGCTGGCGCTGTGGCCGGCTGAGTGATCCACCACCCGGCACAATCACTCGACTGCCGTTCGCTGTGGCCCCACGGTAGAACAGCGGTCCGTAAAACAGGGTGTCGCAGGACGTGGGCACCATGATTGTCTACGCCGAAACCAACTTCGTGCTGGAGTTGGCTTTCGAGCAGGAAGAGCATGAAAGCTGTCGAGGCCTCGTGGCCTTTGCGAAAGAGGGCGAAATCGAACTAGCGGTGCCGGCTTTCTGCGTGGGGGAGGCTTACGCACGCCAGATTCGCCGCCAGCGAGATAGGGAAAACTTGCAACGCAGACTAGCAACAGAATTGGGTGAACTTTCGCGTTCTCCAAGTTACGCTGGGCGCTTGGATGAGGTACGGGAGGTTACGACTTTGCTGGTGGAAAGCGCGGAGGAAGAGCGCCGCCGCCTGGAGACGGTCCTCGGCGAGATTTACGAGACCGCGACGCTTATTCTGCTCGACGAGGACGTGGCTCGGGAAGCCCAGCGACAGCAAGCTAACCGTGGCCTCGGTCCTCAAGACGCTTTGGTATACGCTTCCATCCTCGCTCACCTGAAGGGTTCGGTAGCCGCTGATCCTACGGCCGAACAGCGGGGATGCTTCGTGACGCGTGACAGGGATTTCGCTGACGAAGATGTGAGAAGCGACCTAGACGGACTCGGATGCAAGCTTCTTTTCAAGTTCGATACAGCCCTCGAGTATGTCCAGAGTTATCTACCGTAGACACGCAGACCTAGAGCTATGCCGGCTCCTTCAGCACTTTCTGTACGTCGGTCTTGCCACTACTCTGAAGTAGCAGCGTTCAGAGTCCAGGGCGGCCCAGTCATCTCACAACTCTTGCTTGTGTGAAGCACCTATTCACGACGATTCTGTCCCCTGATCTACTGCCGAGTGTATTGCCTCAACCGCCGAGGTGAGTTGGCCCTCAAGCTCGTTCTCCTGCTCAAGTCTCCTACTTGCTACCTCCATAGAATTAAGGAATTCATTGCGACTACTCTCTTCGGAAATGCCAAAAAGTGCTGTTACAATCCAAGTAGCCCACTCATCCACCTCACCGCTTAGCAGAGGACCGAAGAGTAGTGCGTAGGCAGACCACTTGCCGGCCGTCTCCATGTTTTTGTTCTCTAAGAACCAAGCCGTTATTGAATGAGCTGCGCTGAAGGCGGTGTCATAATGTAGAACCTGTTGGGCTGCGTCAATAGCACTTTCGACGAGTGGTTCTGCAGCCTCAGTGCCTTGCTGCTTATTTACGGCTGCCGCTAGATTGAGCAGCATTTCTGCTCGGAGTCCCGTGTCGTCAGCCTCGCTCGCCCGTTCTACCGCTTCATCGTACATCTCTCGGGCCTTAGCATAATTTTCTTGACGGAGGGCGCTGGATCCCATGCTACTTAGCGCTGATGCGGCTGCTGCTTCGTCGTGCGCTTCGTCAGCAGTCTGTAAACTCTGCTCGAAAGCACTCAGTGCTCCTTCAGAATCTCCAGTCCTCTCCAAAGCCAAACCGAGATTATTCAGTCCCAGTGCGAGCGCACGCAGATCGTGCAGTGCTCGGCCGAGCCTGATGGCTTCCTGAAACCTTCTCAGGGCCTCGTCAGTGCGGTTCTCCCTTCTGCATAATTCACCAAGATTTAGCAACGCATTCAGTTGCAGAGCTCTATTGTCCAGCTCCTGTGCCCGTCCGAGGTTGTCAAGGTACATTTCCTCAGCCTTTGCGGTCTCGCCGATCTCCACGAACCTATTCGCCAAATCGTTACGAGCCTCCACAAAACCCGTCTCGTCACCGAGTTCCTCATAGAGGCCTACGGACTGCTGGAACATGCGGATCGCCTCCATATGCAGCCGGACGTTTGAGAGCAGGCTACCAATCTCAGCCAAGCGGCGCGCCAAGGTACGTGTTCTGCCGAGCCGGCGTAGCAGGCGGCGCTCCTGAGCAAAAGCAGCTATAGCCTCGTCGATCTGCATTTGTTCAAAGTGGGCCCAGACTAGAAGCCGGTAAGCATCAAGTTTCACATCATGATGGCGCGTCCCTTTAAGTAGTTCCAGAGTCTCGCGGGTCAACCGAACCTGCTCTTCTGGGGTCTCGTTTCTTGCCCGTGCTTCGTCCAAGATGGAGCCTGCGGCTCCCCTCTTGTCTCCAAACGTCTCGTAGCGGTGCCTGGCTTCACGAAAGCGAGCAACTCCCTCCTCTATTCTTCCTAACTGTACTGCGGTAACTCCCAGGTCGCGGACGAGAGTAGCCCTGGTCGCTTCTGGAATGCCATAACGATCCGCTGATTCAACCAACAGGCTGAACTGCTCGTATGAGCGCCCGTACTCACCTGCTTTTGCGAGGTTCGCTGCGAGGCCACTTCTTAGAACGCCTTCCCGATAAGCGTCGCCTACTCTCTGCGCGAACTGAATTCCTTTATCGTAGCGCTCGGCTGCCTCAGCGTAACGTCTCTGCTCGCTCAAAACCTTCCCGAGACTCTGTAAGGGTAGCAACACCCCGCGAGGGTCGGCGTCGTTGCCCTTTTCGAGAGCCTCCTCAAACAGTCTTTCTGCTGCCGAGTACCTGCCCTGCCGCGAGCGCAGGATTCCGAGGTTGACCAAGGCAGAAGCAGGGGACATCTCGTAGGGAGCTCGCTCCATAGCACGAAAAGCTTCTTCATACAGACGCTCAGCCTCGTTAGCCTCCTCAGGCCCCATCAAGGCCGCTAGGTTGACAGCCAAGTATGCCAGTATCCAATGCTCATCTGACTTCCTGGCGTACGGCAAGGCAGCCTCGTAGGCCTCACGGACTTGACGCTTTTTGTCCTGATTTGAGAAGCTGACCCCGATTGAGAGCCACGACGCCCCGATGAGGGTAACATCTTGAGCTGCTTCCCCATAACGCAGAGCTCGTCTGAATCGTCGTCGGGCCTTACCCGGCTCTCCTTCAAATAGGTTTACGTAACCCCGAGCCCTATGCGCCCAACCGCGCACGAGGTCACGTTGTTCTGTATTCCGTGCCCGCTCAGAAGCTCTCTGGGCGGCGACCATGACGAGGTCGCCAAATCCTACATTCGTAACGTCACCGCTCACGTCGTCGAGATGCCTTACGCTATCGAGATAATCCTCTTTATCTTGCGCCTCCAGAGCCGGTCTCATCAGCTCAACAACGTACGCAGCTATCTCCCTTCCTTGTTCAAGTTCTTCTTCGGTGTCTGCATGTTGCTCTACGAATTCGAGTAGCGCTTCTTGGAGGCGATCCGTTAGGTTTCCATTGTCACCCTGGCCAGCCATCACACTGCCTTTTTCGGGTAGGACGCGACGGGGGGCATTGCCCCCGGCAAGCCGATAGCAGGATATCCCCTAAGCGCTCTATATCCTCGGACAAGATCGTCCTGTAAGCTCTTCTTGATCATAGTCTCTAACTCGCCAACATTCGCAAATTTCTGGTAAGTGACTTCGGACTGTATATCTTTAAGAAACTGGCGAGTGTGTGGTTGAAGGTTGCCCGACTTGACAAACACGTACCGGCGAATCGGCAAACTCGCGGCCATCTCATACTCCTGTCGCGTGTTCTCCGTAAGATCTCTGCCTAATATAAGGACCAACGCATCGCTCCTCTTCACTTCGTCTAGGCAGAGATCCATAGGCGGAAACGACCCAGAGGTCGCATGTTCTTCCCAGTGCCAACACGTCCAAATTTCTATCGCCTCTATCGCCTTGCGGGCGACAATTCTCTCAGGTTGAAGTACGTTGCGTTGCATCTTCGAGCTGAGAAAGATTTGCAGTTTCATAGGCGGTACTCTAATCGAAGACCTGTGTCTACTGGGAGCGGCCAAGCTATCGCTGAACTACCCACCCGATAGTCGCACCTAGTGAGCAGTTGGCACTCCCTCTTTCCTAGGAGTTCCGTCCGGTCTTAGGTAACGATAGATCGTCGCCTTGGAGACGCCAACTGCCTCGCATACCTCTGAGATGGGTGTCTCCCGGTCACGCATCAGCTTGGAGGCCAGCGCAATCTTTTTCTTGTTCATCACCGGCTTTCGGCCGCCCTTTCTTCCGCGCGCTCTCGCCGCCTCAAGCCCCGCCATCGTCCTTTCTTGGATGATGTCCCGCTCGAACTCGGCCACCGCCCCGAAGACGTGGTAGACGAGCCTGCCTCCCGGCGTCGTGGTGTCCAATGATTCCCGAAGGGAGACAAACTCCACCCCCCGGCCCTTGAGTTCGTTGACCAGCTCGATGAGCTCCTGCAACGAGCGGCCGAATCGGTCGAGCTTCCACACCACGAACTCGTCGCCCTTCCGGCAGTAGTCTATCGCCGCCCGGAGCTGGGGCCTCTTCTCCTTGCGGGTGCTTATCTGCTCCTCGAAGAACTGCTCGCAGCCGAAGGCCTCCAGCTCCCGGCGCTGTAGCTCCGGGTTTTGGTCTTTCTTGGAAGTGCGGATGTAGCCGACCTTCACAACCGCATCGTCTCACATCCCGACATCGAGTGCCAGATTTGCGGCGCAGAATACGAGACGATTTTTGAGACGGAAAAAGGTCCTCCTGGACTCCTCCGGTGAGGCATCCCGTCTACGGCTCGCAAACGGTCGTTTTTGAGTCAGGCGTTACTGGTGCTTTCTTTTTGCGTAGGCTGCAAAATCAAAGTACCGAAACATCGTTAAGGAATAATTGACGCCCTCTGCCTCTTGACCGCAGGCTCTAAAAGTTGCAAGCTTAGGAAAGACTGCAATGGCGAAGGAGGAGTACTCAATGCCCGATCCCCGCGTTACGTCACACGGAGGCGATGGACCTAGCGTAAGCTACGAGCGGTTGTATACGCTTGATTCCAAGCAAGGCGACTATCTCCGGTTGTTTCCAGACCTTCGCCCGCTTGCAATTCCGCGCTCAGTGCTGGGTCGTCTTGGCGCTCCCGATGGTCCGATGGTCGACCAAGACGAGCAGCCGGGCTGGTCGGGACAGCCACAGCCCAGCGACAACACAGCCATCCCTGCTGGCTACACGTACCTGGGGCAGTTCATAGATCACGATCTGACTCTTGACTTTACATCTGACCCGAACCGTCTTAATCCTATAGAGGAACTTCCTAACGCCAGGACTCCAGCATTTGACCTGGATAGTGTGTACGGGCTTGGGCCAGAAGCAAGCCCTCACCTCTACGAAAGAGGCGACAAGTTGGCAACCGCTGATCGGGGTGGAGTACGAGACCTGCAGCGGAGGGAAGATGCTGGCCAGCGCTTCGGGGTTGCTTTGATAGGCGATCCCCGCAATGATGAGAATCAATTGGTCTCCCAAGTGCATCTCGCATTGATGAACCTGCATAACAAGCTCATGGAGCGTGTGGAGGACTTCGAGGAGGCCCGGAAGCTAACCCGCTGGCATTACCAGTGGGTGGTGTTGCACGACTTCCTCAGGAAGACAGTCGGCAGCAATCTAGTCAATGATGTGTTGTCAGCGGGGCCGGTGTTTTTCACTAAGAAGAAGCGACACGCTCTACCCGTTGAGTTCACCGTTGCCTCCTATCGATTCGGCCACAGTCAGGTACGCCCAGATTACGTGCTCAAGGAAGGAGGCACCCCGATAGCCGTGTTTGCTCCTGATGATGACCAAGAAGGCCGTGATCTGAGAGGCGGAACGAAGCTGACTGAAGATCATAAGGTCGACTGGAATCAATTCTTCGATTTTGGTGGCGGCAATCCTCAGCCAACACGGCTCATAGACGCGAAGCTTTCCCCAGCGCTTTTCCGGATGTTCCCCGGACCACCGGGACAAGGCTCAGACGTACCCCCGGAAGAGCGCCTTCTCGCCTTCCGAAATCTGCGCCGCGGTGTGGCGATGGGGTTGCCTTCAGGGGAATCAGTGGCCAAGTACATGATCGAGTCACTCAATGAGCATGGTCGTCCGACCTTCAACATGAAGGTGCTCAACGATCAGGAGCTGGGTGGAAGCGAGTATCGGTCCGCTAGAGGACCAGGAGAGACTCCATTATGGTATTGGATACTGGCTGAAGCCAGAACTCTCGCGGAAGGCAAGACGCTCGGTCCCGTTGGGGGCAGAATCATAGCTGAAGTATTCGTGGGCCTGCTAGAAAACGACGAACGATCCTTCTTGAGCGAAGACCCGGGCTGGGAGCCTATTGAAGAGTTCAAACGGAACGGGGTATTCGACATGGCTGCGCTTCTCGTAGCTTCGGGTGATGCCTCACCAGCCTAACAACCGGCGCGAGCCGCAGGCGGGTGGATGATTTCGGTGCTCAGAATGGTGACGATCGGCGTCTACGGCTTCGACGGCGAGTCCTTCCTAGAGCGGCTGCGGGACGCGGACGTTCGCCTGCTGCTCGACGTACGCCAGCGCCGCGGTGTCCGCGGAGCCGAGTACGCCTAGGCGAACTCACTCCGGCTGCAGGCTGCCCTCGCCCAGGCCCGGATCGCCTACGAGCACCACCCCGAGCTTGCCCCGACCACCGAGCTACGCCAGCTCCAGTACGCCGAGGATGACCGCCAAGGGGTCGGCAAGCGCTCGCGCCGCGAGCTCGCCGCCGAGTACACCCGCCGCTACACCGCCGAGATCCTCGACCGCGCCGACCTCGCACAGGTCGTGTCGGCGCTGCCGAGCAGTGGGACCGCAGCGCTGCTCTGTGTCGAGCGCGACCCTGAGGCCTGCCACCGCTCGTTGATCGCCCAGCGGCTGGCCGAGCGGCACCGCGTCAAGATCGAGCACCTGCGCCCGTTGTGACGCGTGAATTCCTCAGACATGTCTGCTAAGGAGCGTGGGCGATCTTCGCCGGGATGTAGCAGGCATTGCGCTCGAAGAGGGCTGAAGGGTTCGCGGCAGTGATGATCGCCGCCGCTCTGGCACGCCCCCGATCCGTGACGCACGACTTTCCTCAGATCATCCATTCCTCCCTCGTAGAACGGTAGCAAGAGAGGGGCGGTTTTCGACACCC
>JBHJHC010000089.1:0-15283 GCA_050331175.1 Rubrobacteraceae bacterium | reverse complement strand
GAGGAAGCTGACCGGTGCTCACCTGGTGGCGTTGGTCAGAGCTGGAGCCGAATTCAGAAACGGAGAGTTGGTAGAAGGAACTGAGGAGAAGGTAGCCGCGTGATTCCGGTATCCAATCCACAACTCTTGACGATACCTCCCGGGATGACCTGGCGCGTAATCAGGGCGACCGCTATTGCGAGGACCGGCGGCAGGATCGAGAACCATCCGGGGATCGAGTTCGTGGTTTCCTGGGCAGCCTGCTCGCCGCCGGCGACGACCGTCATCGTGATCTCTCCGGTGTCGTTCACCACGATATCGTCTACGGTAGCCGTACCGTCGGAGAAGCTCGCCTCGTAACTCTCTCCCGAGACCCTTAGTTGCACGTTATCGTCGGGGGAGCCGTCGGGGGAGCCGTCGGCGGTCACGTCCACGCTGAACGGTATGCCGTTCAAAACGGCCTGGGGCGGCTCCGAGATGGAGTAGGAGGTGTTTCCCTGGGCTTGCGCGACGCCGGAGAATAGCAGCGAACCGGCCAGGAAAAGCATGGCCCAAAGGATCAAACGTCCGCCCGTGGAATACGCTTTCATATTGTCCTCCTTACCAGCCCCCCGTTATCGGCCGCAGCCAACATTATCAGATTGGAGGCGCTTTCGCCAACGCCCCGGCCCGGTACGTGAAAACGCCGTACGAGCCCGGTTTATCCGGAGGTCGTCTCAGCCGGCTCTTCCTTTTCTTCCTCCTCCTCTTCCTCCTCTGCTTCCGATCCTTCGCCGCTTGTATCCTCTACCTTCGTACCGACTACGAACAGCACGCCGATGAGTAACGCGGCCCCTATGGGGAGCGTGATCCAGGGTGTGATCCCGAATCCCGCCGGGATGAGCCCGAGTACCAACGCCGCCGTTCCTACGGTAAGGGCGTAGGGGATCTGGGTTCGGACGTGGTCTATGTGGTCCGAGCCCGCCGCAACCGAGGAGATGATCGTGGTGTCGGAGATCGGGGAGCAGTGGTCGCCCCACACGCTGCCGGCCAACACGGTCCCGATGGTGGCGTACATGATGTAGTAGTTCTCGGGGTTCGCCATATCGTTGTTCTGGAGGACGGTCCACACCAGCGGCACGGCCAGGGGCATCAGAATGCCCATCGTGCCCCAGCTCGTCCCGACGGCGAAAGAGACCGCCGCCGCGAGGACGAACAGGATCGCCGGGAGGAACGACGGCGACAGGGTGTCGCCGAGAATGGAGACCAGGTAGTTGGCCGTCTTCAAGTCTTCCGCGACGGCCCCGAGCGCCCACGCCATAGTCAATATGATCATCACGAACAGCACGGACTTGAGGCCACCATACCAGGCGTCCATCGTCTCCTTGAGGGTCAGGATGCGCTGGCCGACGGAGAGGATGACGGCTACCACCACGCCCAGGAGGCCGGCCCATAGCAGCGTCTTGCCGGTCTCGGCGCTGCCGATGATGTCCCGCAGCGTCTCCCCGCTGCCGGTAACGTAGAGACCGACCGCCACGGTGCCGACCAGCACGGCTATCGGGATGACGGCGTTGAAAGCCCGGCGGGGAGCGTCCTCTTTCATCTGCAGATCTCCGCCGTCCTCGTCGGCGTTCGCGTCGACGTCCGCTCCGTCGCGGAGGACTTTACCTTCCTGGCTGGCACGTTGTTCGGCTTTGAGCATCGGTCCGAAGTCCCGGCCGGTGGCGCCGACCGCGATGACGAAGATGAGCATCCAGATCGGGTAGAAGTTGTACGGTATAGAGTTGAGGAATATTGAGTACGCCCCCTCGTCGAAGCCAATGCCGGCCACGGAAGTCTCTATCAGGCCGAGCTCGAAGCCGATCCAGGTCGAGATGACCGCGATGGCCGCGAGCGGCGCGGCGGTCGAGTCCACGATGTACGCCAGCTTCTCGCGCGAGATCTTGAGCCGGTCCGTAACCGGGCGCATGGTGTTCCCGATGACCAGCGAGTTGGCGTAGGTGGAAAAGAAGATGGCGAACCCGAGCCCGCTGGTAGCTACCTGGCCCCGGCGCCGGTTGCTCGCCAGGACACTGATCCTGTCGGCTATGCCGAAGGCGCCGCCGTTACGATAGACGATCCCGATCAACCCCCCCATCAACAACGTGAAGAGGATGATCGACACGTGTCCCGTGTCGCCGTCCGGCGGCACGATGGCCTGGGCGATGTAGATCTGGATGGTATCGAGGAGCCCGAACCACAGCGCGCTGAACGAGATGCCATAGACCATTACCGCCCCGATGTAGATCCCGAGAAAGAGCGACGGTATCACCTGGCGGGAGATCAGGGCTATCCCGATCGCCAGTAGTGGCGGCAGTAGCGTCAGGAACCCCCAGATCGCCGTCGCCTCGACCTCGGCGAGGGTCTCGCCCTCCTGGGATAGTGCCATGTTGAAGCTACCGACCTCCGGGACCGTAATGTCGCTGACCTCGGCCGTGTAGTCGACGACGGACTGGGCCTCGGTCGAGCCAGACTTGGCGCTACTGAAGTCGTCGGGCTGTATGGTGTAGTCCTCGCCCGCAACGGTAAGCGTAAGCGGCCTCTCCACTATCTCGGCCGTTGCTTTGACCTCCTGCGAAAAGGGCACCCCCACCGGGACCGCCCTCGGGGGCTTGAAAGTGATCTGGTCCGCACCCTGGGGCCCTTGCTGAGCTTCCGCCTCGCTAGAGTACGACGGAGCCAGCAGTACGGTAAGTACCGCGGTAAGCAGCAAAGTACCTACTACAACTGCTGTCAAGAAACGATTGTTCGAGATAGCCTGCCGCACGCCCGCTATAGCCTTCACGTAGCCCCCTAAGCTATTTGTGGCGTCTCCCGCGGAAGCGCCAGCCCTATATCTGTCGATTCAGTTTCGTTAACGGCACGTTAACAGAGTTGCTAACCGTGCCGCAACCCTCCGAGCGGCTAAATTTCCTGCCGCAAACCGAAAAAGATTCGGGCACCGGTACAAGTGCTAGGGTTAGGTACGAGAGCCAGCAGAATTCTACAAGGTTTTTGGCCCCTCCAGCCTACCCGGCAGGCTCCATTCTCTCCTTGCCGACGTACGGTACGAGTGCTTCCGGGAGGGCAACGGAGCCGTCTTCTTGTTGGTAGATCTCCAACAGCGCGATGAGCGCCCGGCTGATGGCGAGGGCCGTGCCGTTGAGCGTGTGCAGGAGTTGGGGCCGGCCGCCCTCGGGCCGGTAGCGAATGGCGAGCCGGCGGGCCTGGTAGTCGGTAGTGTTCGAGGTACTCGTGACCTCGCCAAAGTCGTTGCGGCCCGGCATCCAGGCTTCCAGATCGTACTTGCGGTAGGCGGCCCCCCCGAGGTCCCCGGTGCAGATATCCACTACCCGGTACGGGAGCCCGAGACCCTGGAAGATCCGCTCCTCTATCCCGACCATCTCCTCGTGGATCTCCCCCGACTGCTCAGGCGTGGTAAACGCGAACATCTCGACCTTCGTAAACTGGTGGACTCGGTAGAGGCCCCGGCTCGCCCGCCCGTGGGCCCCGGCTTCGGTGCGGAAGCAGTGAGAGAGCCCGGCAAAGCGCAAGGGCAACTCGGCTTCGTCTACGATCTCGTTCGCGAGCTGGCCGGCCAGCGGGATCTCGGCGGTGGCGATCAGGGACAGGTCCGTGTTCTCTACGGAGTAGATCTGGGCCTCCGGCCCTCGCGGGATAAACCCCGTCCCGATCAGGGCCTCATCCCGCGCCAGATCCGGCGTGATCGTCGGCTCGTACCCGCGCCCGGTGATTACGTCCATCGCGTACCGGATAAGCCCCAACTCGAGCAACACCGCGTCTCCCCGCAGGAAGTAGAACTTGCTGCCGGTGGTCTTCGCCCCGGCATCGAAGTCTATGATGCCGAGCGACTCGCCGAGCTCGACGTGGTCTTTCGGCTCGAAAGCGAACCGCGGGATCTCGCCCGAGCGCCGGATCTCGACGTTCTCCGTGTCGTCCTTGCCGATGGGAGAGTCCGGGTGGGTCATGTTCGGGATGTTTAGCTGCTCTACCTTGAGCCGGGCTTCGACCTCGTAGAGTTCGGCGTCCCGCTGCGGGATCTGGGCCTTCACGCCCTTGGACTCCTCGATCAAGCTCCCCCGCTCTTCCGGGCTGCTCCTCGGGATTTCTTTGGAGAGGATGTTTTGCCGCTGGCGCAGCTCGTTCAGCTCGCCGATTAACCCGGACC
This sequence comes from Rubrobacteraceae bacterium, assembly GCA_050331175.1. Taxonomy (GTDB): domain Bacteria; phylum Actinomycetota; class Rubrobacteria; order Rubrobacterales; family Rubrobacteraceae; genus SIRX01. The sequence goes on along the minus strand of JBHJHC010000089.1, from coordinate 11,118 downwards.
GGCGGTCGCCGAGCTCCACGACCAGATCCACATCAGCCTCCACGCCGCGGTTAATGCAGTTTTCCTTGACGGCTTCGACGTTGTCGCGGATAAACTTCAGGTCTAGCATCGTGCCTCCTCGGATTATTAGTCGGCGTTACAACCTGTTATCCGGAATCGGATGTCAGGTTCTTTGCTATTCCTTCTATCCTATCTACCGTCCGGCGGCTCTGCCAGCTCTTCCAGCGCCCGCTCCTCTTCCCTTATCCTCACGGAGAGCAGCAGTGCGTTCAAGACCGAGAACACGAGGGCCGTGACCCGGGCGCCGAAGATCAGGGGAAAAGACAGGACCTCGAGCGCAACGACCATGTAGTTTGGATGTGAAAAGTATTTGTAAGGACCGGAGCTGATCGGTTTCTCGCCGGGGATCACGAGTATTCGCGTGTTCCAGTGGACACCCAGCGAGAAGATCGCCCAATACCGCACCGGCTGGACCCCCAGGAACAACGCGAGCGGCAGGATCCGGGGCCTCGACCTTGCTTCCAGCAACGTGGAGACCAGCCATGACGCGTGCAGCGCAACCAGGAGGGGATAGTGTTCCTGGCCCCGCTCCACGGCTCCCCGGGCCCGCAACCGGCGCTCGTTGCGCCGCGAGTACCACAGCTCCAGCAACCGCTGGGCGGCGACCACCGCTACGCCAAAAAAAGACTTGTTCAGCATCGGAAAAAGACGTGTTCCGCCGAAAACCCCGGGCCCATCGCGGAGATCACACCAAGGTCCCCCCGCTCGTACTCCCCACCCTCGATGAACCGCTGCAGGATAAACAGCACCGTGGCCGCCGACATATTGCCGTAGTCCCGCAACACGCCGCGCGAAAGCGCAAGATCCCCGGGTTCCATATCCAGGACTTCCTCGAACGCGTCCAGAACCTTCGAGCCTCCCGGATGGAGTACGAAGTGCTCCAACTCCTCGAACTCGATATCCACGTACGCGCACGACTCGATGAGGCTGTCCCGGAAGTGGTTTTGGACCACGACCGGCACGTTCCGGGAAAGGATAACGTTAAAACCGGCTTCGGTGAACTTCCAGCCCATTACGTCTTCCGTCTCGGGCCAGGTAATACAGTCCTCCCCGATAAGCTCCAGGCCCTCGCCTTCGGTGCCGACGACCACGGCGGCCGCTCCGTCGGCGAAGAGGCTCGTAGAGACCATGTTCGCTTTAGAGGTGTCGCCCCGCTGGAAGGTCAGGCCGCACAGTTCGGTAGCCACCAGGAGCACCAGCTTGCCCGGGTGGGTCCGGGACCAGTCGGCGGCTTTGGCCAGGCCCCCGGCGCCGGCGGCGCAGCCGTGGCCAAAGAGCGATTCGCGGCGCGTGTGCTTCTCCGGGATACCGAGGCGGAAGATCAGCTTGGCGTCCAGGGAGGGCGTCGCCAGCCCGGTGGTGGATACGAAGTACACGGCTCCTATCTCGGACGGCTCCACGCCGGCGCTGTCCACGGCCCGGCGCGCGGCCTTTTCGGAGAGCTGCAGCGCGTGCTCCAGGTAGAGGTCGTTTTTCTCTGCCAGCGTGTGGTCCTGGTCGAACCACTCGCGGGGCACGCAAAAGTACCGGCTTTCTATGTTGACGTTGTCGAAGACCGGGAGCATCCGGTCTATGTCGCGGTGGGCCTCCCCGAACATACCCCGGGCGAAGTCCTTGACGACCTCCTGCCCGATCCGGTGCCGGGGCAAAGCTGTCGCCACGGAGAGTACTCTTGGTGACGGCCCGCTCAATTTCCCGCCGGACGGCTCTCCGGCGCCGGAGTTGGAGAGCCGTTCTCCGGTTGTTCGCCGCTGTCCGGCTCCGGCACGGCGCAGGTGTTGCGGAAGACGTACTGTGAGAGGCGTTTGCGCTGGCGGCTGGACCAGTCGATGCTCGGGCGGCGCTGGTCCTCCGGCAGGTATCCCAGGCGGTACATCGCCATCAACTCCAGGTCGTCGGGGACCTTTAGTAGCCCCTGGACTTCCTCCCACCGCTCGGGAACCTCCATCGGGAAAGAGATAAACTGGATACCCATGCCTATGGCGGCGGTGGTAAGCCAGATGTTCTCGATGGCCGCCCCCATCCCGAAGACCGAGTAAAAGCCGGATAGCTGTCCGGGACGGTACTCCTCTTTGTCCAGCATGACCGCCAGGATCAGGGGCGCCCCGGCAACCAGCTTGCGGTTGTCCTCCCCAAGGGTCTGGGGGATCTTCAAGCGGTTCATCAGGAACTGGGCCCGGCTGGAGAAGACCTGCCGCGTAAAGGGCTTCAGGAGCTTCGGCAGCTGGTCGAAGTAGATCCCGTCGCGCCTTTCCTCCATCTCCGCCTCCGAGAACCGGAAGTAAGGCCGGTAGCGCTCGAAAAAGGTCCCTTCTTCGAAGACCCGCGTCATGCTCTCGCCGCTAATGCGCGCTATCTCCTCGATGATCTCGCGGTCGTCTACGAGCACGAAGCGCCAGGGCTGGCTGTTGAAATGCGAGGGCGCCATCCCGGCGACCTCCACCAGGAGCCGCTGGTGTTCGGGGGTTACCGGATCGGGCAAGAAGTGGCCGTTCGTAGTTTTTCGCCGCCTGACGACCTCTAGAAAATCCAAAGCAAGAAACCTCCTAAAACGTCCATACGAAGCCCGTGGCGTAGCAGATCAGGGCTACACCCGCCAGGGCCGCGTGGCCCAGCGTTCCGGCCTGCACCTGGGGCAGCAAGGCGAATAGCCCGAGCACCGGCAGCAGCGCCCAGCGGTACGGCGCCCCCTGCCAGAACCCCACACCCACAGCAACCGCCGCCGAGGCAAAAACCGCGAAGAACAGCGCGTGGTGCAGCCAACGGATAGGTTTGGTGTTCACGACGCCAAACTGTACCAGCACGCCGAGCGCGAAGTTCGCCAGAAACAAGCCGGCTGCGACGTAGAAGATCAAGGAGATCAAAGCTCGGTCCTCCAGCCCATTCCCAAAGGTTAGCACAGCCCGCCGGGCAGACGGGGCTGGATTTCCCGGGTCCCGACCCGGACCTCCGGCAACAGAGTCGGCGAGGGAAGGTGATGCTAAGATTTGGGTGTTCGATGAGATTTAGAACACGCGACGCTTGGGAGACGAGATGGAGAACGGACGCCCGGCGGCTTACATAACGGGTATCGGCGTTGTCAGTCCGGTAGGGGTTGGCCGTAAAAAGTTCTGGAACTCGCTACTGGCCAACGAGAGTGGGACCGGACCCATAACATTGTTCGACCCGGAAGATTTCGAGGTCCGGATAGCGGCCGAGTGCACGGATTTTGATCCGAAGGATTTCATGGACCGCAAGTCGGTGCAACGGACGGACCGCTTCTCGCAGATGGGCCTGACCTCCGCGAAGCTGGCCCTGGAGGATGCCGGGGCGTGGGCTACGCTCAACGAAAATCCCGAGCGGGTCGGGCTCATTCTGGGGAGCGGTCTCGGCGGGGTGACGACGCTGGAAAGCACCCAGTACACCATAGACAGCCGGGGTCCGGGAAGAGTCAACCCGTTCGCGGTCACCAAGATCATGCCCAACTCCGGCGCCGCCCACATCGGCATCCAGCTCGGCGTCCAGGGTCCGTCGTCCTCCGGCGCCCTGGCCTGCACCTGCGGCACGGATATGATGGGGCTCGGGTACGACCTCATCCGCCGGGGCGACGCCGACATGGTCATCTGCGGCGCCGCCGAGGCGACGATCGCGCCCGTCATCGTCGCCGGCTTTATCGCGATGCGGGCCATGAGCCGCCGCAACGACGACCCGGAAGGCGCCTGCCGGCCCTACGACGAGGACCACAACGGCTTCGTTATCGGCGAGGGCGGGGCGGTCATGATCCTGGAGAGCGCCGAGTCCGTCGGGCGTCGCGGGGCGGATCCCTACGCGAAGATAACCGGTGTCGGACGTACCACCGACGCCCACAACATAACCGACCCCGACCCCGAAGCCCGCGGCATCACCCGCGCCATGCAACTCGCGGTGGAGGAGTCCGGCCTCGAGGGCGCCCAGATCGGCTACATCAACCCCCACGGCACAGGAACCGTGGCCGGAGACGAACCGGAGTCCCGCGCCATGGAGACCATCAACCCGCGCGTCAAGGTCTCCGCCACCAAGTCCACCCTCGGACACTCCCTGGGCGCGAGCGGGGCCATCGAGACGGCCATCTGCGCCCTGGCGGTGAAAGAGAAGACCATCCCCCCGATGCGGAACCTGGACAACCTGGCCGAGGGCTGCGCCGACCTGGACTACGTCGTGGACGAGCCGCGCGAAGTCCCGGACCTGGAAGCCGCCATCTGCGCGAACCTCGGCGTCGGCGGCCACAATGCGGCGGTCGTCGTGGAGCAGGCGTGAGTTGCCGGAGCTTTGTCCGTCCCTGAAGAACTGCACAAGCTACCCGACGGCCTCCCGGAGCCGGTCGACGATGGAGCCTGCGACCACCTGCCCGGCCTCGGCGTGCCGGCGATAGCATTGCGGTCTACGGCGGGCAGGCACGTAGACCTCTCGTCCCTCTCCGGCCGGACCGTCGTGTACTGCTACCCGCTCACCGGGAGGCCGGATCAGGAACTACCCCCAGGCTGGGACAAAATACCGGGCGCCAGAGGCTGCACGCCGCAGTCGTGCGCCTTCCGGGACCACCACGAAGAGCTGCGCCTCCTGGGCGCGAGGGTGTTCGGGATCAGCACCCAGGATACGGCGTACCAGCGGGAGGCCGTCGGGCGCCTGCACCTGCCCTTCGAACTGCTGAGCGACGAGAGCCTGGAGTTGGCCTCCGCCTTGAAGTTGCCAACCTTCCGGGCCGAAAACATGACCCTCATAAAGCGCCTGACCATGATCCTCCGGGACGGGCGGATCGAGAAGGTCTTCTATCCCGTGTTCCCCCCGCACGAAAACGCCGGAGAGGTGATAGGGTGGCTCCAGCAACAAGAGAAGAGAGAGGACAACGCTTGAGCAACATCGAAGGGCGCCTGAGAGAGCTGGAAGCTACCGTCGCCCCTTACGGCAGCGCGCTGGTGGCTTTCTCCGGCGGCGTAGATTCCTCCCTGGCCCTGGCGATCGCGGCGCGGGCGCTGTCGGGCCACCGGGTTATCGCTGTTACGTCCAACAACGAGACCTACTTGCCCTCGGAGCTGGACCTCGCCCGGGATCTTGCCGGATCCCTCGGGGTAGAGCATCTAGTAGTGAACACGCGGGAATTGGACGACCCGAACTACGCGTCGAATCCCAAGGACCGGTGCTACTTCTGCAAGAGCACGCTCTACTCGGATCTGACCGTGCTGAAGCGGGAGCGCGGCTACGGCTGCGTCGTGGACGGCGCAAACGCCGACGACGAGGGCGACTACCGGCCCGGTAGAAAGGCCGCGAAAGAGCTCGGGGTGGTGTCTCCCCTCTCGTTGGCGGGCGCCGGAAAGGCCGAGGTGCGGGAACTGGCCCGGTATCTCGGGCTGCCGAGTTGGGACAAGCCGGCGCTGGCGTGCCTGTCGAGCCGGTTTCCTTACGGGCAGGAGATCACCCCAAAGAAGCTGGCGCAGGTGGCGCGGGCCGAAGAGTTCTTGCGCTCCTGTGGCTTGAGGCAGGTGCGGGTCCGCCATCACGGCGAGATAGCCCGCCTGGAGGTCGGGCCGGACGAGATGGAGCGGGCGTTCGCGATGCGGGCGGAGATCTCCGCGGAAATCAAGGCCGCCGGCTTCCTGTACGTGGCGCTCGAGTTGGGAGGCTACAAACCTGGCAGCCTGAACGCCGCGCTCGACAAACCCGGCAAGAAAAAGCTGCCGGTGATCTCGTAAGATGTCTGAGATCTTCAGTAGCCTGCCGCTCTGGATCGCCCTCGCGGCCATGCTCTTGGGCTTGATCGGGGCTGTGGTCCCCGGTCTTCCGGGCGTGCCGCTGATCTTCCTCGCGGCGCTAGCCTACGCGTACCTGACGGGTTTCGAGCTGGTCGGAGGTTGGATCGTCGCCCTGATCGGGCTGCTCGCCGTGCTGGCGATGGCCGCCGACTACGTCGCCACCTCTTTCGGCGCCCGCCGCTTCGGTGCCAGCTGGGCCGGCACCCTCGGCGGCGCCATAGGTGGGATCGTCGGTACGGTGGTGGGCCTGCTGTTTATCGGGGTCGGGGCGTTCTTCGGGCTCATACTGGGCACTATCGGCGGTGTCTTTCTCGGCGAGTACCTCCACCGCCAGAACCAGCCGTCCTCCGAGCAAAACGGAGCGGCCGAAGAAGGTCAAAGCTCCCAGCGGGGCGATTGGCGCCGGGCGTCGCGGGCGGCCGGCGGGGTCCTCGTAGGCTACCTGTTTTCATCCATAGCCCAGTTGATCCTGGGCATCATCAGCGTCGGGGCGTTCTTGCTAGCGCTCGTTTACTAGCCGGCCCTACTCCTCTTCGCGGCGATGCTCCCGCAGAAAGCTCTCCAGTTCGTTGGCGAGATCGTCGCCGGAGGGCAAATCCCTCGTTCCCTGCTCGGCCTGAACGTCGTAGCGCTCTTCGAGCATCTGGACGTAGGAGGTGAGATCCGTATCCTGGGAAACCGCCGCGGATACCTGCTCCTGATAATTGGCGGCGGTCACCTGAAGCTCTTCCACGTTGACCTCTATGCCGAGCAAGTTGGAAAAGCCTTCGAGAAGGCCGAGCGTGGCGGGAGCCGACGGAACCGCCGGCAGGTAATGCGGCACCGGGGCCCAGAAACTAACCGACGGCAAGTTCGCGTCTGCGCAGGCGCGGTGCAGAATACCGGTTATGCCGGTAGGTCCTTCGTAACGGGAGGCCGAGAGGTCCAGGTTCTCGATCAGGGCCGGATCCTGGGAGTTGGCCGACACGGAAACGGGCCGCGAGTGCGGGACATCGGCCAACAAGGCGCCCATCGTTACCACGAGCTCCACTTTCAACTCCCGCGCGAGCTCCACCACCGCGCCGCAGAACGACCGCCACCGGAAGTTCGGCTCCGGGCCCGAGAGCAACACGACGCCGCGGCCGTTCGTAGCCTCGGGACTACCGGTAGTGGCGCTCAAGGTATTTTCGGGCCACTCGATCTGCCGCGTAACCCCTTCGACCAGCTTGATCTCGGGCCGCGTCGTCTGGAAGTCGTAGAACTCTTCGGCGTCGAAGGCACCAAAGCGCTTTGCCTCCCAGGTATCGCCCAGCGTCCTCACCGCCAGGCTCGCCGCCTCCGCCGCGTCGTTCCATCCCGTAAAACCTGCTATGAGAATGGGTCGTTCTAGTTCCGGTAACCAATCTACGTTTATAAATCTATTGTCCATAGAAACAAGCTTATCACGCCCGCTCCGGGTGGCACCTAGTCAAAGCTCCGGTCCAGACCCAGCGCGTAATCCAACCGTTCGAGGTATTCGCTGTCGGAAATCTCCACCGCGCCGAGGCGCACCAGGTGGTCGTTCTGTATCTGGCAGTCGAGCAACACGAAACCCCGCTCCCTCAAGCGTTCGACCAGATAAAACAAGCAGACTTTAGAGGCATCGGACATCCGGCTGAACATGGACTCTCCCATGAACGCGCCGCCGAGAGCCACCCCGTAGAGCCCTCCGACGAGCCGGTCGTCCTTGTACGCCTCGACGCTGTGGGCTTTTCCAGCGTTGTGCAGCCGGACGAACGCCCGGATTATCTCCGCGTTGATCCAGGTCTCCTCCCGGTCGGCGCACGCGCGAATGACGGCCTCGAAATCCCGGTTCACGAAGATCTCGAACCTGCCCTGCCGGATCACCCGGCCCAGCGACCTGGAGACGTGCAGCGAGTCGAGCTCCAAAACAGCCCGCGGCTCGGACCGGTAGAAGTCCACCCGCCCATGATCGTCGGCCATCGGGAAGGCCCCGGCCCGGTAGCACGCTTCGAGTACTTCCGTAGTAAGCCTCACAACACGAATCATAAGACGTTCTACAATGTGCGTCATGGAGAACTTCGATCGTCCAACACCCAACTCCGCCCGCGCGCGGCGGGCTTACCCCGCAACCCCTCAAAAGCTCCTGACCGCGGTGGAGAAAGCTATCGAAGAACTCCCGCGCTGGAGCTTGCAGCACAGCGACGACGAGGAGTTGTCAGCCGTTCGCCAGACCCGACTCTTCCGCTTCAAGGATGATGTCACGGTGCATATCGAGCAGACCGGTGAAAGTTCTGAGGCTCTCTTCGAGAGCGCCTCGCGGGTCGGCAAGGGGGATCTGGGCCAGAACCCGCGTAACCTGCAGGAGCTACTGGAAGCCGTAGACCGGCACCTCGGCCAGTAGAACAGCGCCTAGCCTCAGCGGAAAGACACGGTTTCTCCGACGATCTCCCCGTGGAGATCTCGCACCTCCGAAGTCTCCGGAATACCGAAGAATTCTTCCTGACGGGCGAGGGCGGACAGGGCGGCCGGCCTGACGGCCCGGCTGGCTCCGTCGGAGATCTTGAGCGCCAACCCCCAGCCTTTCGGGCTTCCACAGGCGAACACCCCGTCCGCTCCGCCCTTTACGAGCAGGCCCGATTTCTCCATGAGCTCGGTGTCGAACCTGCCCGTTCCCGCGACCAGCTGGGGGTGGGAGCGCATCGCCTCCCGGATACGCCCGCAGGCTTCTTCCAGATTTGCCGGGAGTTGCTCCCCGGTGGCGAAGCGCGCAAAGCCGGTGGCGAGCTTGCGGAGCGGCAGGGCGAAGGATGGAACGCCGCAGCCGTCCCCGCCCAACAGGATTTCATCCTCGTCCAGGCCGCAGACCTCCGCCACGAGCTCCAGGATCCAACGCTGAACCGGATGGTCCGGCTCCCGGTAGCCTCTAAGCCTCCAGCCCTCGTGGGCGCAGACGGCGAGCATGCCGGCGTGCTTTCCGGAGCAATTGCCGTGGATGGGCCGGGCCGGCTCGCCGCTGCGGACGAGCCGATCCGCGGCCGGGCCGTAGAACGGGCGGTGTGGCCCGCTTTGCAAATGTCCCTCGGAGACCCCAGCCTTCTGGAGTAGGGAGCGCACCGCCGACAGGTGAACTTCCTCGCCGCTGTGGGAAGCACAGGCTATCGCGATCTCATTATCGGTGAGCCCGAAGGCATCCGCGGCACCGGAGAGGATTAGCGATAGTGCCTGAAACGGCTTGGCTGAGGAGCGGGCGTAAACGTACCCTTCCGGGTCGCCGGCGGAGACGAGGACCGTTCCGTCTGGCCCGCAGACGGCGAAGCGGCCCCGGTGGGTGTTCTCGATCAGGGGCCCGCGCTGTACCGCGGCCAGAGGGGCGTCATCGGGTAGGGCGGATGCAACGTCTTCTTGCAAGGTTACTTCTCGGAGAGTTGTATGACGTGGAGCCCGATCAGGTCGTGGGCAACCCGCATCCGGCCCATGGCAGGCGGAAATTCGCCCTTCTCGTAGTAGTCTATCGCCTCGGAGATCAAAGCCCGGAGGTGCTCCAACAACTCCTCGTCGTTGCCGCCCGGGCCCTTGCCCTGAACGCTGGCCCGGGCCATACCCATAACGACTCTCGTGCGGGGGTTGGCACGCCACATCGAGAGGATCGCCATGGTCATGTAGGTTCCTATGCGCAAGAAATGTCCTACGCGAACCGCGGTAGACTGCCGCTCCGACTCCATCACGGGAACCACCGCCGGATGTTCTCGCCAAGCACACCGGAAAGCTCGTCTTCGCCCACACCGGCAGCTTCAGCCGCCGCCAACGCCGAGTGGAGCGTCGAGGGCAAGTCCCCGTAGGGTATGTCGGAGCCAAAGCAGATGCGGGACGAATCCAGGTTGCTGAAGAGGACGTAGAGGTCCCTCAGGTTCACCACGGAGGTCTCGAATAGGACGTTGGGGTAATCTTTGAAGGCCCGGGTCGCGTCGAGTACCTCGACCATGGCGGCGTGGCCCAGGATCAGGCGCAATTCCGGATGGGCTTCGACCGTTGGCAACAGGGGCTCCACTATCCGCTGCATGGCGAATCCGGCATGGATCAAGACCGGCAGGTCTGCCCCAGCCGCCATCTCGAGCAACCGCACGACCTTCGGGTCGTCGAGCTCGAACTCCTGGGAGACCGGATGAAGCTTCAGGCCCTGGAATCCGCGCTCCGTGCAGCGCGCGAACTCTTTCTCGTAGTCGCGGTGCGGGTTGAGGCGGAAGAACGGCACGAAAAGGTCCGGGTGCTCTTCGTAGGCGCTCCAGAGAACATCGTTCGGCCCGGAGAAATCGTCGCGGGCGTTTGGATCGTTGAGCGGGAAGACGATGCTGCGGGAAACCCCGGCCTGGAGCATCCGATCGCGCATTCTGCCGGCGGTCATGGTCCTTCCATCCACGTCGGCACCGATGTGGGCGTGGGCGTCGAATACCTCTACACCGGGCGGGATCTTCTGCTGCACCCACTCCCAGATACCGGCCATCGCGCCGTTCGTTAAAGACTCAAGGTTCTCTTTACGATCTGTATCCAATCTCACCTGCTCGACTACGTGGAATGCCCAAATAAATAACAACTTTGCAATGTTAGCAGGACGCTTACTAAACTTCTAAGAAACCAGTAACTCTATTGACAAGGATTCTCCTAGACACCCTTTTCCTGCGGCAGACCGGCCAGGGTTTCGGCGAGGCCGTAAATCTCCGGGTCTAGCGGCCGGGCTTTTCCGGCCACCTCTTCCAGCGGGACCCGTTCCATAAACCTTCCCTGTGAGCCGATCATAACCTGGCTCTCCCCATCGGCCAGTGCCTCGACCGCCGCGGCCCCGAGGCGGCTGGCGAAGATACGGTCGAAAGCCAGCGGCACCCCGCCCCGCTGGACGTGACCCAGGACCGTGAGCCGGGACTTGAATGCTCCGTGCGAGCGGTTTATATACTCGTGCAGCCCCTCGGCGGTAAAGACCGAACCCTCCGCCGCCACCTCGATAAAGTGCGGCTTGCCTTTAGAATAAGAGATCTTCAGCGCGCGGAGTATCGCCTGGGGATCCGGCTCGAACTCCGGGACCAGCACGGCCTCCGCCCCACCCGATATGGCGCTCATCAGGGCCAGATACCCGCAGTGGCGGCCCATGACCTCCACCACGTGCGCCCGGTTGTGAGAGCTCGCGGTATCCTTCAGACGATCTATGGCTTCGAGGGCGGTGTTCAGCGCTGTATCTACGCCTATGGCCGAGTCGGTACCCCAAACATCGTTGTCTATGGTGGCCGGAACACCAGCTACTTTCAGGCCGAACTCG
>JBHJHC010000088.1:0-18006 GCA_050331175.1 Rubrobacteraceae bacterium | reverse complement strand
CCACGCTGGTGGGACTGGCGACGAGGATCGCGGCGAAGGTGGCAGCCTACACCTACGGCTTGTATATCAACCGACTCCTCGGGAGGTCGCAGGGGCGCATCAAGGAGCTTTGGGCCTGACATCCTCGCAACACTCATCTAGGCTGAGTCCTGGCGCGGCTTGACCACCTCCACCGGGCAGGTGTAGCATAACCGGGATTTGCAGCGGCCAGCAAAAAAGATAGTTTCGAACCCACGGTGCACCGTACCGTGGGTTTTTGTAGGCCCGAAGATAGAGACCCGGAAAGGAACCCTTCCACCCGCATGGACATTGAGATAGGAAAAGGCAAGACTGCTCGCCGGGCCTACGGGCTCGACGAGATCGCCATAGTGCCGAGCCGCCGGACCCGAGACCCGGAGGATGTGGACATCTCCTGGTCGTTGGGCAATCTTCACCTCGATTTGCCTTGCATGGCGAGCGCTTTGGACGCTGCCGTAGATCCCACGACGGCCGGCATAATCGGGAACCTCGGCGGCCTGGCCGTCCTCAACCTGGAGGGCATCCAGACGAGGTACGAAGACCCGGGCCCGGTCTTCGAGGAGATCGCGAGTCTGCCGCAGCACAAAGCTACGCGCGTCATGCAGGACCTCTACGCCGAGCCGATAAAGGAAGAGTTGATCTTCCGCCGCGTCCAGGAGGTCAAGGACAAGGGCGTCATAGCCGCAGCTTCCCTGACGCCCCAAAAGGTGGAGCGCTATCACCACGCGGCGATAGAAGCCGGGCTGGACGTGCTCGTTATCCAGGGCACGGTCGTTTCCGCCGAGCACGTCTCCAAGACCTCGGAGCCCCTCAACCTCATAGATTTTGTGCCGGCGCTAAACGTGCCCGTAATCGTGGGCGGGTGCGCCAGCTACTCTACGGCGCTGTATCTGATGAGAACCGGGGCCGTCGGGGTGCTCGTCGGCGTGGGTCCCGGGCGAATCTGTACCACGCGCGGTGTGATCGGGGTCGGCGTGCCCCAGGCGACCGCCATCTCGGATGCCGCCGCGGCCCGGATGCGCCACTACATGGAGACCGGTGATTACGTGAACGTCATCGCTGACGGCGGGATGCGGACCGGGGGCGAGATAGCCAAGGCTATAACCTGTGGCGCGGACGCCGTTATGCTCGGGAGCGCCTTCTCCAAAGCCGAGGAAGCACCCGGTAGCGGTTACTCCTGGGGCATGGCAACCTTCCACCCGACGCTGCCGCGTGGCACCCGCATCCAGACGAGAATAACGGGAACGCTGGAAGAGATCTTGATCGGACCCGCCCGCGAGAACGACGGGACCTTGAACCTCATGGGGGCCCTCAGGACCAGCATGGCCACAACCGGCTACGCGAACATCAAGGAGTTCCAGAAAGCCGAAGTCCAATACGCCCCGTCGCTAGCCACGGAAGGAAAGGCCGAGCAGCGTTCGCAGGGCGTGGGGATGGGTTAGCGCTTTGATCCTCGTCCTCGATTTCGGCGGCCAGTATGCCCAGCTTATCGCCCGGCGGGTCCGGGAGGCCCGCGTTTACTCCGAGCTGATTCCCCACGATACGCCCGTCGAGGAAATCGCCGCCCGCGAGCCGGAAGGGATAATCCTCTCCGGCGGCCCGAACAGCGTCTACGAGGACGGGGCTCCGAGGTTGGACCCGGCGCTCTTCGATTTGGACGTGCCGGTTTTGGGCATCTGCTACGGGATGCAGCTCATGGCGCTCGTGCTAGACGGGGAAGTCGGGGCCGTACAGATCCGGGAGTACGGCCGGTCGGACATCCAGATAAAAGACCACGCCGGCATCTTCGCCGACACGCCCGACCGTCAGAAAGCCTGGACGAGCCACGGCGACGCCGTCCTCGCGGCGCCCGAGGGGTTCACCATTACCGCCGAGACGGCGTCCGTCCCGATAATCGCTTTCGAGGACCCGGACACCGGACGTTTTGGCGTCCAGTTTCACCCGGAGGTCCGCCATACCGAGTATGGGATGGAGATCCTCAAGAACTTTCTCTACGAAGCCTGCGGGTGCAAGCCGGAGTGGACGCCGGTCAACATCATCACCGACGCCGTAGAGAAAATTCAGGAGCAAGTCGGAGACTCCAAGATAATCTGCGGGCTCTCCGGCGGGGTAGATTCTTCTACGGCCGCCATGCTCGTGCATCGGGCGGTGGGTGACAACCTGACCTGCGTGTTCGTCGACCACGGATTACTGCGGCAGAACGAGGCGGAACAGGTCGTCGAGACCTTCGGCGAGAACTCCGAGGTGCCGCTCATCCACGTGAGCGCGGAGGAGCGTTTCCTGGACAAGCTCGAGGGCGTAGCCGAACCGGAGGGCAAGCGAAAGATCATCGGCGAGGAGTTCATTCGCACCTTCGAGGAGGAGGCCGGGCGGATCGAGGACGCGAAGTTCCTCGTGCAGGGCACGCTCTACTCCGACGTCATAGAGAGCGGGACCCGCAGCGCGGCCAAGATAAAGAGCCATCACAACGTCGGCGGCTTGCCGGAGGTTATGGATCTCGACCTCGTAGAACCCCTCCGCAACCTCTTTAAAGATGAGGTGCGGGTGGTTGCCGAAGAACTCGGGATGCCCGACCGGATGGTGTGGCGCCAGCCGTTTCCCGGGCCGGGCCTCGCCATCCGGGTCATAGGGGACGTCACGGCCGAGAGGCTCGAGATCCTCCGCAAGGCGGACTTCGTATTGCAGGATGAGATCCGGAACGCCGGCCTCTACCGCAACCTCTGGCAGAGCTTCGTCGTTCTCCCCGCCATCCATTCGGTAGGCGTCATGGGCGACGCCCGCACCTACTCCTACCCCGTGATCATCCGGGCCGTCACCTCCGACGACGCCATGACCGCCGACTGGGCGCGCCTGCCATACGATCTGCTGGAGCGCATCAGCAACCGCATAATCAACGAGGTGCCCGGTGTTAACCGGGTCGCGCTGGACATCACCAGCAAGCCGCCTGGCACCATCGAGTGGGAATAGACGAACCGGCGTGGCAAACCTGCGGATCATGACGTTCAACGTCCGCGGGGCGTACCACAGGGACGGCACAAACACCTGGAAGCGCCGCGCGAAACTAAACGCGCGGGTAATACGGCGGTGCGCCCCGGATCTCATCGGTTTCCAAGAGCATCAAGCAGGTAACCGCCGCACCTACGATAGCGAGCTGGCCTCCTATGAAAACCTTCTTGGTCCCGAATACGAGAACCGAAAGCCTCACGCCTACAACGCGATTTACTGGAACCCGGGGCGTTTGCAGCTCCTGGATTCTGGCGGTTTCTGGCTGAGCGAATCGCCGGAAAGATTCTCCCGTTCGTGGAACAGCAACCAGGTTCGTTCCGCAAACTGGGCCCGCTTCCGCCTGCTCCCGGCCAACCGGGAGCTTCTGCACCTGAACACCCACCTCGACCACAAGAGCGGGGAGGCCCGGCGTCGGGGTGCCGGTCTCATCGTCCACCGGATAAACGACCTGGCCGGGGAAGAAACCCCGGTCTTCGTGACCGGCGATTTCAACGCCGATCCCGGTTCACCTGTGCACGGGCGATTTACGGAAGCCGGGTTCCGGGATGCGCATCTGCTCGCCGGCAACCCGCCTACCCGCACCTTTCACAAGTTTCAGGGAGAAGGCTTCGTTTCCCGCAGGCCGGAGCGAGAGGGCAGGATCGATTGGATCCTCGTCCGGGACCCGGATTTCGAGGTTAGCGGCGCCGGGATTTCCTGCCGCGTTGTTTGCGAAGCAGAGCCGCCGGTTTATCCGAGCGATCACTACCCGGTCGTGGCCGAGGTGCCGCTACGAGAAGCTGGGGCAGACGGCGATTTAACATAAATTTAGCATGGAGTTTACGCATGTGAAACCAAACTCCGGGACGGATGCCCTATCATCCTGCACTGGACGTCAACAAAGGTTTTGGATTAGCGATTGAAAGGGGCCCGTAGTTTGAGTAAGAGTATACGATCGTGGCTAACAGTGGCGGCCCTCGCCGCCCTGGCACTCGTCGTGGCCGCCTGCGGCGGCGGGGACCAAGGTGGCGGTGGTACCGGCGGGGGCGGGACCAACGGTGGAGACGGGGGAGGCGGCAGCAACGACATCGCAGTACAGGGATCCAGCACGGTAGGACCGGTAACCCAGGCGGCGGCCAACGCCTTCTCGGAGGAGAACCAAGACGCCCGGATCACCGTTGGTACGGCTGGCACGGGCAACGGTATGGAGGCTTTCTGCGCCGGAGATACTGACATTGCCGACGCCTCTCGGCCAATGGATCCGGAAGAGGAGCGTCCGACCTGCGAGGAGAACGGCATCGAGTTCATTGTTCTCCCGCTAGGCCTCGACGGCATCGCCGTGGTTGCCAACCCGGAGAACGACTGGACCCAGAACGTCACGCTGGACGAGTTGAACACTATGTGGTCCCCGGATTCCGAAGGACAGATCAATTCTTGGAATCAGGTGAACTCCAATTGGCCGGACAACGAACTGGCGCTCTTCGGTCCCGGTACCGAGTCCGGTACGTTCGACTTCTTTACCGAGGTTGTTACCGGCGAGGAAGGAGCCAGCCGCTCGGACTATCAGGCCAGCGAGGACGACAACATCCTGGTGCAAGGCGTGTCCGGCAACCAGAATGCGCTGGGATATTTCGGCCTGGCCTTCTACGAGAACAACCAGGACCAGCTCAAGCTACTCTCCGTTGATGGAGTCGAACCGACGGCAGACACTATATCTTCTGGCGAGTACCCAATTTCCCGTCCGCTCTTTATCTACGTCAACGCCAACAAGCTAGAAAACAAGCAGGTTCTCCAGGACTTTGTTAGCTTCTATCTGGAAGAAGGTAACCTTGACCAGTTCATAACGGAGACCGGGTATATTGCCCTTCCTGACAGCACCATAGCGGAGACCCGCACGCAGTACGAAGAGCGTCAGACCGGTCCGATCTACAACGAAAACGGCGAGTTGCCTGGTGGCAACCTAGAAGAGGCCCTGAAACAGAACTAGCGGAGCGGGAGCTTGTAGAAGACGAAACCCAACTGGTAACATTGGGGCCGGTGGAACACCGGTCCCAACTTCTATGGAGGTAAGAAAGCTTGGCGATGAAAGCTGGAGAAGGCCAAGGCAGAAACTCAGATCTTTGGCGCGGCCATAGCCGCTGGCAAAGTTACAAAGAAAGTCTCATAAAAAGCCTACTCGCAATATGCGCTTACATCTCTATTCTGACGACCGTTGGTATAGTCTTCGTACTGGTCTACGAGGCCTCCAAGTTCTTTCGTGCAATTCCGATAACCGAATTTTTGTTTTCGACCAGGTGGTCGGCTAGTTTCGCCGAACCTGAATTCGGAATCATAGTATTGTTGAACGCGACGCTGGTTATTACCGCTATTGCACTGGCGGTCTCTCTACCCATCGGTCTCGGGGCGGCTATATTCTTGAGCGACTACGCCTCGACACGGTTGAGGAATGTGTTGAAACCCATCCTGGAGATCCTGGCCGGGGTGCCCACTATCGTCTACGGTTTCTTCGCCTTGACTTTCGTGACGCCGCTGCTGAAGGGCGAGATCATATCCTGGTTTGCTCCTCTGCCGGGCCTCGGAACCTTCAATGCGTTTAGCGCCGGTCTCGTCATGGGCGTCATGATCATTCCTACCGTTGCTTCCGTTAGCGAGGATGCCCTCTATGCGGTGCCACGCGGCCTACGCGAGGGAGCCTACGCCCTCGGTGCAACGAAGTACGAGACGGTCACGAAGGTCGTCGTCCCGTCAGCGCTATCCGGCATCACAGCCGCGTTTATCTTGGGTATGTCCAGGGCTATCGGGGAGACCATGATCGCCGCCGTCGCCGCCGGACAGTTGGCGAACCTTAGTTGGGATGTTCGGGAACCGATGCAAACCATGACAGCCTACATAGTCAACGTCGCCGGCGGCGAGAACCCGGCGGGTACCACGCTGTACCAGACGATCTTCGCGGTTGGCCTCACGCTCTTCCTGATTACTCTAGCCCTCAACATAATCAGCCACTTCTTTGTTCGACGCTATCAGGAGGACTACTAATGAGCCAGAGCACCCAGGCCCCTCAGCAAGACGCGCCGGCTCCGAAGCAAGGGGGAGACTTCAACGCCCGGACAGGAACCCGGCATTGGATCGCCCGGGTCTTCAAGGTGGTAGTGTTTTTAGCCACCATAGTCGGGATAATCTTCCTCGGGGTGCTATTGGTGCATATCGGGGTAGACGGCATCCCACGGCTCAATTGGAACTTCTTGACCAGCCTCGGCTCTTCAAGCCCAGAGACCGCGGGCATGTATGCCGGGCTGATCGGATCCGTGTGGCTGATCGTCCTGACAGCGCTGTTCGCTGTGCCGCTCGGGATCGGGGCCGCCTTGTACCTCGAAGAGTACGCCGGTGACAATTGGTTGACCCGTATAGTAGAGGTCAACATCTCGAACCTGGCTGGCGTGCCGTCCATCGTCTACGGACTGCTGGCCCTCGGTATCTTCGTGAACTACCTGGGATCTCTTACCGGCGGCACCAGCATACTTTCGGGGGCTGCGGCACTCAGTTTGCTGATCCTGCCGGTTATTATCATCGCTACAAGAGAGGCCATCCGGTCCGTGCCGGGCAAAGTGCGCGAGGGCGCCTACGCGCTGGGGGCGACTAAATGGGATACGGTACGGGGTCACGTGCTGCCGATGGCCCTTCCGGGCGCCATGACCGGGACGATTCTTGCCCTCTCTCGCGCTATCGGTGAGACGGCTCCCCTGATCGTCGTCGGGGCCGCCACGTTTATGAACTTTACCCCGGATGGCCCTAGAGATCGGTATACCGCCCTGCCGATACAGATCTATAATTGGACTGCGCTGCCGCAACAGGGATGGGAAGAGGTCGCCGCCGCGGGTATAGTTGTGCTGATGATAGTGCTTCTATTGATGAATTCTATAGCTATCACGATCCGCAATAAGACGCAGCGGAGTGGATAAACTAATGGGTCGGGCAACGACTAGAAGGGTGAGAAATTAGTGACGTCTGAGAAAGTCAATAAGGAGCAGAAGGTGACCGAAGCTTCGGGACGAGAGCGCGAGACTAGCGGCAGGCAGGAGGACCGGCAATCCTATCGCGGGCAGGCTTCCGGTACAGCCATGAAGATCGAAAACCTCTCCGCATACTACGGAGACTTTCTGGCCGTCGACAGCGTGAACATGAACGTAGAGCCTAACAAGGTGACCGCCCTGATCGGCCCATCTGGTTGCGGTAAGAGCACGTACATCCGCTGCCTCAACCGGATGCACGAGGTCATCCCCGAGGCGCGGGCCGAAGGATGCGTAAAGCTCGGGGACCAGGACATCTACGACGGGAACGCGGATCCGGTCAAGATCCGTCGCCGGGTTGGCATGGTCTTCCAGGCCCCCAACCCCTTCTCCAAGACCATCTACGACAATATCACCTGGGGAGCCAAGATCAATGGCTACAAGGGTGACATGGACGAGTTAGTAGAGCAATCGCTGAAACAGGCGGCCCTCTGGGAAGAGGTCAAGGACAAATACAAGAAGACCAGCGGCTTCGACCTCTCCGGCGGCCAGCAGCAGCGGCTGTGTATCGCGCGGACGCTGGCGGTGGAGCCGGAGGTAATCTTGATGGACGAGCCGGCCTCGTCGCTCGACCCGGTCTCGACCCAGAAGATCGAGGACACGATGAACGACCTCAAAAAACACTACACGATCGTCATCGTGACCCACAACATGCAGCAGGCGGCCCGAATCTCGGACTACACGGGCTTTTTTTACATCGAGGAGATGGGGGCTCCGGGCCGGCTCTGGGAGTTCGACGAAACGGAGAAGATGTTCTCTAACCCGGAGCGCGAAGAGACCGAGAACTACGTCTCGGGCCAGTTCGGATAGACCGTGGCGCGCCAGGCTTTTCAAGAGGAACTCAGACAGCTGGAAGAGGAAGTCCTGGAGTTTGGCGACGAGGTCGAGCGTTCACTGAACTATATGGTCGAAGGAATAGCGACCTACGATACCGCGATCACAGAAAGAGTGGTCGGGGTAGACGCGCTCTACAAAGCACGGGGCGCGGACCTGGACCAGGAGTGCATGATCCTTCAGGCTCGCCAGGCGCCGGTTGCCAGCGACCTGCGCCTGATCTACACGGTTCAGGCCCTGACCAACCACATGGTCCGGGCCGGGACGCTCACCGAGCATATCTGCCAGGCTATAACCGAGACCGCCGAATGCGAGCGGGACGAAGAGCTCTCCGAAACCCTTTCGGAGATGGCCCGCACGGCAAAGAACATTTTTCACCGGGGACTGGAGATCTTCAAGGCCCGCGACGCCGAGAGTGCCCGCAACCTCCAGGCCGCCGACGATAAAGTGGACCTTCTCTACTCCGAAGCTATAAACCTCATCGCGAACCCTTCGGGGAGCGGGGGAGATCCGGAGTGGCGGATGCGGGCCGCCCTGATGGTCCACTACCTGGAACGGATCGCCGATCACGGCGTCAGCATCGGGGGCCGTACGGTATTCCTGGTTACCGGCGAACGCATAGAAACCGCGATTCAGCAGTATCTCGACCGGGATATCGAGGACGACTAAGCTCCTCCAAACGCTCCGAAGCTACGCATTTCTGCTACAATCTAAGGGCAGTGCAAGTTCGCTCTTTAGCGAGGATCGAAACAAACGTTATGAGGCTTACGCAGAAAAGCAAGTACGCGGCCCGGGCGCTGGTGGAGCTGGCGTTGAACGAGTGTGGCGAGACGCTTGGAGTTGCAGAGGTGGCCCGCCGCCAGCACATCCCGGAGCGGTTTTTGGAGCAGATCTTCGGCGACCTCCGGCGGGCCGGGGTTTTGGAGAGCCGGCGCGGGGCCCACGGCGGCTACTGCTTCGCCATGCCCCCGGAGGAGCTTACGATTCTCGACATCGTGGAGATCCTGGACGGCGAGGTCCGGCCCGCCCGGTGCAGTGCCGGCGGCGTTTGCTACATCAAGGATGCGCCGTTGTGCGTTACGAGCCAGGTGTGGGACGAAGCCCGCATCGCCCTCGAAGAAGTCTTCGGCCGCTACAGCATCGCCCAGCTCGCGGAAGCCGAGCGCGAAAGCCGCGAGGCGCACGAGACTGCCCCGGTGGGCTAGGAACCATCCTAGTAAATAACAGGTAGTGTTATCATCAAAGCCTGAGATCCTGCGCCGAGAAAGGGGTGCGCGATGAAAAGCTGGACGCCGCTCAGGACCTTTGCCACGGTTGTTATCCTGGTGGGAGGCTTGACGGCGCTAGGGTACCTGTTCGGTCGCGATCTATTTCGTGATGCCCTGATAGGTGCTATCGGAGGATTCTCTGTTGGGATCGTACTGAGTTGCCTGGTCGTTTTGCCGCTGGCTATTCTCTCCGGCAGGCCAAAGCGATCGAGCAACCAGAGATGGCACGGGGATCCTCCAAGGGGTGAGATCAAGGGTTCTCCCGGTGGAGCAGGAGGTAGGGGGTAAGCGACTCCGAGTTTCCGTCGGGCCTGGATCTCGCAGACACCGAGGTCCGGGTGGGTAATGAAACCTATCGTCTGGTCCATCCTGTTTCGGCCGACCTCCTGATCGACGAGGAGGAGTTCGCCCGCGACGAACGATTGCCGTATTGGGCGGTGATCTGGCCGAGTTCCATAGCATTGGCGCGCCGGCTGTCGTTCTCGAACCTCAGAAGCAAGAGGATCATGGAGCTCGGTTGCGGACTCGGCCTGCCGTCTATGGTGGCTCTGCGGCTGGGCGCCAGGGTGACGGCCGTCGACCACTACGAGATCGCCCTCGACTTTGCGCGGTGGAACGCGAGGGCCAACACGGGCCAAGAGTTGAAGACCGCCCACCTTGACTGGCATTCGCCAGCCGCACCCAACCTCGGGCGATTCGAGGTTGTGCTCGCCGCCGACGTGCTCTACGAACAGCGGAACGTCCCGGCTCTCGCGGCGCTTATCCCGGAACTGCTGTCACCGAAAGGTGAGGTGTTGGTCTCCAATCCCCGGCGTCGGGACGCGCCAGACTTCCACGAAGCAATGGGGGAAAGAGGCTTTGGACGCTCCACGGAGAGCGCAACCGTCCGGCAGGGAGAAAGGGACGTAGAGGTGCTGATACACCGATTCCGGAGAACCTGTTAGCAGGCCAGAGGCCGGTATCGGCTACTGTTATACTCTCTGACGGTGCTTCTGGAATCTTTAAATCCCACGCAGCAAGAAGCTGTCGAGAATACCGAGGGACCGTTGCTGATCCTGGCCGGGGCCGGTAGCGGGAAGACCCGGGTGTTGACGCACCGGATCGCCTACATTTTAGATCAGGGACTCGCCGCCCCGGACGAAGTCCTCGCCATTACCTTCACCAACAAGGCTGCCGCCGAGATGAAGGACCGGGTGGCGCTCCTCGTCGGGCCCGAATCGCGCAAGATGTGGGTCTCGACGTTTCACGCCCTTTGTGCCCGGTTGCTGAGGGTCCACGCCGAGAAGCTGGGGTACAAACGGGAGTTCACGATCTACGACGGCGCGGATCAGGTCAGGCTCGTCAAGCGCTGTATCGTCGAACTCGACAAAGATCCCAAACGCTTTAACCCGCGCTCGTTCCAGGCCCAGATCTCCAACGCCAAGAACGTCCTGATGAGCCCGGACGACTACCTCCGCAATACCGAAGGCTACATCGCGCAGAACGTCGCCGAGGTCTACGACTACTACCAGAAACGCCTCTACGAGAACAACGCGATGGACTTCGACGACCTCATCATGCAAACCGTCGCCCTCCTGGAACTGTTCCCCGAAGTCCGCGAACGCTACCAATCCCGCTTCAAGTACATCCACGTGGACGAATACCAGGACACCAACCACGCCCAGTACAAGCTGGTCAACGTCCTGGCTGCCGCACATCGCAACTTATGTTGCGTCGGCGATGATGATCAATGTCTCGCCCGGGGCACGTTGGTGAAGCTGGCGGACGGCACGGACAAACCCATCGAAGAAGTTCGTGTCGGTGACGAGGTGATGTCGGGGTACGGCAGCGGTGAGTTCCGGGGTGCCCGGGTAGTTCGCCTCCACGAGCGACGGGGGCGGCGGGAGGGGATTGAAATCTCCACGGCAGCCGGAAGGCGTCTGGTGAGTACCCCCGAACACACGCACTTCGCCGGCTACCGGCTCGGGAATACGCCGCAGGTTCATTTCACCTATCTTATGTACCGGGAAGGGATTGGCTACAGGGTCGGTACTACGCAGGTGTATACGAGGGGACAGAGAAAGCCGGTGGTCGGACTGGCACAGCGCGTATTGCACGAACACGCTGATGCGCTGTGGGTGGTTTCGACCCACAGCTCCGAGAATGAAGCCCGCGCAGAGGAGTACATACTCTCCCTCCGCTACCGGCTCCCGACGTTGCCGTTCGTACCGCGAAAGCGTGGTAAAGGGCATTCTGAGAACGGTTTGGTGCACGATGCCGGGTACATCTCGCGCGTATTCGAGAGCTTCGATACCGAAGCCGGGGCCCGGCGGTTGCTCGCTGACCGGGGGTTATCGTTGGGGTATCCTCATTACCGTCCCCGCTCCCGCAACTCGAAGCGCCGAAACGTCGTGGTTACTCTTTGCGGCGACCGTCGGGGACGAACGCCCATGCACCGCATCTCTATCGTCGGCAACGATCTCGAGGGCCGGGTGGCGCTCTCGAACGCTGGTTTGTCCGTGCGGGCTGCCAGATCCGGGTCCGAGAGCTGGCGGCACGAGACCGCGAACAAGAGCTACGGGAAGCTGAGGGAGACGGTTGGGCTCATCGAAGAGCGTTTCGGGCGCGTAAACGTGTTGCAGACGGCCCGTCTCGGGAGCAACGGCGAGCGCGGGTGCAACTCGCTGCCGTTCACCCCCGCTGCGTCGGTCATGCCGGGCATGGCGATGTTCGACGGTCGTGGAGGATATGACATCGTCGAGAGTGTCGAGCGTGTGCCGCTGAGTGGTCCCGTATACGACCTGGACGTAGAGCATACTCACAACTACGTTGCCAACGGGCTCGTCACCCACAACTCGGTCTACGGTTGGCGCGGGGCGGATATTCGCAACATCCTGGATTTCGAGCGGGACTATCCCGAGGCCAGGGTCGTTAAGCTGGAGCAGAACTACCGTTCGACGCAGACCATCTTGGGCGCCGCGAACGCCGTGGTGGCGAACAACGCTTCGCGCAAGGCGAAGGAGCTGTGGACGGCGGGGGACGAGGGCGAGGATATCCGGGTCTTTACGGCGTCGGACGAATACGCGGAGGCCCGGTTCGTGGTGTCGGAGGTCGAGCGTCTGGTAGACGACGGGGTGTCTCCGAAAGACGTCGCGGTTTTCTACAGGACGAACGCGCAGAGCCGGGCTCTGGAGGACGTGCTGGTTCGGGAAGGAATACCGTATCAGGTAGTTGGCGGCGTACGGTTCTACGAGCGGGCGGAGATCAAGGACGCCATGGCATACCTCGCCGTTATAGCCAATTCCGATGATGGTGGTTCTTTGGAACGTATCATCAACGTACCGAAGCGGGGGATCGGCGCGACCTCGGTGGCGAAGCTTCAGGAGCACTCCCGGAGAAGCGGTATCTCGCTCTACGAGGCGCTTGGCGAGGCGGGTGCCGCGGGGCTCACGGGCAAGGCCCAGAAGTCGTGCCGGACGGTGCGGGAGCTCTTCGAGGGGTGGCGGGTCGCGGCCCGGGAACTGCCGCCGACGGAGATCATCGAGGCCGTATTGGACGAGTCCGGTTACAAGGCGGAGCTCGACGCCGAGCGCACGATCGAGGCCGAGTCCCGCCTGGAGAACCTGGAGGAGCTCATAAACGCCGCCCGCGAGTTCGAACGGGTCGAGGCCGAACCGGCCCTGGCGGGGTTCCTGCAGGAGCAGGCGCTGTATTCGGAGGCGGACAAGGCGAACCCCGGGGGAAGCGTTACGCTAATGACCCTTCACAATGCCAAAGGGCTCGAGTTCGGACACGTGTTTATCGTTGGGATGGAAGAGGGTACCTTTCCGCACGCGAGATCTCTCGACGAACAGAACCTGGAGGAGGAGCGGAGGTTGTGCTACGTGGGGCTTACGCGGGCCATGGAGTCGCTCACGCTGTCGTATGCAAAGTTGCGCTCCAACTGGGGCGAGCGCGAGTACCAGATGCCGTCGCGCTTTCTATCGGAAATACCGGAGGAGTTCAAGGCCGGGATGGTGCCCGGTGGTTCTCGGGCCCGGGGTGTCGGGGGCTGGGGCGGAGCCCTGCCGTCCCGCGCCGGCGAACCGGAGCGGGTAGGCTCGGCCGGTTTCAGCGTCGGGGAGAGAGTTCGGCACGCGAAGTTTGGGGTGGGTGAGGTCGTAGAAGCCGGGGCCGGAAAGATCGTGGTCAGGTTCGGCGCGGAGGAAAGGACGCTCGTACCGGAGATCGCACCCTTGAGCAAGGCTTAGGGCGCCCGAAAACGGGTAAAAACGGGTAAAATACGGGTGCTTCGTGGGGGGGCGCTGAGTTGTCATAAGGAGAGTGAGATGAGGCGACAAGTCTACGTTACGGGGCACAAGAACCCGGACATGGATTCTATAGCCTCGGCGATCGGATACGCCGAGTTGAAGAGTCACCTGGATCGGGAACACTACTACACCCCGGCCCGGCTGGGGGACGTTAACGCCCAGACCCGGTGGGCGCTGGAGAAGAGCGGCGCGGAGTCTCCAAAGCGCATCAGCCACATAAAGCTCCGGGTCAAGGACGTCATGAGCGCGGATGTGGAGGTAGCCGGAAAAGACGATCCGTTGCAGCACGTAGGCCTCATGATGGCCGAGAGGAGCCTGAGCCAGGTCCCGGTGGTGGAAGACGACGGCTCGCTTATCGGGCTCATAACGGAGCGCAACCTGGCCCGCATGTACATCCGGGAGTCGCGGGAGACCTCGACCTTCGCCGACACCCCGGTTTCGGTAAACGCCATATTGGAGGTGCTCCAAGGCGAGCTTTTGACCGGCGGGGACAAGAAAACCACCGGAAAGCTCTGGGTCATTTCCATGGGGGTGGACTCGATGGGCCAGTCCATGGAGGACGGCGACATCGTGGTGGTTGGCGACCGCGACAACGCCCAGCGGCGGGCCATCGAGCTGGGCGCCGGAATCATGGTGATCTCCAACGGCAAGCATCCCGAGGATGAAGTTCTGCGGCTGGCCGGAGAGAAAGGCATCAGCGTCGTGCTATCCCAGCTGGATTCTTACGTCACCAGCCGGATGATACAGCTCGCCGTTCCCTGCCAGCAGGTCATGAGCGAGGAACCGTTGACCGTACACCCGGACAGCTTTATCACGGACATAACCGAGCAGGTAATGGAAGTCCACTACCGGGCGGCAGTCGCGGTGGACGAGAACAACGTGCCACTCGGGGTCGTGACCCGGACCGACCTGCTCAACCCCGAACCGCGCAAAGTTGCCCTCGTGGACCATGCCGAGATCGGGCAGAGCGTCGACGGCGTAGAGAAGGCTCAGGTGACGGAGATCCTGGACCACCACCACATCGGGGACATAGAGACCAACACGCCCATACCGGCTACCTTCGACCCCGTAGGTTCGACGGCCACCCTGGTGGTCGAGCGCTACCGGGCCGAGGAACGGGAGCCGGAAGAGTCCACCGGCAAGATGCTGCTCGCGGCCGTCCTCTCCGACACCGTGGTCCTCAACTCGCCGACGACCACCAA
The DNA here is from genome assembly GCA_050331175.1 of Rubrobacteraceae bacterium. Taxonomy (GTDB): domain Bacteria; phylum Actinomycetota; class Rubrobacteria; order Rubrobacterales; family Rubrobacteraceae; genus SIRX01. The sequence continues at coordinate 3,343 of JBHJHC010000088.1, read as the reverse complement.
CCGCGACCACGAAGTAGTTCGCTACCTCGAAGAGCTCTTAGACCTCGACGCGGAGGAGTTCGGGATGGAGATGTTCGAGGTTACTTCGGACGTCTCGGACCTCTCGGCCGAGGAGATCATCCACCGGGATGCCAAAGAGTACGCCACGGTCTCGGGGGAGAAAATGAGCATCTCCCAGGTGGAAACGGTCGGGGACGCCGCCATGGAACGCAAGGAAGAGCTCCTGGAAGCCCTGGAGGACAAGCGCCAGGAGAGTGATTACATCTTCTCCGCGCTCATGGTCACGGACATAATCGAGGGCGGGACGGAGCTTCTGTGCGCCGGTGACTGCCGCTTCGTGGAGCGCGCCTTCGACGCCCGGTCCAAAGACGGTGTCATAAACTTACCCGGTGTCATGAGCCGTAAGAAGCAGGTGGCCCCCAAGCTCCTGGCGGCCCTCTAAATGGCGCGCATACTCGACGGGAAGGCTGCGGCCGCCCAGGTCAAATCCGAAGTAGCTGACGGGGTGGCCGAGTTGCGGGAGCAAGGCCTGCCGGTGCGGCTGGACGTAATACTCGTCGGGGAGGATCCGGCCTCCGTCACCTACGTCCGAAACAAGCAAACCGACTCCGCCGAGGTCGGCATCGAGTCCGAAGCCCACCATTTCGACCCGGACGTTTCCCAGAAAGAGCTCGTGACGCTGGTCGAGCAGCTCAACGATGACGAAGCCGTCTCGGGGTTCTTTATCCAGCTACCGCTACCCGATGGGCTGGAGCCCCTGGACCTGATCTCCCGCATAGACCCCGCCAAAGACGTGGACGGCTTGAGCCCCGCGAGCGCGGGACGCCTGGCGGTCGGCCTGCCGAGCCTCCTGCCCTGCACGCCCCACGGCGTCGTGCAGACGCTCCGGCGCAACGACATAGAACTCGAAGGTAAAGAAGCCGTGGTGCTGGGACGCTCCAACCTGGTGGGCAAGCCGCTCGCCCACCTCCTGCTCCGCGAGAACGCCACGGTTACCGTTTGCCACTCGCGCACCCGGAACCTGCCGGAGGTCGCCCGCCGGGCGGACATCCTCGTCGCCGCGATCGGGCGTATGGAGATGGTGGGAAGCGACTTCGTAAAGGAGGGGGCGGTCGTCGTGGACGTCGGCATCCACCGCAAGGAAGACGGTGGTCTTACCGGGGACGTGAAGTTCGAGGAGGTAGAGCCGGCAGCGGCCTGGATCTCACCGGTCCCCGGCGGCGTCGGCCCGATGACCCGGGCGATGCTCCTGTACAACACCCTGGAGGCGGCCCGGGCGGACCGGGTTGCCTGATCGGTAGCTGTCCGGCTGCGCCGCGAGGCTCCGTGTGCCCAAAGCCGTTGTTCGCGGCGCCGCCTTTCGTTGCTAGCGTAGATATACTTGGTGTCCATGGGCGGTGCGGAGGACTTGAAGGTAGTGGCTTTCGGCGGTGGGACGGGGCTGCCCGTGCTCCTGCGGGGGCTCAGAGACCGGGTCGACGAACTGACCGCCGTCGTCACGGTGGCCGACGACGGCGGTTCTAGCGGGCGGTTGCGGCAGGAACTCGGCGTGGCCCCTCCCGGAGACGTGAGGAACTGTCTGGTAGCCCTGGCCGGGCGAGAGAGGCTGGCCGAGGTCTTCAACTACCGCTTCGGCGCCGGGGATCTCTCGGATCACACCGTCGGCAACATCGTTATCGCGGCGCTCGCGGATATGAGCGGGGATTTCTGTGAGGGGGTCGAACAGGCCGGAAACTTCCTGAGGATCGTGGGCCGGGTGTACCCGGCGGCTACCGAGAGCCTCACGCTGGTCGTCCACCACGAGGACGGCTCCGTCGTCCGGGGAGAATCCGTCTTGCGGGCTGCGGGAAAAAAGGTCTCGACCGTCAGTGTAGAGCCGTCCGGAGCGGTGGCGCCGCCGGGTGTGATCCAGGCTTTAGAGCGGGCGGACGTGGTGGTCTTGAGCGCCGGCAGCCTGTTTACCAGCACGATCCCGGCGTTGCTCGGCGGCGGGGTCTGCGAGGCCCTGGCTTCTTTTGGCGGCCCCGTTATCTACGTGGCGAACGTAATGACCCAGCCGGGTGAGACGGACGGGTTTACCCTCGCCGACCACCTGCGCGCCGTGACGGATCACGCAGGCCCGGTCTTGACGGACGTGGTGGTGCACACCGGCAGGTTGTCGAAGGGGCTGGTGGAACGCTATCTTGCCGAGGGAGCCGCGCCGGTCGAGTTCAACCGGGAGGCTGTAGAAGCTTCGGGCGTGAGGGTGCGGGGGGCGGACGTGCTCTCCGAAGATACCGCACACGGGGTGCGTCACGACCCGGACCGGCTCGCCGAGGAGGTGTGCGAGACTGCCCTCGTTCGCCTCTGAGATCCGGCGCCAGCTGGCCTCGGAGACCGCCGGCGGACATCAGCGGCACCACCGCGCGGAGCTGGCGGGCCTCGTGGACGCGGTCGGAAACCGGGATCGCCGGGGCGTTACCCTCTACACCCGGAGCGCGGCCGTTGCCCGCTTCGTGGTCCGGCTTTGGCGGGCAGAGTTCGGGTTGGAACCCAGGCTTTCCCCCGTAGACCCCGACAACTTCGGTAGGAGGCGCTACGCCGTGCGGGTGGCGGGTAGCGGGGTAGCGGACGCGGTGGAAGAAATGCGCGGCGTATCGGGTTCGCGGAGCCCGGTGGACCGCATCGCGTACCTCAGGGGGGCGTTTCAGGGGGTAGGTTCCGTAACGCGGCCGGGCCGGGGCCACCACCTGGAGCTGGTCCACCACGACGAGGCGTTCATCCAACGGATCGTCGAGTTCTCCCGCGCCCCGCTGCGGGTCACGCGCCGCCGCAACCGGTGGGTCGCTTACACGAAGAGCGCTGACGGGGTGACCACCTTTCTCTCCCAGATGGGGCTGAACGAGGCCGTATTGGAGTATGAAGCGCGGGCTATACTAGGGGAAGCGAAGGCCACCGCCAACCGCGTTACCAACTTCGACGCGGCAAACGCGAGCCGGACCGCGCTGGCTGCCGCCCGCCAACAGGAGTCGTTGAAGCGCCTGGAACCCGGCGGGCTCCCGGACGCTCTGCGGGAGATGTTAGACCTCCGGCTCGAGTATCCCGATGCTTCCCTCACGGAGCTTTCTCGCCTCGGAGAAATCAGCAGGAGCGCGGCAAACCATCGGCTCCGGCGGCTAGTCGAACTGGCCGAAAAAACAGCCCGGTAGCTGTTAAACTCTTGGTGTTCCGGGCACAATAGAAACACGCGAGCAATAAGAGGAGGCATCACGTGGCGATACGAGTAGGCGTAAATGGTTTCGGACGGATCGGGATGCTGTTCACCAAGGCCGCCATTCAGCGGGGCGACATAGAAGTGGTGGCC
>JBHJHC010000087.1:0-5087 GCA_050331175.1 Rubrobacteraceae bacterium | reverse complement strand
GGCTCCGACGATACGCTTTTCGCCAAAGCGAGCGGCAAAGTAGACTTCGGCCGGCATCGGGGCCGGAGGGTCGTGAGCGTAATCGAGGAGGCTACGGCCTGATAATGCCCGGACAGGGGATCTAACCCCTTTGCAGTTTATAGATGAGGCCCGTTTCGTCGTTCGCGGTGGCCGCGGCGGTGACGGGAGCGTCTCTTTTAACCGCGAGAAGTACAAGCCCCGGGGCGGCCCGGATGGCGGCCGGGGCGGTGACGGTGGATCCGTGATCCTACGCTCCACCGAAGACCTCTCTACCCTGGAGCCCTACGCGTACCGCAAGCTGGTCCGGGCCGGACGCGGGGGCCATGGTTCCGGTAACAACCGGGCCGGCCAACGGGGAGAGGACACCGTTCTGGAAGTTCCAGTGGGAACTCAGGTCTACGACGAGGACGGCCTGGTTACGGACCTCTCCGAGTCAGGTGCGGCGTATACCGTAGCGCATGGCGGGGAAGGCGGAAAAGGAAACGCCTCTTTCACCACTTCGACCCGGCAGGCACCCGCCTTCCGGGAAAAGGGTCTGCCGGGAGAGGAGCACGAGGTTCGTCTCGAGCTCCGGGTACTCTCCGACGTAGGGCTCGTCGGTCTCCCGAACGCCGGTAAATCCTCTCTGCTGGCCGCCCTGAGCGCGGCGCGGCCAAAGGTCGGCGACTATCCGTTTACCACGCTGGTCCCGAAGCTCGGCGTGGTAGATGAGAAGGTTTACCGGGAGCCGTTCGTAATCGCGGACATACCGGGGCTCATCGCCGGGGCGAGTGAAGGTCGGGGGCTGGGCAACCGGTTCTTGCGGCACGTGGCGAGGGCGAGGGTTCTCGCCCTCGTTCTGGATGCCAGTGAAGACCCGGAACTGGCGGAGGGCACTTTGAGGGCTGAGCTTCACGCCGCCGGGCTTTCGCGAAAGCCAACCGTGGTAGCGCTGAACAAGGTAGATCTCCTGGACGAAGAGCTGCGGGAGTACCTGAGCCAGGAGTTCCCAGCGGCCAGCCAGATCTCCGCCACGACCGGCGAGGGCGTCGGGGAGTTCCGGGATCTGCTGGAGGAGAAAGTGCGGGAACTGGGCGGAGCAGCCCCTGGTATCAATGGCTCCGCAGGGGCACACCGGGTTTTCCGTCCCACCTGGCGGGGGCTCCGGGTCGAGCAAGAGCGAACAGGAGTCTACGCCGTGTCTGGAGAAGACATCGAGCGGACCGCCTTGAAAACCGACTGGGAAAACCTGGAGGGTGTGGAACGCTTTCAGCGGGAGCTGGAGCGAAAAGGTGTCGTGGCGGCCCTGCGCCGGGCGGGAGCCGAGCCGGGCGACGAGGTCAGAATCGGTGAAACGGTGTTCGAGTTTCAGTGAGTGCCAGGTGAAGATAGGAATTTTCGGAGGAACCTTCGATCCCGTTCACACGGGGCACATGATCATCGGCGAGCAGGTTATGGACGAACTCGGCCTCGAACGGGTAGTGTTCGTTCCGGGCGGCATCCCGCCCCACAAGGAGGCCTCCAGCATCCGGGCCAACGCGGAGGATCGGCTGGCGCTGGTCGAGGCGGCAGTAGCCGGCAACGCGAGATTCGGTGTGGACCGGGTCGAGATAGATGCCGGGCGGGCGATGCACAGTGTAGACACCGTGCGAATACTAAAGCGACGCTCGCCGCAGCACGAGTGGCTCTTCATAACCGGCGCGGACGAAGTTTCCAACCTGCTTACCTGGAAGGAACCGGACCGGCTGTTGGAGGAAGCCGTAATGGTTGCGGCTACCCGACCCGGGTATGACCTGTCCAGACTAGACCACCTGGAAGCCGGTTTGCGGAACTTCGACAGGATCTTCCCGGTCGAATGTTCCCGGGTGGACATATCCGCCACCGGCATCCGGCGCCGGATACTGCAGGGGAAGTCGATCCGGTACCTGGTGCCGGACGGAGTGTACGAAATAATCGAGGAAAAGGGGTTGTATCGTGACGACGGAAAACCAAGGAAAGGAGAAGGCTTGAGGGAGAAGAAGATTTCGTGAGGGAAGACGAATCTGCCGTGCAGCAAGAGGCCCGGAACAACGAAGGTGCGGAGATAACCTACGGAATGGCCAACATCGCTGCCCGGGCTGCCAGCGAGATGTTCGCCAAAGACGTAACGGTAATAGACCTTCGGGAGGCCGTTTCGTACACGGACTACTTCGTCGTGGCCAGCGCCGAAACCGAGCGTCAGACCCGGCGCATCGCCCAGGAAGTCATCGAGAAGATGAACGAGGCCGGGCATCGCCCCCGAACCCGCCGGCTGGATGAAGGTACGGCCTGGATCAGCCTGGACTTCATAGACGTCGTCGTGCACGTCTTTACCGATGAAGCCCGCGACTACTACCGCCTGGAGTCTCTCTGGCGTAGCGTGCCCCAGGAACGCTGGCAGGATTAGCAGCCCGGGTTACTGCTGTACACCACGTCCGTTTGACACTTCCGGGTGTGGTAAATATACTCTGGTGGTCTTTTTGGGGCCGTAGCTCAGTTGGGAGAGCGCCACGCTGGCAGCGTGGAGGTCACGGGTTCGAGCCCCGTCGGCTCCACTCTTTAGGGGTTCAAGGGGAACCGGGTGAGGGAGGACTTCGACACCACAAAGAGTACCGAGCGCACGGGTGCCCGGAGGGCTCCTTTAGGTTCCCTTTGGCGCTACAAACCTCAAATAGTGGTCTCGGTAATGGTTGTGCTGGCGCTAACCGGCGGCGCGTTCTACGCGGCGCGGGGCATGGAGAACACTCCCAAGGTCGTTTACAGCGCGTCACTCGAAGAGGTTGCTGCCGAAGCCAACGAGCCCTTGCACGTAAACATCAACACCGCCGACGTGGAAGAGCTGGATGAGCTGCCGGAGGTCGGGCCCGCTACCGCACAGAAAATCCTCGACTACCGGCGCCACAACGGATCGTTCAGGTCGGTGGACGATCTAGAGCAGGTCTCCGGGATCGGGCCGAAGACGATCGAAGAGATCAAACCCTTTGCCGAAGTCCGAGACTAGGCCGTCGGGGGCACTCCGGCTAGACCTGAGCCCACCGGTTCGCCTGGATCTTTGGGCGGTTGCGCTGGCTGCCGGCATCGTAGCCGGCACGGTGGTCCCTCCCGTGGCAGTCGCGATCCTGGTGGCGAGTGCCTTGGTCGCGGCCGGCGCCGCCATCTGGGACGACCTCGTAGGGCGAGACTGGCGCTTGATGGCCGTGCTGGGACCGTTGTTCGTAGCGGCGGGAATGGCAATAGCCTTCCAAAACGCCGCAACCCCGGATCCGCTGGCCGAGCTTGCGGCCTTGGAGCCTGGCGAGGTGACGGTGGTCGGAGAAGTGGCCTCGCCTCCGGTACCCGGTGGGTACGCCTACAAGACGGATCTGCGCGTCGAGCACCTGTGGTACCGGGACACTGAAGTCTTGCGGGGCGGGGGGATCCAGGTGTTCTCGGGCGACATGGGCGTCGGGGTGGGGGATCGGGTTCGGGCGGACGGGGAGATCGTTAGCCCGGAACCCGGGGAAGACGGCTTCGATTACGCCCGATACCTCTCGACGAAGGGAATCTCCGCCGTCGTGTACGCCGACGGACTCTGGCGGGTGGACGATAGGCTCGGGTGGATCGGCCGGGTGCACCGCCGGACGGATGTTGCGCTGGGCTACGGACTGCGGCCCCAGGAAGCGTCTATCGTCCGGGCTATGGTGCTCGGGGACCGCTCTCGCATGCCGGAAGAGCTGGAAGAAGACTTCAGAAAAACGGGGATCACCCACATCCTGGCTATCTCCGGCCAGCACGTGGCAATCCTCGCGGCGATGGTGTATTTCGTGCTGCGCGCATTCGCCGTTCCGCTGGCGGTCCGGGTACCGTCGACCCTCGCCCTGATCTGGCTCTACATTATCGTGGCGGGCGCGCCACCATCTGCGGTCCGGGCCGGCGTGGTCGCCGCCCTGGTGCTCTTGGCGACGCTTCTCCGCCGGCAAATCTCACCGCTGCACTTCATGAGCGTGATGCTCGCCGCCGTGCTGGCGTACAACCCGGACCTGATCTACAGCACGGGCTTTCAACTCTCGGTGGCGGCCGTATTCGGGATTCTCCTGTTGCGAAAACCACTGAAATCCTTGCTGGCGCGGAGCGTCTTCCGGACGCTATCCCGGCCTCCGGACCTCTTGTCCAATTTACTCGCCATTTCCCTCGGAGCCCAGATCGCCACCGCCCCGATAATCGCTTCGACTTTCGGGGAGGTTTCCGTGATCGGGACGCTGACCAACCTTGTCGCCGTTCCGCTCTCCGGCCCGATTCTGACCCTGGGTTTGGTCGGGGCGGTGGCCGGAAACCTGCTTCCGATCCTCGCCTATCCTATGAACTACGTAAACGGTTTCCTGGTAACGCTCGTAGAGTGGACCGCGCAAGCTGCCGCCGCCCTGCCGTTCGCCGCGGTCCAGACCCCGGGGACCACGCTGCCGCTGATCGGGGTCTTCTACGTGGGTTGCATCCCGGCTGCCATCTCCGCGGGCGCTTTCCCGAAGCAGCGCTGGCCGTTTTGGGCCGGCCTGATGCTCTTGTGGGCGATGCTCTGGCTCGCCCTTGTCGGCCTCACGAGCGGTTAGAATAGACCTCGTGGCTGTTTACCTGTTGTTGGGAGACGATGACGAACGCAAAGCCCGCGGCGTCGAGAAGCTGCGCGGCGGCCGGTCGCCCGACTCCTACGACGCCGCCGAATCGTCCCCCGAAGCGGTAGTCTCGGCGTGCAACTCGTACTCGCTCTTCGGCGGAGGTGCCTTCGTCCTGGTCCGTAACCTGGATGCCTGGAATGCGGCCCAGAAGGCCGTGATCACCGCCTACCTGCAGAACCCGGCACCCGAGACCGATCTGGTAATGCTGGGCACCAAACTCGGTGCCCGGGAGAAGCTACTTTCGGCTGTAAAAGCGTCTGGTGAAGTCCACAACTTCGAGCAGCCTACCGGTAGGGCGCTCGTCAAATGGGCCGTGGGCCACGCGCAGAAATCGGGTTTGGATCTACCGGAAGACGTTGCAGGTTTTCTGGTCGGCCGATGCTCGGAAGATAAGTCCCGCATCATTAGTGAGATAGA
>JBHJHC010000086.1:0-10124 GCA_050331175.1 Rubrobacteraceae bacterium | reverse complement strand
CCTTGCTGCCGGGCGGCTACCTCTTCGTAACGGCCTTTATCCCGCCCGGCATCTCACCGAATTCGACGAAGGGGCGCCCCCCCCCCGTTGCGTCTGGTTGGGGTAGGCTGTCAGGGAAAAGTCACGTTTTCCGCGGGTTCTCTAGCACCTTCCAGGAGCAGGGAACGGGCGATGATCTGGCGGTTGATCTCGCTGGTCCCCTCCCCGATCTCGTTGATCTTGACCTGCCGCCAGTAACGGGCCACGGCGCTACCCTCCATGAAACCCTCGCCGCCGTGGATCTGGCACGCCTGGTCCGCCGCCCGCTTGGCCGTCTCCGAAGCGAAGACCTTCGCCATGCTCGCTTCGCGCGAAAACGGCTTACCCCGATCCTTGAGCCAGGCTGCCTTGAGCACCATGTTGCGCGCCAGCTCTACCTCCATCGCCATGTCCGCCAGCTTGAACTGTATCGCCTGGAACTCCGCGATGGACCGGCCGAACTGCTCCCGCTCCTTGGCCCTGGATAGCGCCTCGTCCAGGCAACCCTGCGCCAGCCCAACCGAGAGCGCCCCGACCGCCACCCGGCCGCCGTCGAGGGTCTGGAGAAACTGCCGGAAGCCCGCGCCCCGCTCGCCGAGCACGTTTTCCTCCGGCACCCGGCAGTCCTCGAAGTAGAGGGGGCGCTGGTCCGAGGCGCGCCACCCGAGCTTCTCGTAGCCCGGACCGCGGGTATATCCCGGCGTGTCCTGGGGCACGATGATCGCGGTAAGCTCCGGCTTGCCGGTCTCCCGCTCCCCGGTGCGGGCGATGATCGTCACGCCGGCGGTGATATCGGTGCCGCCGTTGGTGATCCACTTCTTCGACCCGTTGATAACCCACTCACCATCTCGCAGTTCGGCGGTGGTTTGCGTACCTCCGGCATCCGTGCCGGCCGCTTCCTCGGTGAGACCGAAAGCCCAGAGCTTCTCGCCGGTGGCACACCGGCTGAGGTACTCCTCTTGCTGCTCCGGGGTTCCGAAGGCGGCTATCGGGGCACAGCCTAGAGAGATGTGGGCTTCCATCGTGATCCCGACGGAGGTGTCTGCCCGCGAGATCTCCTCCAGGGCCAGGCAGTAGCCCACGAAGTCTCCCCCGGAGCCGCCGAATTCTTCCGGCAACGTGAGGCCCATGAGCCCGAGGTTGGCCATCGCCGAGATCAGGTCGTAGGGAAACTTCTGTTCCCGGTCGAGTTGTTCGGCGCGGGGACGGATCTCGTTCCGGGCGAAGTCGTGGGCCAGCTCACGCCAGTGTTGCTGTTCCTCGGTCGGGTCGAAGTTCATCTCTGCCCTGCCTTTCTCAAGCGGTTTCCACCCCGGCGACGTCCTGCAGGCCGTGCCGCTCGATGGCATCTTCGCGCAGCTTGTACTTCTGGATCTTGCCACTCGCCGTCATCGGGTACTCGTCTACGAAGTCTACGTACTCCGGCACCTTGAAGCGGGCGATGTTCTCGCGACAGTACTCCCGAATGTCTTCCGGGGTCGTTTCCCCGTCTTCCTTGAGTTGGACGGCGGCGGCGACCTGTTCGCCGTATTTTTCATCCGGGACGCCGTATACCTGGACGTCGGAGATTTCGGGATGGGTGTAGAGGAACTCCTCGATCTCCCGCGGGTAGATGTTCTCGCCGCCGCGCACGATCATATCCTTGGACCGGCCGGTGATCCTGACGTACCCGTTCTCGTCCATTACCGCGAGGTCCCCGGTATGGAGCCACCCTTCTTCGTCTATGGCTTCGCGGGTCTTATCCTCCATCTTGTAGTAACCCTTCATGACCAGGTAACCCCGGGTCCACAGCTCGCCCTGCTCTTCGGGGGCGCAATCCTCGCCGGTATCCACGTCAACGATGCGGATTTCCACCTCCGGCAGCGCCCGTCCGACGCTGGAGACGCGCAACTCTATCGGGTCCTCGGTCCGGGTTTGGGTGATCACCGGGCTCGACTCCGTCTGCCCGTAGGCGATGGTGATCTCTTCGGCCCCCATCTCGTTTACGACCTGCTTCATCACTTCTATGGGGCAGGGACTGCCGGCCATGATCCCGGTTCGCAGGGCTGCCGTGTCGTACTCGTCGAAGTCCGGGTGTTCCAGCTCCGCGATGAACATCGTCGGCACCCCGAGCAGGGCCGTGCAGCGTTCCTCGTGAACCGCCTCTAGAACCGCCTCGGGATCGAAGTTCTCGACCGGCACCATCGTTCCTTCGTGCGTAACGGTGTTGAGCGTCCCGAGCACACACCCGAAACAGTGGAAGAACGGCACCGGGATGCACACCCGGTCTTCCGGCCCGAGCTCCATGCACTCGCCGATGTAGAAAGCATTCTTGATGATGTTGGCGTGGGTAAGCTGCACGCCTTTCGGAAAGCCCGTGGTACCCGAGGTGTACTGCATGTTGATGACCTCGTCGGCATCGAGCGACTCCTGCCTCTCGGACAGTTCTTCTGCCGAAACCTCCTGGCCGCGCTCTACAAACTCTTCGAAGCCCATGACGGGCAGCCCGTCGGAAGGCTCTCTGCCCATGAGCACCACGTGTTTCAAGTACGGCAACGCCTCGACCGAGAGTTCCGCGCCTGCCGCACCGGTCAACTCGGGCACCGCGCTCTGGAGGATCTCCACGAAGTCGGCGTCCTTTACGCCCCCGGTAAGAAACAGCGCCGCCGCGTCCGATTGCTCCAGGACGTACTCCAGTTCGCTGGCTTTGTAGGCCGGGTTGATGGTTACCAGCACGGCGCCGACCTTGCCCGTGGCAAACTGCAGGATCACCCACTCCGGCACGTTCTGGCCCCAGACGGCGACGTGATCCCCCTTCTCCAGGCCCAGCTCGATCAGCGCCCGGGCACAGTCCTCTACTACTGCCTTAAACTCGCTGTAGCTGTAGCGTAAGCCCCGGTCCGGGTAGACCAGGGCATCGTCGTCCGGACGACGTTCTTCTACAAGGTCCAGCAAGCCTCCGATGGTGAGGCCCTCTATCTCCTCCGGTCTCATGCTTTTCCTCCTGACGCCAGTTCCCCAGTGTCCGGAAGTCTAGCACCCACACCGGACTGGGCAACAACCGGAGCCCGGCGCCCCGGGCCCGGACACCCCGTCGAGGGCTAAACTAGTACTTGCCCATCTTGTTGAGGATGCGCCGGAGCTTGCCCGAATAGGTAGAGTCCATAGCCCATACGCCGTCTCCCAGGTGGCTCACCCTTCTTACCCACCACCCGCGGCCCTTCTGGGCGGCGCGGGCGTCGTGGAACCTGCTGTGCGGCTTGCCGATGGGCCTCTTGCCCGTATAGGCGGCCATGTGGTTTACGTGCATCTTCACGCCCGCGCGCGGCGTCTTCGGCCGCTCGAAGTCTCTGGGGGCGTCTCCTACCTGCCCGCCTTTCTTGATCCCCGCCATGTTCCAGGGCTTCGAGTCCCCGCCGTAGCGCCCGTTCCCGGTCTCCAGCATAGCCTGGGCCACCAGCACGTCCGGCGCGATTCCCACCTTTGGAGCAAGCTTGTAGTAGTAAGGAATGGTCTTCATGATGTACTTCGTACTCCCGACCGACCGGGCGTACTTCGTCGCGGAGGTCCGGCTGTGGCGAGGCCGTCCCAGGATCTGGTCTGGCTTGCGCCGGGCGCGGGATTTAGCCTTGACCACCCTCACCGCGTCCGCAACCACGTACTTTCTGCCCTTGGCGCGCCGGGAAACCCGGACGCTGTAGCGGTCTCCACCCTTCATCTTGAAGGCCCCGATCCTCACCCACTTCCCGCCGTTTCTCCGCTGGTTCACGCGGGTCCACTTCATCCCGGAGGTGGTTTTGACCCCGATCCTGGTCGCGCTGTTGTGCCGCTTGCTCGCCGGCCAGCGGGCAGAGATCACGTACCGCCCCTTCTTGGGTATCCGGACTTTGAACCTGGCAACGCCCCTCTTCGCCGGCCGCGCCGCCCGGTAGTTCTTCTTGTAGTGCTGGCCGCCTCTGGCGGTGAACCGCCAGGCCTTGTCGGCCGAGAACCGTTTCTTGTCTGCGTTGTCCACCACCTGCGAGTAACGCGCGCCCTGCGCTTCTACTTGCGAACTCAGGCCAATGGCAATGCACGCCGCCAACAAAACCAGCGTAAGGTGCCGCACTCTAGTCCCCCTCAACCGCGAACCACTCTTTGACGATGTATCGACTCGTTAGCCATGTTACCTCATGGCGTCTGGAAAGGCTACGGTATCCGCGGCAACTTTCCCGGTTCCGCCGCGATCCGCCGGAGTTGCGGGCGGCGGACCGCTGTGGAAGAATCCTGCTTCGGGATTCTTTTTGGAAGGAGAGAGCCGGTGAACCTCGACTACTCAGAGAAGGTACGAAAGCTCCGGACGCAGCTCGAAGAGTTCATGGGCGGGCGGGTCTACCCGAGCGAGAAGATCTTCGAGGAACAGCTATCCTCGGCTGAGAGCCGCTGGATGATCCCGCCCGTCATGGAGGAGTTGAAGGCCGAGGCCAGGGAGGCCGGGCTTTGGAACCTGTTTCTGCCCGATTCGGATCACGGCGCGGGCCTGACGAACCTGGAATACGCGCCACTGTGTGAGATCATGGGCCGCTCCCCCATCGCCCCGGAGGTGTTCAATTGCTCTGCCCCCGACACGGGCAACATGGAGGTCCTGGTCCGCTACGGAACGCAGGAACAGAAAGAACGGTGGCTCGGGCCGCTGCTGGATGGAGAGATCCGGTCCTGCTTCGCCATGACCGAGCCCGACGTGGCCTCATCCGACGCCACCAACATCCAGGCCCGGATCGAGCGCGCCGGAGACGAGTACGTCGTAAACGGCAGGAAGTGGTGGATCACGGGCGCCGGAGATCCCCGGTGCGCGGTAGCGATCGTTATGGGCAAGACCGATCCGGAAGCCTCGAAGCACGAACAGCAGTCCATGATCCTGGTTCCGCTCGCCACGCCGGGCGTCGAGGTCGCGCGCACGCTGCCGGTCTTCGGCTACGATGACGCCCCGCACGGCCACGCGGAGGTAACCTTCGAAGATGTCCGGGTCCCGGCGGAGAACATGATCTGGGACGAGGGCAAAGGCTTCGCCATCGCCCAGGGAAGGCTCGGCCCCGGGCGCATCCACCACTGCATGAGGCTCATCGGGGTCGCCGAGCGGGCGCTGGAGCTTATGTGCGACCGGGTAAAGCAGCGCGAAGCGTTCGGGAAACCGTTGGCGGAGCAAGGCGTGATCCTGGAGTGGATCGCCGATTCCCGGATCGAGATAGACCAGGCCCGGCTGCTGACCCTCAACGCGGCCCACATGATGGACACCGTGGGTAACAAAGAAGCCCGCTCGGAGATCTCCCAGATCAAAGTAGTCGCCCCCAACGTGGCGCTGAAGGTCCTCGACCGGGCTATCCAGGCCCACGGCGGCGGGGGCGTCTCAGACGACTTCCCGCTCGCCAGCTTCTGGGCCGCTTCCCGCACCCTGCGGCTCGCCGACGGACCCGACGAAGTACACCGGGCCTCCGTAGCCCGGCTGGAGCTAAAGAAGGAACGTAAGGCCGGCGTCTAGAGCCCAGGCACCACGAGACCCGCAAACCGCTAGAATACGTTGCGAGGTTCGTCCTTCAGTACCAGCTTCAGGAGGTCAGATGCCGGCCGAGATGACCGGGGGAAAGATCGTCAACGTGCGGGGAACGGTCGTAACCTTCCAGCAGAAGTGTGAGAACTGCGGCTACGTCTTCGACTGGAACAAAACGACCATAGTGCCCGCCTACGGGTCGCGGAACGTGCGTCCTTTCACCTGCCCGCAGTGCAACCATTACCAGGAAGTATCGGTGCGCCACTTCAAGTAGCGCAGGGAGGTTACGCTACCTGCGCTTCGCTCCTTACGAGCTCTGCCTGGACCACCAGACGCTGCGAGTAGTCGGGCAGGGTGCAGGTCTGCAGGCTTACTATGTTCTTTCCAACCGGCTGGGTAACGGAGAGGTCTTCGGGCGTAGTTACGAACCGGTTGTAGACCTGGTAGATGTACCTGGTACCAAGGGAGTCTTTGAGCACTACCCGGTCTCCAGCCTCCAGCTTGTTCAGGTCGTAGAACACCAGGAAGCTCTTGGTGTTGGGATACCCTAGCCGGTGGCCGGCGATGTAGACGTTAGACCCTACTTCCCACGGATAGCCGGTGTCGTTCAGGTGAACGGTTCCCGCGCCGAGGCTCTCCTCGTCGTGGGCGGACGAGGTGTAGACCGGTACGTTTTCGACCCGCTGCATCTTGGGCACGGTAAGCCGGAGCGTGTCGTCGGTTGGCGTCGGGGTGCTTGAAACCCCGGCCGTCTGCATGCTCATCAGGACGAGCCCAGCCGCTACCAGTATGAGGGCCACCCCGGTGGCAAACAGGCTCTTCCGGCCGAAGATCCGCCTCTTGCCCCGGTCCGAACGCGTCTGCAGGCGCCGACGACTTTTATAAGTTCTAAAACTTTCACGCTCCATGCAAACTATCTTAACATCAACTGGTTACGTATTGATAACAATATAAATACCTTGTGATAACAACATAAGTGACTTGCTCTCGATAACCTGCGGGTTGCGAAACGCTCTTGCGGGAGCTTCGAGGAAGAGGCTTGCGGCTCAGTTGTCGAAAACTTCCGGCATATCCGGCATCGGCGGCTCGAAATCGTCTGAACCGGGGTCGCTGGATCCAGCCCCCCCGGAGCTGGGGCTTTCCAATTCGGGTCCATCGGGGTTGGGGCTGCCCGACGGCTGGGACGACGACTCAGAAGATTCCGGCTGAGACTGCTGGTCTTCCGGTTCCTCTTGATCGTCTTCGGAAGACTGCCCCTGCTCGGGCTCCGGAGCGGGGTCTGGTTCCGGAGCGGGGTCTGGTTCCGGAGTGGGCTCTGGCTCCGGGGCCGGCACGGGTGCGGGGGGTGGGGCTGGACCCGAGCTAACGGTCACGTTGACGCTGGACCCTCTCTCGACCTCTCCGCCGGCGGCGACGTCCTGGGCCAGGATCAAGCCTTCAGGCATCGAGTCACTGGGAGCCTGGCTCTGCTCCCCGAGGGCCAGGCCCGCGTCGGAAAGGGCGGCTTCCGCCTCCTGGAGGTTCATCCCGGCAATCTCCGGCACGGTTGCGGTGGCCGGAGCCTCGGCAACCGTTATCGTCACCACGGAGCCTCGTTGGACCCGGGCGTCGGAGCCGGGTGCCTGGGAAATCACGGTTCCTTCTTCGGCGTCGGGGGTTTCCCTGGATTCGCTCTCGACCTCAAAGCCGGCAGCCCGGAGGGTTTCTTCCGCCTCGGGTTCCGCTTCGCCAACTACCTCCGGCACGCCCACCTGGGTAACCGGAGCCTCCACGGCGGCGGGGCTCTGGATGTCCCGGAGCCCTCCGACTTGTTGCGCGGGCTCTCCGGCGCCGAAGCCGGCGTAGAGCGTGGCAAAACCGTCTTCGGTGTTCGCCAGCATCAGCGCTCCGACGATTACGACCAGCACCGCCAGTACGCCAACGCGGCGTATCCTGCGGGCCCGTCTGGGCACGACGAACCCCCGGCCGCGCGGCGGGCTACGGAAGATTCTGGTCGGCGCCGGACGCCCCAACACCTCTGTCTCGTTTTCGGCCGGCCGGCTCACCGGAGGAAGACCCTGGCTCACACGTTCGAGGTCTTCGATCAGCTCCCCGGCATTGGAGTATCTGTCCTCCGGCGCTTTGGAGAGAAGCTTGAGCGTTACGGTTTGGAGCCCCTCCGGGACACCCGGGTTCTTTTCTCTCGGCGGGGTTGGAGGCTCCGAGATGTGCTTCATGGCTATGGCTATGGGGTTCTCGGCATCAAAGGGGACTTCGCCGGTGATCATCTCGTACAGGACGACGCCCAGGGAATAGAGGTCGCTCTCGGGACCCACCGTCTCGCCGGTCGCCTGCTCCGGCGACAGATAGCGTACGGTGCCCAGGATAAGGCTCGTCTCCGTCATGGCGGTCTCGGCGGCGGCGCGGGCTATGCCGAAGTCCCCGACCTTGACGCTCCCCGGCGCCATCCCCCCGAGCCCGACGCCCGGGTTTACCGAAGCAGCGCCGGCATCTTCCACCAGAAAAATATTGGGCGGCTTTATGTCCCGGTGGATCACACCCCGCCCGTGGGCTTCCTCTAGCGCGCACGCCACTTGCAAGGCGATTCCGGCCGCTTCCAACGAATCGAGCGGAGCTTGCTTCTCGATCCGCCCCGCCAGCGTGCCGCCGCCGACGTACTCCATCGCCATGTATGGACTACCGTCGTCGGACTCCCCGGCGTCGAATACCGACACGATGTTCGGATGAGAAAGGGCCGCCGCGTTCTTGGCCTCTCTCCGGAAACGCTCCACGAACTGCTGGTTCTCCGCGTGCTGGGCCTTCAAGAGCTTCAGGGCCACGTCCCGGTTTAGAAGCTCGTCCCGGGCCAGGTGGACCCTCCCCATGCCCCCGTGGCCTATGGAGTCTAGCAGCACGTAGCGTTCGCCTACTACGGTTCGTTGCATGGGCATATCTTATACCCCAAACCTTCTCCGGGAAACCCGCATACGGCGTAAGAAGCGTTTTGCGGGACTTTCGTACTAGTGTTTCTAGTAAGGGCCGGTTCGGAGTCGCCGTCGAGAGACTTTCCCGGCACCCTCTAGTACCATCCTCCACATGTCAGCCATCCTGCGGTCTATGCTCTCTATCTCGGCGGCGACCGTACTCTCGCGGGCGACGGGTTTTCTCAGGATGATGGTCTTCGCCGCCGTGTTCGGCACCACCATAATAGCCCAGGCTTACACGGTTTCGAGCCTCTTGCCGTCTTTGATCTACGAGTTGTTCCTTGGCGGTATCTTCTACTCCATCTTTATCCCGATCCTGGTAGATCGGATGACCCACCACGGGGAGGAGGACGCCCGCAAACTGACCAACGCCCTCCTGACCGTGGCCCTGCCGCTGCTCGCGGTAGTCTCCGTCGTAGGCATCGTCTTCGCCGAGACCATAATAAGGCTGGCGACGGACTGGAGCGCCGCGGAGACGCTTTCCCCGGAAGAGACGCAGAGAATGCTAGACCTCGCCGTGCTGCTCTTCCGGATCTTCATCTTGCAGATGCTCTTCTACGGGATCACCACCATAGGGACCGGCGTGTTACAGGCCCACCGGCGCTTTTTCCTGCCCACCTTCGCCCCGGTGCTGAACAACCTCATCGTCGTCGCATCCTTCGTGGCTTACGAACTGCTCGACGACCGCAACCAGACGCTCGCGATCTACGTGCTCGCGATCGGCGCGTCTTTGGGGGTTGCGGTGATGGCGCTGGCGCTGGTGCCGACCATGTGGCGCCTCGGCTACAAGCCGCGGCCCGAGTTCGGGCATCCCGCCCTCGCCCACGCCGCCCGGCTCGCGGGTCCGATGCTGGTCCTGGTCGCGGCCTCGGTCGGCCTGCAGTTCGTCGCGAACTACTTCGCAACGGCGTTTAACGCGGCGACCGAGCTCGGTCTCGCTTTCGTCGTCTTCTCGCTGCCCTACGGTATCTTCGTCGTCGCCGTGGTTACCGCCCTGGTGCCCGAGCTCTCCGAGCAGTATTCCCGGGGAAACACCGAAGGCTACCGCGACACCTTCTCTTTCGGGCTCCGGTTGGTCGTCTTCGTGGTGATCCCCTCTACCATCTGGATGGTGGTTCTCGCGGAACCTATCGTGGGGCTGCTCTACGAGCGCGGTGAGTTCGATCCCCGAGACACTCGAACCGTGGCAACCTTGCTCGCCGCCTACGCTGTGGGCCTTCTCGGATACGGGATCTACTTCTTCCTGGTCCGCTCTTTCTACTCGCGGCAGAACACCATGACCCCGGCCCTGCTAAACTTAAGCCTCTTCGTTTTCTATACCGCTTCGGTCTACCTGCTCGTACAAACGACGACCGTCGGCGTGGTCGGGGTGGTGCTCGCGCTCTCGGGGACCTACACGCTACTGGCGCTCGTGGGACTCGCCGCGATGCGGCGGGCGATCAAACGCATCGGCGGCCGGAAACTATTGCTCTCGCTGGCCAAAATTCTGCTCGCCGGGTCCGCCATGTATGCCGTGGCCTGGACCGGGGCGTGGTTGGTGGTGACCGGCCCGGGCGCCGGCGGCCGGTTCGTGGGGTTTTCGGGGGTCGGCCGCCCTTCGCGGGGGGCCGGTGTGGGGGGGGGGGTCTTGCGGTATT
>JBHJHC010000085.1:0-30005 GCA_050331175.1 Rubrobacteraceae bacterium | reverse complement strand
GAGCGGCTCTTTGCTTGGTTGCAGAACTTCAGAAGGCTGGTGGTTCGTTACGAGTACAAGGACGAGAACTTTCTGGGCATGGCGCAACTCGGGTGCATCATTATTCTGCTCAGAAAGTGTTTATGAGATGGGTTCTAGTCTTCCCAGAAAGGATGTGTGTACCCCAGGTTGCTCAACGTCTGGCGGATTTCCAGCATGGCCGTGTAGGTCGGCAGCACGTAGAGCGTCTCTCCGGGGGGCGTGTTCTCCAGCGCCGCCTCTAGAGCTTTTTCACGGTCGGGGGCTACCAGCCCTACCGGCAGATCGGCGTACTTGAGCCTCACCGCCATGTCCTCCGCCCGGAGGCCGCTAACCATGAACGGGGCGTCGCCGTTGGCGTCGCGGGTGGCGCGTGCTTCGGCGAGCATCTCGAAGTCCACATCCCACAGCCAGGAAACATCCCGTCCGTCGGCGTGGTTGTCGTTTATGGCGATAAGCACGTTCTCCGCCGCGCCTCCGGTAACGAAGGTTCGCAGGATCTCGTTGAACCCGACGGGGTTCTTGATCAGGAGCAGAAAAACTTCCCTGTCCCCGGCCTGTACCCGCTCCACCCGGCCGAAAGCCCCCCCGAACTCGGAAAGTCCCCTAACGATGTCTTCTATCCTGACCCCAACCTCGCCGGCAACCGCCGCCGCCGCCAGGGCGTTGTACACGTTGTAGGGGCCCGGCAGGCTTATCCGAACCTCCCGCTCGCCTGCGGGCGTCGAGAGCAGAAAGACCGTCCCACGGGTTCCGTCGGGCTTCACCCGGCTCGCCCGGTAGACGGGCTCCGGCCTACTGAACGAACAACTCGGGCAGGCGTAGATCCCCACATGCCCCATGTAAACAGCGTCGTACTCGAGGGGAGTGCCGCAAACCGGGCAATCCTTGGAGTCGGCTATGTGTTGCAACCGCCCGGTGTCCAGCGAGGGTTCCTCGACCCCGTAGTAGATCGGCCTCGTCGCCCGGCGCCCGAGGCTTGCGACCAGTGGATCGTCTGCGTTGAGCACCACCGCGCCGCCCGGCGGCAAGTAGCCGAAAGAGGAGGCGATGACCTTCCCCGTGTACGCCAGCTCCCCGTAGCGGTCGAGCTGGTCGCGGAACAGGTTCAAAATCGCCAGCAACTTCAAATCTGCCTCGGCGGCTACCACCGGCACGCTCGCCTCATCCACTTCGAAGAGCCCCATTCCGGAACGCGGCCTGCCGGAGAGGCCCGCATCCGAAACCAGTGCGGCCGTCACCCCGGTGACCAGGTTCGCGCCCGTAGAGTTGTTGACCGCCTCGACTCCGGCCGTCCTCAGAACATGGTTCACCATCCGGGTCGTGGTCGTCTTGCCGTTGGTGCCGGTGATCGCCACCGATCCCAACGGGAGCCGCCGCGAAAGGCCGCGGAGGACCCCGGGATCCACCCGCCGCGCCACGACCCCCGGCATCGTAGATCCCCCGCCCTTTCTCAAAGTCCGGCTCGCGATCCGGGCCACCCGGGCCGCCAGTACCGCCGCCGAAAGTCGGGCCCTGTCCAAAATTCCGCTCACGCCCGAGATTATACTGACACCGGACAGACCAGGGGTATGGTGCGGGGCCGGTACCGCCAGCAGAAGGCCGGTGAAATGAGATCCCGGCTAGCCGCCAACGCCGAGAAGCTCCTCGGCGTCCCGGTGACCGCCTGGAACTGGCGAACCGTCCGCAAGGTCCTCGCGATGGCGCAACAAAGCGCCTGACGACAGCAGCCGCAAAAACTCCAAACTCTGTCGAACGAGGAGAGCCGTTCTAATCTCCACCCAGAATCTACCGTTCCTCCGAAATACCCCACCGAAAAGCCTGCTTTCGCCATGCATGATACAGTCAAGTTAAAATTTGTTAAAAATACGATCTTCCCGATACGTAGTTTGTTGTCGGGTTTTCGCCTTTTTTAAAGGGAATTCTCTCCATATTCCCCTGAGAAGGCAACAAATGTGATGTTACGGAGCCATTGCGAAGGTGTTTCTTGGCGGTTACTCTCCTCGTCGCAACTGGAGGGGGGATCTTCTTTAGAGGTCCCTAAGACAATGCAAGCTACCAGAAAGGACGGTAGATGACCATGCCTGCAAGGGCGAGATCAACCTTTGTCATGGCTGTTGTGTTGGCTGGGCTGATGGCTTTGATCCTGACGTTCGGCGCCAAGCCGGCGCAGGCTAGCGAGGCGGTGGTCTCCGAAGCCCGGGGCTACATAGGGTCGGCATATGACTACAGCGGCTACGGCTGGGGGTACGATTGCTCGGAGTTCACGAGCCTCGTTCTCTCTCAGTTCGGAGTATCTCTGGCGGATAATCCCGCAACCCAGTATGTTTCTGGAACACCCTCTAATGGTGCTGCCGGGGACCTTGTATTCTACAGCGAGTACGGCGCCGGCATAACGCACGTCGGTATAGCCACCGGGTACGGGACGGTAATTCACTCTTCCAGCTACTACGGCGCCGTGGTTGAGTCCCCGATCTACGAAATACCCGGCTACGCCGGCGCGGTGGACGTTTACTAGCAACCAGGCGAACCTGTCAACCGAAAGCCTCCAGTAGAGGCACGGCAGAGATTGCCTCGAACACATCCACGGGCCAGCCGAACTCGGCTGGCCCGCTCTCTTGGAGATCCGTCCCGGGAAAGCCGGGCACGGTCATTCGTCTCCGGCCGCCGTCGACGCGCGGTCTTGGCGGGCCCTGACGGCGTGAAGGATCTCCTCCTCGACGAGGTCGGCGTTAATGGCAGCCGCGGCCCGGACACCCGCACCGGCGGCATCGACGGCCTGGGCGTTAATATCCGCGACGTTCCCGGCCACCCACACTCCGGGCACGGCGGTGAGGCCCGTCGCGTCGGCTTCGATTTGCTCGCCCATGTCTTTGGGGTCGGTAACCGTCTTGAGGCCGAGGCTGTCGAGCATCCCGGCGCGGGCCACAAAGCGCGGCAGGACCGCCAGCGCCTCGCAAGCAAAGCTCCCGCCGCCCCGCAGCCGGACGCCCGCGAGGCGGTCCCCAACCACCTCGAGGGCGGTGACCTCTCCTTCCACGACCGGGATTTCGCGGGCGGCCAACTGTTCGGCCGCGTCGTCGGTGGGCCGGGGCCCATCGTGCAGCAGTAGCGTCAGGTTCGCCGTCCACTGCCGGAACATCAGAGCCTGGTGCACGGACCAGGCGCCCGTGGCGAGGACCCCGATCCGCTGGTCCCGGAACTCCCACCCGTGGCAGTAAGGGCAATGCAACACGTCGCGGCCCCAACGCTCCGGGATTCCCGGAACGTCCGGCAGCTCATCGACCAGGCCCGTGGCGACCAGCAACCGTCGGGCGCCGATCCGTTCGCCGTCCTCCAGCTCCACGGTGAAGCCGCTATCGACGGCGGCGGCCGAAATTACCCGCCCGTAGAGCACGTGCGCGCCGTAGCGGTGGACTTCCGCCCGGCCAGCCTCCAGCAGTTCGGCCGGGTTCATGCCGTCCCGGGTCAGGAACCCATGGACCCCTGAGGCGGGCGCGTTGCGCGGCTCGCCGGCGTCGATTACCAGAACCGATCGCCGGGCTCGTCCCAGCGTCAGCGCGCCGCTGAGACCCGCGGCACCACCACCGACCACCACGACATCGTACGTTGCGAGGTATCGTTCATCCGTCAAAGGTCTTCTCTCTTTCGGCTTCCATTGCTCGTCGCGGTAATTCTATCCGGTAGCCGCGGCCCGCTACGGTCTGGCCAAAGCGCCTTTGGAAGCGAAAGCCGGGAAGAGAACTCCGGATTGGGGGCCGCTTTGCCGTAGCCTAATCGTCTCGGGGTGCTGCTTCGATGCGCTGGTGTACCACGTCGAGCACTTCGTTTGGATCCTCCACCACCCAGCGGGTGTCCAGCAGCTGTGACCCGCGAAACTTCGGCCGGGTCAGCTTGGTCGTGATGGCGACGGCCGCCATCCCCGCCGCCAGCGCGGCCTCTATTCCGGCCGGAGAGTCTTCTATGACCAGAAACTCCTCCGGTGGTAACCCGAAGTCGCGGGCGATTAGAAGGTCGATCTCCGGGTCTGGTTTGCCCCGCTCGACATCGTCTGTAGTGACCACCAGATCGAAGTCATCCTCAAGACCGAGGATGTCCAACACTTTTACCACCTGGTAGCGGTGGGACATCGTGGCCAGGGCCAACCGATACCCCTCCTGTTTGAGCTCGTGGAGCAGGTCTATGTTGTGCTGGTAGCGCTGTTCGCGCAGCTTTTCAGGGTCCGCAATGAGCTCCTCGTAGATCTTTAGCCGGATGGCGACCAGCACCTCCCACGGGGCATCCGCCTCAAACTCGGACATCCGCTCCTCGGCCGGCTCTTGCAGCTCGAAGCGCTCTACCAGGGCACTGGCCACCTCCTGGCGCGAGAGCCCCACCAGGTCCCCGAAAGCTTCCAGGACGTCCTCTTCCCGGAGGCCGTCCGGGCGGAGCTCCACAGCTGCCTCGGCGTAAGAGAGAGCTTTGAGCTCTTCTGTCTCAACGAGGGTGCCATCCAGGTCGAAGATTACCGCTGATATCATGATCCTCCCTGCCAAAGAGTTCCTACCCGGGGCATCATGCCCCTGTTTACTACAAAGGTGCTGCCGGCAGCGGCGTTTTCCTCTAGCTGCATGGCTCTCGCTCGCCGGACCCTTTCTCACTGGTTTCGCCACTCCGGGTAGCCATGGGGTAGCCTTTCGTTTGTGGACGCCGCTTGCAAGCCCGACGCTCGTGTGATCGCCCGCGGTGCTTATACCTTTCTCTATTCTGTACGTTCTATACGCTTCCCGCTACCCGGGCCGGCGTCGTGGCTGAAACTCCTCGGCCGGCCCGGCTCCGCTGGTTCTTAGCTTCACCGGAACCGGGGTAAGACTTCCTCTCCAAAGCGCCGCAGTGACGAATCAACGAGATCCAGGGCCGGCCCACCAAAGTTCATCAGGCAGGCGAGGTGTCCAGCACCTAACTCCTCGTACCGGAGGATTTGTTCCTCGCACTCCGAGGCCTCACCTATGATGAAGTGCTGCCGCGCCGTTTGTTCGAAAGCCCTCTCCTCGGAATCCAGATTACGAACGTCGTCGTGCCCCCAACGGTCGTAGGTTGATAAGAAACGCTTGGCGAAGTAGCGAACCGCCTCGTCGCGCTCCGCGCGGCTTCCCGTTACGTGCACGACGCGGTTCACGGCCAGTGGCTGCTTTTCGGACGGCTTCTGGCCTGCCTCGCGAACCGCCTCCCGGTATACGGCGATCCGGTCTTCGATCTCTTCCATGGTCGAGCCGGCGCTCAACACGAGGCCGTCACCGAGCCGGGCCGCGCGGCGGATGGCTACGTCGGCCAGAGCCCCCACGTAGACCGGACAGGACTGCTGGATCGGAGGCGGAAAAATACAGTATCCGTCGAGGCGGCTCAGGCTCGTCTCCAGGTGTACTTTCTCCCCGCTCAAGACGGCCCGGATGAGGTTGAGGCCCTCTTCCATCCGGGTTCCGCGATCCTTGGTATCTACGCCGAAGGCGGCATACTCGTCCTCCGCATAGCCAGCGGCCACACCCAGGATCAGGCGCCCCTCCGAAAGAACGTCGACCATTGCCGCGTCTTCGGCAACCCGGAGCGGATGCCACTCGGGCAGCAACAGCATGTTTGTCCCGAGCCGGATCTCCTCGGTGTGAGGCGCCAGAACCGCAAGGGTCATTAGTGGATCCGGATACATCATCGCCTGAGAGTGATGCTCGTGGGCCCAGAGCACCTCGAAGCCGTACGACTCCGCCAGGCAGGCCTGGGCGATCATCTGCTCGAAGCGGGGCTCGGATTGAACCGGAGAGAAGCCGAACCTCATAGTACCGTCTCCTTTTTCGGTTTCTGTAACGCTATCCCTGGGGTTTCGGTATTGTGGCACAGTTCTATCTCGCCGCGATAGCCGAGCACTACCCCGCAAACGGTGACTGCTACTCACCACGCTTTTACCCGCTGCTTTCGTAGTCTGTTGGTGGCATAATGGGCGTATGCCGGAAGATCTTTTCTACGAAGAGGCGGGAGCCGGAGAGCCCCCCATGCTTTTGGTTCACGGCTTGGCCTGCGATCACACTTACATGGCACCTCAGGTCGAACACTTCCGGCACCAACACCGGGTGGTCGCCGTTGACTTGCGCGGCCACGGCCGGAGCGCTGCGCCCCGGCAGGAGTACACCATCGAGGGTTACGCCGACGATTTGAAGGGGATCTGTGATCAGCTCGGGCTGTACAAGCCGGTGCTCGTAGGGCACAGCCTGGGAGGAGAGATCTCCCTGGCCCTCGCCGCCCGATACCCGGATCTGCCCCGGGCCATCGTAATGCTGGACTCTACTCTCCTACCGCGGAAAGATCGACTGCCCTTCCTGCGGGACTTTAGCGAGAGGCTGAAGACCGCCAACTACCCCGAAGAGTTGCGAGACCACTTCTCGGACCTCTTTCTGCCGGGCGACGGGGACGAACTCAGAACCCGCGTCCTGGAGCGCATAACTGCGACACCGCAATTCGTGGTGGTCTCGATCTGGGAAAACGGCTTCTTCAACTACGATACCGCCGCCGCGGCGAGGGCCTGCAGAGTACCCGCACTCTACATCGGCGCCGGAAGCCCGAACATAGATTTGGACCGCTTCGGAGAACTGTATCCCCAACTGATGACGGCAAAGACCGTCGGTTCCGGCCACTTCAATCAACTCGTGGTGCCGGACCAGGTCAACGCCATGATAGAACGTTTCCTGGAGCTCGTGCCCTAGCTGACACCCGTTTCGACAACCGGGTGGGACCTTGTCTAGTCGGGCCGCTTTGAGTCCACGACCGGTTTGCCGGACAAGGAAAGCTCCGGTTTGCGGTCCGAGACAGCAGAGCGAACCGCGCGGACTACGCCTATTCCCCCGAACAGGGCGCCGAAAGATGCCAGGGGCCAGGAAAGAAGCCGGGGAAAACGAAGTGTCAGAAGGGAGGCGCCGAGTAAACCGGCGCTGATAGCAGCCGCGAGGGCATGTTCCCGCGTGCGGAGGGGGGCGTCGCTCTTCTCGAAGGCGGCGCGGCCGATTCTGCTCAAAGCCGCCGACGAACCCGTGCCGCTGCCCGCGACGCTCCGGCGGGCCCCACGGTTCGTCTTATCCACCCTCCGTTCTGGTTGAACTTTGTGTTTCCGCGCTGTCCGGAGCAGGTGAACTTCCCGGGCGCCGGCAAGATCCTCTTCGAACAGGTTTTCCATCTCGGAGGCGAACTCGAGATCCCGGGCCACCAGGTCTATCTCCCAGTTGGCGGCGAGGCTGCTTACGTTGAGGTTGGTCGAGCCAACCTTCGACCACCAACCGTCGGCGACGAGCGTCTTGGCGTGGATCATTGGCCCGCCGTACTCGAAGATCCGGACCCCGGCCTCCAAAAACTGCCGGTAGCCGATCCGGGAAACAGTCCCGATCCAGGCGATGTCGTTGGTGGCGGGGACGAGTACCCGCACGTCTACGCCGTCCCGGGCAACGGACATCAACGATTGGGTGAGTACCGGCATGGACAGAAAGTACGCGTCCGTGACCCAGAGTTTCTCCTCCACCCCGGCACATATTAGCCCCAGCATCCGCAAAGTCCGCATCTTGCCGGGCTCTTGGGATACTACCCTCACCCCCGTGTTCCCCGCGGCCGGGATGCTGTTCAGGTGGGGCTGTTCTTCTTCGGGTAGTGGCTTACCAGTTTCTCCCTACAGGCTCGCAAACGTCCGCTCCACGTCGGCGACCGCCGGTCCCCGCACGCTCACGGCGGTATCCCGGTAGACCAGCCCTGTATCGGGATCCCGGACCAGCCAACCGTCCGAGATACAGACCCCACCGGTTGACGCGTAGTTGCCGTCCACGGCAAGCAGCTTGCGATGATCCCGGCGGGCCACGCCCAGCGGCTTTCCAAGCGTCGGCGGGTTGACCGCCCGAACCTCCACGCCGGCCAGCCGGAGCTGTTTCCAGAAGGAGCGGGGAACGTCCAGGCAGCCGAACCAGTCGTGGAGAACCCGTACCCGCACGCCGTCGGCCGCTTTTTCACAGAGCGCCTCGGCGAAGCGTTGGCCGGTAGTGTCGTTCTGAAAGATGTAGTTGTCCAGGTGAACCCAGCGCTCCGCGCGCCCGATGGCGGCGAGCCAATCGTCGTAGGTGTCCGGACCGTTCTTCAGCAGCGTGAGGCGATTTTGCCAGCTCAACGGCGCTTCGCTCACGCGGTCTATTGCCCGTTCCAGACGACTACCCCGCGACTCCAGGTCATCTGGGGTTTCTAATGTTGGCCGGGTGCCGCTGTCCGGGACCATTTGAACCTCCTACGGGCCGGATGAAGCCAGTTCCATTTCTACGCTAGTTTAGAATCATTGCCTGACGTTTGCCCGAACTCCTGGTGCAAACGGGCGGGACGTCGTCCCGGGTCACTATTGCGTTGGAGGCCGACTTGTCCAGTTGGGATCCCGGTCATCGGGGCGCGTTGCTCCTCCTTCGTTCGAACCTTTTCAGGATGAACGCGTCGATCTCGGCGCCAAAAAGAACGACGGATGCCGACAGGTAGAAGTAGAAAAGCAACCCTATGGCTGCTCCCAGGCTCCCGTAGGTCGCGCCGTAGTCGGCGAAGTTGGAGAGATAAAACGAGAACCCCAAGGAGAGGATCACCCACGATACCACGGCCACAGCGGCTCCGGGCGTGACGAATCGGTAGGGCTGATCGGTGTCCGGAGCAAAGCGGTAGACAACCGACAGTACGAGGATCAGCAGGACGAGCGCCACGGGCAAGCGCAGCCAGCTCCAGAGGGTGACGAAAAGATCCTGGAGCCCGATCAGGCCGGACAAACCATTTATGAGCCAGGGCCCGGCGACCAGGAGCCCGGCGGCCGTGACGAACATTAGCGCCAGGGCGGGACCGAACAATACCGTTAGCGCTATTCGCTTCCAGCCGGGACGGGTCTCATCCACCCCGTAGGCGGCGTTTAGGGCTTCGGCGAGCGTCCGGGAGGCTACGTAGACCGAGTACATGGAGACGGCGACGCTAAACGAGAGCAGGCCGCCGCTGGCCTGCTTCTGCGCCTGTCGGATAATCTGCCTCAGTGATCCCGCCTGCTCCCGGCTTTGCTCCACTATGGGACCGAGCGGCCCCTGCACCCGATCCGGAGACTCGGAACCGGTAGAGTTTACGAGGCGTTCGAAAAAGGTGTCGAAGGGGAGTATGGCGAGAAGGGTAACGACCAGCAACACGAAAGGAAAGAGCCCGAAGAGACCCCGGTAGGCGAGGGCGGCCGCGTACGTGGTCATCCGGTGCTCGAAGAAGTTCTTGATCGGTATTCGCACCAGCTCCGAGAGCGCGGCTTTGTCTAACCTGGCCATGCGGATTAGCCTCCGGTACGGGCCCGGACGCGGGAAAAGCCAGGGTCGACCCGCGGGCCGGCCAGCACGGGCCCCGCGAATCGTACACCGAGGAGTCCCGCGGGTCGTCCACCGGTCATGACGCCCGGTAAGGTCGGGACAGCCGGCAGGTTGCGAGCTCTCTTCAACATACCGATCGTCGTTGGCAAAGGCTCCCCGCGCCCGGAATTCGTTTCCTCAACCGGCTCTGGTGCCTCTTCCATCCAGGCTTTCTGTCTGGTGCACGATCTCTCTAGTATGCACCTTCGGATGATAGTCCGCCAAGCGTTGCTGCCGCGCTCACCGGGGACCAGGACGAACCGACGCGGGTTACTCTGGCCCGTTATCTTCAGGGGTTTTGCCGTTCGGCTCTTGGGGAGGATTGAACGTGCGGCCGAGGTTGCCCACGAGCGCCGCAACGGCGGTGACCAGGTAGATCTGACCGAGAATACCCGCTATCACCGCCAGGGCACGCCCGATGCCGTCCTGGGCCGTAAGATCCCCGTAGCCTACCGTTGCCATGGTGACGAAGCTGAAGTATACGTAGTCGCTCCGCGTCCCGCTATCTTGGGTGGTGAAGAACGGCCGGGACCCAAACTCTCCGACACACTCGAACGCGAAGGCGAAAGCGAGCCCTAGCAGCACGTAGAAACAAACGGCTCCCAAAACCGTCAGCACGCTGATCTCGGCGTGGAGCCGGACCCGGCGGACAATCGCCACCATCGCGAGCAGCGTAAGGAGCAGGCTCGTTACCGACACATACCTCCTGGCATCCCCCTCCGCCTGCGTGACGATGATAATGATGCTCGCCCCGAGGCCGGTCGCGGCTACGATCAACCCCGCCCATACGATACTCGGGCGTGCGCCCGAGGCTTCTATGGCGACCATAACGCTAACGGACAAAACCGCGGTGACAATGATCCAGGCCCACGCTCTATTCGGCGCTGCTACCGAGAAGAACACGGTGGCCGTGAGCAAGAACAAGACGAAGCCGAAGCGATCGCTGATTCTCGGACGCCAGAGCCTGGCGAGCCGCTCTGGCTGTTCCGGCTGCCGTTGTCTACCACTCACCAGACGAACCTATTCCTCGATAGATCGGAGCATGACCTGGTCAATACGTCCATCATGACACAGATAAGTGGCCGGCGAGTTGCCCGGTCCCGGAGCACATCGGAGCCGGAGCCTCTGCCGGCAGGGTCTACGGTTCACTGCGTCTTTCGGGGCTTTCCTTCGTCCGCGTAGAGGGACCTTGGGAATGGACCTTGGGCAGGGTTCGAGTTTTCCGTATATCATGCCGGAGTGCTCGTTGCGGGTATTGCGGCCATTTTCGATGGAGTGAGGGAGGAACAGTATGGGCAACGTGGTCGGTAACATCCTTTCCCACGGGGTAGCCGTGGCGATCAGTCCCCTACCCATCGTTGCGGTGATCCTCATACTCTTCACGCCAAAGGCCCGTTCCAATAGCGTTGCCTTCCTGGGCGGCTGGCTGCTGGGTTTGATCGTCGTCGGCACCATAGTGTTGCTGACCGGCGGCTTCGGTTCCGG
This sequence comes from Rubrobacteraceae bacterium, assembly GCA_050331175.1. Taxonomy (GTDB): domain Bacteria; phylum Actinomycetota; class Rubrobacteria; order Rubrobacterales; family Rubrobacteraceae; genus SIRX01. Next base: position 19,092 of record JBHJHC010000085.1, on the reverse strand, counting down.
GAGATCCGGCGCGTCCGGCGGATCTGCGCTCTCCGGCATCATAAGCCTGCTTCTCGGGCTCCTGCTGCTGGTGCTCGCCGTCCGGCGCTGGCGGACCCGGCCCGGGAAAGATGAGGAGCCGGAGATGCCCCGCTGGATGTCCGCCATCGACCGGTTCGGCCCGGCCAAGTCTGTCGGCATGGCCGCCTTTCTCTCCGGGGTGAACCCGAAGAACCTCGCCCTCACCGTGGCCACGGCTACCACCATCGCCGCCGCAGAGGTCGGTGCCGGTAGGCAGGTCTTCGGGCTGGCCGTGTTTATTGTGATCGGCAGCATCACCGTGGCTACGCCGGTGATCTTCTACCAGCTCCTGGGACAAAGGGCGGAACGCGGGCTGAACCGGATGAAGGACTGGCTCGTGGCCAACAACAACACGGTCATGATGGTGCTGCTGATAGTCTTTGGCGTCAAGCTCCTTGGCCAGGGGATCGGCGTCCTTTTCGGCTGACCACCCCGAACGAGTCTTCGGCGGCGGGCGAAAGCTGAAGGTTAGTTCACCAGCCCGAGTTCCTCGAACTGGCGGTACTTGTCCCAGACGACCCAGGTCTCGGCGATCTTGCCCTCCCGGAACCGGTCGATAGAGACCCCCGTCCAGGTAAGCTCCTTACCGGTTGGCGAGAGCCCCAGGAACTCGCCGGTATGGGTGGCCGTAAACTCCCAGTAGGTCGTAACGAGGTCGTCCTCGGCTACCTGCATCAAGATGCGAACCTCGAAGTCGGAGAAGGAATCCTCGTGGGTGTCGAGCAGAGCTTTCCAGTCCTCCAGGCTCTTCTCGGATACACCGCCTTCGAGGTCCGGCTCCTGGTGGTTAACGTAGTCCTCCACGAAGATCTCATCGGGATCATCCGAATTGCCGCTGGCCCACATCTCGAGGGAGCGCCGCGAGACATCCTTGTAACCGTCAAGTGACATGTAGCTCTCCTTTCGGTCCCGGAACCGATACGCCCGGACGGGACCTCCCAACATCAATTGGTGATGCCCAAGGGCTGGTTCGGACGAACACCTATACTGCTTCGTGTAAACAGCTTTGCCTCACGGATTAATCGTGCCTCACGGGCCCCAAGAAGTCAATTTGCCCGCGAACACCCCGCACGCTCGATCCTCAACCCGAAGAGGATCCGGGCGGTCGTCTGGTTTTTACTGGGGGATCTAGACCTGAGGTAGTCAAGCGGCCTGTTTTTGCCAACCTATTGCACTTGGTAAGGATAGGATACATCATGTTGCGGTGAGCTGTGACCTGGAGCAGAGGAGTTCGTTTGAGTTCCGGAGTTAATGGTAGGAGAGGGTCGGTTAGACCGAACAATCACCTGGCACTAGCTACGGTGTGCACCGCGAGCTTCGTCGTGGCGGTCAACACCACCGGCATCAGCATCGCGGGTCCCGCCATGGCCAACGACCTCGCCCTTTCTACCTCCACCCTGGGGTGGGTCATCAACGCGTACATGCTGACGGCGGCGGCCCTCGTGGTGCTCGGCGGCCAGATAGGGGACGTTATAGGACGCAAGCGGATAGTGGCCATAGGCCTGGGGGCGTTCGTGGTGGGCACCGTTCTTATCGTCGTTTCGTTCTCCGGGACACCCCTGATCCTCGGCCGGGTGCTGCAGGGGATCGGGGCGGCGGTGCTGGTGCCGGCCGTACCGGCGGTGGTAAGCGACGCCTTTCCCCAGGAGGAGCGGAGCGGGGCTCTCGGGATCTGGGGAACGATATTCGCACTCGGGCTGGCCATCGGGCCGCTCTACGGGGGCTTTTTCACGGACCTCCTCAGCTGGCGGCTGCTGTTTCTGAGCACCGTCGTACTGATGCTGGTGGCCGCGGCCATGCTCGCCGTCTTGCGCGGCCTGCCGGAGCGGCAGCCGGGGCTCCGGCCGGACGTCTTGGGCTCGATACTCTTCGCCATCGGCACCTTCCTGGTGGTGCTGGCGCTCCAGCAGGGACCGGGCTGGGGATGGACCTCGGGGCTGTTTGTGGTGGTGTTGGTGGTGGGGGTTCTCTTTCTGGCGGCCTTCGGGACGTTCGAGCGGACAAGACGCTCGCCGATGGTGCACTTCGCCCTGTTCCGAAACACCCGGTACGTCGCGGGTACCGTAACCAACTGCGCGGCTTTCTTTACGAAGAACGGCTTTATCTATTTCTTCAGCCTCTACGCCCAGTCGGCGGTGCTCTTCGATTTCTCGCCGTTGTGGGCGGGGGTAGCGTTGCTGCCCTACTCGCTGACCATGTTCGCCACCACCTACCCCTCGGGGTGGCTCGGAGGCAGGATCGGCCAGCGGACCCCGATAGTGGCGGGCTTTCTGCTGGCGGCGGTGGGAAGCGTGATGTTCGCCAGGATCAACGTCAGCACCACGGAGGCCGACCTCTGGCTGCCGCTGATACTGGTGGGGGTCGGGATGGGCCTGACGAGCTCCACGACCATCGCGGCCGGCATGTCGGCCGTGCCGCCGGAGCGTGCCGGAGAGGGCTCGGGCGTGATCAACATGGCCGCCTTTCTGGGCGTGGTACTGGCGGTCGCGATCGGTACGATCCTGTACGTCGGCCAGGGGGTTTCTACCCTGAACGACAGCCTGAACCGGGCCGGGACGAGCCAGGTCGAAGAGGTGAAGCTGGACCGGGCGATGTCGGGGTCTCCGGGGGCGCTTACGAGCGCGGCAGATGGCCTCGACCGGGAAGAGCGGGAAGCGTTCATAACGGGGGCCCGGCAGGGGACGATAGATGGATTCGGGGCGACGATGTGGCTGATGGCGGCGGTATCCCTGGGCGGCGCGCTGGTGGGGTTCTGGCTGCTGCGGCCCACGCCCGAGCGATCCCCCCCCAGGCGAAGTGTGCGGTAGACAGAGAACGCGATTTGCAAGTTGCCCGGAGCATCAAGCTTCCCGGGCGTCCCTCGGATCTCTCGACCCATGCTACCTCGGAGGGAGCCTCGTCCCGCCGGGCCTCAGCATGAGAATGGTGCACGAAAGTGACCGCGGTACGAACCGGTAGCCGGATCTTCGACGGCCACTTCCACATCATAGACCCGCGTTTCCCCTTGATACCGAACAGGGGCTTTATTCCCGAACCCTTCACGGTGGAGGATTACCTGGAGAAGACTTCCGCCCTGGAGTTGGCAGGCGGCGCGGTGGTCTCGGGCTCCTTCCAGGGCTTCGACCAGAGCTACCTTTTGGATGCTCTGGAGAAGCTCGGGCCCTCTTTCGTAGGCGTGACCCAACTGCCCGGGGATGCCCCGGACGAAGAGATATTGAGCCTCGACGCGGCGGGTGTCCGGGCTGTACGGTTCAACCTGTATCGGGGCGGGCCGGCGAAGCTCGAAGAGCTCGAAAACCTGGCCCGCCGGGTGTACGAACTCGCAGGATGGTCCGCGGAGCTGTACGTGGATTCCAAGGACCTGCCGGAACTGGAACCAACGCTCGCCCGTCTGCCGCGGGTCTCCGTAGACCACCTGGGAATGACCCGGAATGGCTATCCGGCCATCCTGCGCCTCGTGGAGGCCGGTATGAAGGTGAAGGCGACGGGATTCGGGCGCGTAGAGCTGGACGTAGCCGAGGCGCTCCGGGAGATCGCCGGCGTGGATCCGGGCGCCCTCATCTTCGGCACCGACTTGCCGGGCACCCGGGCGCGGCGTTCTTTTAGAGCGGCGGACGTCGGCCTGATCTCGGAGACGCTCGGAGAGTCGCTGGCGGGCCGCGTACTCCACGACAACGCCCTGGAATGGTACCCGAGAGTCGGGAAGGGGCGAGAGTGATTTACCGGCGTAGAACGGCTCTGCCGGGCAACGGCATGGATAACCGAGAGCCGGGATCGCCCTAGAATCTTTGCCCGAGTGTACCGATAACCCTACAATGGAGTCCAACCACGAAAAGGAGCGATGTGACTCAGACGGCCAGACTTCCCGAGTATCGAGCGCTTGAGCCCCCCGATGGTCCTGAGGAGCCCCGCGTTACTCTTGGGAGGCGGGGGAGAGCAAGGCGTCATCATACAAAGGAGGGATCGGATAGATGAATGTTGCCGGGTGGGTACTCTCTATTATCGGACTGGTTTGCGGCCTGGTCGGCCTGCTGTCAGAGGGAATACCGATCGAGTGGGTAGGAATTCTGTTCGGGGTGTTTGGCTACTATTTCGGGATTCGTAGCGGAGACCGGCTGGTCCAGATCGTAGGCGCGTGCGCGGCGATCCTCAGCCTGATCGCTCTATTCGTAGTCGGCATCGAGCTACCTCCCCAGTAGTGGGGTTGAAAACGAGAGGCTGGACCGCGAGGTTCTACCCGCACCCGCCGGTTTCCCGTACAGTTTGTAGCGCAAGGGTTCCCCGCTAATGCTCGGCGGCGTCATGCTCTTGTGGTTCATCCTCACCGCCGCCTCGTTGCTCTTCGTAACGGTAGACATCCGTAATACGCCCGAGTCGCCCGTGATGAAGTGGGGGTTTGTGCTCGTCACCGCCTTCACGGGCCCTATCGGCGCGTTCTTGTACGTGTTGGGCTGCCGGGAGCCTCTCCCCGGGCTCCACGAGAAGTACGTCGCGGTCCGCTGGCGGCAGGTACTCGGATCCACCATGCACTGCGTCGCGGGCGACGGGGTAGGCATCATGGTCGGCGCGGTCATCGGCGGCCTGCTGCTGATCCCCAGGATAGGCGAGGTCGGCCTGGAGTACGTGCTGGGCTTCACTTTTGGCTGGGCTATCTTCCAGGCCCTGTTCATGCGGGACATGGCCGGTGGGTCGTACCGCCGGTCGCTCGCGACCACGTTCTTGCCGGAGATGCTTTCGATGAACACGCTGATGGCCGGGATGATCCCCGTTAGCACCATCGCCAAGGCGAACGTGGCGGGAGGCGAGAGCCCCTTCTCCCCCGCCTTCTGGTTCATCATGAGCATGGCCCTGCTGACAGGATTTATAGTCGCGTACCCTATGAACTGGTGGCTCGTCTCCCACGGTTTGAAGCACGGTATGATGACGGTCCGTCCCGAGGGTGAGGCCCATATGTCCCACGGCCATGCTGCGGGTCCCCGGCGGGTGGCTTCGTTCTCCGGCATCCTGGGAATGGCTGCGCTGTCGTTTGCTGTCCTGGCTTTGGGGCTCGCGATCTCGGCGATCTTTGGCGGGCTATGATCTTCCCCTGGCCGAGCCGGAGCTTTCGTTTGCGGCGGGTAGCGGTCTCCTCAACTGTAGCTCCGGCACTCGCGCATCGATCCGGCAGGCACTTCTCGGCAGCTCCGCATACGCCCTGGTTGCACGACGTACAACCGGTAGATAACATAGGACCAGTTCTAGAGAAAGGTACGGTGAGAGGTTCGGCATATGAGAGACGGCCTGTTAGCAATCCTTCTGATGCTCCCGAAAGAATTCTCTAGGAGAAAAACTGCATGACGCTTCCTACACCGAACCGGTACTCTTACTCTCCCATTCACGCGCGGCCTGACTACTCGTGGCCTGATGGGCGGCGGCTGGCGATGTACATCGCCGTCAACATCGAACACTTCTCGTACGAACATGACGACGCGGGTGAACCCGGCGTCCTCGCCTGGGGTCTCCACGACTACGGCAACCGCGTCGGGGTCTGGCGGCTCCTCGAGTTGCTCGACGAGCTGTCGCTCCCCGCTGCGGCGCTCGTCAACACGTCGATCTACGACTACGCGCCGGAGGTTCCCGCGGCGTTCCGAGACCGGGGCGACGAGATCGTCGGGCACGGCGCGACGAACTCGCAGCGGATCGGGGTGCTCGATGCCGAGGCCGAGCGATCGCTACTCACCGAGGTTACCGACAGCCTGACGGTCCACGAGGGCGTCAGGCCGCAGGGATGGCTAAGCCCGTTTCTCTCCGAGTCCGACCGCACCCTCGACCTGCTCGCCGAGCTCGGATACCGGTACGTGCTCGACTGGCGGATGGACGACCAGCCGGTCGCGTTGCGCACCGACCACGGCGACATCCTCGCCGTGCCGTACGCCCGGGAGCTAGTCGACAAGATCGCCGTCGAGATGCGACACGTATCGGCGGCTGACTACGCCGACATGATCACCGACACGTTCGACGAGATGCTCCTGCAAGCGGAGAGCGGGCCGCTGGTCGGGTGCATCTCCGTCCACCCGTACGTGATCGGCCAACCACACCGGCTCCACCACCTCCGGCGCGCACTCTCGCATCTGACGTCTTCCCCGGGCCCCGTCTGGTGGACCACGCCCGGCGCCATAGCCCAACACGTAACCGAAAACGAGCTGGTCGAGGCTGCGGTGTCCCCGTAGCAACGCGTTGTCTGGGACGTTGTTAGCACAAGAGCGAAAGGAAGGGCGGAATGTCAGGCACAGATAGCAGGGACTTCGGGTATCCGGACCGGACAGATAAAACTATTCCCGGCGACCTGCTCACCGAGCAGGAGTACATCGAGATCGTCGCCCACCGGGGTGACGAGAAGCAGCAGGCGCAGGCGAACATATTTCGGGTTGACGAGTTGATGCGGAATGCGTATGACGCGTGCCGGGAAGGGGTGGCGGCGACCCTCTCCCCGGTCGTCGTGGTGCAGTTTGACGAGAGCGGCGGCATCTGGACGCTTATCCACGAGGGGACGCGGGAGACGATCGACATGCGTCCGGCCCAGTACGAAGAAGTAAAGTCTCTCTGCCACATCCCGCTGGGACTGTACTCGATCCTCGCGCCGTATATGAAGACGCCCGGTGTCGATGACTGGCGGGAAGATATCGTGGAGTTCCGGGACGCCATGCAACGGGTCCTGGACACGCTCGACGCGGCCGGCCTCGAGCCCGAGGCGCTCGCGAGTTGTGAGGCTATTTGTGACAAGAGCGTCGCCTATACCGAGTCGTTGCTCGGAGGCGAACCCTTTGATCTCGATCGCTACAGAGCGTACACGGCGTCGGTGCTGCCGGATATCAAGGTGCTGCTCCCGATAGCGGGGCGGGCCCAGTCTACAGAGGTGATCTCGATGCTCGAGCAGTGGCGCGACCGGCTCGGCGAAGAGTGGCGCTCGCTGACCGGGATCGTACTAGCCCCGTTTACCCTCTCCGTCGACAACGCGGCTGCCCAGTGCCTGAAGTACGTTATGGATCCGGCATACGTCGAGGACCGTCTCGTCGTGCTCCAGGGAGACTTCAAGAACGAGATCGACCCCGCCATAGAGGTCGTCGCGCACCTGTACATGGACCGCCTCGTGTCCCGGCTGGTCTTCGGCGAAGACACCGAAGAGAATCGCAACTTGACAAGGTCTCTAAGCTCCGAACGCGATCTGGTAGCCGACGCGGCCGAGGCCGGGGTAGATTATGTTGCCCACCACGAGTCGTGTCCCCGGGTGAAGGTGGGCCCGGTCGACTGAGCGCGCGGGGAGTGTCGAGCATGAATACCCTGAACAAGACGGATCTCGACCGGGCGGTCGACGTTTACTTCGACGCCGTCCGGTCGCGGTCGGCCGCGGCCATCGGGGCCGTGTTCGACCCAACGGCGGTGCTCGTCCACCCCGCTGGCCGTTTCTCCGGACGGGAAGAGATCGAAGGCTTCTACGCCGAGAACAACCTCACCGCGGAGCAATTCTCGGTCGAGGAACTCCAGCGATGCTACGGTCCGGCGACAGTTGCAGTCGAACTCGTCCTGCATCTCGACGACATCACGTCTCGGCAGGGGGACTTCTTCGAGTTTGACCAGAGTGGCCGGATCCTTCGGCTCGCCATCTACACCGGAGGCGACGGGGGTAACGGCTAACAGTGGCTACCGATCATCTCAGAGAATCGAGGACCGTCGTCACGCTGCTCCGCCTGAACGACGGGTCCGATGCGGGACGGATCGACCACTGGCGCGAAAAGCTAGTCGATACCGCGGTCGAGGCGCCGGGATTCGCCGGGGTGGCCATCAACCGGCCGGGTGAGAACGACGTAGATTGGGAAATTCGACTTACGTTCGATGATGCAGCCTCCGCGCGCCAGTGGCGGGACTCGACGGCACACGACAGGCTAATCGACGAGCTGGAGACGCTCGCGCACGATGTCGCAGAGCGCACCGTCGCGGCCGTAGTGTGGAACGAGCTCCCCACGATGATCATCCACCAGTCGGTACCAAAGGTGAAAGCCGAGCAGTTCGATAATTGGCAGCGAGATCTCACCCGCGTCGTGAGCCGGCAGAGCGGCTTCGTATCCAGAATACTGGTCCGGCCGGCCCTTGATTCGGAGTCCGAGGATGGGTCGGAGCAGGAGTGGCAGATCGCGGTCACCTTCGAATCCGAGGATACAATGGAACAGTGGAATCAGTCTCCAGACCGGAATGAGCTCATGGAACGGGGTGAGTCGCTGTACACGGCAGCCGAGCGATCCACCGGCAGCGCGTTCAGCGGGTGGTTTGGCACCGATTCGGCCGGCAGGTCGCCCGCGGCCTGGAAGCAGGCAATGATCGTCTTGCTGACCCTGTACCCCGTTGTGATGGTAGAGCTTATCTGGTTCGGCGGGCTGCTCGACAGCATAGGGATCAAGAACCTTGCCTTGAACACCTTTGTACAGAACATCGTCTCGGTTGGCTTGCTGACCTGGCCGCTAATTCCTGCTGCTAGCTGGGTCATGGCGCGTTGGCTCCACAACGACGACCGACGCCAACCGTGGCTCACGGTGAGGGGTGTGCTCGTGTTACTCGCGATATACGCGGTAATGATTGCGTTCTTCGTACTTACCCCGCTTTAGCCGTAGCGGGCAACCGCTGCGGAGTAGAGGAGTTTTTGTGGACGAGACGAACGGGAAGAAGCGTGTTGCGATCGCGTGCCAGGGCGGTGGCAGTCATACAGCTTTCACGGCGGGGGCGCTCAAAAAGATTCTGGACCGACCGGAGTACGACATCGTAGCCCTGAGCGGCACTTCCGGCGGCGCCATCTGCGCTTTCCTCGCCTGGTATGCCCTGCTCAATGGCGAGAGACACAAAGCCGTGGAAATGCTCGAATCGTTCTGGAAGGATATCTCCGCCAGCAGAGCTGGCGACGCGCTCATGAACGATTTGCTGATCCAGACGCGACGGGCGCTGGAAGAGGGGGTTGGCGTGCCTCCTGCCAACCCGTACGACTTTCCGTACTCCATCGGCTCTACTTACGCGCAAGAGCTGCTTGAAAAGTCGATAAGAAGCAAGCTCGAAGAGAGCATCGAAGAGCGCGTAAAGTTGGCAAGCTCGGATGTGAGGTTGTACGTCGGCGCCGTCAGCGTTCTCACCGGCTGGTTTAGGACGTTCCGGAGCCACAAGGAAGAAAACGGAGAGGCTGTTTTCAACGACAGCGAAGACGACGGGCTCAGCATCGAGTCGATCCTGGCTTCGGCCGCGGTCCCGACCCTCTTCCGGGCGGTACGAACGGGCAAGGAAGTATACCGGGGTGTGTCAGGGTCGCGGCCCCCCTACATCGACGAAGGCGTATATTGGGACGGCTTGTACGCACAGAATCCGCCGGTACGAAACCTTACCGAGCTAAAGCCCGACGAAATCTGGCTCCTGCAGATAACGCCGGAGGAGATAGACAGAGAACCGACCACGGCGGCGGAGATCTCCGACAGGCGCGATGAGCTTGCCGGCAACCTTTCTCTCGACCAGGAACTGTACTTCATACGCAAGATAAACGACATCGTTCGGCGGGCCGAAGACGGTACGGATCACGCGTTTCTCGTAGTGGGGGACAAGAGGTTCAAGGTCATCAAGGTACGCCGGATCGAAATGACCATACCTTTGCATAGCTCGTCGAAGGTAAATCGCAACCAGGCATTCTTGAAGAGGTTGATAGAGCACGGCGAGGAACGGGCGGGGCGCTTCCTGGAGATCATTCCCTTCCAGCTCCGCTTCGAGACCGCGTGGGAAGAGTCGACCCGTACAGGGGATGAACGGGCTGTGATGGATCTCTTCGCGGACGATGCGGTTGTCAGGCTTATACCGCCTTCCGCCCCTACCGGATACAGACTAGAGTACACCAAGGAAAGGTTGCGGGATGCGATCAAGTGGTGTCTGGAACGGAAGTTCTACCTGGATCGATCGAGAAACTACCGGGTCGAAGGGGAGGAGATGGCTTTCTGGATACTGGCCGTTTCGGATCACTTTCGCACCCCGGTAAAAGCATCGGTTAGAGCACTCGTGAAGGACGAAAAGATCGAGCGCCTGGAGCTTTATCCCCTGACCCTGGAGACGGTGGAAGAACTGGTGAAGACGATCGAGAGATCTTGAGCCGCTGGCATAGCCGATTACCCAACGTCTAAACAGCCGGACGGTGTCCGTAACGCCCGGGACGAACAGTCCACCGGGCCACCGGAAGCACGCTTTTATGTGACCGCCCTTGAGGAACGAAGCATCAATCCGGAATGGGTGTGTACCACCGTCAGTCGCTGAGGGCGACCTCGATGCCCAGGTCCTGTTCGCGCGCGGGGCCGAGGACGAGCGAGGCGGTGGCGATGTCCTGGATGGGCACCCCGACCGAGTTGAACAGGGTGATCTCGTCGTCGCTGCGGCGCCCGGGCTGGGCCCCGATTAGAACATCCCCGAGTTCGGTACGCAGGTCGTCGGCAGTGATGGCGCCTTCACGGAGCGCAATGAGCGCGGCGCCGGATTCCGTAAGCGCCACGTGGGCATCGTCGACCACGATCCTGGCGCGGCCGATGGCTTCGGTATCGATCTCGCGGTGATCCGGGCGGGGTGGCGCGCCTACGGCGTTGATGTGCGTGCCGGGGGTAAACCATTCGCCGTGCACGACAGGGGTAGGGGAGGGAGTCAAGGTACACAAGATGTCGGCGCTGCGGACCACCTGTTCCGGACTGTCGGCGATGCGGATGTCGGTGCCGTGGCCTGCCATCTCGTTCCGGAAGGCAACGGAAGTAGATTCGTTGCGGCTCCAGACCAGGACGGTATCGATCGGGCGGACCTCGGAGATCGCCGTCATGTGGACGCGGGCCTGCTTTCCGGCGCCCACGAGCCCGAGCACGCGGCTGTCCTGCCGCGCGAGTTGGCGCGTGGCCACGGCCGAGGCGGCGGCTGTGCGATATTGGGTGATCGCGCCGCCGTCGAGAACCGCCTCGCAGCGTCCGGTTCCGGTATCTACCATGGTGATCGTGGACTGCTGGCGGGGTAGGTTGCGGGCCGGGTTCGCGGGCAGATCCGCGAGCAGCTTCACGCCCCCGGCGTCGGACCTGGCCAGTGTTGCGGTCATCGGGATCAGCAGGCCGTCGCTGCTGGGGATGGTGGCGGGGATGCGTTCGGGTTGATTGCCCGACCCTCGCGCGAGGTCGGCGAACGCCCGTTCGACAGCCTCGATCACTTCGGGCATGGAAATGACGGCCAGGACATCGGACCTGCTAAGAATGCGGACCACGGTGCTCTCCTATTCTATCGACGAGTACCCGTCAGGGATTACAGGAGCCTTATTCCCAATGCAATTTCTCGCGTAACATGTGTCCAGCGAAGAAGCTGAGTTCCGGCTGATTCGAGCCGTAGGCCGGGTACTTTGGGCGGTAATCACCCCGGCAGCTTCGATGCGGGTCTCATGATGCATCTTGAGGATAGTGGGCGGCGTTCGTCGCGCCAAAAACAGCGAAAAACTCGTTTCCATGGCGCAGATCAAAGACATTGCAGACACTCTTGGGGAGGGTTGCGAATTGGTCTACAGTACAGCGGTCGCCTCGACCTCTATCAAGAACCCGGGCAACGCCAGACGGCTTACTTCGACGACGGTAGTACTGGGGGCCTCGTCCGGGAAATACTCCCGGAGAATTGCCCGGTACTGCTCTAGCGCATCAAGGTCCAAAAAGTAGACGGTGAGTTTAACGACGTTATTCATATCGCCCCCCGCGGCCTGGACTATACGCTTGACGTTCTCGAACGAGGACCTAATTTGAGTCTCGACATCGTCTTCGCCCACGAGCTGGCCTTGAGAATCAAAAGCTGTCTGGCCGGAGATGTAGACAACTTCGCGGGCATCTCGTACTTTGACGGCCTGCGAAAATCCGTAAACTGAGGAGTCCCATACATCAGCGGGAAACAAGATTTCCTTTTTCAATGCTACTCCTTATTGTCCGGTCTAGTTCATCGAAAGTTGCAGAAAGGGTAACAAAGTTCGATCGTGCCAGGAGACCCCGCCGCCCGAAATCAGTTACCCGTCGGCGAGAGTTTCCCTGTCCTCCGGCTTTACGTTGAGTTTGCGCTACCATCATCCCCTGTCGGGCGCCGGGGCGTATCATCCGGTATTTCGGGCGGCCGGATCTCCCCATCTTCCCACATATCCTGGAGACGATACTGGACGATCTTCATGACCTCGACGGTGGAGAGCAGGATCTCCTGCTCTCTGTCGTGAGGTAGCCGGGTCCGGGCGTTCTCCAGGAGGGTCTCCTTGGTGTGATCCCGGATGGCGGCTATGAATGGGAAGCCGAACTTGTTCCAGTATTGTTCGTTTGTCTTTAGGAAAGCCGCTTTTTCCTCCGGTGACAGGTCCGCAAGGCCGATCAGCTTCTGCTCCCGGAGAGAAAGGGCCGTCAGGTTGGACCCGGCGGTCCCGGGCCGGATTAGCGGGACGTACAGGCGCAGAAGCTCCACCCGGCGGTCCTCCGGCGCATCGTAGACGGCGGTCTCGAAAGCTTGCCGAAGGTCTGGGAGGCTGGAGAAGGGATGCCCCTCGTAGGCTTTCTCCGGGACCCAGCGGGCGCCCTGGAACAGCGGGGCGAACCGCTCCACGAACTCTTCGCGATCGAGCTGGTTGGCGCCCATCACGGTCATCCTCTCCCCGACGTCCGCCATGTTCTCGCCGTAGTCTCCAGTCTCCTGGGGCTCTTTCTTTCCCAGGACGTTGAAGAGGAGGTTCAATAGGACCGCGGAGATGGCGGCGGCGGTGATGCCGCTGTTGAACGTGATCCGGATGAACTCGGGGAAGTCCTTGTAGAAGTTCGGCACGGTCGCCGGAATCGTCCCGAGGGCGATCGCCACGGCCACGATGATCAGGTTCCGGTTCGCCGTCAGGTCTACCTTGGAGAGTGTCTGCACCCCGGCTGCCGCGACGGAGCCGAATAGGACCAGGCCCGCACCGCCCAGCACGGGCAGCGGTATCGCGGCCACCACCCCGGCCACCTTCGGCAGGAGGCCCATCAGGATCAAGATCCCTCCGGCCGCCGCCACCACGAAGCGGCTCTTGATGCCGGTAAAGCGCACCAGGCCCACGTTCTGGGCGAAAGCCGAGAAGGGGAAGGTGTTGAAGATCCCGCCGAGAGAGGTCGAGAGGCCGTCTGCCCGCAGGGCCCGGGCGATGTCGTCGGCCTCTGCCCGCCTGCCGGTGATCTCGCCCAGAGCCAGGACGTCGGCGGTGGTTTCGGTGGCTATGATCAGCATGACGAGCGCCATAGCGAGGATCGGGACGACGGCGAAGATCGGCAGCCCAAAATTGAGGGGGACGGTTATGCCGACCCACCCCGCTTCTCCGACGCTGGTGTAGTTCACGGCCCCGAATGCCGTCGCCAGGAGCGTGCCGAGGACCAGCCCGATCAGGATGGCGATCCTGCTCAGAAAACCGCCCAAGAGGTTGCCCGTGAAGCGGGTGATGAGGAGAATCGTGATCAGCGTGAAGAGTGCCAGACCGATGTTGTTCGGGCTGCCGAAGTCCGCGGCTCCCGAACCCCCGGCACACCACTGGACCGCGGTGGGCATGAGCGAGATCCCGATTATGGTGATCACCACCCCGGTGACGACCGGAGGAAAATACTTGAGGAACCGGACGAAATACGGCGCCACGAACACGGTAAAGATGCCGGCCGCGATGACCGAGCCAAAGATTCCTTCTATCCCATACTCCTGGCCGATCGCTATTATCGGGGTGACCGCCGTAAACGAAGTTCCCTGTACGACCGGTAGCCGAGCCCCGAACTTCCAGAAGCCAACGGCCTGAATTAGCGTCGCCACCCCGCACATGAAGAAGCTCGCCTTGATTATGTAGACGAGCTGATCCGAGGGGAGGTTTATCGCGGTCGCCACGACGAGTGGCACCGCGATTACCCCGGCGTAGATCGTCATCACGTGCTGGAGCCCGAAGGCCAGCATCTTTCCGGCGGGCAGTACCTCGTCTACCGGGTGAACCTCCTGACGGTTGCGCGCCCTGTTGGCTACCGATTCCGGCATCGCTCTTCCTTCCTGTTTCTCACCGGGCCCTCCTCCGGGACGATGTTCGCGAGGCTTCCGGCTCTTACCTTCTACCAACCCGCCGTCCGGCTATCAGCGCCAAAATTCCGTCGCCCCGAAGCTGCGCAGCCGCGCATACTGCACGCCCCGGAACGCCCTTTCTCGCCCACAAAAACCGTAGAGGACGAAGCACCGGTAAAGCGGGCGCAGGAGAGGATCGGGGGCTTAGAAAGCGTCGATCGTCGAGACTATCTGGCCTCTGGTGTGGCCGCCAGTTCGTAGGAGAAGCGGTTGTGAGCTTCTATGACCGGCTCCAGGTCCACCGTGGTAATCTGCCCGTTCTCCACGATGACCTGGCCGTTGATCACCGTGTAGCGAGCCTTCTGGGGCGCGCAGAACACGGTGGCCGCAACCGGGTCGTTCAGGCCGCCCGCGTAATCTACCGTGTTCAGGTCTATGCTGAAGAAGTCGGCGCACATACCGGGGGCCAGCGCGCCGATGTCGGAGCGGCCCAAAACGGCGGCGCCGCCCCGGGTGGCGATCTCCAGCGTCTCCCGGGCCGTCATCCACTCGTCGCGCCGGAGCGGATCCGAGGTCGAGAGCAGGCTCTCGGGACCCTCGGGCGGGCGCAAGCCGATGCGCAGCCGGGCCAGCAGCATCGCCTGGCGCGCTTCGAGCAGGATGTTCGAGGCGTCGTTGCTGGACGACCCGTCGACGCCCAACCCCACGTGCACGCCGGCATCGAGGTACTTCTTGACCGGCGCGATTCCGGAGGCGAGGCGCATGTTGGAGCAGGGACAGTGCGCGGCGCCTACCCCGGTACTGGCGAACTGGCGGATTTCATCGTCGTTGACGTGGATGGCGTGGGCGAACCAGACGTCGTCGCCGAGCCAGTCCATGGTCTCCATCCACGCGATCGGGCGCTTCTGGAAGCGTTCGAGCGTGTAGCGTTCCTCATCGAAGGTCTCGCAGAGGTGGGTGTGCAGGCGTACCCCGTGGGCGCGGGCAAGCTCCGCCGACTGGCGCAAGAGCTCGGGGGTGACGGAGAAGGGAGAGCACGGGGCCAAAACTATCTGGATCATCGAACCGCGGGAGGGATCGTGGTAGGTGTCTATAACCCGTTGGGAGTCCTCCAGTATCTCCGCTTCGTCTTCGACGCAGTCGTCCGGCGGCAGTCCTCCCTGGGATTCGCCCAGCGACATGGAGCCCCGGGAAGCGTGGAACCGCACGCCGATCTCCTGCGCCGCGGCGATCTGGTCGTCGACCCGGGAGCCGTTCTTGAAGATGTATGTGTGGTCGAAGACCGTCGTACAACCGGATGCGGCGAGCTCGGCCAGTCCAACCAGGGCGCTCCAGCGCGACGCCTCGGGCGTTCGGCGGGCCCAGATCCGGTAGTGGGCCTGGAGCCAGGGAAACAGGTTGATGTCCTGGGCAACGGGGAGCGCGCGGGCCAGCGTCTGGTCGAGGTGGTGGTGGGTGTTCACGAACCCCGGCAACACCAGCTGTCCCCTCATATCCAGCACGACGTCGGCGTCCTGTGGAAGCTCTTCGGTGGGGCCGACCTGCTCGATGATCCCATCCCGGGCGAACAGCCCAGCGTCGGGTAGTTCGCGGCGTTGGTCATCCATCGTGACCAGGATGTTGGCGTTACGGGCCAGTAGTGTTGGCATTACCGATTCCTCCCTACTACTCGACGACTGTCGTGCTGCTCCACCGTGCACACGGAGCCCAGCGGCCATTCTACTTCAAAGCGTGGTCTTGGATCGTCATTACCGTCCCGGTCTGGACGGCGCCCTAGAATTTCGGAGAGATGCTAAAGGTTTGCTTTTTGTGTGCCGATAAAGACCTCAGAAAAGCCCGCAAGGGTTGTATAGTTCCTCAGAGAAAGAGTAGGAACGGCTACTCCACCGGAAGTTGCTCCACCGAAATGCTGGATAGATCGGTCGAGGTGGAAGAGCGGGTGCTTGCGAGCTTCGAGAAACAGAAAGGTGAGCTAGATGAGGGTAGATGTTGTGGAGGACCATCGGACACCGCCGGGGCTACGGCTTCGGTTACTCGGAGCCACCCTGTTAACCGTGCTGGCGATGGGGACACTGGTACTCTTTGCGAAGCCCGCCAGTGCGGAAACCCTGACCGTTACCACAACGAGCGGAACCAAGACCGACAACTGTAGTAAGGCGAGCTGCACCCTCCCGGACGCCGTGAACGCTGCCGGGAACGGCGACACCATAAACTTCGACAGCTCCCTGGGCGGCGAGACCATCTCCATGTCGCTACCCGCCTCCAGTGCTAGCGACCAGGTTGCGTCCAGCGCCATCACCATAGAAAAATCCATCACCATCGAAGGCCCTTCCTGGCAGAACCCCGTCACCATAGAGCGCTCCAGCGGAGGGAATCCGTTCCGGATCGTAGGAGTGTTGGGCGATGTTACGGTGAACCTTAGCAACCTGGTTCTCAAGGACGGCCACACAGAACCCGCAAGTTTGAGTGGTGGAGGAGTTGCGATATCCAAGGAGTCCACGGTCACGATGAGGTATGTGACGGTAACGGGTGGCGAGATAATGCCGACCGGCAACGGTGGGGGCATCTGGAACGCGGGCGACCTGACGCTAGAGGGCGTTCAGGTGACGAACAACGGTGGTAGCGGCCAGGAAAACTCGTCCGGCGACGACACCGGCGAAGGTGGGGGGATCTTTAACAAAGGCACGCTTACGATGAACAACTCCGCCATCTCGAACAACACCTCGGGAGAAGGAGAGTACGCGATCGATATATTCTCGAGCGACCAGGACGGGGCCAACGGCGGCGGTCTCTACAATGCCACGGATGCGACGGCTACGGTAACGAACTCGGCCATCGAGGGCAACCAGACCGGCTACCCCTACGCCGGGCAAGGCGGAGGCATCTTTAACGAGTCCGGCGCCAAACTTTCCCTCAAGGACACCACGGTAAGCGGCAACAAGATCCCACTCTCGGAGGGCCGTTTTCCCGACAGCGATTCCGCCAGAGGAGGCGGCATCTACAACGACGAAGAAGCCTCTCTAACGCTTGACGGGGTCACTGTAGCCAACAACGAGGCCTCGACCGACGGGGGACCGTCCAGCTCTACCTCGAACAACGGCGGAGGCGGCATCTACGTCTACCAGACCACGGATAACCCGGTGGCGATCACCAACTCGACCATCACCGGCAACTCCGTCGGCCCGAACGCGGAGTTTCCTAGTGGCTCGCCGACCGAGTCTTATGGTGGAGGGATGTACGTCGATGATAGCAACGTGACCCTTACCAACGTCACGGTAGCGAGGAACACGCTGGGGGGAGCCTGGTGTGGGTACTCTTGCGATTCTAGCGCCGTTGGAGGGGGTATCGCTAAAGATAGCGATAGCACGGTTACCCTCGAGAACACCATCGTCGCTGCGAATACCGTTACCACCGGTAACTCAGAGGACGGCGACGAGCTGTACGGCCAATACCCGGACCTTTCGGGGACGTTCTACTCGGAGGGCTACAACCTGCTCGAGGACACCTCCGGCGCCTCCTTTACCGGCGAAAGCTACGACATCTCCTCGGACATCACCGGCAAAGTCCCCGACCTCGAGCCGCTGGCCGACAACGGCGGCCCGACCGAGACCCTGGCCCTGGAGGACGGCAGCCCGGCGATAGACGCCGTAGAGAGACAAAACTGTCCGCCGCCCGGCATCGACCAGCGAGGCGTGAGCCGCCCGCAGGGAACCTACTGCGACATAGGAGCTTTCGAGAAGGCAAGCTCTAACAGCAGCGAGCCGGCTAGCGCCGGGCGTCGCCCGGAATCCGGGGCTGCGGACCTGTCGTTTGCGGTGGGTAGCGTGCTGCCGACCGTAGCGGGGCTGTTCGTCATCGGAGCTCTGGGCTTTGTCGGCTTTGTCCTGTACCGGCACCGGTAGAGAAACCGAAAGTCAACGTGGAAGACAAAGTAGAAGGAAATAGTAGAAGGAGATCGTTTTGGGTAGAGCCGGGGAGCCACACAAGGTTGTAGCCATCAGAGCGCCAGAAGCGTTCGTCGAAGATCCCCCCTTCTCCCCCCCTGCTGGAGCCGGACTATCCGCGCTGCCGGGTGCTAACCTGAAAGGCGGTGGATCGCCCGCGATGAAAGCGCGTCTCCTTCGGTTGCGGAGCAGGCTCGGCCTCTGCACGGCGCTCGCCTGCGTATTGCTGGCGGCGTTGAGTGCCACCGCACCGGCCACCGCCTCAGATGCGGCCGACTGTGAGCGCCAGGAGCTCTCTAACGGCACCTACCGGGCCGTGTGCAACTACTCCAGCGGTACCTTTGTCAACATTGACGACCTCGGGGCGAGCAGCGACTCGGGGATCTGGCTGCAGGCCTGGGGCGGGAAGGGAGGCAAGGGGAATCGAAGCGGCGGTGCCTACTACGGTGGCGAGGGCGGTGACGGCGGCTACGCGCAGAGCTACTACGAGAGCCTCGACTCCCTGAAGAGCGCTATCGGGGGCTCTAACACCCTCTACTACTACCTCGGCGACGCGGGCCATGTCTCCGGCTCGACCTACGCCGCCGGGGGCGGGGGCGCATCTACCGTGGTCTCTAGCGTGGACATCACCGGCTCGGGGCAGTATTCGCCGTGCATCAACCAGGATACGGAGGCCGTCGACGGCGAGGGCAACACGATCACGGTCAACCAGTGGACCAACGGCGACGATGGGGGCTGCAACCAGAGCGTCTTCCTGATTGCTGGCGGCGGCGGTGGGGGGGGCCAGGGAGACTTCCTCACGGCCGGCGGCGACGGCGGAGGGGGCGGGAAGGCGATCGCCGAGACCGAGACCGTGGCGGCCGCCGCCTCCGATGGGAAACCCTTCGAGAGCAACAGCGGAGGCGGGGGAGGCTTCAACGGGGACTTCGACGACAGCGGCCGGATCGGCGGCGAGGGGGCCGGCGGCGGTGCCGGGTCGGGCGGCTACGGGATC
>JBHJHC010000084.1:0-32348 GCA_050331175.1 Rubrobacteraceae bacterium | reverse complement strand
TGAACTTCCTGCGGGCGAAGCTGGAGAAGGAGGGTGGGGGCTACGCGGCGACCTTTGCCAAGACGCGGTTGCCGCTGAGCGAACGGGCGGTGGAGGAGGCCCGGGAGAAGGGTAGCGAGCTGGAGAAGTACGCCGGGGAGGTAGTGGTGTTGGGGATAAGGCCCGAGCACATAGAAGATGCGGAGGTAGCCGAGGAGCTGGACACGACATCGGGCAACGTGATGGAGGTAGAGCCGCAGGTAATAGAGAGCATGGGCTCTGAGAAGTACCTGTACTTTGGGGTAGGAGAGGAACAGGAAGCTCACCTGCAGAGTGTGTCGGCGATGACCGACGACGAGGATGACGAAGATGGGGGCGGTTCGCCCGAAGGTAGCGGGGACCTGATGGTGGCGAGGATATCCCCCGAGAGCCGGGCAGCAGAAGGCAAGAAGGTACAGCTGGCCCTGGATGCTGACCAGATACGGCTCTTCGATCCCAACACCGAAGACGCCATTCTATAGACCTCTGGTGCGCGAATCGCCGGGGGGCGCGGGCCGTGCTGTCGCGCGCCACCCGGGACGAAAGGGGGAGCTGGTAAGAAGTATCGGTTTCCCGCTAATCTACGGTCGTGAGCCGCACCCGGAAAAAGTCGAAGAGGACCCGCAGCACCGCGAGGGATGGGACGGCGATGATCACACCGGCGATGCCGGCCAGTCCCCCTCCGATCAACACGGCGAGCAGCACCAGGATCGGGTGTACACGCAAGGTGTTGCCCTGGATCCTGGGCGTCAGGAAGTTGCCTTCTAACTGCTGGATAGCCAGAAACAGAATCGCCACCAAGATCACGGTTGTAAAGTCCTCGGTAAAGGCGACCAGCACGGCCGGCACCGCCCCGAGCCAGGCTCCCAGGTACGGTATGACAGCCGTGACCGAGACCCACACCCCCAAGACCAGCGCGTAGGGTACCCCGAGTAGAAAGAGCCCCAGGGCCGAAACCATCCCCTGGATGGCGAGCACCAGGGCGAGCCCACCGAGGTACTTGGAGAGCGAGTAGCCGAAGGCGTCCCACAGGGTGAGGAGGTCCCGCCGGTAGTCGTGGGGTGCCGCCCGCAGGTAGGCGGCCTTAAAGCGGCGGACGTCGAGGAGCAGGTAGGCTCCCACAAAGAGCACCCCAAATAGCGCCAGCGCGAAGCTGAACGTGCCGGTGACGACGCCCAAAGCTCCGCCGAGCACGTTGCCCCCGACGGCCTGGGCGGCGTTCGTAAGATCTTCCCGAATCCTGTTGGCGAGCTCGTCGGAGTCGCTCGGTAGAAGGCCTCTCCGCTGGAAGAAGTTCAGCGCGTCGCGCAGCTGCTGTTCGGCACTGCTCGCTATGGCGGGCAAGGCGTTGCCGAGAGCCGCGAGTTGCTCGGCCACCAGCGGCACGAGGATAAGCATTGCAAGGGTTATGAGCCCCAGCAAGAGTAGGAACGAGCCGAGGATCGCGAGCCCGCGCGGCATGAGCTTTGAGAGCCAGCGCACCGGAAACGACAGCACGAGGGCGAGCGCGAAGCCGCCCACAAGGGTCGTTATAACGCTCGGGACATACCAAGCTACCAACCCGATCACGACGAGCCCGGCCAATATCAAGACCGTCCGCATGGTTTTCGAGATCCGGATGGGCGTCGGATGAGCCGTAACGTCCGGCTCGGTCTCCGGCATGTTATCCTGCCCTCCACCCATTCGTTCCCGTACCCCGCGCAGCCTTTGCGTGGCCTGCTTCATGAATTGCTTCATGGGGCATCGACCACGGTTCTTTTGGGGATCCGGACTTCCCTTCGCTTGCGCCGGGTCACCGTGAGCAGGCGCTGTAGTAGCGTAAGCTCTGAGGGCGCCGCTTTATCTATAATCTCGTAATAGATAACCACCTGGCCGTTCTCCTCTGTGATCCTGAAGTAGTTCAACTGGAATACAGGATAGTAAACCGGAGGCAGCTTGCCAAAGAGTACCGCCGCCTTCTTCGGCAGTTTCAACCACGTGCCGGTATTGATGACCACTCTTCCTCCCACCTGCTTCAGAGAAGCGATGTGGGTGTGGCCGTAAACGAACACGACCACATCAGGATCGCCGGCAAATACTTCTTTCGCCGCTTCGATATAGGGCGTATCGCTTCCTCCCAATGGCGTCTCTGTACTCACGAGGTTGTATCTCTTGAGGGTGTTGCGCAGGTCCCTGAAGATGAATCCCAGGGGTATACCGGCCAGTACTAGCAGAAGGAAGATAAAGCCGTTGATCACCAACACGGCGACCAGGACATCTCCGGTGAGGCCGAGCAAGTCGGTTAGCGGGTTGTCGAGAACCGGGTTGGAATCGAGTATGTTTATCGCTTCGAGTATCCCGCCTACCACCACGAAAGCGCCGAGACCGAAAAGCAACAAGAAAGGCAGTAAGACCAACCTCAAGAACGGTCCCATCTCCCGGTAGAAGTAGTTGGACGCTATCCAGGCAGGTATCTCGGTCAGGGGCGAGACCGCCTGCACGTCCTTGAGCCAATTTCCCCGCCCGAACTCCGAGTGACGCCCGGCGGTCCCTACGATTCCCGCGGTAACGAAATAGCCCACCGGCTGGGCGTAAGGGTTGCCGAAGTCTGGCATGCGGTTGTTGGTGTCGTGCTGCTGGCCGTGCTCGATCCACACCTTCTTGCCCGCGACCTCCTTGACGATAGAAACCTCGGGCACGAGGTTGATATTGAAGTCCTTCAGCCGCTCGATGAACTGGGGGTATGCGGCCAGTTCGTAGTCGTGGTTGCCGGGCATCAGGGTGATCGGTATGTTGCTGCCGGTTCTCTCGAACTGCTCGAAGAGCCGCGGCTGCTGCTCGATGACAGCCTCCAACTTCTCGGATCCTTCGAGGGTGGTGAACTCCCACAGGCCGAAGGCATCCCCGTTGATGATCAGCTCCGCATCTTGTTCTTTTTCGAGGTTCTTGAGGAAGTCGATCAGCTCGTCTTCGAAGTCGCAGTTTCTTAGCTCGCCGTCGCCCCCAATGTGCATGTCGCTTATGAAGTAGTACTCCGCCGGCACGATTTCCGCCTTCTACCGCAGCCCCGAACTGTGGAAACAGTCAACCCCACCATCGCAGCCTCGGTGACCGTACGCCTCGCCCAAGCTATCGTTTTAACCTGAATTATTGCATAAGACGCGAGTGGCAGGCTGCCGGGATCGCCGAGAACCGCCGGGAACGAGAAGAACCTGCGGAGTGCCGACGGCGACCGCTGCCCATACTATTCCGGGGGCAGAGCAGACCGGAGACACGAGCGGCGAGACTCTATGATGAGCCCGCTTGGCCCTGAGACCGACGGACCGGAACCAAAAGAGCGGCTACAAGGGAATCCGTGGCAGCGACTCTCAGCCGGAGATCATTCCTTCCGTATCCCACACCAGTAGCACGCCATTCCCAACGGGTTCCTGGACTACGCCCACGAGTTGCCAGCTGTTTCTGGAACCTTCGTTGAGATGTTCTTGCAACGATACATCGAAATCGTCCGTCGTTTCGAGGTGCTCTACTGCGTAGCGGTCTGGTTCGGGCATATTTCCTTGAGACATCTCTCTCCTATTCTTTCAGGCTTTCAGGCAGTTTTGTACCACTACTACCTACCCTCGTCGAACGATAACGAACCGGCCCGTGACGTCCTGGTAGCGGGGACAGGGGACAACCGTAAGTCCCCTGTCCCTCTGCAAGGCTCTAACCTCTTTGCGGGGGTCAGAAGCCAAGAATAACGTACAGATACGCCCCGATCACGCCGCCGACGAGCGGGCCGGCGACCGGGATCCAGGCGTAGCCCCAGTCGGAGCCGCCTTTACCGGGTATCGGCAAGACGGCGTGGGCTATTCGGGGCCCCAGGTCTCGAGCCGGGTTGATAGCGTAGCCCGTCGGCCCGCCGAGCGAGAGGCCGATGGCGAAGACCAGGAGGCCGATGATCAAGGGCAAGATACCGAACGAGAACACGGCCTGCAGGTTAACCTCGGCAGCATCATCAATTTGCTGCACGTTCGCCGCTATGGCAACGACGCCGAAGAGCAACATGGCGGTACCGATAACCTCGGTGAGGAAGTTGGCCACCGTGTTCGGGATCTCGGGTGCGGTACAGAACACGCCCAGCTTGAGCGCGGGATCGGCCGTCGGCTCCCAGTGGTTGAGATACGCGAGGTAGACCAGACAGGCCCCGATAAACGCTCCTATAAACTGGCCGGCGATGTAAACCGGCACCATGGCCCAGCCCGAGAATGCTCCGGCGAACGCGCCTATGGAAGCCAGGCCCACCGTTACGGCCGGGTTGATGTGGGCGCCGCTAAAGGCACCGACGGAGTAGACGGCCATCGCCACACCCATGCCCCAGCCGAAGGTGATGACGATCCACCCCGAGTTCTCCCCTTTGGATTGACGCAGGAGCACGTTCGCCACGACGCCGTCGCCGAGCAGCACCAGGATCATGGTGCCGACGATTTCCGCGATAAATGCTTGCACTTATCCTCCCCTTTCTAGAACGGCCGTCCGGCCGCCACGGTACACGGCGCTTCCAGGTAGCCTTTCATTTCCTCGTCGAGCTTGAGGAGCGTTATAGAGAAACCCGCCATCTCTAGCGACGTCATGTAGTCTCCGACGTAGGGCATCCGGTACACTTCGATGCCCTCGTTTTCGAGGTAGTCGCGGACGTCGGCGTAAGCAACGTAGAGTTCCATGAGCGGCGTTCCGCCCATGTTGTTCACCATAACGGCGACCTCGGAACCAGCGTAGTCCACGTTGTCGCCGAGGATGCGGCCGAGCATGTGCTCCACGATCTCTTTGGAAGACGCGATTTCCGTACGCTCGGAGCCACGCTCGCCGTGAATGCCGATGCCGAGCTCCATCTCGTTCTCTCCGATGTCGAAGATGGGCTCGCCGCTCTCGGGCGGGGTGCAGCTTGTTAGCGCCATGCCCATCGAGCGGACGTTGTCGTTGACCTTTTCGGCGAGCTCCTTGATGCCCGCCAGGTCCTTGCCGTCGTCGGCGGCGGCGCCACAAGTCTTGTGGACAAAGACCGTGCCCGCCACGCCGCGGCGTCCGCTGGTGTGCTCGGAGTCTTCGACGGCCACATCATCGTTGGTCACGACGTAATCGGTGTCTATGTTCTCGGTCATCTCGCCGGCCATCTCGAAGTTCATTACGTCCCCGGTGTAGTTCTTGACGACGTAGAAAACCCCGGCGCCGCCGTCCACGGCTTTGGTGGCCGCTTCCATCTGGTCGGGGACCGGGCTGGTGAAGACCGATCCGGCACAGGCGGCGTCCAGCATGCCGGGGCCGACGTAGCCACCGTGGGTTGGCTCGTGGCCGGAGCCGCCACCGGAGATGAGGGCGACCTTGCCCTCTATCGGGGCGTCGGCCCGGACGAGGGTGTTCTGCTCGGGGATCAGCCGGAGCAGGTCTCCGTGGGCCAACTCCATGCCGCGGAGCATGTCCTCAACTACCCTCTCGGGAGAGTCGATAATCTTCTTCATTTGTCGCGCTCCTTGTTCGAGGCCGGGGGACCGGTAGTCCCCCGGCCGGTGTCTCCCTCCCCTTTTAGGCTTCCGCTTCCTCCTCTTCGCGATCCCAGCCCTTCGAGCGTTCGACGGCCCGGAGCCACATGCCGTGCAGCCGCTCGCGCTCGTCTTCTCCCATCTCGGGGTTGTAGCGCCGGTGCAGCGCCCATTTCTCGGCGATCTCGTCCTTGCTCTCCCAGAAACCGGTCGCGAGCCCGGCCATGTACGCGGACCCGACGGCGGTGGTCTCGGTGATCTCCGGCACTTCGACGGTGACGCCGAGGATATCCGCCTGGAACTGCATGAGGAACTCGTTGGCGACCGCCCCGCCGTCGGCCCGGAAGGATTTGACGTCTATGCCCGAGTCTTTCACCATGGCCTCGACGACGTCCCGGGTCTGGTAGCACATGCTCTCGAGCGCGGCCCGGGCTATGTGGGCGCGAGTGTTGCCCCGGGTAATTCCCACGATGGTCCCCCGGGCGTAAGCGTCCCAATGCGGGGCACCGAGCCCGACGAGCGCCGGCACGAAGTACACGCCGTCGTTGGAGTCCACGCTCGTCGCGAGCTCCTCGGTCTCGGAGGCATCTTCGATGATCTCCAGCCCGTCCCGGAGCCACTGAACCGCGGCACCGGTGATAAAGATGGCGCCCTCCAGTGCGTACTCGACCGGTTCGTCACCGATACCCCAGGCGATGGTGGTCAGCAAGCCCTCGTTGCTCTTGACGGCTTCGTTGCCGGTGTTCATGAGCACGAACGAGCCGGTGCCGTAGGTGTTCTTGGCGAGCCCCGGTTCGAAGCACGCCTCCCCGAAGAGCGCCGCCTGCTGGTCGCCCGCGATGCCCGCCACGGGGATCGCGGCGCCGAAGAAACTATCCGGGTCGGTCTCACCGAAGACGTAGGAGCTGGGCTTGACTTCCGGCAGGATCTCTTTGGGGACCTCCAGGATCTCGCACATCTCGTCGTCCCACTGAAGGTCGTGGATGTTGAAGAGCAGCGTCCGGGAAGCATTGGTGTAGTCGGTGATGTGGACGTTGCCGCCGGTCAACTTCCAGACCATCCACGAGTCTATGGTGCCGAAGGCGATCTCACCGTTCTCCGCCTTCTGCCGCAGGCCTTCGACGTTCTCCAGCATCCAGCGGACTTTCGTGCCGGAGAAGTACGGGTCTATAAGTAGTCCGGTTTTTTCGTTTAGCGTCTCCTCGACGCCCCGCTCGGCCAGCTCGTCACAGTATTCAGCCGTCCTGCGGTCCTGCCAGACGATGGCGTTGTGAACCGGCTTGCCGGTGGCCCGCTCCCACATGACGATGGTCTCGCGCTGGTTGGTGATGCTGATGGCGTTCAGGTCCTCGGCGGAGATACCCGCCTCGTCGAACGCGTCTTCGACGACCTTCATGGATACGTCCCAGATCTCGTCGGCGTCGTGCTCGACCCAACCTGGGTGCGGGTAATGCTGGGTAAACTCGGAAGCCGCCTGCCCTACAACCTCGCTGTCGTGGTTGAAGATCAGGACCGTGGTTCCGGTCGTCCCTTGGTCAATACCTAGAACGTATTCCCCTGCCATTCCTTATTCCTCCTTTGGTCGAACCAACCTACTTTCCCGCAAGAAACGAGCATCTCACATATACTCTGCCCCCCGATCCAGGAGTTCGCGAACAGGCTTCTACGGATGTTCTAAGCACCGTCACCAGTTCTAAATACCATGACCACCTTTAGCATAGAGCATTCGAGCCTACCGGAACCGCAGATCCGAGTCAAGCCACGGCGCACCGGGGCGAGAGGAGCCCGTAAGCTGGCCGGACGGGAGTTGGGCAACACGTAGTTGGGTGGTCCAAGGGTGGAACGTCTACTCCCTAACCACAGGCTGTATAGTGTTCGTACCTTGCAGGTCATCCTCAACACCGCGCTGCCGTTTTTTGCCCTGATCTTCTGCGGCTACGGTGCCGGACGCTTCCGGCTCTTGAGCCCGGCAGCCGTTACCGGGATAAACAGCTTCGTCTTTTACTTCGCCCTGCCGGTCTTCATCTTCAACCTGATGGCTACCGCGCCCCTGGTGGAGGTCTTCAGCGTACGGTTCATGGGGATCTACCTGGGGGTCGGCCTCGCGGTGTACGCGGCCTCGGCTATTGTGGGGAGAATAGTGTTTGGCACGACTCTCGGGGAGTCCGCGATCCAGGGCGCGTCGGCTGCACTGGGCAACACGGGCTACATGGGGCTGCCGCTGGTGGCCGCGGCGTTCGGGCGGGAGGCGACGATCCCCCTGCTACTCGGGCTCACCATAGAGGCTGCGATTCTCATCCCGCTGACCGTCGTGATCATCGAATCGGACAAGGGGTTTGGCGGCCAGTGGAGAAAGCTGATCTCTTCAGTTTCGGGCTCGCTCGTCCGCAACCCCCTCATAGTCGCCATCTTCGCCGGTGTCCTGGTCTCGGGGCTGGGCCCGGATCTCCCGACCCCGATCGCCAACTTTACAGACCTGCTCGGCAACGCCGCGGGCCCCTGCGCCCTGTTCGCCCTCGGCGCCACCCTGGCTGCTTTCCCGGTTTCGGCCGGTCTCCCCGAGACTTCCTACATGAGCGCTTTCAAGCTTCTGGTACACCCCGCCGCCATGTGGCTCGCTATGACCCAACTCTTCGACGTGAATCCTCTCTGGGCCTCGGTAGCGATTCTGGGAGCTTCGCTTCCCGTGGCCGCCAATGTCTTTATACTCGCCCGCCAATACGATACCTATATCGAACGTGCCTCCAGCACTATTTTGCTTTCCACCGCGATCTCAGTCCTAACCGTCTCCACGCTGCTGACCGTGCTTCCTCTCGAATAGGCTCCGCCCCTCCGACCCATCTGCTAGGGGAGCGAGCCGAGTAACGTGTACCGGATCACAACCCGCTGTATCATGAAGCTCCTACCGGTTATCTAATGTTTCAGTAGACGCCCCACGAGGAACCGATACCTGGCCTTGGAAGAGCATTCACAGCACAATCCGCCAGAAAGCCTGAAACGCAGGGTTTATTTGCTCTCTCTGGCCGCGGGTTTTCCTACCGTGGTGCTCTTGTGGTTCACGTTGGGTTCCGACCGGCCTTTCGTAGGTTTCGCGTATCCGATCCTGGCTCTGTATTGCGGGGCTTGCGCCTGGATGCTGTGGCGCAACACCATCTCCTTACAAGCGATCGAGCAGATCACGTTCGTCATGCTGACCGCGCTGGTGTTCTCGAATCTGACCTACAATCTCTACGCCGGAGACGGTCTTGCGGACGTTACGACCGAGCTTACGGAGACCACCTACACGAGCCTGGCTATTCTGTGCCTGGTAAGCTTCTTGGTCTTCGAGAATAACCGGGCCTTGCAGGTATCCTTGCTCGCGTTGGGGGCGTCTCTTTTGCTCGTCCTGATCGACTCTTACTCCCCTGGCTCCGGCGGCCTGGACGTAGAGGAGATCTCCTGGCTCTTTCGCATGTACGCGTTCCTGGGCAGCGTCGTGGCTTTTGTTTACGTGATCGCTTACAGCAAGGAGCAACTCGTTCGCCAGCGAACCGTCGCAGAGACCATGCAGCGTCTCGCCTACACGGATCACCTAACCGGCCTGGCCAACCGGCGGCAACTGTATATCGACCTGGAAACGGAAGTAGAGGTTTCCAGGAGATACGACCGGCAACTATCGATGATCTTTTTCGACCTGGATCACTTTAAACAGATTAACGATACCTACGGCCACCAGTTCGGAGATCAAACCCTCCAACAGGTAGCACACGTGGTCGAAAGCCGGCTCCGCAGCTCGGATCGGCTCGGACGCTGGGGCGGAGAGGAATTCGTTATCTTGTCCCCGGATACCAACCTCGAGCAAGCCACCGTGCTGGCCGAACGCGTGCGGGAAGAACTCGAAACTCAGCCGTCACACTCGTCCACCCCGAGCCCAACCGCCAGCTTCGGCGTGGTCCAGTATCACGATGGAGAAGATATCGAAACCTTCCTCAAAAGAGCCGACGAAGCCCTCTACCACTCCAAATCCCAAGGCCGCAACCGGGTCGAATGCAACCCCTGACGAACCCCGCATAACCTCCCCCCCTTGACAATCGTGCCCGCCGGGTTAGAATTAGTTAGCTGGCTAACTAATTCTGTAGAAGGAGTAAGGATGAGTATTTCGGAGAAGATACGGGATGAAGTTTTGGCTTGGGAGGGCACGGAGTCGAGGCCGCACAGGTTCAACGGGATCGAGTTTCGGGTAAACGGGCACGAGATCGGGCACCTGCACGGCGATCGGTTGGCGGATCTACCGTTTCCGAGGCGGGTGCGGGAGGAGCTGGTGGCCGCGGGCAAGGCTCGGACGCACCACGTTTTGCCCCAGACCGGGTGGGTGAGCTATCGCATTCGGGGGGAGGAAGATGTGGAAGGAGCACTGGAGTTGTTCCGGCGGAACTACGAGCGTCTGACGGCCCGGAAGCAAGCCGCCGGGGCCTGATGGACGCGATCGAGAAGAGCCCGCTCCGGGGGCATCCCATTCGAGAAAAGACCGGTTACGCGCTGGCGAAAGTCTGCCGGATGCATCGGGGGAACGTCGGGGAGTTGCTGGCCGAGGTTGGCCTGCACGTCGGCCAGGAAATGGTCCTGATCGAGCTGTGGGAAACCGATGGCTTGCGCGGCGGCGAGCTGGCGGTCCGGCTCGGCGTCGAGCCTCCCACGATCACCAAGATGCTCCGGCGGCTGGAAAAGTGTGGTCTCGTGGAGCGTCGCCGGGATCCCGAAGACGCCCGGAGCTACCGGATCTTCCTGACCGCGAAAGGCCGTTCCCTCGAAGAACCCGTAACCCGCTGCTGGGAGCGGGTCGAGGAAAAGACCCTGGCGGGCTTGAGCCCGGAAGAGCGCCGGGCTTTTCACGCGCTGTTGACGAAGGTTCGGGCAGAGCTGGAGTAGCCTCGCCGTTCACGGACCATTTCATTTTCATTTAGACGGCTTACAATACGTAATATTTTTAGAAAGAGGACAGATTTTTGAGCATTGGGCGTTTAAACGTTGTTGGTATCGGCGGCACGTTGCGAGAGAACTCCGTCAGCCGGGGCGCCCTGATCCGGGCCCTCCAGGCCGCCGAAGAATCCGGGGCACAGACCGAACTTCTAGACCTCCGGGAGCTGGATCTCCCGCTGTACGTGCCGGGCAAGAAACCCGGTGAGTACGGTGAGTACGGTGGGAACGTCGAGTCGTATCTAGAGGCGATCAGGGAAGCCGACGCGCTGATCATCAGCACGGCGGCCTATCACGGCACGCTCGCGGGCGTCACGAAGAACGCCCTGGACTTCGCGCAGTTTCTCAGCCGGGACGAGAGGCCATATCTGGACGGCAGGGTCGTCGGCCTCGTCGCCACGGCGGGTGGAGATCAGGCAGCAACCAACGCGACGGGAGCCCTCGTGAACGTCGTTCACGCGCTCCGGGGGACGGTCGCGCCGCTGATGGTCCCGATACCTAAAGCCTGGCGGCTCTCGGATGCCGCGGGGAACATAACGGACGAGAACTACGGCGGCCGCCTGGATCAGCTCGGCGAGCTCGTCGTCGACCTCGCCTCCCGTTTCCAGAACCACGAAGATCCGGGAGAACCGGCGCTCGATCCGGTAGCAAGGAGAGGTTGATGTCGGAGGTCCGGGTAGAGGAGGGCAGCGTCTCCACCCGGCTCGTAATGGCGGTCGTGGCGGCCGCCGTCTTCGTGTCGGTGCTCCAGCAGACGTTCGTAAACGTGGTGGTGCCGGACATTGGCCAGCAATTCGGGGCGTCCCAGGGACAGGTGGGTTGGGTAATTACGGGCTATATGCTCGTCTTCGCCGTCGGCATCCCGCTCTACGGCCGCGTCGCCGACCTCTACAGCTTGCGGCTTACTTTTTCTCTGGGGCTGCTCGGCCTGGCAGCCGGGTCGCTCGTCTGCGCCTTCGCCCCGAGTCTTACGCTACTGGTGGCGGGCCGCATCCTGCAGGCGGCGGGCGCGGCCGCGATACCGGCGCTCGGTTTCGCCTCCATCGCCAAGCTCCTGCCTCCGGGAGAGCGTGGAACAGCGCTCGGCCTGCTCTCATCCAGCGTTGGGGTCGGGGCTGCAATAGGCCCGGTGGCGGGCGGCTTCATCGCGGGCGCCGCCGGGTGGCAGAGCCTGTTTTTCGTGACGCTCGGGCTGTCGCTACTGCTGGCGTTCGGGGCCTGGCGCGTTTTGCCCGACGCCGTCTCGGACCATCCGGCGGCCCCGGACAACATCCTGGAAGCCATCCACCACTTCGACGTGCCCGGTGGGCTCCTGCTGGCGTTCGCCGCCGGGCTCGCGCTCTTCGGTGTCACGGAAGGCCAGGTCCTGGGTTTCGCGTCGCCCGTTACATGGGGGAGCCTGTCGCTGGCGCTCCTGGCCGGGGTAGGTTTCGTCTGGCGTATCCGGTCGGCCCCCGAGCCCTTCGTCTCCCCCGCCGTATTCCGAAACCCGGCGTTTATCGGGGCTGTTGCGGTGGGGTTTTTCATGATGTTCGCCAACGTCGGTACGCTGGTACTCGCGCCCTTCCTGCTCTCCGAGGTGAACGGGTTGTCGGCGGCCGGGATCGGGCTGGTGCTCGCGCCGGGGGCCGCGGCGGTCGCGATCCTCTCCCCGGTTGCCGGCCGGCTCTCCGACAGGTTTGGGCCGCGGGCCCTGATCCGGACGGGCCTGGTAGTGATGTTGCTCTCGACGGCCGGCCTCTCCACCGTCTGGGCCGGCGCTCCCGCAATCCTGGTCACCCTCGGGGTCTTGGGACTCGGTGTGGGCTTCTCCTTCGCAAACTCCCCCACCGCAAACGCCGCCGCGGCAACGCTTGCGCCGGAGGAGAGCGGCGTGGGGCTCGGGATCTTCCAGCTAATATTCTTTCTCGGCGGCGGTTTCGGGCCGGCGGTAGCCGCCACGTTTCTCGCCTTTCAGCAGGAGGCCGGGGGGAGCGCCATAAACCCGCTCTACACCCTGGAAGCCGCCCACTTCTCAGACGCCTTCCTGCTCATAGCACTGTCCGCCACGGTGGCGCTCGTAGCCACATTCGGTATCGAGCAGAGGTCCAAGAAAGCAGCAAAGGAGACGACAGATGCCTGATTACGGACGCAAGCTGGAGTTCGGAGCCAGCGTCGAGCCGCTAGCTGACCCGCCGGGTTGGGCGGCCCGGATAGCGAAAACCGCCGACGCGGCCGGGTTGGATCTGCTGGGCATCCAGGATCACCCTTACCAGCGGCGTTTTCTGGATACCTGGACGCTCATCTCAACCCTCGTTCCCCAGACAGAGAGCCTCCGCTTCTTCCCCGACGTGGCGAGCCTGCCGTTGCGGCCTCCGGCGATGCTGGCCAAGGCCGCCGCGAGCCTGGATGCGCTTTCTGGTGGCAGGATCGAGCTCGGTATCGGGGCCGGGGCTTTCTGGGATGCGATCGAGGCGATGGGCGGCCCCCGCAGGAGCCCGGGCCAGGCGGTCCGTTCCGTAGAGGAGGCGATCCAGGTCCTGCGTCTGGTATGGGGCGACGAACGCTCGCTGCGGTTCGACGGGGAGATCTTCACGTTGAAGGGCATGCGTCCCGGCCCGAAACCACCGCACGACATCGGGATCTGGGTCGGGGCTTACGGCCCGAAGATGCTGAACCTGATCGGGCGCCTCGCGGACGGCTGGGTCCCCTCGCTCGGCTACGTCCAGCCCGGCCAACTGCCGGAGATGCAAAGCCGCATCGACGAAGGAGCCGCCGAAGCCGGTAGAGAACCGCGGGAGATACAGCGGGTGCTCAACGTCTCCGGCCGGATCGGCAACGATGGAGAAGGCCCGTTCGAAGGTCCGGCGTCGAAATGGACCTCAGAGCTAACCCGCCTGGTGCTGGAGGCCGGCTTCGACACCTTCATCTACTGGCCCGGCGAAGACCACCTCCGGCAGGTCGAAACTTTCGCCGGTGAGGTAGTGCCGGCCGTGCGCGAATCGGTTGCCTCGGGGCGCGATGATTGAAAGCCGCATGTTCTCTCTGTTACGCTGCCCGGTCCAGGTGGTACTGCAAAGCGTAACGAGGAGTGAAGATGGCTAGAGGAATACTCGAAAAACTCGCCGCCGGGGTGGTGCTCGGTGACGGCGGCTACCTGCTGGAGCTGGAACGCCGGGGGCACGTCCAGGCGGGACCGTTCGTGCCGGAGGTCAGCCTGACGCGGCCCGAAGCGCTGGCCGAGTTGCACCGGGAGTTCGTCGGTGCGGGGGTAGACGTGATCCAGACGCTCACCTTCTACGCCACCGAAGACAAGATGGCGACGGTCGGGCTCGGCGGCCAGATGGAGAACCTCAACCGCGCCGCCACCCGCGTCGCCCGCCAGGTCGCCGGCGAAGCCGACCGCGACGTGCTGGTCGCGGGAAACCTGAGCGAGACCTGGGCCTACGATCCCGAAGACCCCGCTTCCCACCGGCACGTCCGGGAACTCTTCGACCGCCAGCTCGCCGTAATGGGGGAAGAAGGCGTGGATTTCTCTATCGCCGAGACCTTTCTGTGGCTCGGTGAGGCGCTGATCGCCGTCGAGGCCATAAAGGACGCCGGGCTGCCGGCGATGGTCACGATGACGTTCGACGACGACCCGATCTCCTACGAGGGCCTCTCGCCCGCCGAGTGCGCCCGGCGGCTGGCCGACGCCGGCGCGGACATCACGGGCTTCAACTGCCTCCGCTCCCCGGAGCACTCGTACCGGATAATGTCGGAAATGCGCGAGGCCGTGCCGCCGGAGGTCCATCTGGCCACCCAGCCCGTAGCCTTCCACGGCCCCGACGCGCACCCGAACTTCACCTCGCTCCCGGAGTTTCCGTTCGAGCTGGAGAACATAACCCTACCCCGCACCGCGATGGGCGATTTCGCCGCGAAAGCCCGCGACATGGGCTACGGCTACATCGGGTCGTGCTGCGGTTCGGTTGCGTGCCACGTCCGGGAGATGGCCCGCGTCCTGGGCAAAGTCTCCGCCGAAGAACGCCAGTGGCGCTCGCAGAGTGGCCGTGCAATGTCGGGTTACGAGCTGCACCAGCCGGAGGGGACGTGAAAACGGACTACGAGTACATCGTCGCCGGGTGCGGCGGCATCGGGAGCGGGGCACTCTACTGGCTTTCCCGCGAGGCCGGCGGAGACGTGCTGGGCCTGGAACGATTCCGTCTCGGCCATGATTATGGCGGCTCGCAGGACCACTCCAGGATCATCCGCCTCTCCTATCACGACCCGGCCTACACCGCCCTCTCGCCCCACACCTTCGAAGCCTGGCATACCGTCGAGGAGGAGTCCGGCGAACGGCTCGTCGTAAAGACCGGCGGCCTGGATTTGGAACAGGTTGCCGGCGAGCCCCGGTACGTGGACCGGTACGCCGGAGCGATGGCCCATGCTGGCATAGCGCACGACGTGCTGTCCGGGCCGGAGGTCATGGAGCGATTTCCGCAGTTCAGCCTGGACGAAAACGTGCGGGCCGTCTACCAGGAGGACGCCGGGCTCGTGGACGCGGCGATGGCGAACGCTACCCACGTCGCGCTCGCCCGGGGACGCGGGGCAACCGTCGTCGAAGAGGCGCCGGTATCGGGCGTGCGGGTCGTGGGCGACAGCGTGGAGGTCGAGACGCCGCAAGGGACTTTCTCCGGGCGGCGGCTACTGGTGGCGGCCGGATCCTGGACGAACGACGTGATCCGGCACCTGGGCCGGGAGATACCGCTCACCGTTACGGAGGAACAGGTGACATACTTCGCCGCGCCGGAGCTGGAGCAGTTTGCCCCGGGTCGGTTCCCGGTCTGGATCTGGCACGGCGGCCCCGACTACACGTTCTACGGCCTCCCGGCCTACGGTCTGCCCGGGCCGAAAGCGGGACAGGATGTAGGCGGCGACGTCGTTACCCCGGAGGACCGGGCCCTCGAACCAAACCCGAGGATCCTCGCGACGCTCCGCGGCTTCCTGGAGAAACACATTCCGGGGTTCGTAGGGCCCGAGCTACTCACCAAACCCTGCCTGTACGACATGCCTCCGGACCGGGAATTCGTCCTCGGGCCTCTGCCGGACACCCCCCAGGTCGTCGTGGGGTGCGGCGCGGGGCACGGTTACAAGTTCGCAAGCTTTATGGGCCGGATGCTCGCAGATATCGCGCTCCGGGGTGAAACCCGCTACCCGATCGACGCTTTCGCCCTAGACCGCCCGGCCCTTACGGACCCGGACTACC
This sequence comes from Rubrobacteraceae bacterium, assembly GCA_050331175.1. Classification (GTDB taxonomy): domain Bacteria; phylum Actinomycetota; class Rubrobacteria; order Rubrobacterales; family Rubrobacteraceae; genus SIRX01. The sequence goes on along the minus strand of JBHJHC010000084.1, from coordinate 16,652 downwards.
AACCGGTGTTCGCCATGTAGGACGACCAGAACGGAGGCTGCGATACACTTTGCCACAAAGCGTTCAGGAAAAGGAGATAGGAGTGAGATGAAACAGAGTATTTCGCGCGACGAGCTAAAGGAGAAGATCGAGCGCGGAGACGATTTCGTGCTCGTGGACGCCCTCGGCCAGCAGCACTTCGAGAGGAGCCACCTCCCCGGGGCGGTGAACCTGCCCTACGAGTTCGTCGACGAGGCGGAGCATGTCCTTCCCAAAAAGGACGCCGAGATCGTCGTCTACTGCATGAACGTCGACTGTGCAGCCTCCGGCGAGGAAGTGCGGGAGCTAAAGGAGATGGGCTACACGAACGTCCGGCACTACGCCGCGGGCAAACAGGACTGGCTGCAGGCGGGCCTGCCGGTGGAAACCAGGCGCAAGTCCCGGCTGGGTAATCCGTAGCGGGGCACCATAGCAGGGCACAAGAAATTGGAGAGAAAGGAGCAAGACTTTGGGTAATCTGGCATTGTTGCTTGTCCGGGCGACGCTCGGGCTGTTCATGGCGGGCCACGGGGCGCAGAAGCTGTTCGGGTGGTTTGATGGCCCCGGTATTGAGGGGACCGCCGGTTTCATGGAGTCTCTGGGCTTGCGCCCGGGCAAACCGTGGGCGATTATTGGTGGCGCTTCGGAGTTTGGTGGCGGGGTGTTGACCCTGCTGGGCTTGCTCAACCCGCTCGGGTCTCTGGGGGTCATCGGGGCGATGGCGATGGCGACCACCAAGGTACACGCGAACAACCCGATTTGGGTCACCGAAGGTGGCGCCGAGCTACCGGTTACGAACTCCGCGATCGCGACGGCCCTCATGATGACCGGCCCCGGCAAGCTCTCGCTGGACCGGGCGTTCGGCATCCGGGTGCCGCGTTGGGTCACTTTCGTCGGCTTCGTGACGATAGCCGTAGTTGTCGCTTACGCCCGGGGAGAAGAAGCTGGCTCGCAGCAGGATCCGGCGGAAGAAGGCGGGGGTGAGTAACAGGCACGCCCGACGAGCAATTCTACGAGCAATCCCACCTGCCGGGCAGCAGCTACCGGACCGCAACGCCGGCACCGTCGTCTGCCGCACGAGCCCGGTGTGAGCCGTTTCCGGCGCAGCCGCCCGGGAGCCGGCGGCCAGGGGCTACACGAACGTAGAGGCCTGCCGCCACGGCCTGCCGAACGAGGGAAACGCCAGCGACCCGAAGGAGTAGCATGACCCGGGAGAACTACGAGATCCCCGAAGGCTACCGGGATCTCCTGGAGACCACGGCCCTGATCCACGTCGCGACCATCGGCCCCAACGGCGAGCCGCACAGCAACCCCGTGTGGTTCGACTGGGACGGCGAACACCTGAAGTTTAGCCAGACCAAAACGCGCCAGAAGCACAAGAACGTCAACCGCGACCCGCGCATCGCCGTCTCCCTCGTGGACCCTGAAAACCCTTACCGGTACCTGGAAATCCGGGGCGAGGTTGCGAAGATAGAGGAAGACCCGAACCGGGACTTTATCAACGCGCTGGCGAAGAAGTACCTCGGGATGGACGAGTACCCCTACCACCGGCCCGGCGACGAACGTGTAGTTCACCACGTAAAACCACTGCACACCACCCAGATGGGCTCATGACCGAAAAGGCGAAATTCCTCGGCTTCAACCACGTTGCCGTAGAGGTGGACGACATCGAAGAAGCCCTGGATTTCTACGGCAAGCTCTTCGAGGTAAAGCTCCGCGGGCGCGGCTCCCGGATGGCGTTCGTCGACGCCGGCGACCAGTTCCTGGCCCTCTCCGAGGGCCGCACGCAGGCGCCGGACAACCACCGCCACGTCGGGCTGGTAGTGGACGACCGGGAATCGGTCCGGCAGGCCCTGGAAGGAACCGACGCTAAAATCCTCCGCAGTACCCTCGGAGGGGGCCTGGACTTCCTCGATCCGTGGGGAAACTACTGGCAGGTCGTCGAGTACGAGAACGTCCAGTTCACAAAGGCTCCAGAGGTTCTGGACGGTATGAAGATAAAGGATTTGAAGAAATCCGCGAAGGCGCTTGAGGAGTTGGGCAGGAAGGGAATGGCGCCGGGGTAGTGGCGGCCAACGCTACCACCGACAGAAGTGAAGAGCTCACCGGCGCTGGCGCCGTGCGGCGGGCGCTAGGCTACCTGCGGTCGTACAAGCCGGAGGCCGGGGGGGCCCTCGTCGCCCTGCTGCTGGTCACGGGGGCCAACCTGATGACGCCGCTCTTGATCGGCCGGGCCATAGACGATGGGATCCGGCCGGGCCGGTTGAACGTCATAATGCTCATGGTTGCCGGGCTCGTGGGCGTGGCGCTGTCGCGGGGGCTGTTCCAGTTCCTGCAGGGGTACCTGGCCGAACGGGCCTCCCAGGGGGTCGCATACGACCTGCGAAACGCGCTCTTCGAGCGGATCGGACGCCTCAGCTTCAGCTACTACGACCGGGTACAGACCGGCCAGCTCGTCACGCGCCTGACCAACGACGTCGAGCAGATCCGGACCTTCACCGGGAGCGGCGTCATCCAGCTCGGCAACGCCGCCGTGATGCTCCTGGGGACCACGGTGCTGCTGTTCTACCTGGACTGGCAGCTCGCGCTGGTGGCGCTCGCGATCATACCGCCCATCGTCCTGGTACTCGTGCGCTTTGTCCAGAAGATACGGCCCCTTTTCGGCGAGGTCCAGCAGACGCTCGGGCGGCTGAACTCCGTCCTCCAGGAAGACCTGTCGGGGGTGCGGGTGATCCGGGCTTTCGCCCGCGAGGATTACGAGGTAGGTCGCTACCGGGAGGTCAACGACGAGCTCCTGGACAAGAACCTCAAGACGGTCCGGACGTTCGCCGGTAACTTTCCGCTGATCTTCCTGCTCGCGAACCTCGGCACGTTGGGCATAGTGTTGTTCGGCGGTTTGCAGGTGATCGGCGGCCGGCTCTCTATCGGGGAGCTGGTGGCCTTTAACTCTTACCTGGCCTTTCTGCTCCAACCGATACTCACGATCGGGTTTCTTTCGGCCAGCATCTCCCGGGCCGGGGCCTCGTCGCTGCGGGTTTTCGAGGTCCTGGATGCCGCGATCGAGGTCCAGGACAAGCCCGATGCCGCGGAGCTTCCACCCATCCGCTGCCGGGTCGAGTTCGAAGCGGTCAGCTTCCGCTACCCCGGTAGCGAGCGCGAGATATTGCGGAACATCGACTTCTGCATCGAGCCGGGCCAGACGGTGGCGATCCTGGGCACTACCGGCTCCGGCAAGTCTACGCTGGTAAACCTCGTCCCCCGTTTCTACGACGTGTCGGGCGGTGGCGTAAAGCTCGACGGCCACGACGTGCGCGACGTGACCCTCTCCTCGCTGCGGTCCCAGATCGGGATCGTGCTCCAGGAGACCCGCCTGTTCTCGGGTTCCGTCCGCGAGAACATCGCCTTCGGGAAGCCCCACGCCTCGGACGATGAGGTGGAAGAAGCCGCGCGCGCCGCCCAGGCCGACGAGTTTATTCAGGAGCTGCCGGAGGGCTACGCCACGGTTATCGGCGAGCGGGGGCTCGGGCTCTCGGGGGGCCAGCGGCAGCGGGTCGCCATCGCGCGGGCGCTGCTCGTAGACCCGCGGCTACTCATTCTGGACGACAGTACCTCGGCCGTGGACGCCGAGACGGAAGCGGCGATCCAGCAGACGCTAGACCGTCTGATGCGCGAGGAGAACCGGACCGTCTTCGTTATCGCCCAGCGGGTGAGCACGGTGCGGGACGCGGACCTGATCCTGGTGCTCGACGGAGGCGAAATAGCCGCCCGGGGGACCCACGAGGAACTGACCCGCGACAGCGAACTGTACAACGAGATTCTCGGCTCCCAACTGGTAGCCGAAGAGACCCTAACCTAGAGAAAGGAAACGAGCTATGACCGAGGCAAATGGACGTCCCGACGCCTCGCTTTCCGGCACCTTCGCCATCGTCGGTGATCTGGAGGTCAACCGGCTGGGCTTCGGCGCGATGCGGATTACCGGCGACGGCATCTGGGGCGAGCCCGAAGACCCCGAGGGGGCGAAGGCCGTGCTCCGGCGCGCGGTCGAGATCGGGATCAACCTCATAGATACCGCCGACTCCTACGGCCCGGACGTCTCCGAACGTCTTATCGGCGAAACGCTTTCCCCCTACCCCGAGGATCTGACGGTTGCAACCAAGGGCGGCCTCGTTCGACCCGGCCCCGGCAACTGGCAGACGAACGGCAGGCCCGAACACCTGCGCGAGGCGTGCGAGGGGAGCCTGCATCGCCTGAAGGTGGACCGGATAGACCTCTACCAGCTACACCGGATAGACCCGGACGTTCCCGCCGAAGAGTCTTTGGGAGTTCTGTCCGAGATGCAGGATGAAGGCAAGATCCGGCACGTCGGGCTCTCGGAGGTTGGTGTCGAAGAGATACAGCAGGCCCGGGAAACGGTGTCCATCACCACGGTTCAGAATCGCTACAACCTCACGGATCGGGGTTCAGAAGCCGTGCTCGACTACTGTGAGAGGGAAGGTATCGGCTTCATCCCGTGGTTTCCGCTGGCAACGGGTAGGCTGGCGCAGTCCGGCGGATCGCTGGATGAGATCTCCAGCCGCCACGACGCCCGGCCCTCCCAGATAGCGCTGGCCTGGCTCCTGCGTAGATCGCCGGTCATGCTGCCGATACCCGGCACCTCTTCGGTAGGACACCTGGACGAGAACGCCGCGGCCGCGGGGATCGAGCTCTCCGACGAGGAGTTCGAGGAACTGGCCGGCTGAGACAGTCAGGAGGCAAACCGTGAACATCGGGATCATAGGTTCCGGCAACATCGGCGCGACCTCGGCGAAGCTCTTCGCCCGGGCGGGCCATGAAGTGGCGGTCAGCAACTCGCGGGGTCCGGAATCGCTCCGGGACCTCTCAGACGAAGCCGGCGCGAACGTCCGGGCGGCGACCGTGGAGGAGGCTACGGACTTCGGCGACGTAATCCTCGTGGCGATTCCGTTCTTCGCCCGCGATACGCTGCCGGCCGAAAACCTGAACGACAAGGTCGTTATCGACGCCACGAACTACTACCCGGGCCGCGACGGCGAAGTAGACTTCGCCGGTATGACCTCCAGCGAGCTTCTGGCACACGGCATCCCCGGCGCCCGGCTTGTCAAGTCGTTCAACACCATGTACTACGAAACGCTCGCCACCGGGGGCCGGGCCGAGGACGGGGATCGCCTGGTGCTCTTCGTGGCCGGCGATGACGAGGAGGTGAAGGCGACGGTCTCCGGGCTCATCGAGGAGATCGGGTTTGCACCGGTGGATACGGGTTCGCTCCGGGACGGCGGCCGCAAACAGCAGCCGGGCTCGCCGATCTACAACAACCCGATGGCCGAAGACCAGGCCCACGAAGCGCTGGCGGAAATAGAATAGCCACCACATAAGGAGCGCAATCGTGTCTTTGGAAGACAAACGGATCGTAGTAATCGGTGGCGGCTCTGGCATGGGGCTTGCCGTAGCACACGCAGCAGCGGCACAAGATGCGGAAGTCATAATTTCTGGAAGAAACGTTCAAAAACTAGAGGAAGCCGCTTCTGGTATATCCGGACGGGTACAGGTAGCCCAGTTAGATCTTACCGACGAAGACTCGGTGGCACAGATGTTCGAGCGGGTTGACACGCTGGACCATCTGGTGGTTACCGGAGCTTCGGGCTCTCCGGGGGAATTCCTATCCCAGCCGGTTACCGAAGCTCAGTATTTTATGGACAGCAAGTTCTGGGGCGCGTTTCGCGCCGCCCGCTATGCCGCTCCTCGCCTGCGAGAGAAGGGCTCGATCACGTTTAACTCGGGCGGCTTTGCCGTAACGCCGACAGCGGGCGCGGCCCTAGTCACAGCGAGCCTGGCGGCCCTCGAGATGCTGGGCAAGAGCCTTGCGTTGGAACTCGCACCCATAAGGGTCAATAGCGTGCGGCCCGGCACTATAGAGACTCCTCTGTGGAACGAGATGCCTGAATCGGACCGTCGAAAACTCTTCGAGGAGGCCGCAAACAGGGCACCAGTAGGTAGAGTAGGCCAGCCGGAAGACGTTGCACTCGCAGTCTTGTTCCTCATTAACCACGAATACATAACAGGCACTGTTCTCGACGTAAACGGCGGAGAAACTCTGACGTGAAGATCGAGAATGCAAACCAGAGGGTTCGAATGAGGATCGGGGTTTTCTTCGCGGACGCCGACCGGAACCCGGAAGAAGTGATTCCCACCGCGCAGGAGGCGGAGCGCCGCGGCTTCGACTCGCTCTGGGTTCCTGACCACGTCCTGAAAGTCTTCGGTCCGCTACCCGACCCGCTGACGCTGCTCTCCTTTCTGGCCGGCGGGACGGGCCGGATCGGGCTAGGTACAGCGGTCCTCGTGCTCCCCTACCGGCATCCGGTCATCCTGGCGAACGAGGCGTCGTCTCTGGACGTGCTTTCCGGTGGCCGGTTGACCCTGGGCGTCGGCGTGGGTTGGAACGAGAGAGAATTCGTGGCCCTGGGGATGACCAAGAACGAGCGGGGCCGGCGGACCGACGAGGGTCTGGAGGTATTGGAGAAGCTCTGGAGCGGGCGGAGGACCAGTTACGAAGGACGCTTCTACTCTTTCGAGAACGCCGAGATCGGCATCCGCCCCCTGACGCCGGGCGGCCCTCCGGTCCTGGTCGGGGGCTACAGCACCGCGGCGTTCCGGAGGACTTTGCGGTTTGGGGCCGGTTGGATGGGCTTCAAGGACGATCCGGACCAGATATCCCAAGTTCGGAAACGGCTGGATCTGATCGGCGAGGAACAGGGGCAGGACCCTGCAAGGCTGGAGATCGGTACCACGCTAAACGTGAAGCAAGCGAACGCGAACCGCGCGGCCGACACGCTCGCCCGGCTCTCGGAGGCCGGCGCCACGTTCTGCGCGCTCTCGCTGCCCGCCACGAACCCGGAGGCGCTGGCCTGGGCCGCAGAGGAAATAGTCCCCGGGGCGGGACTGCAGCTATCACCGGATCGCGGAGAGGCGGAGTAAACGGCTTTTGGGTATGCGCGGCATAGAGTCCATCGCCGGGAGCCCGCAGGAGAAGGCCGGGGACCGGGGCGCGACGGCCCGGCGGCTGCTCGGCGAGCTGGCACCGTACAAGGGCCAGATGCTCTACGCGATGGTGCTCGTGCTGCTCGGAGCCGGGGCCCAGGCGGGCGGGCCGGCCCTGATCGGGGTTACCATCGACCGTTACATCCTCCGGGGCGGGGATCCGGGGATGCTGTTCGCGATGATGGGTCTACTGTTGGGCATCTACGTCGTCGGGGCGCTGGCCCAGCGCGGCCAGGTCTACCAGGTGGGGGCTATCGGCCAGGAGGTGTTGGCCACGATGCGGGGCCGGATCTTCGACCGGCTCCAACACCTGCCCCTGCGCTATTTCGACAAACGTCCCGTGGGCGATTTGATGAGCCGGGTCCTCAACGACGTAGATACCCTGAACCAGCTCTTCTCCCAGGGCATCGCCCAGCTCCTCGGGTCGTTGTTCAGCCTTATCGGCATCCTGATCATGATGTTCTACTTCCAGTGGAACCTGGCGCTGGCGAGCTTCCTGATCATACCCATCATGCTCCTCCTTACCGGGTACTTCGCCCGCCCGGCCCCGCGGGCCTTCCGGGTCACGCGCCAGACGGTCGGTGACGTTACGGCAAACCTCCAGGAGGACATCGTCGGGGTGCGGGAGGCCCAGGCCTTCAACCGGACCGAGGCCAACATCGAGCGTTTCCGGGAGCGGAACGCGGCCAACCGGGCCGCCAACGTGCAGGCCGTCGCGATCACCTCCGCCTTCGCCCCGACGATCGACGTCCTGAGCACGCTCTCCATCGCGCTGGTGATCGGCTACGGCGGATACCTGGTCTTCGCCGGCTCGATGACGGTCGGTATTCTCACGGCGTTTATCATCTACGTGCAGCAGTTTTTCCGGCCCATCCAACTCATCTCCCAGCTCTACACCCAGCTCCAGGCGGCGCTCGCCGGGGCGGAGAGGATCTACAACATCCTCGATGAGGAACCGGAACCGCCGGACCCGCCGGACGCCGGGGAGCTGGGCGAAACGCAGGGCCGGATCTCTTTCGATAACGTGACCTTCGCGTACGATGAGGGGCGTCCGGTCTTGAGCGCCGTGGACTTCGAGGTAGAGCCGGGCCAGACGATCGCCCTCGTCGGGCCAACCGGGGCGGGCAAGACGACCATCGCAAACCTCATTCCTCGCTTCTACGACGCCACGGAGGGCTCGGTAAGGATAGACGGCCGGGACGTTCGGGACCTGGCCCGCAAAGACCTGCGGGCCGGCATCGGCATCGTGCTCCAGGAACCGTTCCTTTTCTCCGGCACCATCGCCGAGAACATCGGCTACGGCAAAGACGACCCGCGAGAGGAGGACATCGAACGGGCTGCCCGCACCGTGAACGCCCACGGCTTCATAACCGACTTGCCGGAGGGCTACGACACGGTGCTGGGAGAAGGCGGCGGCTCGTTGAGCCAGGGCCAGCGCCAGCTCCTCTCGTTCGCCCGGGCGGTGCTGACCGATCCGCGCATCCTGATCCTGGACGAGGCGACGAGCAACATCGACACGCGGACGGAGGCGATCATCCAGAGGGCTCTCGGCACGCTGCTTGAGGGCCGGACGAGCGTGGTGATCGCGCACCGCCTCAGCACCGTGCGGGATGCAGACCAGATCCTGGTCGTCCGGGACGGCCGCATCGTGGAGCGTGGCGCGCACGCGGAACTTCTGGAGATGAACGGCCTCTACGCCGAGCTCTACCGCCGGCAGTTTCGCGAGCCTGTCAGAACCGCCCGGGATGGCTTATAATTTTCGCCGCGCGACCCTGCCGCCGCGAACGAGCAACGCCAGCCGGCGTCCAGGGTCCCTGACTCCGTTCACAAGCCATACAAAGGACACTAGTTGAGGGAGCCTAAACGAATCGCCCGCGGCCGGAATTTCGAAGCCTGCGTGGTGGCGCTCGGGGTGATCTCCTTGCTGACCCTGGGCCCCCTGCGGAACGTCTTCGAAGCCGTGCCGCTGGTGCTCTTCCTCAGCGCTTTCTGGCTGTTCTTGACGCCGGGGACGATGATCTGGCGGCGCTTTCTCCGGGGCTGGCTACCAGACGTAACGTTCTTTCCCACGGCGTTTGTTCTGAGCGCCGGGATCTTCGCGCTGCTGGCGGTTCCGATGCTGATGACCCACGCGAGCCTGAACCACTATCTGTGGGTGTCGGGGCTGATCGTGGTTGCGTCGCTCGTGTGGGCCGCCTTCGAGGCTCGGCGCGGGAGGCCACCGGAGGACCCTTCGGAAGATGGCCCGGACACCGAACCGGAGACCGGGCACCCTCTCGCCCGCGGGCTGCTTTGGGGAGCGTTTCTGGGGATGGGAGGCCTGCTGGCGTACGTCTCCCGGGCGCGAGGACCGGGGCTCTACGGAGATATCTGGGTTTACCTGGCGTATATTCGGGAGTCGCTCAACACGGACCGCCTGGCCTTCCAGGAACCGTACCTCGGTAGCGAACTTGGTCTGTCGCGGGCGAGCATCAACGGGTGGCTGCTGGAGCAGGCCGCCCTTTCGAGGGTCTCCGGCATCGACCCGATCGAGCTGGTATTCGAGTACCTGAACCCGGTGCTGGTCCTCGTAGCCCTCATGTCCGTCTACACCCTGGCCCGCGTCCTGTTCAAGAACCGGACGGCGGCGTTGCTTACGGGCTGCGGCTTCGCGTTGTTTTACCTGGTTTACCTGGCCCCCACGGTTCTGGTGCTCGGGGGCGAGTTCATGGCCCGGCAGGCCGAGGACAAGTTCGCCACGAAGTTTGTCTTTCTTCCCCTGGCGCTCGCGGCTGCCGTCCTTTTCCTGGAGAGCCGCAAGCTCCGCTACGCGGCTTTCTTTGCCCTGATCTGCTGGTCCGTAATGGCGGTTCATCCCGTCGGGTTGGCGATTATCGGGTTGTCGATGACGGGGTTTGCGATCTTCTACCTGGCGGCCAACTGGCGCAATACGGGAGCCTGGGCCAGGATAGCGGCGCTCGGGGTCGCGGGAGCCAGCGTGTTGTTTTTGCCCGTGCTGTACGTACTGGCGACGGGCCGGGCCCTCGCCGACGTTCTCAAGGACGCCGACATAAACAACAACGACCCGGCGGTGCTGGCGAACATGGTTTTCGCCCGGCCGGAGAGGCAGCGGATTCTGGAGTTGGGCGACGAACTCTACATCATGCACCCCGCGCTGCTCTTGAACGTGGTCTTGCTCCTCTCCCTGATCGTCGGCATCCCCTTCCTCGTAACGCGGCTCAAGAGGGGACCCGCAGCGCCGCTGCTGCTCGGGACGGTTGTTATTTCACTCGTCGTCTGCTACGTGCCGCCGGTGGCGACCTTCGTGGGTAACAACGTCGTGGTTCCCGGACAGTTGTGGCGGCTGGCCTGGCCGATACCGCTGGCGGCGTTGATGACCGCCGGATGGATGCTCTGGGAGTTGACCCGGGGGGCGGGCAACTCTCTGAGGCGGCACGGCGTCCCGGCGGTTACAAGAGGGTTCGTGCCGGTGGTAGCGGTGGGCGTGTTGATGGTGGCCGCCTCACCGATCGTCTTGAGCGGCGTGAACGCCGTTTACGAATCGTCCGACGTTGTGGCGGGCGAGAACCCGCGCTTCGACCCTATCTTTCCGTGGATGAGAGACAACATTACCGAGGAGAGCGTCGTGCTGGCGCCGTCGGTGGTCAACGTGGTCATCGCGTCGTGGTCGGCCCCGGCGAACGTGGTCAGCTACCGGGGCCACCTGGTGCTGGAGGTCCTCCCGGAGCTCGAAGAGCACGCCGGAAAGGAGATCGAGGTTTCCCAAGGGGCCCTGGACGTACAGAGCTTCTATTCCGGGACCAGCCCGGAAGAAGAGCTGGACATCTTGCGCCGCAACGAGGTCGACTACGTACTGATCCGGAAGGACGATCCGCTAGTTTCCGAGTTAGAGGCTCTGCCCGGCCTAACCCTCGTGGAGACCCCCGGAGAGATTTATAGTCTGTATGCCGTAGACCGCCAGCAGCTACCGCTCACCTGAAACTCCTGAGAGAGGAGAACCCGTGACCCGCAAAGCATACTACTCCGAGAAGATCCAGGTGTCCTTCGAGCCCCGACGCTGTATCCACGCGAGGGAGTGCGTTCACGGCCTGCCCGGGGTCTTCGACGTCGAGCAACGGCCCTGGATCCAGCCGGGCAACTCGGACCCCGACACCGTCGCTGAAGTAGTTACCCGCTGCCCCACCGGCGCCCTGCAGTTCCGGCGCGAAGACGGCGTTGAAGAACCCAGACCCGCGGAGAACGTGATCTTCGTGGCCAAAGACGGCCCGCTGTACTTCCGGGGCGACATCGAGGTAAGGGAGTACGACGGGACGCTCCTCCTCGAAGACACCCGCCTCGCCCTCTGCCGGTGCGGCGAGTCCCGGTACAAACCCTACTGCGACAACAGCCACGAGAACTCCGGCTTTCGAGACGCCGGTTTGCTACCCGGCTCCCGCGAGGAAGATCCCGGTGAGAGAGGCGTCAAGCTCGGCGTCAAGCTCACGCCTAACGGCCCACTTTTTCTGAAGGGGACGTTCGAGATCCGGGACGCGGAGGGCGCAACAGCCTACCGGGGAAACCAGGCCGCCCTCTGCCGCTGCGGGTTCTCCGGTAACAAACCTTTCTGCGACGGCAGCCACTCCGGAGCCGGCTGGCGGGACGATTAGCCGGTGATGGTATAACCAGATACGGAGCATCAGATAGTTCGTCGGGCGAGTTGAATCTACGGCAGGAGGCGCATCATGGACACTGACACCCCGGGCATCCACCACGTTACGGCCATCGCCGGGGAGCCGCAACGGAACGTGGACTTCTACGTTGGCCTGCTGGGGTTGAGGCTGGTGAAGAAAACCGTCAACTTCGACGACCCGGAGACGTACCACCTCTACTACGGTGACGGCGAAGGTTCTCCCGGCAGCATCATGACGTTTTTTCCCTGGGCCAACGCGCCGGCCGGGCTGCAAGGTACGGGCCAGCTTACCGTTACTTCCTTCTCGATCCCGGAAAGCTCTCTGGGGTTCTGGACGGACCGCCTCATAGACAACGGTATCCGCTTCGACAAGCCTACCCAACGCTTTGGCGACACGGTAGTTTCCTTCGCGGATCCCGAGGGCATGAAGCTGGAGCTTGTAGCGTCCTCAGCTGAAGGCCGTTCTTCCTGGGAAGGCGGGCCGGTACCGGCGGAACACGCGATTCGCGGTTTCCATCACGTAGCCCTCTCGGAGCGGGACCCGGCACGCACCACGAAGCTGATGACCGAAACACTCGGGTTCCGCCAGGTCGAGGAGCACGACGGCCGTTACAGGTTCGAGGCCGGGGACGGCGGTCCGGGTAACCTCGTAGACGTGGTTGACGGCTCGGACGAGCCCCGGGGCCGGATGGGCGTGGGAACGGTACACCACGTCGCGTTCCGGGCCACGGACGACGAGCACGAGCTCGCGATCCGCGAGGAGGTAGCCGGGCTCGGGTACCACGTTACGCCGGTGCTGGATCGGAACTACTTCCACTCCATCTACTTCCGCGAGCCGGGGGGCATTCTGTTCGAGATCGCCACCGACCCGCCCGGTTTCACCGTGGACGAGGATCCGGCGGAACTCGGCACCAACCTCAAGCTCCCGCCCCAGTACGAATCCCGCCGCGACCATCTGGAGCGGGTCCTGCCGCCGCTCCACGTGCCGGAGGAGAACCGTTGAGCGGAGACCTGGGCTTCGCGCACCGCTTTATCCCCGGCGATGAAACCGGGCCTACCCTGCTACTGCTACACGGGACCGGCGGTACCGAGGACAGCCTTTTAGAGTTGGGCCGGGAGCTGGCTCCCGGAGCCGCTATCTTGAGTCCCCGGGGCCAGATCTCCGAGCACGGCTACCCCCGCTTCTTCCGGCGGCACGCCGAGGGCGTTTTCGACCTGGAAGACCTCATCTTCCGGACCCACGAGCTGGCGGATTTCGTGGAGAACGCGGCGGAGGAATACGACTTCGACCCGGCCGGGCTGGTCGCCGCCGGTTACTCGAACGGGGCCAACATCGCGGCCAGCCTGATCCTGCTGCACCCCGGCCTCTTGCGGGCGGCGATACTGTTCCGTTCGATGGTTCCCCTGGAACCCGAGGTAACGCCGGACCTTTCGGGGGTGCCGGTCTTCATGGCCGCCGGCACCCGGGACCAGATGATTCCTCCCGACAACACCGAGCGCCTGGCGGCTATGCTGCGGGAGGCCGGGGCCGAAGTAGATCTGCGGTGGCGGGAGATCGGCCATCCGCTCGTCTACGATGAGATCGGGGAAGCCAGAGACTGGCTGTCGCGGGTTCTCGCGGATCCGGCGCCACCCGGCGGCGATTAGAGCCGGGGATCCACGGGCTCAGTTTCTCCGGAATACCCGCGAGACGGCCACGCTCAAGAACGACGAGGCCGCGTAGGGCCGGTCGTTAACGTACTGTTGCAGGGTACGGCCTCTACCCCGAACCAGCCCGACCGGGTCGACATTCAACAGCAGCGCCACCGTGCAGCGCTCTTCCGCAGCTTCAGGATAGAAGACGTGCGCCGCGCCGAAAGGGAGATCGAAAACCTGAGCCCGGGCGGGGTTCTTGTGCAAGAGATAGCCCAGATCCGTGGCCGGCGGACGGTCGTTGGTTATGGTCAGGAGCATCTGTTTTCCTCAAAAAGTCACTTGCACACGGCCCAACTGGCGTCTATTCTACCGGGATATGCCCGGAGGGCGGAATCCGTTGTATCGGCTGTGAACTTCCGCCCCGTGCATTACACTTTGAGGATTATGAAGTAGCTGAAGCGATTCTCGGGGGGGCGGACTGTCGTCGCGTAGCCCAAGAGATCCAGGAGGCAACGCCTCTTCCAGGTCTGGACAGACTTCTCTGCAGGGCGGGTTCCGGCCCGACGTGGAGGGTCTGCGGGCCGTGGCTGTTGGAGCGGTGTTGCTCTATCATGCCGGCCTGCCGTTTGCCCCGGGGGGCTACATCGGGGTGGACATTTTCTTCGTCATCTCGGGGTTCCTGATCACCGGCCTCCTCCTGGCCGAGATGGAGCGTACCGGCACGGTGTCCTTGAAGCGTTTCTACTCGCGGCGGGCTAAGCGCCTGCTGCCCCTCACGGTGGTCGTACTCGGGACCACGGTGGTCCTGTCGCGGCTGCTGCTCTCCCCCGTCCGGATGGAACAGGTTTCCATCGACGTGGCCGCGGCCGGCCTGTACGTCGTGAACTGGCGGCTCGGCGCCCAGGCCGTCGACTACTCGGCGGCGGGCCTCGACACCAGCCCGGTGCAACATTTCTGGTCGCTGGCGGTGGAGGAGCAGTTCTACATCGTCTGGCCGGCGCTACTGTTGATCTTCGCCTACCGCAGCCGCCGGGCGGGCCGGAGCCCCCGGCTGGCGCTGGCGGCCGCCGTCGTGGCGCTCGGGGTGCCTTCGTTCGCCTACAACGTCCACATCGTGGGCCAGGAGGCCGGCTCCGCGTACTTCTCCACGCTCGCCCGCGGCTGGGAGTTCGCCCTCGGCGGGGCACTGGCCCTCGTGCCCGTATCCTGGCTGAGGCTACCCCGGATCCTGGCGGCCGGCCTGGGATGCGCGGGCCTCGCGGCGGTCGCCTGGTCCACCGTCCGGTTCGGGGACGATACCCTGTTTCCGGGAACCGCCGCCCTGCTACCGACCCTGGGAACCGTGGCGATCATCGCGGCCGGGACTGCTTTGGGCTCCGGGGATGATGGACCGCTCCCGTCGCGGCTACTCACGCTGGCCCCCATACGCCACGTCGGACGCATCTCCTACTCCTGGTACCTGTGGCACTGGCCGCCGCTCGTCTTCGCCGCGGCCGTGTGGGGCGAGCTGTCCCTCGCTACCAGCACCGCCATCGTTGCCGCCACCTGGATTCCGTCCGTCGTGACCCACCATCTGGTCGAGAACCCCTTTCTCCGCTCCCCGCAGCTTGGCCGTTACCCGTCCAAAGCCCTGGCTGTGGGGGCCGCCTGCACCGTCTCGTCGGTAGCCTTGGGCCTGGGGCTGTTCGCGGCGACCCCGAGCGTCCCGGAAGCGCTCGGAAGCCAGGTCGCCGGGGCGGCGGAGTTGAAGGAGCGGGAGCAAATACAGAAGACGGCCCGCGCCGTCCGCCCCGCCCCGCGCAACGCGACGGAGGACCGGCCCCAGATGTACAAAGAAGGTTGCCAGCTGGGATTGCACCAAACGGACCTTCCAGAGTGCGTCTTCGGCAACCCGACGGCGGAGACCACCGTGTTCCTGGTCGGCGACTCCCACGCCATGCAGTGGTTCTCCGCCGTGAACACGCTGGCCAAAGAGCGCGACTGGCGGCTGGTGGCCATCAGCAAGACCGCCTGCCCGCTCGCCGAGGTGCCGCGCTACAACGCGCCGCTGGGCAGGATCTACCACGAGTGCAGCACCTGGCGGAAGAACATCTTCGAGCGTATCGCGGAGGAGCAACCCGGGCTGGTAATAGCTACCATGCAAAACCCGTATACGGTAATGAGGAACGGCCGCCCGCTCAGCCGCGCAGAGAGCGCGGAGGAACTGGAGAAGGAGTTCATCACCACCCTCGAAAGGTACCAGGAAAGCGGGGCGCGGGTCGCCGTGATCAAGGACAACCCGCATCCGGACCAGGAGATCCCCGAGTGCGTCTCACAGTCGCTCCAGAACCTGGAGGAGTGCGCCACACCCCGGGACGTGGCCTACAACTACGCGCCCGTAAACGCCCGCGCCGCCAATAAAGTCGAGGGGGCGCGCCTGATCGACCCGGAACCGGTCCTCTGCCTGGAAGACACCTGCCCGGCCGTCGTAGGCGACGTGCTGGTCTACCGCAACGGCGACCACATCACGTCAACCTACGTGCGGACCCTGGCCCCCTGGCTCGGCAGACAACTTCCAGAGCCCGCCACCAACCCCTAGCCCCTCCGCCGAACACGCTCCCTGAAAGCCGCCAGGAACACCCCGCAGGCCAGGAAAAAGAACAGCCCGCCGAGCAACCCGAGAACATCTCCCGTGCGGAGGCTCGCTACGATAAAGAAGAGCGCCGAGACCACGAACAGCAACCAGCCCCAGAGCTCCAGCACCTGATCTCTTTTCCAACCGCCTCTCAATACAAGCCTTCCCGGGAGCCCGAACCACCGCTCAACACCAACCTGAGCACCGACCATCCTACTATCATCCCAGCACGGTTTACAGCGCTCCACCTGCCAATCACGCCGGGCCAAAGCGCACCCAGCTTTCCAACGTGGCTCCGAACCCACACGACCTCCGTAGGTCGAATGAGTAGCGTATAGACCACTCCGGCGAAGAGGTCGTCGGCCGGCAGCCAAGTCCTTCGTGGGTTCATTCGAAGGCTAAGAACCGCCCGCAAAAGACGTTCTTGTCCGCGCTTGTCAAAGAAGCTCAGGAAAGTTGTGGTTTCGTGAGTGTTATCATTTGCACGGCTTCCTTTAGCGCCTTATAGTGTCAGTGTCCTACTACTAGATGTGTGTTGCGTGGATTCAGTATGAGATAGAAAGGGGGCCATCCGACTCCCCGACGAAAGGAACCTCGGATGACCCATCCGCAGCATACTCCCACCCTCGCTTCCCTGGAAGAGGCACTCACCGTGCTCTTCTG
>JBHJHC010000083.1:0-10777 GCA_050331175.1 Rubrobacteraceae bacterium | reverse complement strand
GGATCTCCCCAGACGTGAACGTCGCCGGCCTGAAGCTCGCCCGTGACCTCCTCGCCGTAGCTCCATACTTCCGTGGGCATGTCCGGCAGCTCGTAGCCGAACTCCCGGAAGACGGTCGTCGTGAGGCACGTGCAGTCCATCGACTCGCCGGGAACGCACACGTCAGGGCCTCCGAGAACGTAGGGTGTGCCCTCGTACTTCAGGGCTTCTTCGACTACCTGCTGGCCCGTGCCGCTCCCGGAGCCTGGCGACGCCCCCGACTCGCTACCGGACCCGTCGCCGGAGCCGCTGCCGGAGCCGCCTTCTTCGGACATCGAAGTTGGAACGGCCTCCCCGGTCGGGCGTCCGGTGGGCGCCGAGTGCGGCACGAGGCCCATGGCTTGGAGCGGTTTGCAGTAGGCCGGTACGGTGGATACCGGGGCTCCGAGGGCAACGCCACCGCCGGTACCGGTTGCCGTCCCGCCATTCTGCCGGAGCCACTCCAGAAGCGAGTAGGGGTTCATCGCGCCGCTGCCCGCTTCGGCCCGGGAGCCGGTCGGGTCGTACCAGCCGAGGTGGAGGTGCTCGCCCCGGCCGTCGGGGAGGATGGAGCCGGGAGGTCCTTCCCCGGTCGAGCCCACCTTGCCTATAACGTCGCCGGCTTCGACGGTGTCTCCGGGTTTTACGGGTGAGGGTTCTAGCTGGTGGGCGTAGTAGAGGGTGTCGCCGGCCTTTATCGGGCCGACGTCCTCGGTTGCCTCGATCATGGTGGTCCAGCCCCCGAGCTCGTTCCAGCCCTCGGAGTCCGATCCCGAGACGGGAACTACTTTGCCGGCCGTTATGGAGTAGATAGGGGTCCCGTCGGGGGCGAACATGTCCGTACCCTCGTGGCCGCGGCCCCCACCCCGCGCTGCGCCCCAAGTATCTTCGTAGGAGTCGAAGTAGTCGTCGGGGAGCGGGAACACGGCCTTCGAGTTGCCCTGGACGTCGCTTCCTGAACCTCCACTGGACCCGCCGTTAGGTCCTCCCCCACTCGAACCGCCTCCGGCCTCGGAGACCGGCCGTGTCGTATCGTCCGGCTCAGATCCGAAGTTCGTTACCCAAAACTCCTCGTAGGAGGTTTCCGGGTTTTCGACCAGACCGATGCCTATTACGGCCATGTCGGGATTAAGCATCATCTCGTTGTGGCCGGGGGACTCCCGCCAGGCGGTAAAGACCTCCTGGGCGCCCGCCTGCCCGGCGGCGATGTTCTCGCCGTATGCCGAGCCGTAGTAGCCCTCGGCGTTCATCCGGTCGGTCAGGACGGCGCCCTCGAAGTAGTAGTCGGTCGGGCCGCTTACGTGGGCTTCGGGGACCCGATAGGCGTCGTACTTCGCCATGTCGTGGGCGTAGTGGGCCGAGGCCTTGGAGATGTTGTCCGAGAGCTGCAAAGCCGCGAGGCCGTTCTCTTCGCGGTAGTCGTTTATGAGGTTCAAGGTGTCGATCTCCGCGGGCGTGTAGTCCGTCTCGCCGGGGTTGCCGACCGTGCCGGAGGCTTCGGCGGCCTGGGCTTCGCGCATGGCGAGCGGGGACAGGAGCGTGGCGAGGCCGGAGGAAGCTTCATTCGGGGAGTCGCTGGCGGCCAACGCGTCCTCTCCCCCGCCGCCGGCTCCCCGGTACTCCTCGGCCCGGGCCACGACGTCCTGGTAGTACCATTCGGCGTTGTTGTAGGCCAGGATCGCCGAGTGGTAGTCCTGGGGTGCGCCTTCGAGTGCCAGGTAGTTTGCCGCGCCGGGTATGGCGTCCTCCGGATTGCAGACGTCCGAGGTGCCATCGCCGTTCCCGTCCACCCCGACGTTCGCCCAGGTGCTACCGATAAACTGCATCGGTCCCTGCGCCCCGGCGAAGTTTGCCGCGCAGTCGTTGTCGCCGCGGCCGTGGTCGCTCTCTATATCCCCTATGGCCGCGAGTATGGCGGCGTCGAGGCCGTACTCCTCGGCCGCTTTCTCGTAGAGCGGCAGGTAGTCTTCCGGGATGTCAGAGAGCGCCTCCTCGCTCCAACTCTGGGAGACGAAGGTGGGGCTTTCGGAAGAGTTCGGCGAGAGGCCCGGGGACTCGGAGTTACCGGAGGGCGCGGAGGCCTGTTGGGGTTGCGTAGACTCAGCCTCCGTCCGGCAGACACCAATTACGGCGCTGACCGAGCTGAGGAGCACGATCACCACCAGCGCCAGTGAGAGCGCGAGCCCCGCGAAAAAAGCCAGCAGCAACCGCCGGCCGCGGCGGCTCCTGACAACCAGGATCGCCGCTTTGGCGGCGGCTGTGGCTGCTGCTGGCACCGGCAACCGGCCTAATCCACGGCCGGTTCGAGACCGGGGACGAGTTTTTGGCCTCTACCAACGCCTCCCACGCAGGTTCCCACGCGGCCCGCCTATCGTCCGTCCGCGCCGGACCGTTTGCCGGGACTCCGCCTAAACCCTACGGATACGGCCAAGCCCGCAACACCCGCCGCCACCGAGAGAGCCCCGGCGAATACGGTCAGTAGGAGACCGGTGCTTGGGATGGGACCGCCGGTATCTGGTAGTACGGCTACCTCACCCGATTGCCCTTCCTGGGTCGGTAGATCAACGTCGGTTGGTACGGCATCGTCTTCAACTACCACCGGCTCGTCGTCCGCCGCGAGCTCGATCTCGGCCGGCTGATCCAGCGGGACTTCGGCGCCGCCCGACTGTGGCTCCTGGGGAGCCTCCGGGGGCGGGGAGGAGTCGAGTTCCAGTGGCGCGCCGGGGGCCTCTTCCCTGGAGCCCTGCTCAGGCTCCTGCTCGGCGCAATCAAAGACGGTTACCTCGTAAGAGCTGGACTTTGGCTGGAGGTTGAGGAGATAGCTCCCCGGCCCCTGGCTTATGGTGGTGTCGTAGGATCCCACCGCCCGCTGGTCGAACTCTTCGACCGGCTCCTGGGCCTCCGTATCGAGGATCGACACGTCCAGTCGGGCGTCGGACGGATTCTCGCTCTTCAGGTCGGCCCGTACGACGAACTTACCGCCCGTGATCTCGAACGGCTCGCTCTGCGCGCCGCCGTTCGTTCCAAAGGGTTCGAGTACCAAGTTAGCGCCCGGACAGCTCTCCGGAGAGAGGGCCGCCAAATCTTCGGCCTGGGGGTTCGCGATAGGGAGGTCCGTACCCTCACCTGTGGTCTGCTCGTTGGTTTCCCCGGTATCTGCAGGAGGTTCCGGAGCGGGCTGTTCCTCGACCGGCTCATCCCCGGACGGCTCTACCGCTTCGGTCTCTTCGAGCCCCGTAGAGCCCGGTCCGCCCGTAGAGCCGTTCTGGTGGTACTGGTCCTCTGAGATCGCGGTTCCAGCGGTATCCTCCCCGCCCTCGGCGGCCTCCGAAGAAAGCAGGTCCCGGAGGCGGCCCAACAAGCCCGCGTTGGTTTCCCTGCCCTCTTGCTGGGCCTGCTCAGAGCGCGATTCGCCTTCTTCGCCTTCTTCGGCTTCAGCCTCGAAGCATACGGCGTAGGCATCGTTAGGCTCGATGGTCATCGGCTCTGCGTAGCCGTCGGCGACGAGAACGCGATTAAAGAGTTCTGGGTCCCCGGTCTCGGGCACGATCCAGACGTAAGCCAGAAGGCGGCCGTAATCGTCTTCTACTTCTTTGTCGGTTTCGAGCACCACCTCTTCGCCCTCGAGGGACTCAGCGGTGAACTGCGACGCCTCCTCCGCCCCCGGCTCCGGGGTGCCACCCTCTGCTTCCATCTCCGGGGTATCCACCCCGATAAGCCGGACCGTGTCGTAGCCGTCGACGGCCTCTTCGAGCTCGACGGTATCCCCATCTACGGCCCGCGCTACGGTTGCCGGCGCAGCGTCTTCTGGAGGGGCCACGGGACACGCCGCTATATCTTCCCCTTCTGTGGTGCCTGCTCCGGCGGTCGTACCGCCGTTGCTCTCGGTCCCGGCAGTGTTTTCAACAGTAGTCTCGCCCCCGATAGTCTGCGGAGCGGTGGAGTCTTTCTGAACGGTTGTGCCGCCGGTGCTGGACTCCGAGGGCTGGTCCTCGTCGGGTTCGGCCTCTTTCTGCTCTTGGCTCTTCTCCTGGTTGCCAGAGCCTTCGCCGCAGTCGCCGGCGGCCACATCCCCGGCGCGGGCGCAACCGTCGCCGGCGAAAACGTCGTCCCCTATGCGGACCGTGCCGTCCCCGACTTCCACACCGGGCGTCTCTGGTGTCTCCTGAGCTCCGGCAGACACAATCGGATAGAACAGGAAAAGTATGGCCGCCAGGGCGGATACAACACCAATCCTCCAGACGCGGACGCCCCGCCGGTGGATCGCTGGGCGGGCGAGACCTGGAGAAGTGGGCTGTGGCTGTGGGTACATACGGCTCCTTTGCGGTATGTTGGCCGGCTGCTCTACAGTGGTTTGCGGGTTCACTCTCCACCCCCGACGCCCGTCGTTTGCTGGATCGTGGCTCCAACGTTCGAAGCCTGTGCCGGCCGGGCCGCAGGCGGCTCGCTAGAAATCACGTTGTCTACCTGGGGGGCCGGCTCCAGCTCCTGAGCCGAGACCTGCTGGACCGGTTCGAGCTCCTGGGGAGGAACCTGGGCGACAGGCTCGGTGTAGGTCTCTGTATAGGTGCCGGCCGGAACCTCGTAGGTCCCGGCTGGAGCGGCAGGAGCAGCCGGAGCGTCGTAGGAGGCAGTGTCGACTCCCGCACCATAAATCGCCTGGTCCGCCGCCAGCGCAACCTCGGCTGCCACGTCCTCGAGGTAAGGATCCACGGCCGCCTGGCCGTAACTCGCCTGGGTGACCTCCTCCACGTACCCGGCGGTCTCTTGTACCGCTGGAGCCTCGTAGGCATCCGCTGCGGGATCCGCGGGGAGTTCAGTGGAGGGTTCGACGTAGGGATCGGCGTAAGGATCGGTGGCGGCCTCCGGTCCGGCTGCGTTCCAGGTGGCGTCTCCGACAGTCTCCTGCACATAGGAGTCGACCTGCTCGACCTCGACCGGTGCCTCAGAAAGCTGCGGCTCAGAAACCTGCGGGCTGACGTCTTGGGCCGCGTAGTCCTGAACGGGAACGCCGGTATCGGCTATCCCCTGATCCTGGACCATATCGGTTGCCTGCTGGGCTGTTTGATCCCATCCCTGTTCTGCAGCGGGCTCGGCGTAGCCTTGCGCGGCCGTATCAACCTGGGCGGCCTGACGGGCGGCTATACGCTGCGCCCGGCGCTCCTGACGGGCGGCTTGCTGGGCTACTGTAGCCGGGTCCTGTTCCACCAAACCGGCCGGGTCAGCGACTTCTTCCGTAACCGGCTCTGCAGAGGTTTGTATGGTCGGTGCGTTCTCAGGTGAGACCTCGGGGACGACCGGCTCCGAAGTAGCTGCCGGCTGGTTCTGAAGCGCGGCCTGGTTATCCTGTTGCACGTTTGCAGCCTCGGTCGTCGGCTGGGCGTCCTGCGTCGGGGCTGTCTCGGCCTTCGGCTTAGCCTGCGGCTGCTGAGTATCCTGGACCCTGATCTGGACGGCGTTGGCCGATTGAGTCGGGCCTTCCGCCCCGGTGACTTCCCCCTGACCACCCGGCGAAGCCTCTACTGGTTCGGTGCTTTGACGCGGCTCGCGAGCTGACTGGGAAGGTCGCTGCTGTTTTTGCTGCGGGCTCTTTTGTTTACCCTGGGCCTCGTCGTTGCCCTGGGCTTTCCGCCCGGCTCCTTCAGCGTCTTGCCGGGGCGCCCGGTCTTTTGGGGTCTGGGACGGCTCCGGGGCTGGATCACGGGTCGATGAGGCGGGCTTCCGCTCGGAGACCTGCTGCTGGTCACCCCTCTGGTCCCCCCGCTGATTGCCCTGACCTCCCGACCCGTTGGAAGTAGTTTGGGAACCCGACTCGCTCCCGGCCTCCGGCTCTGAAGTCGGCTCCGGGGCTTTTTCGCGTCGGTCCTGAGTTTCTGCGGGAGAAGGCTTCTGCTCTTCGCCGGTCTCCGGCTGCGGGGCCGGGGAGCTGCCCCCCGCATTGTGGTCGTTCTGATCCGGCTCAGGGTCATTACCGTTCTCAGGACTTGAAGCCGGGGTGCGACCGGGCTTATCGGGGTTTTGTGAGCCGGGCCCTTCGGAGGTACTAGGCTCCGGATTCCGCCCAGCCTCCGTATTGTTGCTTTCGCCGCGGCCGTTGGATGGATGGTCCTGATCCTCCTGCGGTTCCGGAGATTGCTGATCGGAAGCCGAGGGCCCCGGGGCGGACTCGTCTTCGGGAGCTTCTTCAGAGGTCTCGGGCTCGTCTTGTGCCTGCGGCGGGTTACCGGCAGGGGTATCAGTTGCCTCGGATTCCTGGTGTAGGACTACCGAGACTTCCTGCACACCGTCCTCGTCGCTGGATTCGACCTGGACCCCTTCAGGGAGTTCCTCTTCAGTAGGTTCTTCTCCGGCGGGTGTCGGAGATGCCGCCGCTTGCTCTGGCATCTCCTGCTGGCCTGGCTCGGGGTCAGTGGAGTCGTCCTCCTCAGACGAAGGATCGCTGGAAGTCCCGGGCTCAGTCTCCTCCGCCGGAATCTCCTCCGGAGGCTGCGAAGACTGTCCGGGACCTTCCTGGCTCTCTTCCTCCTGGCCCTCTTCCGTAGCGGGATCGTACGGTACTACCGCGACGAGATCCGAAGTCTCTTCGGACTCCTGCTCCCCAGGACCGGAGGAGGGCTCTGCCGGGGAAGGCTCGGTGGAGGGGTCGCTAGAGGCTTGCTCCGGCGGATTCCCGACGTTCTCTGTCTCGGGGCCCTCAGGTTCGGAAGACTCAGGTCCCGATGTGTCGGGCGCGTCCGCTGAGCCTTCGGGAACACCGGCGTATTCCTGCCCGGGTTCGTCGTCTGAGGCAGGGGATGCCGGAACTACGATCGTTGGAGAGGCATCGCCGTCTTGAGGAACCGAGTTTCCAGTGTCGGAAGTACCTAGCTCTGTGTTGTCCTCAGGACCAACTGCAGGTGAGTAGTCGTCTGAGATCGGGCCGGTGGCGCTGTTGCCCCCGGTAGGCTCTTCAGTGCCCTCGGACACCTCTTCAGGGGCCGCGGCCAACTCGTCCCCGCTACTGTCCGGCGGTTGGTCGACCGACGGCTGGGAACCACTCGGCGCGTATTCCTCGGCCATCGGGGCCGGCATCCCTAGATCCGAGGGCAGCGGCGTATCGGCTGCGGCGTATTCGGGTTGCTCGGGTACGGGATCCGCCCCTCCGGGCTGCTGATTTTCGGCTTCGGGCTGGGAACCACTCGGCGCAGGAGCGTCGGCCGCTTTGGTGCCGTCGCCAAGCTCCGGCCTGACCGGGTCTGACGAAGCGAGCTCCTCATCACTGTTCTCACCCTCGGCGGGAGAATCGCCACCGAGTTGGGCGACCATAACGTCGCCGGCGCCCACGGCGTCGTCGTAGGAGACGCCGCCGGGCGGTTGTCCGCTGGGTTCTGTTATGGACGCGAACGCATTGCGGGCGTTCTGGGGCACCGACTCTACGTCAACCCAGGCGAGCACGGCATCTTCCACGTTGGAGTCGGGGCCGGCGTAGCCTCGCGCCGTCTCTCCGGCTTTCTGGGCCTCCGGGACGGACACGGAAGGGGCGTCCAGGTAGAGGACCTGTTTCGATGACTCTTGCAGGGCTTCGGCCCCGGTCTGGTAGAGAAGGCTACCGGCGACTATCATGACGGCCGCCGCGATTCGTGCCCGGCGAGTTCCGACCCGGAAGAGCGCCACGGCGGACTGGGAGAGACCAGCAAACTTCGGACGGACGTACGACATAGCCGACGGCGTAGCTGGCGGCACGGCCGACTTCAACGGGTCAAGTTCTGGATATGGGTTGTCTTTGCGGGTGTAAGTCACTGATCCTCCGTCCTAGAAAAACGAGTTGTTGCCGGGCTTCTTCCACGGGCTTCGTTTGGTGAACGGATCCCCGTCCTTGTCCGCGTTCGGCAGACGGCCGTGGCCGAAAGGACCGAGGCCTTTCTTGAGCAACGACGGGTCTTTGCCGCTCGGGCCGCTTCGCCTGCGGCCGATCCTGCCGGGACCCATGCTCTTTCCAGCGCCGAGTCCTCTTCCGGGGCCCATGCCACATCCCGGGCCTATTCCCTTTGGCGGTATGCCTGCCATGTCTACTCCTCTCCTCCGTTGTTTTGCTGGGCCTGTTCTTTGTCCCGGTAGCCGACCAAGAGCGGCACCGGCGTTCCTTTGCGGGCGTTGAAGGCCACCTCGTATGAATCTTTCGGGTCGAAGTCCGGGGCCTTGTAGTAGGTACGGAGGGTTTTCGCCGAGCCCTGTTCGGGGTGGCGGTCGACGTAGAAGCCGGACTGGCGGAGGTCGCCGCCTTCGAGGTCGAAGATGGTCCCGTACGTTATCTCCCGCACGATCTGCTCGTCGGCCTCCGCGTCTTGTTGCTCGGTAACGAGCTGGTAGGTGTGGGTGGCTACGTGCAGCACGGAGCCGTCGTCCTGTCCTACGGCGTAGACGCCGGAGTCGACGTCCGTGTTGTCCACCTCGAAGCCCCGCTCCACCTGGGCGGCCGTAGGTCCTTTTAGCGTGATCGTCTCGCCGGCGTCGCCTTCTTTTTCGGTTATGGAGCCTTCCCATTCGAGGCCGGCTCCCTGCAGGGTGGCCGTATCGCCTCTCTCATCGAGGCCGGAAAAGACGATCCCGGTCTCGTCCACGCCGCCCGCTTCTGGCGACGGCTGGGCCGCGAGCGGGGCTTCCCCTCCCCCACTCCCTTCGTTTGCGGGGCTTTGGGCCGCCTCACCTCCACCGCGGAGAAACACGAACCAGACAACGACGAAGAGCACGATGAGCACCAGCAGGGCCATCAAAGCCGGACCAGGATTCGACCGCAGCCTCTGGACGAGCTCCGCCGGTGAGCTGCCCCCCGACTGCGCCGGGCCACCGGCCCCAACGCCGCCCGGTATTCCGCCGGATGCTCCGGCGGCCTGCGTGGGGGTAAAGCGGGGGATCGTCGCCGTTGCTGCAGCGTCCGAGCGAGGGCTGTCGACGAGCCGTTCAGACGCCTCCTCTTCGGCAGCCGCATTTCCGGCAGCCGCATTTCCGGCAGCGGGGTTGTCGGTGGCTGGTATCTCGCTCGTGTCGTCGTCGGCCAAGGGTCCTCTACGCGAGCCCGAGGGGCTGCGGCCCCTCTCCGGGGCGCCGCCATCTTCCCCGGTTAGCCACTTAGGCTTCTTCTTGTGGGGCCTGGTATCAGGCATAGGATTCCTCCTTGTCTGCGGTTGGACCAGAGGCCTCGTCCGCCGTTGCGTCCGCCCCTGCGCCCGCCATTGCCATCTCTGGATGTTCGTCTCGCTCTTCTGCGGCTACGAGGGAACGGGTGAGCTTGCTCAGGCCCGCATCGGCCCCAGTGCCGCTGTGGGCGGCGGGACCAAGGGTGTAGAGTTTGCGGGCCTCGCCGAAAGCTTCGCCGGGAGCCTCGACGGCTTCTCCTGCTTCTCCGTTCTCGCCAGCGGTATGCCCGGGTTCGGGGGCGGGGTACGTCGTCTCCGGCGTCCGGTCGACACCGCGGGCACCTATCAGGGCGAGGACCGTGCCGTTTGAATCGCGCTTCTCCTCGACCCACTGTGCGGCGTCGAGCGCGTCGTCGGGGCCGTTGGAGGAACAGGCGACCACCTTGTCGGCGGCCAGGAGCCAATCCTCGGCGTACCGGCCCTCGGCGTCCCCGCAGGCGACCACGCACAGGTCGAACGCCTCGCCGGCGGCCTCCTGGAGCATCACGGCCGGCAGGGAGTCGTTGGTCGGGGCGTGTACCACCCGCAGCGCCGAGAAGCGGGTACGTTTGATGTGCTCTCCTAGTGCGTCCGGATCGGCCGTCGCCCGGCGCAAGAAGCTGTCGGGGGCGTTGCCTGCCACGGATTCAGCCTCGCTCCCGGTCCTGGCGGGGTTGGTAGAGAGAAGCTCCGCCAGGGAGCCGCCGCAGGCGTCGACGGCCAGGACGTCGAGCCCTTCCCGACGGGCCGTCCGACCCAGGAGCTTGGCGACGGCCGCGGCGGTCTCGGCTGCGCCCTCGCCGGCGAAGGCGAAGACGGGCGCCGTTCCTTCGTAACCGAGGGCCTCCATACCGGGTATGGCGGCTTTCTCCTTGCGGCGGGTGTCGGCGGCACCGGCCTCGTCGGCTTCGGCCACGCGGCGTTCGGCCAGGCACTCCTTGCGGCGCTTCTTCTTGTTCTCCGCCTCGATGCGCGGGTCGGTGTTGTAGAGCTCCTTCTCTTTTTCGGAGGCGAGCACCTCCATCGGGATGCGGGACTGGTCGACGACCAGGTAGCCCTCGCCGGGCTGGAAGCTGAGGAGTTGCTCGGTCTCTTCTTCGGAGAGGTCGTGGATCGAGGCCGTGGCGTTCGCGCTCTTTTGGTGCTCGTGGCGGAAGATCGCGTGGGTGGCCGCGAGGTCCAGGATCACGTTGCCCTCGTGACTCTCCACGAACTCTATGACGGCCTGGGAAGCTATCCACATGCCGTTGTCGCGGGCCCGGCCCGAGCGGTACATGGTCTCGGTGAACTCGGCGCTCATCTTGAAGGAGAGCAGCGCCCAGCCCTCATCTATCCAGCAGTCTGAGGGCTCGTTGCGGTTAGAGAGGACGCCGTTCAGGAACTCGAGGATCGCATGCATGACCGGGGCCTTCTGGCGGTCCTTGACCTTCGATATCTTGAAGACCAAATACTTGTTCGAGAGGTCGACGTTCGTCGGGGCGTCGAAGATTTTGGAGAGGGAGCCCGAATGCCAGCTCCAGAGCTTCTCCATAAGGTCTGAAACGAGCTCGTTGTGCTCGGCGTAGCCGCGCAGTATCTTCCAGAAGTCCGGGAAGATCGGGGCC
>JBHJHC010000082.1:0-29812 GCA_050331175.1 Rubrobacteraceae bacterium | reverse complement strand
CAGGCCGAGCACGATCACCACCGTCCCCGCGACGCGCGAGAGCCAGGTGAGGACCTCTGTCGCCGCGTTTTCCAGAGCGGCATTCAAAACGACGCCAAGGACGGCGAAGACGACCGAAAACCCGCTCACGAAGAGGATGGTGCTGAAAAAGACGTCCCGGCGCTTCAGCTCCGTGTACCCGAGCGAGGTGCCGGCGAGTTGGGCTAGGAAGGCCGGTATCACCGGCAGCATGCACGGCGAGAGGAAAGAGGCCAGGCCGGCTGCGGCGGCGAGAAAGAGCGTGGGCTCGTTCATGCGCGGGCCGCTCTGAATTCGGGAAGTGTTCCGCCCACGATGTGTTTCCTCCGGGCCGTCCTCTCGTTTTCCAGTTCGATTCTGGCACGGGCGTGGGAGGGAGACAATCCGATTCCGGGCCGAACACCCGTATCGTAAGGAACAGTTAAGGGTTTCGCCCGCCGGTTACGCGCGGCGCAGGGTGAAGAGGAACCGGGAGCCTTTGCCGGGATCGCTCTCGACGTGGATCTCACCGCCGTGGGCTTCGACAAGGCCGCGGGCTATCGCGAGGCCGAGACCCGCCCCGGTGTGGTGGTCCTCTGAACGGGTCCGGGATTCTTCTCCCCGGAACGAACGCTCGAAGACGCGCGGCAGGTCTTCTTCGGCGATGCCCTCGCCGGTGTCGGCCACTTCGACCTGCACTTTGTCGTCCTGGGGGACGGCGCGCAGGGCGACCGTGCCATCGGCGGGGGTGTGGCGCAGGGCATTGGAGACGAGGTTGTGCAGCACCCGCTGGAGTCGAGGCGGGTTGGCGAGCACCGGGTCCACCGCGCCCTCTATCTCGCCGACGAGCTGGACGCCCTGTTGCTCGGCCTGCGGCTGGAAGCTGGCGAGCGTGTCGGAGACGAGGTCTCGCAGGGAGGCCTGCTCCAGGGAAAGTTGCATGACCCCGGCGTCTATGCGGGCGATCTCGAAGAGATCGTCTACCAGGCGGCTCAGGTGGGCCAGCTCGCGGCGGGCGGAGTCCAGGTAGCGGGCTTCGGTCTCGGGGTCCGTGGCTACCCCGTCGGCGACGGCTTCGATCAGGGCGCGGGTCGAGGCGAGCGGCGTGCGGAGGTCGTGCGAGACGGAGGCTATGAGATCCCTCCGGGCCTGTTCCATCTCCCGTTCGTGCTCTTTAGCTGCTTCCAGGGCGGTCGCCATGCGGTTGAAGTCGGTGGCGAGATCGGAGATTTCGTCGTGGCCTTCGACCGGGATCTCGGTCTCCAGCTTGCCTTCCGTGAGCCGCGCGGCGCCCCGCCGCAGCTTCTCTATCCGCTCCGCCATCGGGGCGGCACACAGCAGGCTGAAGCCTACCGAGAGAACCGCGGCGAAGAGCAGCATGGTCAGCACGATCACGAAGTCGTGGCCCGAGATGAACATAGCCTGGGCGCCGGCCAGCATCATGCCCAGCAAGAGAAGGCTGCCGATGAGGCCGGCCCCGACGAGCTGCGCCCGCACGCCGCCGAGCCGTCCGAGCACGGCGGGCCGGACCAGGATCAGCGCGACCAAACCGACCCCGCCGCCGGCCCCGGCCAACAACAGGGCGACGTCCGGCAGGTCGGACGCCGGCACCCCGAACAACGTGGCGCTGACGACGATGGTTAGCGCCAGGGCGCCCAGCAGGAACAGCGCCGAGAGGCCGATGGTCCGCAGCACCGGCTCTAGCCGCCGAACTTGTAGCCTACGCCCCACACGGTCTGGAGGTAGCGGGGAGCGGCCGGGTCGGGCTCTATCTTCTCCCGCAGCCGCCGCATGTGGACGGTGACGGTGCTGGTCTCGGCGGCGAACGTGTAACCCCAAACCGTCTCCATGAGTTGATCCCGGGTGTAAACCCTGCCGGGAGTAGAGGCGAGATGGTGCAGCAGGTCGAACTCCCGCGCCGTGAGGGTTACGGGATTTCCCCCGACGGAAGCCTCCCGCTTGTTCGGATCGATGGTGAGGCCGTCGAAGGTCAAGACTTTTTCGTCGGGGCCGGGTGCCGGGGATTCCTCGACCCGCCGCAGTACGGCGGTCACCCGTGCGGCCAGCTCGCGGGGAGAGAAAGGCTTTACCACGTAGTCGTCGGCGCCGACGCCCAACCCGACGATCCGCTCCTCCTCCTCGCCCTTGGCGGTCAACATGATCACGGGCACCCGCCGTTCGGACTGGATGCGCCGGCACACCTCGAACCCGTTGAGCTTGGGCAACATCAGGTCCAGCACTACCAAATCGGGGTTGCTGTGGCGGAAGAGGTAGAGGGCTTCCTCGCCGTCCGCGGCCGAGAGGACCGTGTGGCCGTCGCGCCGCAGGTACAGCCCGACAACCTCCCGGATATTCGGCTCGTCGTCGACGACCAGGATCTTTGCCACCCTGGCGTTCACCTCCTCCGTTTTACGCATTATACCGGGAGCCATCTAGATCATCCCCAGTGGCGCGGTGACGAAGTTCGCCGAAAAGCGCTGGCACCAGATCGAGATCGCCCGGTGCGTCTGCGGGTCGAAGTCTGCCGGAAGGGCGTACGTCTGGTTCCCCTGATTTCCCTTTAACGGACCGGCGTTGACGAACCCCGCCTCCTCGACGGCCGGGGAGTCCGTCGCCTCTCCGGCGGCCATGGCGTAGACGAACAGGTCGGGGCCGTTGTCCACATCGAGGTTCTCCAGGCGCAGTACGTGGGAACCGTCTTCCAACCGGTAAACGACGGCCTCGCCCGTACCCTCGTACTCTACGTCGTGGAACGTACCCGCCGAAACCCGCTCCGGCCCCTCGGGTTCGGGCGGCGGGTCCGCCGCGTCTTCGCGGTCGTTCTCTGCGGGGGTGGTATCCGGGTTTCCGGTGGTCTCCGCCGCAGGCTCTTCTATCGTCTCCGTCGGGGGTTTTTCGATGGTCTGGGATGAAGCGGAGAACTCCTCATCCACCTCGCGGTCGATGAAAGCTGCCTGGACCCCGAAGACCGCGACCGCCAGGTACAGAACTATCGCCAGTCCGGCCGCCGATACTACCCAGAAGACCTTGTTGGATATGAGCCGGCCGATCATTATTCAACCCTCTCAGCGGCTTCGGTCCTCTTCCGGAGCCAACCGGGGATGAGCGAGATGATCACGAAGACCACCGCGGCTATTCCCAGGTAGATAAAGGTGGTGGTCAGGTTCTCCCGGGCGGTTGCCAGGGAACCTCCGGCGAAGGCGTAGACGATCACACCGGGTGTAATGCAGAGCGTCGTGAGCAGCACGTAGGTGCCGAACCCTATCTTGGTGAGCCCGTAGGCGTAGTTCTGCAGGTTGAACGGAAACAGCGGGACCAGCCGGGTGATCAGCAGCATCCGCCAGCCGTGCTTCTCGACCCCCTCGTCGAGCTTCCTGATGCGCTCGTTGTTCTGCGTCCAGTTTTCGACCAGGCCCCGGGCCGCGTACCGGCCGGCCAGAAAAGCCAGGGTCGCGCCGAGGCTGGCCCCGATCAGGGTCCACAAAGCGCCCCAGATCGGCCCGAATACGAGCCCGGCCAGCAGGGTGAGCGGCGTTCCGGGCAGGAACGCGACGGTGGCAACGACGTACAACGCCACAAAGACGATGGGCGCCACGGCCCCGAACCCGTCTATCCACTCCCTCAAACTCTCCAGGCCCTCCAGGCTGATGAACTGCGTCAGCCCGGTGAGGCGGCCGATCAGTATCACGGCCAGCAGCGCCAGCCCGATACCTGCGAGCCGGATCAGGTTCCCCTTCTTGCCGCTGCCCCCACCTCCGGAACGGTCCGGGCCGGACCCGGGCCCGTTTTCTGTTTCGGATGTTTTGTCTACCACCCGCGCTCCTTCGTCTATCGTTAGCAGGTGTAATATAAGTGCTGGTCCTTACGCGGCCCTTTACGAACCCTTACGAAATCCTTAAAGCTGGATCTCTGAGCGGCGCGATAGCGGATCCCGCGGGTCCCCGAAAGCGGCCGACAAGGAGTAAACTTGGGGCCATGACGAAAGTAAAAGTGTGCGGCATGACCGGGCCGGAAGACGCGTTCGTTGCGGCCGATGCCGGTGCGGACGCCATCGGGCTTATCTTCGCGTCCAGCCCCCGCCAGGTAAACGTCGGGCGGGCCCGGGAGATCGTCGCCGCCCTGCCCGCGGGGTTGCTCAAGGTCGGGGTGTTCGTGAACGAGGACTCCGGGACGATACTCCGGGCTGCGGACGAGGTCGGGTTGGACTACGCCCAGCTTCATGGCGACGAGGAGCCGGAGACCGTAACCTACGTGCGCGAGCGGGGTCTAAAGGTCATAAAGGCCCTGAGGGTGCGGGACGCGGCCTCACTCGAAGATTTGGGGCGTTACGAGGCGGACCTGATACTGCTCGACGCCTACAGCGCAAAGGCCCGGGGTGGGACCGGCGAGCGCTTTGATTGGGGGTTGGCGAAGACGGTAAAAGGGTATGCTAACATTCTCGTTTCCGGCGGTCTTACGCCGGAGAACGTGCGGGCGGCGGTCGAATTCTTCGAGCCGTATGGTGTAGATGCTTCGAGTTCCCTGGAAACAGCGCCCGGCAAGAAAAACGGCGAGCGGGTTCGGAGGTTCGTAAGTGCAGCAAAAGGTTGATACAGGCTACTTTGGTCCTTACGGGGGCCGGTACGTGCCGGAGACCCTGATACACGCCCTCGAAGAGCTGGAAGAGGCCTACGAGCGCTACCGGGACGACCCGGAGTTCGTCGAGGAGCGGGATTCGTTGGCGCGGGACTTCGTGGGGCGTCCGACGCCGCTGATGTTCGCCTCGCGGCTCACCGAGAAGTGGGGCGGGGCCAACGTGTGGTTCAAGCGGGAGGACCTGGCGCACACCGGGGCCCACAAGATCAACAACACCCTGGGCCAGATCCTGCTGGCCGACCGGATGGGCAAGGAGCGGATCATCGCCGAGACGGGGGCCGGCCAGCACGGCGTCGCCACCGCGACCGTCGCGGCGCTCTACGGCAAGGAGTGCGTCGTGTACATGGGCGAGGAGGACATCCGCCGCCAGCGCTTGAACGTGGTGCGGATGCAGCTCCTCGGTACGGAGGTAGTGCCGGTAACGAGCGGTTCGCGGACGCTCAAAGACGCGGTGAACGAGGCGATCCGGGACTGGGTAACGAACGTGGAGGACACCCACTACATCATCGGGAGCGTCGTGGGTCCCGCGCCGTACCCCCGGATCGTGCGGGACCTCCAGACCGTGATCGGCCGGGAGATAGAGGCCCAGTCCCGGGAGCGATTCGGCGGCGATCCGGATGCCATCGTCGCCTGCGTCGGGGCCGGGTCGAACGCCATCGGGGCGTTCCATCCGTTTATCGGGCGGGAGGCCGTGCGGCTGGTCGGCGTGGAGGCCGCGGGCCGCGGGATAGCTTCCGGGGAACACGGGGCGTCGCTGGCCGAGGGCCGGCTGGGGGTGCTCCACGGGGCCAAGAGCTACGTGTTGCAGACGGAGTCCGGCCAGATCCGGGAGGCACACTCGATCTCCGCCGGCCTTGACTACCCGGCCACGGGGCCGGAGCACGCCTACCTGAAGGACGAGCTCGCCGCCGAGTACGCCAGCGTGGACGACGAGGAGGCCCTGGAAGCCTTTACCCTCTGCTCCCGCGCCGAGGGCATTATCCCGGCACTGGAGACGGCCCACGCCATCTACTACGCGGAGAAGGTCGCCCGGGAGCTCGGCCCGGGGAAGAACATGGTCATAAACCTCTCGGGCCGGGGTGACAAGGACGTGGATACGGCGGCGGAGGCGTTGGGTGTCGAGGGGTAGCGGGCGCCTGCGCGAAGCTTTCTCCGGCGGCCGGGTCGCGCTCATGCCGTACCTGACCGCCGGCTACCCGACCCTCGACGGGGCGCGGGAGGTGGGGGAGGCCTACGTGTCGGCGGGGGCGGACGTGATAGAGATCGGGGTCCCCTTCTCCGACCCGCTGGCCGATGGCCCGACGATCCAGGACACCACCACCCGCGCCCTGGAGAACGGGGCGAACCTGGAGTACTGCCTGGAGCTGGCTTCGGGGCTCGCCGACCGGGTGCCGGTGGTTTTTCTCGTTTACTACAACGTGATCTTCGCCCGCGGTACGGAACGATTCCTGGAGCTGGCGGCGGATGCCGGGGTGTCGGGGCTCGTGATCCCCGACCTGCCGGTGGATGAGGTCGGCGGGTTTGGGGAGCTTGCTGAAAACAAGGGCGTTGCCCTGTGTCCGCTGGTGGCCCCGACCTCCACCGACGACCGGATAGCCGAGATCGGGAACCTGGCCTCGGGCTTCGTGTACTGCGTCTCGGTTGCCGGCGTTACCGGTGCCCGGAAAGCGTTGCCGCCGGGTGCCGTTGAGTTGTTGCGGCGGACACGGTCGAAGGTCCAGGCCCCGGTTGCGCTAGGGTTCGGGATCTCCTCCGCCGAGGCGGCGGCCGAGGCCGCGGACGAGGCGGACGGGGTCATTATCGGGAGCAAGTTGATGCAGCTCGTCGCCGAGGGCGGACCGCCGAAGGTCGAAGCGTGGCTGGACGAGGTGCGCAAGGCCATCTCCAACGGGGACCGGGCGGAGCCGGGGGACAGACATTAGGAACTGGCTCAGCAAGAGGCGCGAGTACAGCCGGTCGCCGGGGCCGGAGACCGAGAGCGGACTCGGCCCCATAGATGGGGTGTTTACCAAATGCCGGCAGTGCGGGGAGCCTGTCTACGAAAGGGAGCTGTCGGCCCGGTTCAACGTCTGCCCCAACTGCGAGTTTCACTACCCGCTGCCGGCCCGGGAACGGGTTCGCCTGCTACTCGATGCCGGGACGTTCGAGGCTCTGGGAGACGGGCTGCCGGCGTCCAACCCGCTCGGTTTCGAGGGGTACGAAGCGCGGCTGGAGGCCGCCAGGAAAAAGACCGGGCTCGAAGAAGCTATCTTGAGCGGGACCGGGAGCGTAGGAGGGCGGCGCCTGGCGCTCACGGTAATGGACTTCGAGTTTATCGGGGGCTCGATGGGCAGCGTGGTCGGCGAGCAGGTAGCCCGCACCATAGAGGTTGCTCTCTCGGAGGAACTCCCGCTCGTGGTCGTCTCCGCCTCCGGCGGGGCGCGGATGTTCGAGGGGGTTTACTCCCTCATGCAGCTCTCCAAAACCAGCGTCGCGCTGTCCCGGTACCTGGAAGGCTCCTGGCCGTTCATCTCGATCCTCACGGACCCTACCTTCGGCGGGGTCACGGCGTCGTTCGCCACCGCCGCGGACGTAATTCTGGCGGAGCCCGGGGCGCGCATCGGCTTTGCCGGGGCGCGGGTCATCGAACAAACTACCAAGGAGCGGCTGCCGGAGGGGTTTCAGACAGCCGAGTTCCAGAAAGAGCATGGGATGGTGGATCGTATCGTCCACCGGTTGGAGCTTAAGGATGACCTCCAGCGCCTGCTGGGGTTCGTCGCGTGATCCTGGACTTCGAGAAGCCGGTCCGGGAGCTCGAAGAACGTATCTCCGAGCTTCAACGGCTCGCGGGGGAGAGCGTCGAGCTTCAGGCGGAGATACAGCGCCTGGAAGAGGCTCTGGACGCGGCGCGCCGGCGCATCTACTCGAACCTTACTCCCTACCAGCGGGTCCAGGTCGCCCGCCACCCGGAACGTCCGAACTTCAAGGCGTATCTGGAAGTGCTCGCTGAAGATTTCTACGAGCTCGCTGGGGACCGGCTCTACGGCGACGACCCGGCGGTGCGCGGAGGGTTCGCCAGGATCTCGGGCCACAACGTGGTTCTTATGGGCCACGACAAGGGGGCGGACGTAAAGAGCCGCGTAAAGGGTAATTTCGGCATGGCCCACCCGGAGGGTTACAGAAAAGTAAAGCGCCTCTACGGCCTCGCCGCCCGCTTCGGGCGGCCGGTGGTGACCCTGGTGGACACCCCCGGGGCTTTTGCGGGGCGCGGGGCCGAGGAGCGGGGCCAGGCGTGGGCGATCTCCGACGACCTCCTGACGCTCGCCCGCTCGCCGGTGCCGGTGATCTCCATAATAATCGGGGAGGGGGGCTCCGGCGGCGCCCTCGCCATGTGCGCCGCCGACTACGTCGGAATACTGGAGAACTCTTACCTCTCGGTCATAGCCCCCGAAGCCTGCGCCTCGATAATATTCCGCGATCCGGGCCGGGCCGCCGAAGCCGCCGAAGCCCTCAAGCTCACGGCCGGCGATCTGAAGCAGCACGGCATCGTGGACGAAGTGCTCCCGGAGCCCCTGGGGGGCGCCCACCGGAAACCGGAGCCCGCGATAGCGGCCGTCGGCGAGGCGTTGGACCGGGTGCTGTCAGAGCTCGACGGCGTAGACGCCGAAAAGCTCTTCGCGAACCGCTACGAACGTTACCGGCGGATCGGAGCCCACGCCTCCGGCAAAGACTAGCCGCGAGCCGGCCGCTACCGGAAGATGACCAACGCCAGGGCTACCAGCATGGCGGCGAGCGCGATGAGCCCGAAGGTTAGCGCGATTTCGGGACCTGCGAACACCAGGCTGGCGTAGGTTGCGCCCAACAGGATCAGGACCACCGCGTAGGCGATCATCCAGGCCGGGGATCGCAAACCGGTTGTGCCGGCTGGCCTACCCGAAGAACGTCTGGGCGGCGTCGTAGAGGTTTTCGGGGACCGTCTTGGTCTCTTCGGTTGCTTCGGAGAGGGAGACGGTGACGATCTCATCTCCCCGCAGCGCGACCATCTGGCCCCACTCGCCGCCCTCGATGGCCTCGGCGGCCCGCAAACCGTAACGGGTGGAGAGGATGCGGTCGTAGGCGGTCGGGGTTCCACCGCGCTGCAGATGGCCCAGGACCACGTGGCGGGTCTCGATCCCGGTGCGCTCTTCGATCTCGCCGGCCAGCGTCTCGCCGATGCCCCCGAGCTGGACGTGCCCGAACTCGTCGCGTTCGGCGCTCTGGGTTATGTAGTCTTCGCTCAGGACCACGCCCTCGCTAACGGCGACCAGGCCCCACTTCTCGCCGTTCTCGGCGCGCTGCTGGAATAGGTCGGCGATCGCGTCCATGTCCGGTTCTACTTCGGGAATCAGGGTCACGTTCGCGGCGGAAGCGACGCCGGCGCCCCAGGTGATCCAGCCGGCATGCCGGCCCATGACCTCGACCACCACGACCCGCTCGTGGCTCTTGGCGGTCGTCCGGAGCTTGTCTATGGCGTCGGTGGCGATGGAAACCGCCGTGTCGTAACCGAAGGTCGTGTCGGTTGCCGAGAGGTCGTTGTCGATGGTCTTGGGGCAGCCGATGACCTGCACCCCGAAGTCGTCGTGGAGCCTCTTGGCGACGCCTAAGGTGTCGTCGCCGCCGATGGCGACCAGCGCATCTATGCCGAACTCTTTCATGTTCTCGACGACCTTCTCGGCGTCGCCCTCGTTCTTGTAGGGGTTGGTCCGGGAGGAGCCCAGGATCGTGCCGCCCTCCTGCAGGATATACCGCACGTCTTCTACGCCGAGGTCTACCAGGCTGTCGGACTCAGGAGCCAGAAGCCCCTTCCAGCCGCGCTTGATGCCCACGACCTCGTAGCCGGAGTCCTCGATACACTTCATGGTGACGGCCCGGATAACGCCGTTGAGTCCCGGCGCATCCCCGCCGCCGGTCAACATTCCTACTTTCCGTACCTCGGCCATTTACCCTCCTCTAATCGGCTTCTCATCTTCTTACCCGGGACAAGTCTAGCAAATCAGCGAATCCAAGCTTTGACGGAAGGAGTCGCGGGCGGGAACCTGCCGGTTATCGTGCGGGTATAATATACAAACTTATATATTCGAGAGGCGGTAGATGTCGGCGGCGCGGTTACTGATCCTGGGTGTTCTGCAAACGTGCGCCCAGCAAGAAAAACAAGCCCTGCACGGCTACGACATCCGGCGGGAGCTGGAGATGTGGAAGGCTGAGCAGTGGGCGCAGGTGGCCTATGGTTCGATCTATTACGCCCTGAAGAAGATGAACGATGAAGGGCTGGTCGAAGTTGTCAGCAAGGATAAATCGGGTGGCCGGCCCGCCAAGACCGAATACAGAATTACCGAACGGGGGAAGACGGAGTTCCAGCTACTCCTCCGAGACTACTGGTGGAACCGCAAGCCGGTCATAGATCCGTTCCAGGTAGCACTCACCTTTATGAATTTCATGCCGCGAGACGAACTGCTGGCGGCTCTGCGCGCCCGGACCGACAAACTGAACGCGGAACTGAAGGGCCTGGAGTACCTGACAGCCGGCTCCGGCCTCCAGACAAAGAACCCGTACGCCCCCCGCCACATTACCGAAAACCTGCGCCTCGCAAAAGCGTACTACGAAGCCGAAGTCGACTGGATCCAACAAACCATCCGCAAGATCGAAGCCGGAAAACTCCCCTAGAAACTCGCGAGAAAACCGAAATCCCTCTTGAAGACCCTCTCTGCTGCCTGTATTCTGGTTTTTATACAAATTAGAATAAAAGGAATCGGATGATGGCGGTAATCGAGGCAGAGGGGTTGAGCAAGAGTTTCGAGGTTCGGCGCGCGGTTGTGGAGGCGGTACGCGGTGTGGACCTGAGGGTCGAGGCTGGTGAGATTTTTGGCTTTCTGGGGCCGAACGGGGCTGGCAAGACGACCACGCTCAGGATGCTCGCTACGTTGTTGGAGCCGAGCGGCGGCCGGGCGATGGTTGCCGGGTACGATTTGCTCCGGGAGCCGGCCCGGGTGCGGGGCCGGATCGGGTACGTCAGCCAGGCTGGCGGGGTGGATGTTCAGGCAACCGGGCGGGAGAACCTGTTGTTGCAGGCGCGCCTGTGTGGCCTGGGGAGAGGAGCGGCGCGGGCACGGGTCGCGGAGATGGTAGAGTTGCTGGAGCTCCCGGAGATTTGCGACCGCAAAGCCGGCACCTACTCAGAAGGCCAGCAACAGCGGCTGGCGCTAGCGCTCGGTTTGGTGCATCGTCCGGCCCTACTATTCTTTGACGAGCCGACGGTAGGCCTGGACCCGCAGAGCCGGGCGCGGTTGTGGGACGAGGTGCGGGGCCTGAGAGAGGCTGGTACCACTGTCTTTCTGACCACGCACTACCTGGATGAAGCCGATGCTCTCTGTGACCGGTTGGCAATCATAGACGAAGGCGAAATCGTCGCCGAAGGCGCCCCACGGGAGCTCAAGCGCCGGATCTCCGGGGATGTTATATCGGTGACCCTGGATGAGCAGAACGGAGGCGTAGGCCGGGCTCGAAAGCTACTGGACTCCGGCTCCTCGAACTACGAGATGCAGCAAGACGGTGGCACGCTACGCGTCTACGTCGACAGTGGCGAGGAAGCATTGCCGGATCTCATGCGGAGGCTCGACGGCGGTGGGTGTAGAGTTCAGTCCATCGCGCTATCCCGTCCCAGCCTGGACGACGTTTTCCTGCAGCAGACCGGCCGCTCCCTGCGAGAGTCTTCCAACTAGGAATGGAGGGCAAGGCATGAGGACTATCCGCGACACGTATCTGGTATTCATTTACAGTCTGCGGACCACCGGGCGTAACCCGGTATGGGTTATTATCGGGATCACCCAGCCTATCGTGTGGTTGTTGCTGTTCGGACCTTTGCTCGAGGGTATCGCCGGGAGCCCCGGCTTCCCACCCGGCGGGGCGCTCACGGTATTCACCCCGGGGGTTCTGGTGTTAATGGCGCTCTTCGGTACTTTGTTCGTCGGGTTCGGCCTTATCGCCGAAGTTCGCGCCGGGGTGATCGAGCGCCTCTCCGTTACCCCGGTAGATCGTCTGGCTCTGGTCTTGGGCCGGGTACTCCGTGACGTGGTCGTCCTGCTGGCCCAGTCGCTGGTGCTCTTGGGGGTCGCCTGGCTGATGGGGATGCGGGCCAGCGTACCCGGGGTGGCGGTCGCCCTGGTTCTGGTAGCCTTGATCGGGGTCACGGCGGCTTCTCTCTCCTACGCGCTCGCGCTGGTGCTCAAGGATGAGAACAGCTTCGCCCCGACCATCAACTTCTTCACCCTGCCGCTGTTGCTACTCTCGGGCATACTCCTGCCGTTGACCCTGGCGCCCGGTTGGATGCAGCTGGTAGCGGCGGTAAACCCGTTCGCCTACGTCGTGGAATCCGCGCGGGACCTCTTCGTCGGCGCAGCCGGAGGTGCTCCGCTAGCGCGCACCTTCACCGTAGTCAGCCTATGCGCGCTACTCGCGCTCGGGTGGGCGGCCCGCATGTTCCGGCGGGGAGTTGCCTGAACCTCGAAGGTTCGTTGCTTACGCCAGTTTGGTCCGCAAGCCCGAGAGGATAGTGTTCAAGCCGGCTTCGAACTCCGCGTCCCGGTCGATATACCCGAGTTCTGGTGAAAGCTCGTGGAGCCGCGGGAAATCTTCGGCCGTCAAACCCTGGGCGCCGGTTCTCCCGTCTCCGGGTTCCATGGCGAAGCCCCGGAGCTCGGAAATAATGTACCCCACGGTGAAGCTCGTGAGCGTCCGGTAGGCTTGAAGCGCCGCCCGGGGATCAAACCCCGCCTGGTGCAGCGTCTCCAGAAAAGCCTCCACGAGCCAGGCCCCGTCCATGGTATCCGGTGGCCGGACGATGAGCAGCGGAAACACGTTGGGGTGCGCGTGCGCCAGCTGGCGAAATCTCCGGTAGGCTTCCCGGACGCGGGTTTCCCAGTCCTCGCTTTCCGGTGGGACCTCCACCCGCTGCAACAGTACTTCGACCATCCCATCGAGGAGAGCCCCTTTGCTCGGCACGTGGTTGTACAACGACATCGCTTCCACCCCTAGCTCCGCACCCAGCTTCCGCATGCTGAGGGCCTCAAGCCCTTCACGATCTACGAAACTCATCGCCGCGTCGAGTATCCGCTCCCGGCTCAACGGCTGCCGCTCCATAGTGTCCACTCGAAAACCTCCAAGCTTCTCGAATAGGGTGCCATGATCTTTATCTGGGTATTTCGTACTGCCCGCAGTATGCGCATGGTAACAGTAACCTATTTGCCGGGTGTTTTTCGGCCGCCGGATCCCCGGACCTGGAACTTGTGGCTCAGGTCACGGGGTCTATCTCGCGGCGGGCCTTTCCGGGATCGAACAGATAGAGCATTACGGAACAGACTATCGGGACGGCGGCCAGGATGGCCAGGCCCAGGACGTAATCTCCGGAGAGTTGGCGGAGGGCGGCCAGCGGGAGCGGGGCGAGGGCCGCGGCGGAGATGATGACCATTGTGGCCGGACCCTGTACTTTGCCGAGTCCCTGGCGTCCGTAGTAGTGGGCCCAAACAACGCCGGAAACCACCCCCTGAAAGCCGGCGCCCGCCCCCAGCAGCGCCGCGTACAGCGTCCCGGTAAGGGGGGAGGAGACGAGTTGAAGTCCCAGTACGGCCGCGAGCAACAACGCCATGCTGATGAATAGCGGCTTGCGGGGGCCCAGACGCTCGATGAGAAAGCCCGAAAAAGCGGTTGCCCCCGCCGATGCTATGGCGAACGGTACGAATACCCCGGCGGCGGCACCCGGTCCGAGGCCCTGCTCGCCGAGGATCGAAATCTGGTGGAAAACCAGCGCCGTTACCGCAAATGGTATGGCCGCCAGCGGAACCGCGAGAAGCCAGAAGTTCAACGAGCTTACAACCTCCCACGACCCGCGTCTGGCCCCGCCAACACTAGCGGGTTCACTTACGGGCCCGGGGGCGCCGTCCGGGTGGAGGCCAACCGCCTCGGGCCTGCGCCGGACCACTAGGATAGAAGCCGGAATGAGCAATATCCAGACCATCACCCCCAAGACGACGTAGGCCGTTCGCCAATCGAACGCCCCGATAAGAGACTGGGTGATCGGGGGGAGCAGCGCGTTGGACGCGGCGAGACCCAGAACCACGACGGCCATCGCGCGCCCCCGACGCGCCACGAACCACTGGGCGGTGAGAATGCTGGCGGTTACGGGTAGCGAGCCCTGTCCGAGCGCCCGCAGAGCGGCAAAGCCGAAGAACAGGGCGACGGGGCCGGCGGCGGCGGACATCCCGAAGCAGGCGATACCCAGTGCGAAAGCGATGGCGGCGAGCATCAAACGGGCCCCGAAACGGTCCACAAGCTGGCCTACCACCACGACCGTTACCGCGCTCACACCCGTGCCAAAGGCATAGAGCGTAGACACGTAGACCCGGGAAAGACCCGTGTCGGCCAGGATCGGGTCCACGAAAACCGAGAAGACGAACGACTGTCCGGGACCGGAGCAGAAGGTGGCCAGGGTTGCCACCAGGACCACGCCCCAGCCGTAGAACGGTACTTTTACTCCCGCGATAGTCCGGGGTATTCGAATGAGATTTCCTCTCCAGGGTCCCCAGAGAGGAGGCCCCGCGACGCCAGACGACCGTACTAGGGTATCGCGAGCGTGCCCTTCGTCAAGAGAAAAACCTATTCATAGAGGCCCGCCTTTTGCTTCTGGCGTTCGATGGTGGTCTTGATCTGGTTTGCCTCGGCGCGGGCCATCCGGTTTATCTGGTAAACCCTGCCCTTGTTACTCTCCAGCGTCAGGGTGCAGTTCACGAGGCCGTTGACCGTTACCGATGAGATGTCCCGGTGGCTTACCCGCTCCGTGTTCTGTCCCTGCCAGCCGCTCTTGATCTCTACGCCGTCATCGTAGACGTTGACGATGTAGTTGTTGTGCCCGGCTGCCTGGACTATGGGTGCTTCCATGAAACTCTCCTTCTCTTCGCACTACCGGTCTATTCTAGCCACAACCGGCGTCAAGAAAATTCGGGGGTGGAATTGCCACCCCCGAATTACGGTGTCGTTGCCGCCGGGCTCCTCAGCCGGGA
Organism: Rubrobacteraceae bacterium; assembly: GCA_050331175.1. Lineage (GTDB taxonomy): Bacteria > Actinomycetota > Rubrobacteria > Rubrobacterales > Rubrobacteraceae > SIRX01. The sequence continues at coordinate 15,110 of JBHJHC010000082.1, read as the reverse complement.
GGCCTGCGGGAGGCCTCTTTTATTCCCGCGATTCGGCTGTCGTCGCCGCGGGGGTCGAAGTCCCGTTCCCGTTCGGAGAGTCGGTTGCCACCAGGCTCTCGGCCATGGCATAGGCACCGTGCTCGCTGATATCTAGGCCGTTGAGCTCCTGGTCCGGCTTGACCCGGATACCGATGGTTGCCTTGAGGATCGCGAACACCGCCAGCGAGGCGATAAACACGAAACCGCCCGCCGCGACGATGCCGATAGCCTGAACACCGAGCTGGGTGAAACCGCCCCCGTAGAACAGACCCGCGTTACCCCCGTTCGCCGCCGCCAGCGCCGGGGTCGAGAAGAGGCCGCAGGAGAGCGTGCCCCACACGCCGCCCATGCCGTGCGCGGCGATCGCGCCGACCGGGTCGTCCACGCCGATGCTGTCGAAGAACAGAAGGCTCGCGTACATGATGATGCCGGCGACGAAACCTATAATCACCGCCGCCCAGGGCGCCACGAAGGCGCACGAGGCGGTGATGGCGACCAGGGCCGCGATAGCCCCGTTGCCCGCCATTCCGACGTCCACGTTGCGCCGGTAAACGTAGCTCATGACGATGGCGCCGAGCACGCCGGCCGCCGCCGCGAGGTTGGTCGTAAGGGCGATGTCGGCGATCTCCGGCACGGCGCCCAGCGTCGAGCCGGGGTTGAATCCCTGCCAGCCGACCCACAGGATCAGGACTCCCAAGACCGCCAGCGGCATGTTGTGGCCGGAGATGGTCTGCGGGTTGCCCTCGTCGTCGTACTTGCCGAGGCGGGGGCCGAGGATCAAGGTTCCCGCCAGGGCCGCCATGGCGCCGGAGAGGTGGACGACCGTCGAACCGGCGAAGTCCTGTTTGCCCAGGCCGCTAAGCCAGCCGCCGCCCCAGATCCAGTGGGCCACCATCGGGTAGATAAGCCCCACGAAGACTACCGCGAAGATCAGGTACACGCTGAACTTGGTCCGCTCCAGCATCGTGCCCCACACGATTGCCAGCGAGACCAGCGCGAAGGCCGTCTGGAACAGGAACAGCAAGGATACGGGGATGCCGTCGTCTTCGAAACCCGTGAGGAAGAAACCTTCGGTCCCGAAAAGCGCGTTACCCCCTCCGAAAGCCAGGGCGAAGCCGACCGCCCAAAAGACGAGCGCCCCGATCCCCATGTTGGCCAGGATCTTGGCGACCACGCTCCCGACGTTCTTCATGCGGGAGAAGCCGACCTCCAGCATCGCGAAACCGGCCTGCATAAAAAGTACCAACACAAACGCCACCATCACCCAGACGGTGTTGGCGACAAACTGTAAATCTTCATTGCTCGGTGCGTCCTGGGCGAAAGCCACTGACGGTAGAGCCAGAGCCGCCACCAGGGCGGCGGCGGTTATGAGTCCTAATCGGCGCAAAGCAACTGCCTCCTTGCTACTGGTTGTATCGACCTCGCTAGGATAGCCAGCCATGTGCGAACAGTCTTTAGCCCAATGTCTAAAGATGGTTCGGGAAAGCGGCTCGGATATTGGCCGCCTTGTACAAGCCGGCGAACTAGGAGGTTAGCGGTCGGAGAAGTTGGAGGGCTTTTCGGGGACGCGGCCCAGAAGCTGCATGACCTTTATGCCCAGCGTCAGGCTTTCCCGGTCTTCGCTCTTGTCCACGTCGAGGCCGGTCAGCTCGCTGACGCGGTCCAGGCGGTAGCGGATGGTGTGCCGGTGGGCGAAGAGCTCGGTCGCGGTCTTGACGGTCGAGGCGTCGTTGCGCAGGTAGGTCGTCAGGGTGTGGACGAGCTCCGTACCGTAGCGGGAGTCGTAGGCGACCACCGTCGCGAGCGTCTCGTGGTAGAACGACTCGAGTTCTTTGGGGTCTTCCTGGAGTACCCGGAACAGGAGCTTGTAGGTGCCGGTGCCCTCGAAGGTCGAGACGGAAGAGGGACCCTGGATCCGGTGCCCGATCTCCAGCGCCATTTCGGCTTCGGAGTAGGCGTCGGAGAGCTCCGAAGCCTTTTCGGTGTAGCGTCCGATGCCGATGGAGATCGTCAGGTCCGGCAAGAGTCCTTTGACGTAGCGTTGGATCTGGCCCGCCAGTCGCCGGGCGCCCTCGGGGATTTCCGCCGGCGGAAACTCCTCGGAGGACCCGACGAACAGTATGACGTTGTCCGAACGAGGCCCGAGCAGGAAGTTCGTAAAGAGCTGGCGGGCCTGCAGGCGCACCGCGTCGGCCAGCCGCTTTTTTAGCTCCTGAATTGCGGACTCCCTCAAGCGGCGGCGCTCCAGATAGCGGGCGAAGTCGTCGATGTCTACGATGAGCACCAGCGCCCCCGCGGAGAGGTCTGCGCCCAGGTAGCGGGCCCGCTGGAGCAAAAGGTCCACGGAGCCGTAGTGGCCGTTTACCAGGTCGTCCACGAAGTCTCCCCGGGCGCCGAGCTCCGTCTCCAGCCGGATCCGCTCTTTGCCGAGCTCGGTCTCCAGGACCCGTCTCGCCCAGTAGAGCAGCACCACGTCCTCCGGCTGGAGATCGTCGCCTTCCAGGCCCAGCCACAGGTACCCGACGGGCGTGCCGCTCCCCACCGGCATCCAGAAGAGCTCGTGACTTTGAACCCTCCACCGCTCGACGGGAACCGAGAGAAAGCCGTCCGGGAGCCGGGCGTAGCGGTCGCGACGCTCGCGCCGGGTCTCGTCTACTCCGGAGGTTTTCGAGGCCCGGGTTCCGGTCTCCTCCAGCAGATCGGCGAACCCTTCAGAGTTCTCGCCAAACGCCAGCAACCGGCCCACGGAGTCTTCGACCACGACCGGGCGCCGGAGCAGCTCCGAGATCCTGCTCGTCAGGCTCGCGACGGACGCACCGCCCCCCGAGCTCTCCAGGAGCGTTCGGCTCACTTTGTGCGAGTGGAGCAGGAGCTCATCCTCCCGGACGATTACCGAGAACAGGCGTTTGAGCGGGACTTTGGGAGGCAGCACGAAGAGCGCGATCCCCAGCCTCCGGGCCTGCTCTTCGACCTCACTCGAAACGGTCTTTTCCGTCTTCCAGACGAGCGCCGGAGTCCCGGCTGCCCGGGCTTCTTCGAGGAATATGCCGTCGATCGACGCCCGGCGGCTGAGCAGCACCTCACCCGGCCCCACCTCCGGCCGCCCGTTTCCGTCCTCATCGAGGGCCAGGCCGTTTACGGGCTGGTCCGGGTCGCCGGGCGCGACGCAGCGGGCGCCAAACGCCTCGACCATTATCCGCGAGAATTCCTTGAGGATCATCTACGCTTCACCGGGGATCAGTTTGAGGACCGGACTCCATAAACCCAAGACTATATACGAGCATCCGGAAAGGTAAAAGACGACCCTGCCGATGCTAAAATTCGAACCGGTAACAATACACCCTTTGGCCTCTCGAACCGAGGCCGTATACTTGCCGAAAATCATCGACCAAGGAGCCGGAAGATCGCTGAAAGCCAGATAGTCGTTCGCGGGGCGCGGGAGCACAACCTGAAGGACGTTACCGTTTCGATGCCGCGAGACGTGATGGTCGTGGTGACCGGACTCTCCGGCAGCGGAAAGTCGTCGCTGGCCTTCGACACGATCTACGCCGAAGGCCAGCGCCGGTACGTCGAAAGCCTCTCAGCCTACGCCCGGCAGTTTCTCGGACAGATGGACAAGCCGGACGTGGACCACATCGACGGCCTCTCCCCGGCGGTCTCCATAGACCAGAAAACGACCAGCAACAACCCTCGCTCGACGGTTGCCACGGTAACGGAGATCTACGACTACCTCAGGTTGCTCTACGCCCGCGCCGGCCGGCCGCACTGCCACGTCTGCGGCTTCCCGGTCGCCTCCTCGACCCCGCAGCAGATGGTCGAGAAGGTCCTCGAATTGCCGGACCGGACGCGCTTTATGGTGCTCGCCCCGGTGGTCCGGGGAAGAAAAGGCGAGTACGGCAAGATGTTCAAGGACCTGGCCGAGGACGGCTACGCCCGGGTGCGGGTGGACGGCGAGCTGCACGAGCTACCGGTAGACCTAAACCTCGACCGCAACTACAAGCATGACGTAGACGTGGTGGTTGATCGGCTCGTGGTGCGGGAGGGGATCGAGCGCCGGCTCACCGATTCCATCGAGACGGCGTTGAAGTTGTCTGAAGGTCTGGTTCAGGTGGAGACGGTCGAGAAAAACGGTGCCGGGGATTCGATGCTCTTCTCCGAGAGCTTCACGTGTACGAATTGCGGAGCCTCGATCGCGGAGATACAGCCCCGGACGTTCTCGTTCAACAGCCCGCACGGGGCCTGTTCCCGCTGCGACGGGCTCGGGAGCCGGCTGGAGATAGATCCGGAGCTCGTAGTCCCTAACGGCGACTTGAGCATCAACGAGGGCGCGCTGGTTCCCTGGGCAAACTCTTCCAGCGAGTACCAGACGAGCATCCTCGGGGCGCTTTCGGACAAATACGGCATAGACCTAAACCAGCCCTGGCGTGATTTACCCGAGGAGCAGAAAAACGTGGTCCTCCACGGCACGGGGGGAGACCGGATCTACATCGCATACCGCAACCGGTACGGTCGGCGGCGGCAATACATGACCCGATTCGACGGGGTGGTCGGCAACCTGGGACGCCGCTACGCCGAAACGGAGTCCGAATACCGGCGGGAGAAGATCGAGGAGTTCATGAGCCACGTGCCCTGTCCGAAGTGCAACGGGGCCCGGCTAAGGCCCGAAGCGCTAGCCGTAATGGTGGGAGAAAAGAGCATCCACGAGTTTACCGAGCTGAGCGTTATGGACGCGCAGAACTTCTTCAAAGATGTCGAGTTTACGGCGCGGGAGTGGATTATTGCCGAGCGGGTGGTAAAGGAGATCCGGGAGCGGTTGGGTTTCCTCGTAGACGTCGGCCTCGGGTACCTGACCCTGAGCCGGGCCGCCGGCACGCTATCCGGCGGCGAGGCCCAGCGAATACGGCTTGCCTCCCAGGTGGGGAGCGGGCTCGTCGGGGTGTTGTACGTGCTGGACGAGCCGTCTATCGGGCTCCACCAGCGGGACAACCGGCGGCTCTTGAACACGTTGACCAAGCTGCGGGACCTGGGAAACACGTTGGTCGTCGTGGAGCACGACGAAGAGACCATCCGGACGGCCGACTACCTCTTGGACGTAGGCCCCGGGGCCGGCGTACACGGCGGTGAGATCGTGGCCGCCGGGAGCGTGGCGGATATAGAGGCTGCGGACCGCTCCGTGACGGGGGACTATCTTGCCGGACGCCGCCGCATCGAGCCGCCGGACGGGCGGCGGGAGCCGACCGGGGCCGTTACGGTGCTCGGCGCGGGCGAGCACAACTTGAAAGCTTTGGATGCGGAGTTTCCGCTCGGGGTGTTCACGTGTGTTACCGGTGTTTCGGGGTCCGGTAAAAGCACCCTGGTCAACGAGGTGCTCTACAAGGCGCTCGCAAATGCGGTGGGCCGCGGCAAGCATCGGCCGGGCCGGCACGAGGGCCTCAAAGGAACAGAGGACGTGGACAAGGTTATCGAGATAGATCAGAGCCCCATAGGAAGGACTCCCCGTTCCAACCCGGCGACCTACACCAAGGTTTTCGACCACATAAGGCAGCTCTTCGCCGCGACGCCGGAGGCCAAGATCCGGGGTTACAAACCGGGCCGGTTTTCGTTCAACGTGAAGGGTGGCCGGTGCGAGGCGTGCCGGGGGGACGGCCAGATCCGGATAGAGATGCACTTTCTTCCCGACGTTTACGTCCCGTGCGAGGTGTGCAAGGGCCAGCGCTACAACACCGAGACCCTCCGGGTAACCTACAAGAGCAAGAGCATCGCCGAGGTCCTGGAGATGACCGTGGACGAAGCCTGTGACTTCTTCGAGCCCGTACCCGCCGTCGCCCGGCGGCTGAACACGCTGCGCGACGTGGGGCTGGGTTACGTGCGGCTCGGCCAGCCGGCCACCACGCTCTCGGGCGGCGAGGCCCAGCGGGTGAAGCTGGCGAGCGAGCTCGGCAAACGGGCTACGGGCAAGACCCTGTACATCCTGGATGAGCCGACGACCGGCTTGCACTTCGCCGACGTCGAGCGGTTGCTCGCCATCCTGCACCGGCTCGTGGATTCCGGGAACACGGTAATCGTAATCGAGCACAACCTGGACGTGATCCGCTCGGCGGACCACGTGCTGGACCTCGGCCCCGAGGGTGGCGACGGAGGAGGTGAGATCGTTGCGACCGGCACGCCCGAAGAGGTGGCCCGCACCGAAGCTTCACACACCGGGCGGTTTCTCCGAGACTTTACGCCCGAGGTCGTGGCCGCGAGCTAATCGGGCGCGACCGTGAGGGACTTCGAGGAACAACCCGTCCCGCGCGGCGTGAAATTGGCGTTGAGTCTCGGGTCCGCGGCGCTTTTTCTTGCGGGTTTCGTGGTAGGAGCTTTCCTGGGATGGGTTACTCTCGGAGTCCTGATCTTTGCTGTTGGCGTGATCCTCTTTGCGCTGCGGGGTTACCTGAACACGGGTGACAGAGCCGTTACGGGAGCTTTGATCTTCGTTGCCCTGGTAGCCATCGGGATACAGCTCATCGTCCTATTCCTCGGGCCGTGACCCGCAGGGAGCCCCCGAAAGGAGCCTAGTAGTCCCAGGCGGGATCGAAGCCGTAGGGGTCGTCGTTGTGCTCGTTCATGCCCAGGGAGCGGTAGGTGTACCTGTAGGCCTCTTCGTCTTCGACGACTTCGCCGTTCTCCGTCACCTTTTTGTGGGTGACCCAGGTGGAGGAGCTGTTGTTGTATTTCACCCGCTCCGAGCGTAGTTCGGCTTTACGCCCGGTGGGCTGGCCCCAGACCTCCGCGTACATGTGGCCGTCCTCGTCTACCCACTCTCTTAGGAGGACATAGGAGTCTGTGGTGTTCTTGAACCGCGAGTCGAGCTCTCCGTTACCGTAGGCGTCTCCAAACCACACGGTCGAGTCAAAGCCGGGCTTTATGTACTCCAATAAGGCGTAGTGGGGGTGACGCTCCACTATCTCCAGGCCCGACTCTACGGCAGCCATGTAGAGCGTCGAGGCTACCTGGCACAACCCGCCGCCCTCGGCGTACTGGATCAAGCCCTCCTGGAACACTTTGGCCTCTTTGTAGTCGAGCTGGGCGACGGTGTCGTTTACCGAGAAGACCTCTCCCGGTGCCAGAACCGTCTGATCTATAGCGTTCGCCGCCAGGTTGAGGTTGTACGTCCGGGCCCCGTCGGAGTCGTCTACCATTTCGTAGTTGGTGCGAAATTTGCCTATTACTTCGGTGGGCTTGAGACCCTCGGCTTCTTGGGTGGTTAGCTCCGGTTGGCGGCCCTCGTTTAGCGGCACCTCGAACGAGTGCTGCCCGTCGAACAAACCGCCCTGGAGTTCTTCGACCAGCTTGTCCTGCGCCACCTGTTGTCCGGGCTGGCCGGGCACTACCTCTACCGCGTCGTTCGCGAAGGTGTAACCCGCGTCCTTGGGCCTGGTCTGCAACTCTTTGTACATATCCGGCAGCAGATTTCCGAGTTGCTCGGCGTCTATTCCGAGGTCTACCCCGGACTCACCCTCGGCGACGGTCAGGATCTGGGTCGTTTTTTCCGGAGGCAGCTCCCAGGATTTGTCCCCGGACTCGAATGTCAACGGTTCTTGGAGGGCTGTGTTTATGCGGGAGGCGGCTTCTTCGGCCTCCTCCGTAGAGATGTCGGGCTCTGCGGGGCCGCCCACGACTTGCGCCTGGCCGTTGAGGCTACCGATGGCCTCCCGGACGTTCTCCATCGTGGCCGCGCGATCCAGCTCGTAGCCTCCTGACGCGTCCTGCACCTCCACCTGGGTTCCCGACAGGGAGACCGCCGCGTTTTGCGGCTCCTGGTTCAAGTTGCCGGCCATGTCGTCCACGACGTTGCTGACCAGCTCGGTGTTGAACTCGGTGTCGGCTTCGATCTCAACCATTCCCAGGGAGGCGCGGAGCCTCTCGGAGATCCGGTGCCCGATCCAACCGGTCCGGCCTACTTCATAGGCGCGGTTCACCGTGGAATCGAGGTTGAAGCCTATCCCAAGCTCTTCGCCCCCAAGGGTTACGGTTTCGGTTTGGCCTTCGTTGGGTCCGACGAGCCTGACTTCTTCCGGGGTCTCGCCTGCCAGACGCTCCCCGACGACCTCGCGCGCCTCTTGAGGCGTCGTTCCCCCAACGGGTACGCCGGCGACTTTCACTCCCCGGTAGATCTCTCCGGTGTTGGCCAAGCCTTCGAGGGCCGCCAGGACCGCCAGCGCCGCGCAGACAACCAGCGCGATCTCCAGCAGCCCCAAGCGCCGGCTCGAAGCCCGCCGCTTTTTCTTCGGCTTGGACGATAATCCTGCGCGTCCGTTCGGAGAATGACCCGGTCTGAAGCCCCTTGTCGAGTGTATCTTCGTTTTTCCCATCCTCGCCTTATCGATTGTACGCTATTACGATTGCTCTGCCTCCGGACACTGCGGTTTCACCATATAGGTTCACCACATAGACTACCAGCAATCAACCGGAGCCTTCCTATAAGTCTCTAGAGTCCGAAAACTGGAGCATATCGGACCTCAGTTTAGCCGACACGACAGATTCTAAGAGAATTGTTTAGTTTTGTCACGCGATTTGATTTTTGATGGAACGAAAAAACCGGCGCGTTACCGGCTCTGCAGCTATCGATACCTGCTAATCCCCACTAGTACCCTCGACGATCTCCTCTAGCGCGGAACCGAGCACTATATTTTCCAGGCCCCGGATGACGATCCGGGCGTCTTCGACGTAGTCGGTATAGGTTTCGTCGGTCTGGACGCGCCGGAGCAGACCTTCGAGTATTTTCCCCAGGCGGTTGATCCCCCACTCCATATATTCGTCGGTGTAGAGGGCGACCCGGACGACCGCGTCAACGCTCAGGGGGTCGAGGTTTCCCCGTTCCAGGTTCGTAAAGACGTAGTCGTACTGGCTCAGGATCTCGTCCACTATCGGCCGGGCGTCGGGCATGTCTTCGGGCTCGAACATGAACACGTAGGATCCGGTGATAATCTGCAGGGCCTTGTCCTGGTAGTCGTACTCCCGGTGGGCGTAGTCTTCGATAACGTTGAAGAGCGCCGAAAACTTGCCTTCCTCGTTATTGCTCGGGGTCTCGGTCATGTTTATCCTTCCTGAGGTGATTATCCTTCCTGAGGTGACATATTCAAGAATTGTAGAAGGGTGGGAGACCACGCGCCACGAGGTGCCGGGATCTGCCCGCTTGCGCGAGGCACACCGCGGGCTAGAATACAGGTGAGAGGGCGAGGACGCTTAGAAGGAGGCAGAGAATGGCAGGATTTCCGGAGAAGATTTTGGTAGCTACCGACGGGGCCAACGACTCAGAGCTTGCTATCAGGCGTGCGGCGGAACTGGCGGATACGACCAACGCCGAGTTGCACATGGTGTACGTGATGATCATGTCCCAGTGGATGATGCCCGATGATCTTTCAGACAATCAATACAACCGGTTGAAAGAGCGGGCCCAAGGGGTGCTCGACGAGGACACCGAGAAGCTGAATAGAGCCGGACAGACCGTAGCCCAGAGCCACCTGAAAGTAGGTCGCCGGGCCGACGAAGAGGTCATAGAACTGGCTGAGCAGCTCGATGCGGACATGATCGTCGTGGGTAGTCGGGGCGCGGGCACGCTTCGCCGGGCGCTAATGGGCAGTGACGCAGAGAGCATCGTCCGGCACGCCTCCATGCCGGTGCTGGTGGTGCGCAGCGAGAAAAACAGCTAGAAACGAAGCATCGATCTTCTAGCGCCGCCCGCGGCGGAACCGGGGGTCCGCACACATCTGCCCGGGTGCAGCACCGGTTTTCTTCCCGGCCTCGCGAAGCGTCGCGAACCGTCGCGAGAGTTCCTCCTAGAATAATATGAGCCTGCCTGAGTGGCTGCTGTTGCTGTCGGTTCTGCTCTCGGCGGCGGTGCTGCTCGGCCTGTTAGCCGCCCGGGTGCGGTTGCCGTTAACCGTGGTGCTCGCGGTAGTGGGGTTCCTGGCAGCCTGGCTCGGAGGTCCGCTGGGCTTCGAGATGCCGCTGGAGGGTCAGGAGTTCGAAGAGGTCCTGATCTTCGTCTTTCTCCCCGTACTGGTCTTTGCCGCCGCGCTCGGGCTTTCTACCCGGGCCTTTCTCAACAACCTCGGCCCGATATTCGTCCTGGCCACCCTGGCGCTGCTCGCGTCCGCGGCGCTGGTGGGGGTCTCGCTGTACCTGGTGCTGGGTATTCCGCTGGTGGCCGCGCTGTTGTTTGGAGCCCTGATCAGCGCAACGGACCCCGTCGCCGTGGTGGCAATCTTCAGAAAGCTCGGGGTTCCCCGCCGGCTCCTGACGCTGGTAGAAGGCGAGAGCCTGCTGAACGACGGCATCGCTATCGTGCTCTTCAACGTGCTGCTGCTCGCCGCGCTCGGCCGGGAAGTGAGCCTGCTGGGTGGCGTGCTGGATTTCTTTAGCGTGTTTCTTGGTGGCGCGGCTATCGGGTGTGCGCTGGGTTTTCTCGCCGCGTTGGTGCTGCCGAGGCTGGACCGCTTCCCCGCGGCGGCCCTTTCGATGGCGCTGGCTTACGGCGGGTTCGTCCTGGCGGATTACGTGCTGGGTTTCTCTGGTGTCATGGCTACCGTAGCCGCCGGGCTGGTTCTCGGAGGACTGGCCCCGAGCCGGGCTTCTTCGGCGGTGCGCGAGTTGTGGGAGCAGTTGTGGGATTCGCTCGGATACATCGCAAACGCCTTGCTGTTCCTGCTGATCGGGCTCTCCATAGACCCGGAGTTGATCGCCGGTAACCTGGGCGCGATAGCGCTCGCCATCGTGGTCGTGTGCGTCGCCCGGGCCGCGGCCGTCCTGCCGCTGATGTCGGTCCTGGAACGCTTCGCGCACATACCGCCCGTAGGGTGGCGCAACGAGGCGGTCTTGATCTGGGGCGGCTTGCGGGGCGGGGTGGCGCTGGCGCTCGCGCTGTCGTTGCCGGAGTCACTCCCGCAGCGCGAAGTGTTCGTTGCCATGACCGGTGGCGTGGTGCTGGCGACGCTGCTCCTGAACGCGACGACCATCTCGACCTTGGTTCACCGGCTCGGCCTCGACCGGCCGACGGCGGCCGAACGATTCCTGGCGGACTTCGCGGTCGTCTCGGCGGTCGAGAGGTCCCGGTGGCGGTTGAAGGAACTGGGCTTCGAAGACCCCGAGTTGCAGGCGCGCCTGGCGGACATAGAGTCCGGCGCCTGGGAAGAGGTAAAGAAGACGGAGCTCTCCGCGGAAGAGAAGGTCGTTGTCCTGGTCCGCCGGGGGCTCTCTATCGAGCGCGCAACCTACCAGCACCTGCGGGACGCGGCCTTGATCCCGGTCTCCACCGCCCGAGCCTTGCTGCACGAAGTGGACGATCAGCTGGAGGCATCAGACCTCGGCAACATATCCATGGAGGAGATGGAGTCAACCCGCGGGCAACGATCCCTACCGGACCGTCTGATCCACCGGCTCTCTAACCTGCTGCCCCCCGCAACCCCGGAGGCCCACGAGAAACTGGCCTACGACGAAGCCGGGGCCCGAAGGCTCGGCGCCCGCCAGGCGTACAAATCGCTCGATGCTTTTCTCGGATTACCCAACATGGAGGCGCCGGTAGTGCACGAAGCTAAAGAAATCTTCGAGCGCTGGGAGAAAGAAGCGCTGGCTATTCTATCCGGGCTGGATTCCGAATTCGAAGCCGGAGCCCCCGGATTGCGCCACCGGAGAGCGGAAGCTCTCAGCCGGCTGTCAGCCCTCGATGCTCTCCACGAGCTGGCCGAGAAAGGCCTGCTGCCGGAGGACCTGGCGGACCGCGCGGCAGCGTCGCTCCAGGCCAGGATACGGACCAAAGACGACCCCTGATTCGAGTTTCAAGAAACTTTTTGGAACACCAGAAAATTAAGCTCCGGGAGCTTTGAAACCGGGGGTTGCGGATGCTAGTGTAGGGCCCCGTGAGTGCTTCTTCCAGACAGTCTCCGGTAAGCATGAGCGCGGTGTTGGCGGCGGGCCTGGCTTCGGCCGGCGCGGCGGTCATCACCTCGCGATTCGGGGTCGCGGGAACCCTGATCGGGGCCGCCCTAACCACCATGATTATCACCGGTGGGTCCGCGATCTTGAGTGCCTACCTGCGGAGCGTTTCCGGGCAGGTTCGCCGGGTACCGGGCAAGGTCCGGGAACAGGCGTCCCGGCTCAAACCGACCCCGGATCAGCCCGCGCCCAACCCGCCCGGGCGTCCCGACCTGCGGGACAACTTCATGGGCCGGCTACGGGCGGCGCTCGACTGGTTCTCCAAACTTCCACCGCTTCGCCGACGTTCGATCCTCGCCGCGGCGTTGGTGCCCGCGGTGATCGCCTTTCTTATCGGTATCGGGGCCATTACGGCCACGGAAATCGGTACGGGAAAGAGCTTGTCTTGCGGCGTGTGGAATAAGTGTCCTACTTCGGAACTGGGCAACGCGAGCGATAGAACCCTGCCCTCTATCGCCGGGGGCCGGGACAACTCGGACGATGCTGAGGTGCCCCAAGAGGTGGACCCCGCGCAAGACCAGCAGGTTACGCCGGATCCCGCCGAACAACCCGAGCAAGTGGTCCCCGAACAACCGGTCCCCGAGCAGCCGGCCCCTGAACAGCCGGCCCCGCAACAGCCGGCAACGCCGGACCCCGCGACGCCAGCTCCGGCTACCCCAACGCCCGAGAATCCTTCCGCCGAGCAACCGGCGCCCGAACAACCGCCGGCAGAGGAGCCCGAGGCACCGGCGGAAACTCCCGGCGAATCTCCCGAGCCCGCCGTTCCTTCCAACGGAGACGGGCAGGAACAAGTCCCCGAACAGTAGAGCTTCCCCAAACAAAGCCGTTCCCCGAAAGCCCGGCCGGACTCCACCGCCGAGCCTGATAATGGCTCCCATTTGCGAAATCAGGATCAAGAATTGTTATTGATTTCTGGGGTGGTTCTTCTAGAATAGTAGGAGTGGAGTCTCCGGGTGTTTATCAGGTTCTTGTTCTGGCGTCGCTGACGGCGGTGGCGACGGGGTTAGGGGCGGTACCGTTCATATTTGTCAAGGACCTGGCCCGTCGATGGTTGGGGGCTTCCAACGCCATAGCCATGGGGCTCATGTTGGCTGCGAGCTTTGGTTTGATCTACGAGGGGCTGGATTACAGCGTGTTCGGCACGTTGGCGGGGGCGATGATCGGGCTGGCATTCATTATTCTGGCCCGGCAGACGATGCAGGGCGACGAGCATCCCGTGGCGTTCGCGGGGATGAACGCGCTCGACGCCCGCAAGGCGCTCCTGATCGTGGGCGTGATGACCGTTCACTCGTTTACCGAAGGCGTGGGCGTTGGGGTATCTTTCGGCGGCGGGGCCGCTCTGGGCTTGTTCATCACGTTGGCCATCGCGGTCCACAACATCCCGGAGGGGTTGGCGATCAGCCTGGTCCTCGTACCGCGGGGGGTGAGCCCGTTGAAGGCCGCCGGGTGGAGCGTGTTCTCCAGCTTGCCGCAGCCTCTGATGGCGGTACCGGCGTTCCTCTTCGTCGAATTCTTCCGGCCGGTGTTGCCGTACGGGCTCGGGTTTGCGGCCGGGGCCATGATCTGGATGGTTTTCTCCGAGCTGGTTCCCGACGCCCTCGAAGATGCGTCGAGCAACCTGGTGGCGATAGTCGCCACGGTCTCCATCGTGGCCATGATCGCCTTCCAGGTGCTTATCGGGCAGTAAGAGCTTTATCTGCGAAATCCGGCTTTGGGGTTACAATCAACGGGCTTTGCTTGAAAAGGAGTCCAACAAGTCCAACAACCCTAAACCCGTGCTTCTGCTGGTGCTGGACGGCATCAAGCCGGAGGTGCTGCGGGCCGCGATGGAGGCCGGAGAGACACCGAACCTCGCGGCGCTGGCCGTCCGCGGCGAGGCGGTGTGGGATGCCGTCTCGGTTTTTCCGAGCATTACCCCGGCGGCGACCGCCGCCATAGCCACCGGCGAGGCGCCGGCAGCGAGCGGCATCGTCGGCCACGCGTGGTACGACGACACCGAGAACCGGGTAGTCGTTTACGGGGCCATGACAGAGACCGTCGTTTCTACCGGGCCCATCAAAGTCTTTCACAACAACGTCTGGCGGATGAACCGGGACGACCTGCACGCGGCGACCCTGTTCGAGAGCCTGCACGACCACGGGGTAGACGGCGCCTGCGTGAACTTCCCGATCCGGCGCGGCCCCCACAGCCATCAGGTTCGGATGAAGACCGTCGAGGGCTACCTGAAGGGCGGGAGGTATCTCGACTCCTGTGTAGACGGGCCGAAAGAGTATTACATGGGAGACCTCTTCTACAGCCGCAAGACAGACTTCAGCGGGCGAAAAGGCAACGGCGGAATCCGGCGCTCGGTCGGGATCAACGACGAATATGCCGCCCGGATCGGGGCGATGCTCGTGGAGGAAAAGGCTGCCCCTTTCAACTTGGTTTACTTCTTCAAAGGCGACTCCATCGCGCACCACAAAGGCCTCGCGGCCCAGCGCCGATACCTGGCGACCGCCGACGGTTACGTTGGGAGCATCTTCGAGGCCGGCGGAGGCGTGGACCAGGTGCTGGAGGACTACGCCGTGCTCGCCCTCTCGGACCACGGCCACGACCCGCTCCTGCCGAAGAACCGCTACGTGAACCTCTACAGGATCCCCGGCGAGAAGGTTTCCCTGGGGGCCAAGGCGAGCTTCTCGAACGGCACCAGCGTGGTCGCCGTGCCTAACGGGCGGTCGGCGCTGCTTTACCTGCGCGAGGGCGTAGACCGGGAAGCCACGGCCGGACACCTGCTGGGGCGGCGCGGCGTAGATCTCGCGTCGTGGCTCGACGGTGGGTGGGGCGTCGTTCGGAGGTCGGGCGGCGAGTTGCGCTTTCGTCCGGGAGCCGGGCCGCGAGACGCCTTCGGGCGGACGTGGGAGCTGGACGGGCAACCGGAGGCTCTGGATCTTACGCTTTCGGGAGATAGCATCTCGTATGGCGCGTATCCGGATGCGCTGGAACGGTTGTGGGGATTTCTTCATTCGGTTCGCGGGGGATACGTGGTCCTCTCGGCGGCGCCGGTTTACCCTTTGGGGGAAGTGTCCGGGGGTTATAATACGGCGAGCGACCACGGCTCGCTCCACGCCAGCGAC
>JBHJHC010000081.1:0-26519 GCA_050331175.1 Rubrobacteraceae bacterium | reverse complement strand
CGCCGGATTCGTCTACCCCGTCTACCAGGCAACAGTCGGCGAGGTTCGGCACGAAGATGTCCGTGATCCTGTCCAGCGTCTCATCGTAGTCGAGCGACGCCGAGAGAGCTGCGCCCGCCTGTTCTAGCACGAACATCCGTTGAACCGCCCGCTCGGCCCACTCTTTGGCCTGTCGCTCCCGGTCGAGCAGGGCGTTCCGCTCCTCCTCCGCCAGCTTATGTTCGGTAACGTCTTGAACGATCCCGATAGTTCGCTCCACGCACCCCCGGGCGTCGCGGTAGATCCGTCCCCGCTCCGCCACCCAACGGATACCGCCACCGGAATGAACCACCCGGTACTCTGTTTCGTAAGAATCCCTATCCAGAGCCGCGGCCGTCCGGGCACTCTGCAGCGCCCCGCGATCCTCCGGATGGACCCGCGAGAGCAGATCTCCATAGACCGGGTTGCGGGAGCCGGCCGGAAGGCCGAAGATCTCCGCGAAACCTTCCGAGCAGGTAAGTTGGTCTGCCCGGGCGTTCCACTCGCACATCCCGATGTGGCCGGCCCGCATCGCCAGCCGCAGTTGCTCCTCCCTCTTGCGCAGAGCATCCTCGAGGCCGCGGCGTTCGCTAACGTCGTTCTGCACCCCAACGAAGTTCACCAGACGGCCCTTTTCGTCGTGGACCGGAGAGATATGTAGCTCGATCCAGAACGGGGCGCCGTCCTTGCGGTGGTTTCTCAACACGACCCGGCAGTCGTGTTCTTCTCTTACCGCCGTCCGCACCTCCTCCAGAGCAGCTTGTTCCCGGTCTTCGCCCTGCAAGAAGCGGCAGTTGTACCCCAAGACCTCCTCTGCCGGGTATCCGGTAATTCTCTCGAAAGCCGGGTTGACGTATACGATAGGGTTATCTGGCTTCCTGGGATCCGTGATCACTACACCACTGGAACTGGCGTCGAGGGCCCGTTCCAAAAACCGCGCCAGCTCGCTTGGCGGTAGATCGCGAAAGCTCGGGGAATGCTTCATCCGGTTATTCTACAAGCCGCGGCTGTTCGGGTCTTTCCGGTCGCCGATACGCGGCTACAAGCGGGTTGAAATTCGCTCCCCCGGGTATGTTAAAGTGCGTAGCGAAGGCTAGAGAAGGAGCTAGAATGGCTTACGAACTACCAGACTTGCCCTACGAATACAACGCCCTGGAACCGGTCATCGACGAAGAGACCATGCACCTCCATCACGAAAAGCACCACAACACCTACGTCACCAACCTGAACTCCGCCCTGGAACAACACCCCGACGCCGACCCCGGCAACGTCGAGGAGCTTCTGGCCAACATAGACTCCCTGCCCCAGGATATCCAGCGCGCAGTTCGCAACAACGGCGGTGGACACGCCAACCACTCCATGTTCTGGCAGATCATGGGTCCCAGCGGCCAGGGCGGCGGAGAACCTACCGGAGATCTCGCCAACGCCATAAACGACGCCTTCGGCTCGTTTGACGAGTTCAAGGAGCAGTGGGCCGCCGAAGCCGCTCCGGGGTCCGTGTTCGGTTCCGGGTGGTGCTGGCTGATCGTGGATCCCGGCGGCTCCGTGTCCATAGAGAAGACCCAGAACCAGGACTCGCCCCTGATGGAAGGTAAGCTACCGGTAATAGGACTGGATTGCTGGGAGCACGCCTACTACCTCAAGTACCAGAACCGGCGTCCCGAGTACATAAACGCCTGGTGGGACGTGGTCAACTGGCAAGAAGCCGAGCGCCGCTACCAGGCCGCAACCGCCTAGCCGTTTCTTCGCAAGTTTCTCCACAAACTATCTCGCTCCGTCCCGGGAGGTTTTCCGGGGACGGAGTTTTTTCGTCCGAGAAACGTCGGCATCCCGGTGTAAGGTAGTGGTTGTTGGCGGGTCACAACCGGTATGACCGAAAGCGGCCGGTGAAACTCGAAAGGAGCCCTTTGTAGTGCGTTTGGTAGTGGTAGGCGGGGTGGCCGCGGGAACGAAAGCCGCGGCCCGGGCCCGCCGGGTAGACCCGGAGGCGGAGGTCCTGATCTACCAGGAAGAGCCGCAGATCTCCATCAGCGAGTGCGGCCTGCCGTACTTTCTCTCCGGCGCGGTGAAAGAGCGTGAGGACCTCGTGGCCCGCACCCCGGAAGAGTTCGCCGAAAAGGACATCGAGGCGCACGTCCGCCACCGGGTAGAGAAGATCGACCCTGATAACCGGAAGCTCTCCGTTCGCAACCTGGAGTCTGGTGTACGGTTCGAAGTAGGTTACGACCGGCTCGTGGTCGCAACCGGGGCCCGGTCCGTGGTGCCGCCCGTTTCCGGCGTCGACCTGGACGGCATCTTCAAGCTCCGCTTTCTGACCGACGCGGATAGGTTGCTCCGCTACATAAAAGAGCACTCCCCGCAGAAGGCGGCCATCGTTGGGGGCGGCTATATCGGGCTGGAGGTGGCCGAGAACCTATCTGTTTTGGGCCTGGAGGTCTCTATAGTGGAGGCTGCGGATCAGGTAGCCATAGCCTACGGCAAAGAGGTGGCCGACCGGGTTTGCGACCACTTGAGGGAGAAGGGCGTGAACCTTTACGCCGGGGCTGAGGTCGAGGAGTTTATCGGAGACGGGCGCGTCCGGGGCCTGAAGTTCGGGAGCGAGGAGCTGGCAACCGACCTGGTAGTTCTCGGCGTTGGTATAGAACCCCGGGTGGAGCTTGCCGGGGAAGCCGGAATCGAGCTGGGCACCACCGGCGCCATCCGGGTAGGCGAACACATGAGAACGAACGTGCCGGGCGTGTGGGCCGCGGGAGATTGCGTGGAGACTACCAACCTGGCGGGCGGTAACACCACCTGGGTCCCGCTCGGGGACACGGCCAACCAGATGGGCCGCGTCGCGGGAACCAACGCCGCCACCGGGGCGAACACTTTGAAGTTTCCCGGCGTGCTGGGAACCGGCATATTCAAGGTCTTTGACCTCGGCGTCGGCAAGACCGGCCTCTCCGAAACGGAGGCGCGAGACGCCGGCTTCGAGGTCGTAAGCGCGGGGGCGGAAGCGAACGACCGGGCCGGCTACTATCCCGCTCTCGATACGGTCTTTCTGAAGTTGATCGCCGACAAAAGTGGCGGACGCCTGCTCGGCGCCGAGAGTGCCGGCTCCGGGGCGGACAAGCTCATAGACGTGTGCGCCACCGCCATCTGGGGCAAACTCCGCGTGGAGGACCTGGTCAACCTCGACCTGGCCTACGCCCCGCCCTTTAGCCCGACCTTGAGCCCGGTTATTCAAGTCGCCACCGTGCTATCCGGGAAACTGTAGCGGTAGCCGGAGCGCATCCTCGCCGGCCCTTACCGCCAGCCGAGCGTCGCCAGATCCAGCTTCTCCCCCTCTTCGTCGGTTATCTCCCAGCCGAGGGACCCGGCGTTCTGGCGCGCCTGATGCTCGTTCTTCGCGCCGGGGATCGGGAGCGTATTCCGCCGCGTCACGAGCCAGTTGAGCGCGACCTGGGCGGGTTCTTTGCCGTGGGCGGCCCCGATTTCGCGCAGAATATCCACGACCGGCTCTACTTTCCGAAGGTTTTTCTCGCCGAAGCTCTTGCCGAAACGCCGCACGAGGCCGGAGGGCCGGTCTCCGGGACGGTACTTTCCGGTCAACAAACCCTGGGCGATCGGGCTGTAGGCTATGAGCGTTACGCCGAGGTCCCGGCAGGCGTCGAGGACCCCGTTGGTTTCGGGCGCCCGCTGGAAGAGGCTGTACTCGACCTGGTTGGATGCCAGCTCTACGCCGTGGGAGGCGAGCCGCCCGTGGGCCCGCCGCATCTGTTCGGCACCGTAGTTGCTCACGCCTACGTGCCGGATCTTGCCCTCCTTGACCGCCTCGGCGAGCGCGTCCATAAGGCCCTCCACCTTGAACAGCGGGTTCGGGAAGTGGACCTGATACAGGTCTACCGTGGCAACCCCGAGACGCGCGAGGCTCTTGTCGAGGGCGTCGAGCAACGAGCGGGCGCCCAGCCGGTATGGGAGCGGGGCAAATTTGGTAGCTATGACGGGGCTCCCATCATAGCCTCCCTCGCGCAGGAGCTCGCCGACGATCTCCTCCGAGGCCCCGTTGCCGTAGACCTCCGCGGTATCGAAGAGCGTAACCCCCGCGGCCATGCTGGCCCGGAAGGCTTCGCCCACGTCCCGGCGATCATACTCCTTGCCGTAACCCCAGAGCCTCGTGGCGCCCCACGCCCAAGCCCCGACTCCCAGCGGCTCCACGTTCAACTTCTCGGCCAGACCAGCCGTAAGTTCGCCCTGCATAAGACCTCCTGCTCGAGATGCCCGAACCAGATGTATAGCACAGGAACTCTGCCGGTCCCGGCGATTGCTACAGCGTTTGACGAGGTCTCAAGAGCAGCCCGCTGTCCCGCAACGCCGCCGCTGGTCGAGCTCCCGGCGTCCGGGTTCGCAACCGTTGTCCCCTATCTCACGGACCCTTCGACCTGATCTGCCTTTCTATCTGCGGGCTGCTCGTAGCCCAGGATCTGGTTTATTGCCCGGTCCAACTCGCTAACGCAATCGTCCGCTACCGTCCGCCGCCGCCAGGCGACGTGGGCGTCGGGCCGCACCAGCACGCAGCCGCTCTCTTGCACCTCGCTAAGGTGCACCCACTCGTCGTAGAGGTCGAGGATCTCGTGGCCGGGTCCGATCTCGAAGCACTTGACCTCCACACCGGTGCGACGGGAGACCTCTTCGGCAGCTTCTACCCAGGCTTCGCCCCCGATACCGGTGAGTAGCGTGAAACGGCCTTTCCCGGCGAGGTCATGCGTGCTGATCTTCTTGCCGCCGCGGACCAGCCAGCAGTGGGGCAGCCGGGCGCCAGGCCACGTAGTCGGATGGTAGTAGAGCTCCGGGTCGCGTTCGGAGGCGGGTTCGTCTGTTCCGTCGGAGACCACTGCCGTAGACTCGTAGCGCTGGCCGAGCTCGACCCCGTGGGCGTTGAACTCGTAGTTCTTGAGCTCGATCGCCTCGCGAAGTCTCTCCCGCTGCTCGGCGGCTTCGGGCGTGCTTTCCTTACGGGCTTCCATACTCTCCCGGACTTGGTTGGCGGTTTTTGCCTCGGAGAGGCCGAGGGCCTCGAAGATCGGGCCGAACTCCAGGCGGCTCTTGTTGGCCCGCTCGACGATCTGCTTGCCGATCGGCGCCCGCTCGTCGTCGTAGGTGTCGAGCAGCGACGGGTCCGCCGTGCCTCCCAGTACGAGGGCGAGCTTCCAGGCCAGGTTATAGGCGTCGTGGATTGAGGTGTTGGAGCCGAGGCCGTTTGACGGCGGGTGCCGGTGAACCGCGTCCCCCATGCAGAAGACTCGCCCTTCGGTGTAGCGCGTGGCGTACAGGTGGTTTACGGTCCAGAGCGAGATGGACTCGACCTCTATCGGAACCGTGTCGTCCCCGATAAGTTGGTGGGCGATCTTGATCGCCTCCTCTTCGTCCACGTGGGGCGGCTCTTCGTTGATGTCGTAGCCCCAGAGGATCAACCACTCGTCCCAGGTGCGCACCATCCGCACGAGCCCCATCCCGATGCCGCCAACGTCCGCGCCGGGCTGTAGCACCCAGTACAGGACGCTCGGCCGGTAGGCGACATAGTGGCTGAGGTCGGCGTGCAAGACGATGTTCATGGAGCCTTCGAGGCCCATCTCTCCTTCCATCGGCAGCCCTACTTCCTCGGCCACCTGGCTACGGCCCCCGTCGGCCCCGATGAGATACTTGGCCCGGATCTGGTAGGTGTCGTCGGCGACCCGGTCGCGCACGGTCGCGGTCACACCTTCCTCGTCCTGCTCCAGAGAGAGGTATTCGGTGTTGAACAAGACCTTCGAGCCTCGATAGGCGGCTCCCCCGAGCAGGATCGGCTCCATCAGGGTCTGCGGGATGTCGCAGGGGCGCGAAGGGCTGGCGAGATCGTAGTCCGCCTTGCGCCTGGGATGCGTTCCCCAGGTGTGGAGCCTCGCGAGCTCTTCTCCGGCGAGGCTCTCGCAGAACACGGTATCGCCCATCAACTCCTGCGGGACGCCCTTCTCGATCACGTCATCCTCGAGATCCATGTCGCGCAGGATCTCCATGGTGCGCTGGTTGGTGATGTGTGCCCTCGGAGTGTGGGCGGTCCAGCCGTACTTCTCCAGCAAGACGTTCTCGACCCCGTACTCGCTCAAGAAGAGCGCCGAACCCAGACCGGCCGGACCGGCCCCCACGATCAGTACGTCTGTTTCTACCCGGTAACTCATGCTTTGTGCTCCTCCTTTGGCTGCTCTCCGGCTCGTTGCCAGCGTCACGCTTGCTGGCAAGCGTTATCCGCTCACTCTCCTGCCGGTGCGAGCACGAGGTCGTAGTTCATCGTGTAGAAGGGTTCGTCCAACGCCCTGCCGTCCGGGGCCGTCCCCGGCTCGTGGGGCACGAACTCCGCGATCAGGGTCTCTTTGACCCCGAACACCGCGTCTGTATCGAGGTATTCGTCTCCCTCGGCGAAGACGTGGGTTATGAGCGGCTGGTAGCCGGGCGCCTGGACCATGAAGTGCACGTGTGCCGGCCGCATCGGGCTCCGGTTCGCCGCATCGAGCAGTTCCCCCACCGGGCCGTCGTGGGGTATCGGATAAGGCTCCGGCCTTACCGACCAGAACCAGTAGCGTCCCTCCCCATCGGACCTGAGCCGGGCCCTGCCCCGCGCCTCTTGAAGCTCCTCGTACTGGACGTCGTAGAAGCCCTCTTCGTCGGCTTGCCAGACGTCGAGCCGGGCGTCCGGGATCGGGTCCCCGCCCGCCGAGAGCACCCTGCCGGATACGAAGCAAGGCTCACCCGGGGCACCGTTGGCGATGTCGTCTCCGTTCTGGTGCTCGGGCGCCCCCTCGACGTAGAACGGACCGAAGACCGTCGCCTCGGTGTTGCTCGTCGGTGGGTGTTCGCCACCGCCTCCGACCACCTCGGTGGCCTCGCCGGAATCCGTGGCTCCCTCGACGTGGCGGTGGTTGATACCGACCACCAGCATCGAGACCCCCAGCACGTCCGAGAGCAGGATAAACTCCTGCCGCTCGTCGTCCGTGATGTGGCCGGTGCGGGTGAGAAATTCGATCCCCGTCGACCACTCCTCCTCGGTAAGTTCTACTTCGTTTACGAACGCGTGCAGGTGCTTGACCAGGCTCTGCAGTACCTCCTTGAACCGCGGCGAGGCGCTGTCCTCGAAGCGCGAGATCACCTCTTCGGTAAGCCGCTCGTCCGAGAGATCTCGCGCACCGCTGGCTGGCGCACCTTTTTCGTGCTGGGCCACTACTTCTCCTTTCCCTAGGCTGCTTTCTCGACGATCATCGCTATCCCCTGGCCCACCCCGATGCACATGGTCGCCAGCCCCAACTCCACTTCGTCGCGCCGACCCATCTCGTGCAACAGCGTCGTCAGGATGCGGGCGCCGGAACAACCGAGCGGATGCCCGAGCGCTATCGCCCCGCCGTTCGGGTTGAGCCTTTCGTCCTCGAAGTCCATGCCCCACTCGTAGATCACGGCCAGCGACTGGGCCGCGAACGCCTCGTTTAGCTCTACCAGCCCGATATCTTCCATGGAGGCTTTCGCCCTCCCCAACGCCTTGCTCGTAGCCGGCACGGGTCCTATTCCCATCACCCGCGGCGGAACTCCGGCGGTGGCCACGCTCTTTATCTTTGCCAGCGGCGACAGACCGTGTGCCCGGGCGTACTCCCTGGAAACGACCAGCACCGCCGCCGCCCCGTCGTTCAAGGGGCTCGAGTTGCCGGCGGTTACGCTGCCGCCTTCTTTGAAGGCGGGCGGGAGCTTCCCCAGTTTCTCCAGCGAGGTATCGCGCCGGGGACCTTCGTCGGCTTCCACTACTTCCTCGGATTTGCGCGTCTTGACGGTTACAGGGACTATCTCTTCTCTGAAACGCTTCTCATCCTGGGCCGCGACGGCTTTCTGGTGGCTGTGTAGAGCGAACTGGTCTTGGCGCCCGCGAGAGACGTCGTACTCGTTGGCCAGCTCTTCCGGCTTTTGTTCTTCGGCTGTGAGCTTGAAGCGCTCCTCGGCGAGGTTCTCGGCGGTTACTCCCAGCGAATCAGTGTGCCCCAACGCTTCCATCTTCGGGTTGACGAACCGCCAGCCGAGGGTTGTGTCGTAGGTGGTCTGGTGCCCGGGCTGGAAGGCTCGTTCGGGTTTGGCCGTCGCGTACGGCGCCCGGCTCATGGACTCTACCCCGCCGCCGACGTACACGTCGGCCTCGCCGAGCATTACACCCCTCGCGGCATCCGCCACAGCTTCGAGGCCGGATCCACACAGGCGATTTACGGTAGCTCCCGCCACGGTTTCGGGAAAACCCGCCAGAAGGAGCGACATCCGCGCCACGTCCCGGTTGTCCTCGCCGGCCTGGTTCGCACACCCCAGGTAAACGTCTTCCACTTCTTCGGGCGGGACGCCGGTTCGTCCCATCAGTTCTTGCAAGACCCGGGCACCGAGGTCGTCGGGCCTCACGGCGCTCAAGACGCCGCCGTGTCTACCTACCGGGGTACGGACCGCACCCACGATCCAGGCTTCCCGGGCTCCCTCGTAGGCCATGGCTACGCACTCCTCTCTGTAGCGAGTTCGGGCCGGTGGCCCGCATAGGCATCCTCCAGGATGTTGCGCACGCCGGCCTCGTCTACGGGCCGCGGGTTGTTCTCCGGGGCGGCCTCCAGGATCTGGGGGATCACTTCGTCTATGTATTCCTCCCTCATGCCGATATCCTTGAGGGCGGTCCTGGCTCCTATCTTCTCGATCAGCCCGTACAGCCCCGGGGCGGCACCGGTTCCTTCGGTGCCCAGGGCTCCGGCAATTCGGGCTGCTATCTCGGGCATGGCCGGCTCGTTGAAGGCCACCGCGTGGGGCAGGACGATAGTGTGCATCTGGGCGTGGGGCAGGTCGTAGGCGCCGCCGAGAACGTGGCAGATCTTGTGGTGCAGTCCCGCGCTGGTCGCCGCCAGCGCCGCCCCGGCGAGATACGCCCCGTAGAGCGTCTGGCTGCGGCCTTCGAGGTCTTCGGGGTGCTTTACCGCTACCGGGGTTCCGCTGGCCAGCGCCCGGATGCCCTCCTCGGCCATGAGCGAGGTGATAGGGTTGGCCCCGGCCGCGTAGAACGCCTCGACGCAGTGGGCCATCGCGTTCATCGCCGAGGGTCCGGTGATAAAGTCCGGTAGGGAGAAGGTGAGCTCGGGATCGTAGATTACGACCTTCGGCAGCACGGCGGGAGAGTTGCCGGTAGTTTTCCGCCCGTTGTCGGTCATGCCCCAGATAGGGGTCATCTCAGACCCGGCGTAGGTGGTAGGAACGGCCACGACGGGCAACCCGGTTTCGAGGGCTACCGCTTTGGCCGTTCCGGTGGTGGAGCCTCCACCGATGCTAAGGAGGCCGTCGGCCCCTTCCTCCCGGGCCGCCTTTCGGGCCGTCTCGGCAACCCCTACGGGAACGTGGGGCTTTACATCGGTGAAGATGTCCGACACCCGCTCTCCGAGCGGCCTGGCCAGCTCCTCGGCCAGTTCTCGTTCGTGCCCGGTAGCAACTAGCAGCACCCGTCGTACACCCAGGCGGTCCACCTCCCCAGCCAGTTGCTCGCGACTGGTGCCGGCTCCGAAGACCACCCGGCCGGCCAGGGCGTTGTAGGTGAAGGATCTCATAGCCTAACCTCCTCTGGCGGCCTCGGTCTTCGCGCGCAGGTCGCGCAAGACTCGCAGTTCTGTTTCGGTTGGCGGTTTGGTGGTCTCTGGCTTCTCCGCCACTTTCAAGTCCCAGGCCGTAGCTTCTCTAGCCTGCTCGACGGTAGATCCCGGGTGGAGCGCCACCAGGGTAAGCTCTTTGGTCTCGGGATCCGGCCGGAGGATGCCGAGGTCCGTGATGACTACCTGAGGACCGGCGCCTGTGTAACCAAGCTTTGTTCGCGTGTCCCCACCATCCCGGTATCCCACGGATGTGACGAAGTCCAGTCTTTCTACGAAAGCTCGCGGCTTGTGGCGCAGCATGATGATCACCTCTTTGGCCGAGGCGGCGATCTCGGGCGCCCCGCCCGCGCCGGGCAGGCGAACTTTCGGGCTGTCGTACGAGCCGACGACGGTGGTGTTTATGTTGGCGTAACGATCTATCTGGGCTGCTCCCAGAAAACCAACGTCTACGCGCCCGGCCTGCAACCAGTAGTTGAATACCTCGGGCACCGAAACTACCGAGTCCGCGTGTTCGGCGAGCACCCCGTCCCCGATACTCAGCGGCAGAACCTCGGGTTTTGCCCCCAGGGTTCCGGACTCGTAGACCAGGGCGCACTCCGGGGCGTGGGTGGCACGGGCCAGGTTCGCAGCTTCGCTGGGAAGCCCGATGCCCACGAAGCACACCGCGCCGTCGTGCAGTTCGCGCGACGCGGCCACGGTCATCATCTCGTCGGTTGTGTACCGGCTTTCAGCGGCGCCGGTCCTCGTCGGGTCGGTCATCGCAACGCCCCCTGTCCTCGGATGCTCCTCAAGTGCTCCGCGAAGCTCTCCACGCCTAGAACGTGCCGCTCCATCCACTCCTCGAACTTCTCCCGGTCCCGGCTTACCGCGTCCCAGGTCTCGTAGAAGGCGTTGTCGCGGTCGTAGTAGCCGTCGGCGTAGGAGGGGTGGGCGCCGTGGGGGATTACGGCTATCGCATCGATCGCTACCGGGGGCAGGACTATCTGGAAGGGCCGCGGCTCGAATTCCTCGACCACCTCTTCAACGGTCGCTATGACACGCTTCGCCGAGAGCGCCGCCTCTTTCTGGATGCCGGTGATACCCCAGATAGCCACGTTGCCCCGCCGGTCGGCTTGCTGGGCGTGGATCACGGCTACGTCCGGGTTTAGCGCCGGAACGGCCATGAGCTCCTCTCCGGTGAACGGGCACCGGATCTGGGCTATGGTGTCGGTCACCTCGGGCAGGTCGGTGCCGACATATCCCCGGAGTACGGCGAACGGCAGGTTTGACGCGCCGGCGACGTAACGGTTGGCCATGCCCGCGTGGGAGTGCTCTTCTATCTGCAGGGGGTGGGGCCAGTCGTTTTCTACAGCGTCGCGGAAGCGGTGGAGCGAACCGACACCGGGGTTACCCCCCCAGGAGAAGACGAGTTTCTCGGCGGTGCCCCTGCCGATCAGCTGGTCGTAGATGATGTCGGGGGTCATGCGGATCAGGACGAGGTTCTTCAGCTCCTGGCGGATGATCTCGTGGGTAGCGGCCGAGGGGATCAGGTGCGTGAAACCTTCCAGTGCGATCGAGTCGCCCTCAGCCACCAGCTCCCCAACCGCTTCCCGCAAAGTGGTTACTTCACCCACTGGCTCTCCTTTCCGGGGCGTTCGGTTCCCCGATCCGTTCGGTTTCCCGATCCTGGCCCCAAGCCCCGTTCGGATGGAAGGTGGCGGCCAACCCGAACGACGGGCTCAGAAGCAGGCAACAGAGCCACCGAATCCGACGAGCCGGCCCGAATCCCATCGTTGGCAGCCCTACCGCCTCGCGTCTGTAGGACGGGGCCAAAAGTCCCAACTCCTGCTCCACCTAAACCTTTCCCCTCTGTCCCCACGTTCTGCGCGCCGCCGCGGCTTGCGGGGCATCACAAGCCCGCTTACGCGCCCGTTCCCTAAGCAGATATTGTGCCGGTCCCCACTCCATACGTCCAATACCAATTTTCGAAACCGGTATACGAAAAAATGTATACTGGAGGCTATGTATATCAGGCGCCTACACTATTTCATGGCGGTAGCCGAGGAATTGAACTTCAGCCGGGCGGCTGAGCGGCTGCACATGGCCCAGCCGCCGTTGAGCGCCCAGATAAAGCACCTCGAAGAGGAGCTGGAAGCCCGGCTCTTTGACCGCACTAGCAGGGGGGTTCAGCTAACCGAGGCCGGCCAGTTCTTATTCGAGGAGGGCCGGCGGCTGCTGGCCCAGATCGAGCAAACCGCCGACATGACCCGGAGGATCGGCAACGGCAAAGTCGGCCAGCTAATAGTGGGGTTCTTGCCCTCGGTCGGGCACGGCACCCTCCCGGACTTGTTGCGGGAGTTCCGCACCCGCTTTCCACAGGTGAACCTCTTGCTACGAGAACTCAATCCGGATCAACAGGTACAGGCTTTGCACAACAAGCAGATCGACGTCGGATTTCTATACCTGCCCTTGCAGAGCAATGCTCTCGACGTCAAACCCGTCTTCCTGGAGCCCCTTGTTCTGGCGCTGCCGGAGCAACACCCGCTGGCGGCCAGGCCGCAGGTACCGGTACGAGAGCTCGCGGAGGAGCCCTTTATCCTGCCGCCGCAGCACCAGGTGCCGGGCTGCTACAGCCAGATCATGAGTACCTGCCACCAGGCGGGCTTCTCTCCAAAGGTGGTACAGAAAGATGTCTGGCTAATGCAGACCGCCGTTGATCTCGTCGCCGCCGAGATCGGAATAGCCCTGGTTGCGGGTTCCCTACGAAACCTCGACAGAGCCGGCGTAGTCTATAGGACGCTGCAAGAACCGTCTCCGGCGTTAGAAACGGGCGTCGTCTGGTCCCGGAGCGCCGACAACCCGGTCTTGAAGTCGTTCCTCGAAGAAGTAGACGAGTTTTGCCGGGAGGCGCCCACACAAGCTCCCGCCCGCGGGTGAAGCACCGGCCAGACTCTACGGCTTCAGGTCGAGGCCTCCACCCGGGTCCGCCACGGCCAGGAGGTTAGAGCTCCGGGCGACGGCCCGGCCTGCTGCAAGGTCCACTACCGGGTCCACGCCCGCAAGACTATCTCCGGTCAGGTTCCCGCCCGGGACGTCGCCTTCAGCGGCAACGGCCAGGCCCCCGGCACAGGCGAAGGAGAAGTCCCGGGTATTGATCGCCAGGGCTCCCGGACCGCAAAGGTCCCCGTTCGCCGTTTCTCTAACTTGCGGCGGGTCCGGGGCTGGTTCCGGTTGTGAGCCCGGCCGCGGATCCGGGTCCGGCCGCGGATCGTCCGGTGGCGTTTCCCGCGGCGTGCGCGGTGATTGCTGAGACGGGCACGAGCCTATCGCGGGCGTCGTCACCTCGGTGGACTCTGTTGCGCCGTCGTTGGTGGGATCGGGGTCGGGCGTACTGCTGCGGACGGTCGCGGTGTTGGTGGCGGTCCCCGGCGCTGTAGGGCACACGGCGAACTCCACCACGGCCTGCGCGCCGGGGGCCAGGTCACCCAGGTCGCAGGTCACGGTGTTGCCCACGTTGGTGCAGTCTCCGGAGAAAGTAAAAAGAAACTCCGTGTTCGGCGGCAGAGTATCCGTGACGACCGCGGCGGCCGCGGGGCCCGGACCCAGGTTGGCTATCGCCAACTCGTAGAACAGCGTCTCCCCCACAGCGACCCGCTCGGACGGGAGATCGAACTTCTGGATAGACAAATCTGCGACCGGCGCCTGTTGTGCTTCCGCGGGCTGCGCCAGAACGCCCGCAACGAACAACAGGTACAGCAAACTCACGAAACCAGCAAGGAATCCAGTTTTTGCCTTTGTCAAGGTCTCTCTCGCCTCCTTTTCAGGCCGGGGTGTCTCCCGCCTGATACTCGGTGATCTCCTGGGACCGGTGGCACGCGAGAATGCCGAAGATATGCCCGGACGCCACGGTACCCCCTCTCTCGTATAGCCCCGCCCGTCGTTCCGAGCCTCAGGCATTCCGGGCGGTCGCGGTGGGGCTAACGTCCGTGCGCCGGACCTCGACCTTGCCGGCGGGAACTTCGAACCGCGCCAGCGTTCTCAACCTGGCCTGGGGCTGTTGTATGGTATTGACGGCCTTCATGGTGCAGGTCAGCTTGCTCTTTGTCACCTCGATCACGTTATAGCCGTGGGTCGAGGAGTCGAAGAACTCGAAGTGCGGGTTGCTTCCCTGCTGGAGCGCGGTCTGCAGATCGCCCAGTCTGTTCCTTGCGACCGCCGGTATCCGCGAGTTGTCCCCAACGCCCCCGTTGTCGGCGCCCAGCGCCAACTCAAAGAGGTTGGAGGAGGTCACGGAGCCACACACGAAAGCCGTGCCGACGGCGTTCGGCGGCGCGTTCGAAGGATCGTCGTAGTCCACCTTGACGTACCCGGCCAAAAAAGTGTGAATGTCGCCGGTTATGGCGACGAAGTTCTCTGTACCGGCGTCCCGGATCCTGCGCGCAATCTACCGTCGCTCGGCCTGGTAGCCGTCCCACTGGTCGAGGCTCGTGAAGACGCCGTCGACACCGGTACCCGAGCCCTCCGGTGCCGGCAATACATCCAACACTTGCTGGTCACCCCCCTGCAAGTAGGCGTTCGCCACCTTGAACTGCATGACCATCGTCTCATTGCCCCAGATCTTCCAGAGCCGGGGAGAGCGAGTGATCTTGTTCAGGAAGTAGTTTTTCTGGCGGCCGCCGAGCATGGTGCGTCCCGGATCGTCGATCTCTTCGCAGCCGGGCGTGAAGTACTTGTCGGTAGTCGTCTCTCCGCAAGGATGAGAATCCCGGTAGAGCCGTTCGTCGGTCATCACCAGTTCCATAAGGTTACCGAAGGCGAAGGAGCGGTAGATACCGATCTCCTCCGTGGGATCCTGGACACTAGGTTTGTAGCGAACCTTCCCGCTGTTGGGCGACGCGCCCAAACCGGCTACCCCGACCGGCTGGTACTCGGCCCAGGCCCGGTTGGCGTTCGAGCGGCGCTGCTCCTGGCGCGGGGGATTTGCCTGGTCCGAACGGAAGGCCCCGTAACTATCGTTGACAAACTCGTGATCGTCCCAGATGGTGATAAAGGCGTAGCGCTCGTGCACCCTCTGAAGGTTTCTGTCCGAGCGGTATCTCCGGTAGGCGAATCGGTAATCTCGGAGGGTTTTCGCTTCCAGGCCGTCGTCCCCGGTGGTATCTCGCGGGAACCTGAACTGACGCCGCTCCGGACCCCCACCCTGGAAGCTGTTGCCGCCTTCGTCGGGCACGGTCTCGTATATGTAGTCTCCAAGATGGAAAACGTAATCTATGTTCTCCCTGGACAGAAAGGACAGCGCGGTGTAGTAGCCGTTGGTGTAGTCCTGGCAGGAGATGTATCCGAAGCGGACCTTGGATACGTTGGCGCCCGGTGCCGGCAACGTCTTGAAACGCCCGACCCGGCTCGCGTTCCCACCGTAGATAAACCGGTAGTAGTAGGTCGTGAAGGGCTTGAGCTCGCGCCGGCGGTTTAGCTGCACCTTTACGACGTTGTCTTTGGATGCGCTGGTCCGCGCCGTGCCGCGCAAGACTGGCCGGCGGAACCTGGTGTCCCGCGCTATCTCCCAGGCTACCCGGTTGCCGCGGCCCAACGACCGGATGCGGGTCCACAACACGATGCCGTCTTTCTGAGGGTCGCCAGAGGCTACGCTCTGGGGGAAAATGCCCGGGTTGACCCTACGCACCCGAAACAGGTTCGCCGCCTCCGCCTCATCTATAATGCCGGGTGCTTGCGTTCCGGCCCACACCACCACACCCGCCGATAGCGAATACCTCAGGAAATCCCTGCGGTTGAGATATAATTCTTCGCGCTTGCTCCGCTCGTCCAAAACCCTCTCCTGT
Organism: Rubrobacteraceae bacterium; assembly: GCA_050331175.1. Lineage (GTDB taxonomy): Bacteria > Actinomycetota > Rubrobacteria > Rubrobacterales > Rubrobacteraceae > SIRX01. Next base: position 11,023 of record JBHJHC010000081.1, on the reverse strand, counting down.
CACCGCTCGAAACTCGATACGCACCTCCAGGTAAGTTACCAGCCGGCAAGCCCCGGAAGGTTGCGTCCTCGTAAAATCCCCGTTAAACGCGGGTAAACTCCCTCCCGGCAGAAAGGCCAGCCGAAAAACGTTTACCAACAGAACCGGATGTCCCTCGATTTAACCAGGTTTTATCTGAGATTTGACCCTCCTTTAACTACAGATTTCGCTTTTTCGGCTACCTTGAAAACCGGTGCAATCGAACAGTCAAAGAGGCCCGGCGTCAGATCGTCCCCCGGAAGGATTGAAAAGGCCTTTCACCTCCGACGTCCCCAAAACCGTTCTAAGGGCCGCAATTTCAGTAGACCATCCGGCGATCAGTGCCGCCCTGGAACATTTGATGGTGCGCGAAGGCTATGCAGTCGAGCTATTGGAACGGGACTCTACCGTATCCCCCGGACCGGCGTTGCTGCTGCTGGGGGACGAAGATCGCAGCGGCCTCTACGTCTTGAAGGTCCGGGACGTAGCGGCGGCCATGAAGGAGTTTTTCGCAGGTGAGCTTCTGGAGAACCCCTACCCCCGGACGGAAGGCATCCGAGCCTTTCTCCCGATACCGTTTGGCTCGAAGGACGTGCTGAAGGTGGTAAGGGCGGTAAGCGACTTTGGGACGCGCGAGAGCCCGGGCCGGTAATCCGGACCGGTAAGAAACGGCGAACGACGTTCTAGCACGGGGAGGATTTATGCCGAGGGAATTGGGGGCGGAAGCCGGTACGCGGGTAGACCTGCACCTCCACTCCTACGCGTCGGGCACGGCGGGCAACTGGTGGGTCCGCGGGCTCGGCCCGGGAGCCGAAGCCCGCGAGTCTTACACGCCGCCCGAAGACGCATACCGGATGGCGAAACGGGCGGGCATGGACTTCGTGACCCTCACGGATCACGAGACCCTCGCCGGCGCCGAAACCCTGCTCCACTACCCGGACTTTTTTGCCGGCGAAGAGGTCTCGGCCTTGTTTCCCGAAGACGGCGCCCACGCGGACGTGCTCGTTTACGGTCTCGACGCCGACGATCACCCGGAGCTTCAGGCCCGGCGGGACAATATCTACCGGCTGGTAGATTACCTGAGAGAGGCCGGGCTAGTCCACGTGCTGGCGCATCCGATCTACGGTATGCCCAAGCCCGTGACCCGCAAACAAGTCGAGAAGCGGTTGTTGCTATTCGGGATCTGGGAGTTCGTAAACGGCTCCCGGCCCGCGGGACAGAACCGGCTCGCGCGGGAGATCGCCACCGGCACGGACGCCGCGGATCTCCGGCTGTTGGCCGCCCGCCACGGCCTCCCCTCTCCCCCGCACCGCGGGATCTCGGGGACCGCTGGATCGGACGACCACGGCGGAATCTACGGCGGCGCAACGTATACCCTCTTCCCGAAAACCAGCAACCCCAAAGAACTCCTCGAAGCCCTGGCCGCCGGTGAATCCCGCCCCGCCGGTAATGACGGTTCCGTCAGGAAACTCGTCCACACCGGCTTCAAGATAGCCGGCGCGGCGATCGATGAAGGCGCCAAGCCAGAAACCCGATTGCTAAAGGACCTGGCGCGTAACGTACCCGTGTTGCGTAACTTTGTATCGGTAGCCGAGACTTCCGGTGAAAAACTGGTCAGCACAGTCCCGCTACTCGCGCGGTTGGGCGAACCGGCGATCCGGGCGGCCCTGATCGGGCGCTACGAAGAGCGCTTGTCGAGGGCGTTTCAGGGTATGGAAAAGGAGTTCTCCGCCACGAACCTGCTCGGCTCCCTGGGGGGATTGGTAGACGGCCATTTGTTTGTGGCGCCCTACGCAGCGGTCCAGGGATACTTTGGCAGGGAGGAAGCGAAGGCCCGGAACCTGCGTCGAGAGCTATTCCCGGACCAGTCGGAGGAGCTAAAGGTTGGAGTATTCGTGGATGGCGGTGGCGGAGAAGGCGGTGTAGCCGCGGCGTACCGGCGGCTGCTGTTGGAAGCTGGCGCGGGACGCCCGGAGCGGTTGCGGCTCGTCAGCTGCGGTGGCGGCGGGGACATCGGCGGCAGCCATCCGTTGCGCGCCGTGGTCCGGATGCCGGTACCGCTCCACGGAGATCTCACGCTCGGCATCCCCTCGTTTCTGGACGTATTGGAGCACGTAGTCGAAGCGGGGTACGACACGTTGCACGTCGCGACGCCCGGGCCTCTAGGGATCGCGGCGCTCGCGGCCGGTACCACGCTCGGCCTCCCGGTCGTGGGGGCCTATCACACGGATTTCGGCGTCCAGGCTCGCGCCCTCTCGGGCGACGAGTTCGCGGCGGAGATCGTAGACGCCGCCGTGCGGCAGTTCTACGAGCGGTGCTCGGTCGTTGTGGTGCCCTCCCGGTCGACGGAGCTTGACCTCCGGGATCGGGGATACCAGGTCCGCGGCTTCGAGGTCTTGGAGAACGGCGCGAACCCGGCCCAGACTCTAGAAGAGCTGATCGGTTTGCACGCCAGGATCTCCGGTCTGGAACAGGGTCTGGCCCGCGCTTCCTAGCCGGGGAGACCTAGCCCGGTATCTGGGCGATAGCTTCTTCCACAGCCTCCTCGGAGTGTTCGAGGTCCTCGAGGTCTCCTGCCAGGTAGCGCTCGTAGGCCGCGAAGTCGAAGTGGCCGTGGCCGCAGAGGTTGAAGAGAATCACCTTCTCCTCCCCGGCTTCCCGCGCTTCCCAGGCCAGGTCCATGGTTGCCTTGATCGCGTGGTTCACCTCCGGCGCGGGGATTATGCCCTCGGTCCGGGCGAACGCCAGGCCCGCCTCGAAGGTCGGGTTCTGGGGGTAGGCCTGGGCCTCCACGAGTCCCTCGTGCACGAGGGCGGAGAGCACCGGGGATTCACCGTGGTAGCGCAGGCCGCCGGCGTGGATGCCCGGCGGCACGAAAGAGTGTCCCAGGGTATACATCTTCATCATCGGGGTCATGCCGGCCGTGTCGCCGAAGTCGTAGACAAAACGCCCCTTCGTAAACGTTGGACAAGAGGCAGGCTCGACCGCGATGAGGCGCGTGTTCCGGCCGTTCTTCAAGTTCTCGCGGAGAAACGGGAAGGCAACGCCGCCGAAGTTGGAGCCACCGCCCGCACACCCGACCACGACGTCCGGGTACTCACCGGCCAGCTCCATCTGCTCCAGGGCCTCCTGCCCGATCACGGTCTGGTGCAACAGGACGTGGTTCAGGACGCTGCCCAGCGAATACTTGGCGTCTTCGTTCATAGCCGCGTCTTCGACGGCCTCGCTAATGGCGATACCCAGAGAGCCCGGGGAATCGGGGGCGGCCTCGAGTATATTCCGGCCCGCCCGGGTGAGGTCCGTGGGGCTCGCGTGGACCCGGGCGCCGTAGGTCTCCATCATGTTGCGGCGGTAGGGTTTCTGGTCGTAGCTAACGCGGACCATATACACGGTGCAGTCGAGCCCCATCTGGCGGCTGGCGAACGCCAGGGATGACCCCCACTGGCCGGCCCCGGTCTCCGTGGTGAGCCGGCCTACGCCTTCCTCGCGATTGTAGAAAGCCTGGGGGACGGCGGTGTTCGGTTTGTGGCTGCCGGCCGGCGAAACACCCTCGTACTTGTAGTAGATGTGAGCCGGGGTGTCGAGATGCTTCTCGAGTCGCCGGGCCCGGAACAGCGGGGTCGGACGCCAGAGGCTGTAGATCTCCCGTACCTCCTCGGGAATCGGAACGTTCGGCTCGCCCGTAACCTCCTGGTGGATGATCTCCTGCGGGAAAATCGGGACGAACGCCTCCGGGCCGACCGGCTCGCGGGTCTCGGGGTTCACGGGAGGCTCGAGCCCGAACGGCAGGTCCGGGACCAGGTTGTACCAGCTCTCCGGCAGGCTCTTCTCGTCGAGTAGAAACTTCGTGCGTTCCATCTCATATCACCTTTCCAAAACGGATTCCCGGAGAGCTTAGCCGGACCCGCGACAGGTTGTCAACGGGAAGGGCTCTACGAGCCGGAATCCGGACCAAACGTCCGGTGGGCGGCGGCGGCCATCTCCTGGATCGCCGCCCGCGCATCCATTTCACCCAACTCGTCGGTAAACACCACGATGAAGTAGTGCTCCTCCGAAGAACCGTCACCGTAGTACACGATCCCGGCGTCGCTGAAGTTGTTCTCGTAGGTCCCGATCTTGTGCGCCACCCGAACGTCCGGCGGAAGGCCGCCGGTTATACGATCCTCCGAAACCGTGTCGGTCATCGAATAGAGCATCTCCTCGGAGAGTTCGGGGGACGTAAACGAAGGGTCCGCTATCGTCTTCAGCATGAGCAACACGTCGTCCGCGGTTGTGGTGTTGGGGGCCCAGTACTCGGTATCGTAGGCCCCGAGACTCGCCACGTCGCCTTGTATCTTCTCTTCGCCCAGGTAGCGGGTAAGCATTTCCCAGGCGGTGTTGTCGCTCTCGTTCATCATGTAGAACGCGCACTCGCGCAGCGTAAGCGTGTAGCCCACCTCGCGATCGTGTAAAACGCCGGTCCCGTAGCCTTGCACGTCGGAGGCCAGCATGGTGATCTCGTCGTCCAGATCCACCGTTCCCTGGGCCGCTGATTTGTAGAGCGAGAGCAGGGTCGGCAGTTTGCCGATGCTCGCCGCGAAGAAGGTCTCGTCCGCGCCCAACGAAACGGTTTCTCCCGACGCCGGGTCCGAGACCACCACCCCGTACACCCCCCCGTACTCCTGCGTTATCTCGTTTATTCGTTCCTCCAGAGCAGCCGGATTACCGGGGGCTTCAGGGTCCTTCTCTTCGATAGCCTCGCGGGCAACGGGTTCCGGCGGCGGGGGCTCGGAGGGCGCTGGGGCGGAAGGCGCCGGGTCCGGCGGCCCGGCAACCGGCGTCTCGACCGTCTGAACTACGAGCCGCTCCATGGAGCTGGCGAACGCCAGGCCCGTAACCCCGAGCCCGAGCAAGAGCGCCGCAGCGAGCGCGTACACGGTTATCCTGCGCCCGAGGCGGGGTTGCTGGCCCACTTCACCGGAGTCAAGGGTCCTATCTTCGACGCCAACAGAGGAGGTCCCGGGCGTCATACTCCCTCGCTCCTCGTTGATGGGCTGGTAGGGCCTACCGGCTCTCTCTCCCCCGATACCGGCGGCAGTAGTGGTAGCGTCAGCTTGTAGACTTCAGAACACCTTCCTTCTTGGCATCCGGCACAAAGTGGTTTGCCAGAAAGTTGACTGGACCCTGCTCGACCATTTCACGCTGAGAAGCAGGGTTCTATTTACACCATAGAAGCGGATTTTTCTAGAATCTCCCACGAAAACCCGCGGCTTTCGCTGCTTTCTTTCGAGGGCCTCCCAACCTCATCTTCCCCGGTTCGACGCCAAAACACCGGCGTGACGGGAATCACCCCGCCACGCCGGATGTGACCTCGCCCGTTTTTCTCTAGGCCAACTCGTAACCGGCCCGATCGTATACGGCCGCCTCGAGCGGGCCCAGGCCGTGCTTCTCGGCGGCCTCGGAGAGCTCGCCAGAGATCTTCGGCCCGTATCCTGCCGGTGGGGAGGCGTAGGACAGCTGGCGCTGCCGCCTACGGTTTACGCGGCCAAACGGGCCTTGAATAATGAAAGTAAGGCCCGGGTTCTGGATATTTACGAAGAAGGTTCTGCCGTCGGGGGCGAACGTGCAGCCGGCGAGCTCGGAGTCGTTGAGCCGATTGCGGGCAAACTCGTAAGTTCCGCCATCCGGCGTAATGCCCATGACCCGGTCGTCGCCCTCACCATCCTCGCAGAACCAGAGATCTCCCCACGGAGAAACTACGGTGTTGTCGGGGCTCTGCATGTTCTCGGGGTCGTCGGACTCGAAGAAGAGCTCGATCCTATCGTTGCCGTTGCGGCCGGGGACGAGCCGGAAGGTCTGTCCGAGCCTCGCCTCACCCCCAGCCGTGTCGTTAAACCAGAAAGCCCCGCCGGCGAAATCCGCACCCTCCAGCCGGTTAAAGCGCAGGGCGTCTTTTGCCAGGGCATCCGCGTGAGCCTCCTCGGGATTAACGTCGATCCAGCGTACCCGCCGCGTGCTCTGGCCCTGATCCGCGAGGTCGGCGTTGTTGGAGATCCTGCTCTTTGCCGGCTCCCTCAAACCAAGGGCTTGCAACTTACCACCCTTCAGGTACGAACCGGGCCTGAGGTTTCTAGCGTTTGGTACGAAACGGTAGAGAAAGCTCGAGCGGCTCGCCACCTCGTAGTCGACCTCGTTGTTCGGGTCCTCGTCGTTGTCCGGCCGCTCGTCGCGCGGGTCGTCCGGAATCTCCCCGCGGAAATCGTCTTCGGTGAGGTAGGCGATACCCGTTCGCGGGTCTATACCAACCGCCTCGTGGGAGAAAAAGCCCATGTCCCTTATCGGCAGGGCCGACAGATACTGGCCCCCGTAGGGTAGTACCTCGAAGACGTAGCCGTGGTCTCTGCTCGCCTGCTCGTCTTCCTCGGCGCGGATACGGGTCTCCTCGCACGTCAGCCAGGTGTTCCAGGGTGTCGGCCCGCCCGAACAGTTGCGGTTGGTACCGGAAGAGGTTACGTAGTCCCGGATTACCTTCCCGTTTCTACCGACGACTATGCCGGTGGTACCCCCCGGCTGGTCGGGATCATAGGGAACCCGTCCCGGAACTTCGCTATCCCCGGCGTTTCCTTCTATGTCTCCTGGCGAAAGCTCGTGGTTCCGCACCAGAATAGTCGTGTTCCGCGGCCCCCGCAGCGCCGCCATGCCATCGTGGTCGCCCGGCACCGGTTCCCTCGGAAAGTCCAGCCGATTCGGCTCCCCGACGAACACGGTCTCCCCATCGACCGTCTTCTGTTCCAGCGTGCGCGGATCAAACTGCGGGGAGATCACCCGGTACCGGAAGCCTCTTGGTAGATCAAGCAGCCCCCGCCTATCCTCGACCAGGCTCCCGAAACCCGCCCGACGCCCGCCAGGCCGGGGCCTGGCGAGAGCCTCGTTCGAACCCAGCGCCAACGCAGCCGCCCCCATGCCTCCAACCTTTAGGAAGTCCCGCCGGCTGAACCGCCGGTCCCAGTTGCCGTGAATGCTCAAGACCTGCCTCCTCCAAAACGCCGCTACATCCTGGAGCAGGTATAGCAACAAACCTTAACGGATTCGTAACAACATCGTAAACTTTCCGATAACTTCAGGTTAACTGCCGGCCCGGTGCTCGGCGAGGAACCCGGCGATTTCAGGATAGGCGTCGAGGGTCTTTGCTCCGGCGAGGCCGCAGCCCTGGGTTAAACTGCCAGGATGGTGGTGGGTACCATGGCGCTTTTACTGGGGGAAGAGACGCCCTCTTTCGCGCCGCTGCTGATCGTAATGGGGCTGGCGGCGGTTATTCCGCTGATCTCCGACCGGCTCAAGATCTTGCCGGTGCCGGTGATCGTGGGTGAGATCCTGGCCGGCATCCTTCTCGGGGATAGCGGGTTCGGTGTGATCCAGGAGAGCTCCTACCTGACTTTTCTGGCTGATTTCGGTTTCGTTTATCTCATGTTCCTCTCGGGGCTGGAGATAGATTTCTCCACGCTGAGGGCCGGGAACACCGGCGGGCAGAACGGTGGCGGAAGGGCCGGCGAGGCGCTCACCAACCCTTTGATCCTGGGCCTCGTCGTTTTCATCGGGACCGTCGTCCTGGCGTTCCTGGTCTCGTTGCTCCTGGGCGCCGCCGGCCTGGTAAGAAACCCGCTCATTATGGCCCTCATACTGTCTACGACGTCGGTGGGCGTGGTGGTGCCGGTACTGAGGGATTTTGCTCTCGTCGCCCGGCCCTTCGGCCAGAGCATATTGCTCAGCGCGCTCGTCGCCGACTTCAGCACGATGCTGCTCATTACCGCCGCCATCGCCGCCGTTGCTGGAGGGGTAACGCCGGAGCTGCTCCTGATCCTGGCGCTCTTCGTAGCTTTTTTCGGGGTCTGGCGGATCGGGGCCCTGCTCCGGCGGGGCCGCTGGCGCGCCGCGGTGCATACGCCTCGCACGGCGGCGGCTGAGACCCGGACGCGGCTCGCCTTCGCGCTCATGATCTTTTTCGTCGTGCTCTCCCAGTGGGTCGGGGCCGAGGTTATCCTGGGAGCCTTTCTGGCGGGGGCCGCCATCTCGCTTATCTCCCACCACGAGTCGAGGAATCTGGAGGAAAAGCTCAGCGCCATCGGTTTCGGGTTTCTTATCCCGATCTTCTTTATCCAGACCGGCGCGAACTTCGATCTCGGGCAGATCACCAGCTCCCCCGAAGGCCTGCTGCTGGTTCCCCTGCTCCTGGTCGCCGCCTATGTCGTAAAGATGTTGCCTTCCCTATTATTCGCCAGGCTCTACGGGATGCGCGGGGCAGTCTCCGCGGGACTCCTGCTCTCCAGCCGGCTCTCGCTCATCATCGCCGCGGCGGCTATCGGCGTCGAAGTCGGGGCCGTCTCCGAAGCGGTCGCCGCGGCAACGATCCTGGTAGCCGTCTTTACCTGTACGCTCTCCCCCATCCTGTTCGCCAAGGTCTACCGGGACGAGCCGGGGTAGACGGGGTCCTGTTACGAGGCTAGATAGACGTCGAGAAAAGCGGCGATCCGGGGATAGGCGTCGAGGCGGTTCTTGAGTTTTGCCAGGCCGTGCCCCTCGTCTTCGTAGAGCAGGTACTCGACGGTTCCGCCGTTGGAGCGCACCTGCTCTACGATCTGCTCCGCTTCACCGACCGGGACGCGGGGATCGTTCCTGCCGTGGATTACCAGGAGCGGAGCTGTTATCTGATCCGCTTTGTGGATCGGGCTTATGGACTCTAGAAATTCCCGGTCTCTCTCCAACGAACCATATTCCGGCTCGCGGAGCGCCCTACGATAGCTGCCGGTGTTCTCCAGGAACGTAACCAGGTTGGCAACGCCGACGATGTCCACCCCGGCACTCCACAACTCCGGGTATCCGGTAAGCGCGGCGAGCACCATAAACCCGCCGTAGGAGCCGCCCATAACCGCTATCCTCTCGTGTCCCCTATCGCGCAGCCAGTAGGCGGCGTGTGCGAGGTCCTCGACAGAATCCATGCGCAGGCGCACGTCGTCCAGACTGGTGTACGCCTTTCCGTAGCCGGTCGAGCCCCGGACGTTCGGCGCGAACACCGCGTAGCCCCGGTTGATGAAGTACTGGGTAATCGGGGCGAATAGCGGCCGCGACTGGCTCTCCGGGCCGCCGTGAACGTTTACGACGACCGGCGCGCCTGCTTCCCGCGGCTCGTAGAAGAGCGCCGGGATCTCGCGCCCGTCGAAGCTGGGATACCGGATTACCGAGGGACTCCGGAAGGTGCCCCGGGGGATGCCGGCCGTGGATGAGCGGGTCAGACGCCGTGGCTCGCCGTCCGGCAGGTCGACTACCCACACGTCCGGGTTGAGCGCCGGTCCGGCGGCGGTAAACGCGAGCCTCCTGGAATCGGGAGAGAACCTGAACCCGCCCAGTACGCCCGGGGGGATCTCCGGGGTCGGCATCCGGCGCCCCCTGCCCGAGAAGAGCATGAGGTCCGAGTATCCTTCGACGTTACGGGTCGCCGCCAGATATCTCCCGTCCCGCGAAAGCTCGACGCTCTCCACGTCGTGGTCGTCGGGCGTCAGGTATTCGAGCTCCAGGGTGGAGAGATCCAACCTTGCCAGCCGCAGAAAGTCGCCGTCCAGATCCGTCGCCAGATACAGGCTCCCCCCATCCGGCGTAGCGCGGACCCCGGAGTAGCGGGCATTGCCTTCGTGGGGCGTGAGAAGCCTGGCCTCCCGGCTTGCCAGGTCTAGCTCGTAGAGGTCGTTGTTCAGGTTGGAGTAGTGCCGGGAGACGATCAGGCAAGACCCATCCGGCCCCCAATCAGCGACGGTATGATAGCCGGACACTTCCCAGACCATCTCCGGCCCGCCGGCCAGGTCCTGCGTGTACACGTCGAAGTCGGTCCCGTTGCGCCGGGTAGCCGTATACGCTATCCGCCGACCATCAGGCTCGAACCCGCCGAAGTAGTGAATGGATTCGGGGTTCCCGGTGAGATCCCTGACCTTCCCGTCCCCCAAGAGGTAGAGCTGCATCCGCTCGTGGCCACCAACGTCCAAGCTGAACACGAGTCGATCCTCCACCGGCGAGTGCCGGGCACCCGCCACCCGCTCCTCATAGAAGGTCAACTGCTCCGGCCAACCACCCTCCACCGGGACCTCCCATACCTGTGTCACCCCCGTGATGTCCGTCAAGAACGCCACCCGGCGGCCGTCCGCCGACCAACTCGCCCCGGAAGCACCCCGGATCTTCAAGTATCGCCAGAACTCGTAGCGCATACACCCTCCTCACCAGATGTTACGAAAATATTTCAAAAATATTTCGAGCCAATTAAAGCACTACATATGTCGTATGTGCGTAGTGCACGACACGCATTCTAGTACGTCAGAAGACCATAGATATGGCATTCTCGGCATTTTGAGGTTTTTCGACCCGCGATCTGCCCGATTTCATACGCCGCTCCAGATGTGATTCCATTCACTTTCAGATACTTTGCTACTGCTTGACACACTTTTTTGGCGTAGTAGCCTCTCGACCTGTTGTGCAAATCGTTTATCTGGAGGGGTAAATGAAGCGTTTGTTGAAAGTGTTCGTGCTCGCTGGCGTGATGGCCTTCGCGTTGGCGGCGGCAGACAAGGACGCCAGTGCCGAGCCGGTACTGACGAGTTATTACGGCCCCGGCTTTGACGGCAACTTGACCGCCAGTGGCGAGGTCTTCAACCAGTGGGACTACACCGCCGCGCATCCTTCCTTGCCGTTCGGCACCCTGCTGCAGGTTTGCTACGCGGAGTGTGTAACCGTGCGGGTCAACGACCGGGGACCTTACATACACGGTAGGGGTCTGGACCTCTCGCAGGGCTCCGCCCAGGCCATCGGTCTCACCGCGGCCGGGGTTGATTGGGTCGACGTTCAGGTGGTCTAGGCTTACTAGAGCCCTTCCCAGCGGGTAGGACCCAACGAGAAAAGGCGCGGCGGGGATTTACCGCCGCGCCGTTTCGCGTCGCTGGTGAAGGGGCGGAGGGGGGTCGGCGCTCGGAGCACCGGGCGTCAC
>JBHJHC010000080.1:0-22149 GCA_050331175.1 Rubrobacteraceae bacterium | reverse complement strand
AATCCGGTTCTATGGTGGCGGTGAGTCCTTCGGACCTTAGTTGGTCCTGGTAGAGTTCGGCGAGCTCTTTGTGGGTCTTGGTGGCGACGGCTTTGCCTTTGGTGTGGGCTTCGAGCATGATCGAGACCGCCCGGCGCGTGGACATGCGCGGAATGACCTTGCGGAGGGTTGCTACTACGTGCTCCATCGGCGTGTAATCGTCGTTGTGCAGGATGACCTTGTAAGGGGGTTCCTGCGTGGTGCGCCGCCGGGTAGTCTCTCGCGGGGTCGTTTCGGTAGCCAGCGTTGCGATGCTATGTCCGTATGGCTCGCTCATCGCCCGGAACGTAGGGTAGCACAGACCCCGGGATCTCTTCTACTTTTCTAGCGGCCGATGAGCTGTAGGGCCTGCTCCAGGCTCTTCTCGGCGGTGCGGCGATTGGATTCGGAGATTCCCTCCGAGCGGGCGATGGGCGGGTAGTCTAGCGGATCGTCGCGCATGAGCTCCGGCAGCTTCACGGGGCTTTGCCCGCCCCACTTGGTGCGCCAATCCTGGGGCACATGTTCGGGTAGATCCTGGTGGGACACGGCCGCCCACAGGGCAGACCAGGCCCGGGGGACGACGCGCCATATATCGTATCCCCCGCCGCCGGTAGCGACCCATCGCCCGTCGCAGAGCTCGTGGGCGAGATCGTGGACCCGGGCCGGGACGTGCTCGTAGAGCCGGGTCGTGGCGGAGAGGTGGGTGAGCGGGTCGAGCTTGTGCCCGTCGCAGCCGTTCTGGGAAAGGATGATGTCGGGGCCGAAGGCGCGCAACACTTCGGGAACCACGACCTCGAAGCAGTGGATCCAGGACTCGTCGTCGGTGAAGGGCTCCAGCGGTATGTTTACGGCGTAGCCCGTACCGGCTCGTCTACCACGCTCTTCGACCCCGCCGGTACCGGGAAAGAGGTAGCGGCCCGACTCGTGCATGGAGACGGTCAAGACCTGGGGATCGTCGTAGAACATCCACTGGACACCGTCACCGTGGTGGGCGTCGGTGTCCACGTAGGCGATCTTGATCCCCGGATGCTCTTTCTTGAGGCAGGCGATGGCGACCCCGGCGTCGTTGTAGAAGCAGAAACCACTCGCCCTGGAGCGGAGGGCGTGATGGAGCCCGCCGGAGACACACAGGGCGTGTTCTACCTCGCCGTCCATGACCATCCGGGAGGCCTTCAAGACCGCGCCGACCACCAGGGAACCCGCCTCGTGGACGCGCGGCACGACCGGGTTGTCTGAGGAGCCGATCCCGTACTGGAGCAGCTTCATCGGGTCGCCCAGTCCCATCCCCGCCTCCTCCACGAGCCGGATGTAAGTCAGGTTGTGTACCGTGAGCAGGTCCGTCTCGCCGGCGGGTTCCGGCGCGGCGAACTCGCGGCCCGCGAAAAGCCCCAACGCCTCGCAGAGCTCCAGCGTCAGCCTGATGCGGAGGGGGTTGAACGGGTGGCCATCCCCGAACCCGTAGGCTTCGAGGGCCCGGTCGTGAACGACCGTTGCCCGGCCGCTCACGAGCGCGGCCTCCGGAAACCGCGGCCCCCGGCAACCTCCAGGCATCCGGCTACCCGCCGGATGCCCTCCCGGTTTGTGGGGTACGTATCCTTCGCCGCCAGCTCCGGCGACGGCGTTGGGACCTTGCGCCTGCGGGACATCCGCACCTCTCCCTTCTCTAGCTCCGCATTGTACCCGCATCCTGCGTTCCGGGTGGGATGGGTCCAGGAACTGGTATAAAGAGTCTCCATGACCGAGTACCTCAACCAGTTTCTGGCGGACAAGGCGACTATGCTCGTCGAAGAGAACTTCACCGGCATCCGGGCCGAGTGGTGGTGGGAGCGGCGGCTGGGTGGCGGTATAGCCGTCTGCCAGGAGCTAGACCCGCGGGCCATGAGCCACCAGCTCTCTAAAGAGCGGGGCCGGCCCCTTGCGGAGGTCCAGCGGGTTGTTGGAGAAGAACTCGGCCTGGAAGACCTGGATCCCGTCGTTCTGACGTTCGAGATGCCGGGTGAGACCACCGCCCCCGAAGCCGCCCGGATGCTCCAGGACCGTTCCTCAACCCCCAACGGCCTCGCCGCCGGACTCTACCGGCAGATAGAAGAAGCGCTGCGTGCCGGAGAATAAACCTCCCGGCAGGAGCCACCGGTTCTCGAAGCTCGTCCGGCGGCTCGCTTCGCTCTGCGCGCTGCTGGTGCTGCTTGCCGCCTGCGGGGAGGGCGAAGCCCAGTCCACAGCCCTCGATATCAAGCGCGCCGGGTGGCGGGGAGAGGAGATCCTGGTTACCGGGGTATGGGCGAAAGGCGTCGCCACGCCCCCGCTCTGCCGGGTGCTGGAAGGCCGCGACGGACCGATTAGCGACGACTTCGGCCGCGACGCCCGGGTCTCGCTCGACGGCAACGCTTTTTCCAAGGAGTTCGTTCCGGAGACCACCGGGGCTCCCGAGCCAGACTCGCCTGCGGGCTACTACGTCAAGTGCTCGGTTGGCCTGGACTCCGGCAGGTCGGCCGACGACGCGATGAAGGTAGAGAACGCTTCTTGAGCGAGGGTCCAGGAAAGCAGCGGGAACCCTGGCTGGCCTCGTTTCAAGTATCCAGAGCGTTGTAGAGGGCTCTCTGCAATCGGTGGACGAGGAAGCTGAGGAGGTTCGTCAGGGCGGTCACAGTCACGCGGGAGCGGGTGTCGAAGGTCGTAGTGGCCGACCATCCGAGGTACATGCCGTCATGCCCAAAGTACGTCGGCCGCTGCACTGGTCTCTTGGTTTACCCGAGCCGGAACCGGAGCGTGCCCGCCATTCCTTTGTGTGCTGGACTCCAGGCGTTCAGTATCTGGGCACGGTCTCGTCTACCCGCGAGTAGGCGTCCAGGCCGCCTTCCAGGTTAAGTACGCGGTCGAATCCCGAACGGTCGAGCGCCCGCGTCACGTAGGCGCTCCTCGCCCCGTGGTGGCAGATCACCACCGTCTCCCGGCCGGGGTCCAGCTCGGAGATCCTGCCGGGCATTTCACCGAGCGGGATAAGCGTGGAGCCTTCTATCCGGGCGGCGGCAAACTCCCAGGGCTCCCGGACATCGAGTAGCTCCGGTTGCTCGCCGGCTTGAAGCTTTTCCCTAAGCCTCCGGGGCGTAATGCTCTTGTAATCCGGCTCCCGCACTAGAACTCGTAGTCGGCCGCGATCCGGCCCGTGGTGTGTTGTTCGAGTTTCTCCACGACGACGAGATGGTCCGGGTGGCCCAAATACTCCTGTAGTCCGGCGCGATCCTCGAAACGGGTAAAGAGCGCGTGGGTATATTCTCCCGCCCGCCCGCTGAAATCTTCGCCCACCGACAGGTCCACCACGCTGTCCACGCTGTGCCGCAAGTCCTGGATAGACGAGAGTAGATCATCGACATCTTCGGGTGCAGCATCCTCTCTTACGGCAAAGAACACGAGATGATCCACCATAAATAGCCCCCTTTACGAATCCTGGCGAACAAAGTCTAGCACCTGGATCTCGCAGCTTTCTATCAGCCGCCGGGGTGGCTTTCATCGTATATAAAGTAGACTATCCCGATTGGAGGCAAAAAAGTGGAGGAGGAAGACTTTGGAGGCGTCACTCGTAACAGCGGTTCTTCTGATTGTAGCTTACGTGTTGGGCCTTGTAGCGAGCGCCTTGAGGCTCCCGCCCCTGGTAGGTTACTTGGGCGGGGGATTCGCGCTATTCGCCATAGGATTTGAGAGCACCGATCTTCTGCACGAGATCGGGCACATCGGGGTGTTGCTGCTCCTGTTCACCATCGGGCTCCACCTCCGGATAAAGAGCATCCTGCGCCCGGAGGTACTCGGGGTCGGGGCCATACACCTGCTGCTAAGCGCCGTGCTGTTTACCCTGGTGGTGGTGGCGTTCGGGTTCGGGATACCGGCGGCTATCTTGATCGCGATCGCGCTCGGGTTTTCGAGCACCGTGCTGGCGGCCAAGACATTGGAAGATCGGGGGGAGCTGGACTCCTATCACGGGCGGATCGCCATAGGCATCCTCATATTCCAGGATATCGTGGCTATCTGCCTGCTGGCGTTCAGCGGCCTGGGAGCACCCTCCCCATGGGCCCTGTTGTTGCTCGCGATTCCGCTGGCCCGGATGCCGCTCACGCAACTATTGAAGGCGAGCAAGCACGACGAGTTGCTCCTGATCTACGGCCTGCTGCTGGCCCTGGGGGTCGGCACCCTGTTCGAAGAGCTCGGGCTGAGCTCGGAGCTCGGAGCACTGGCTGCCGGGGCGCTGCTCGCCGGCACCCCCCAGGCCGACGAACTGGCGGATAAGCTGTGGGGACTCAAAGAAGCGTTCCTGGTCGGTTTTTTCCTGGAGATCGGGCTGGCCGGCTTTCCCACGTTCGGGGGCCTGGCTTTCGCCCTGGTTCTGGCGTTGCTGCTGCCGTTTAAGAGCGCGCTGTTCTTTTACCTGTCGACGCTTTTCAACCTGCGGGTCCGGAACGCGTTTATGGTAGCCGTCTCGCTAACGGCCTACAGCGAGTTCGCCCTTATAGCCGGGGCCGCGGCCGCCGCCGGGGGTCTAATCCCCGAGTCCGCGCTGGTCGTGCTGGCGCTGGCGGTGGTGTTGTCGTTCGTGATCAGCGCGCCGCTCAACCGGGCCGTTCACGTCCTGTATGCCAGGTACGAACCAACCCTCTGCCGCTTCGAGCGCAACGTCCGGCACCCCGACGAGACGCCGCACATGCTGGGTAGCGCCCGGTCCCTGATCTTCGGCATGGGCCGAACCGGCACCGCCGCCTACGCGAACCTCACGGACCACGGCGGGCGTCCCGTCGGCCTCGACTCGGACCCCACCAAGATCGAGGAGCACCGCGCCGAAGGCCGGCGGGTCGCCTACGGCGACGCCGAAGACCCGGATTTCTGGGAAAACCTGAACCTCGGGAGGCTGGAGCGCGTGATCCTGACGGTGCCGGACCTCGAAGGCCGGATGCAAGCCGTCCGGGAACTGCGCGGCCGGGGCTTCGAGGGCGTTATCAGCACGATCAGCATGTACCCAGACGAAGAGGACGTGCTGCGGGAAGCCGGTGCCGACATAATCGCCCATCCACTCACCGAAGCCGGCTACGGCCTGGCCGAACAGAGCGTCCAGCTCGCGGCGATCCGCTAGTCCCGCGCCAGGGTCTTCCGGGCCGCTTAAGCTTCGGTGCGCCGCC
Organism: Rubrobacteraceae bacterium; assembly: GCA_050331175.1. Lineage (GTDB taxonomy): Bacteria > Actinomycetota > Rubrobacteria > Rubrobacterales > Rubrobacteraceae > SIRX01. The sequence goes on along the minus strand of JBHJHC010000080.1, from coordinate 16,963 downwards.
GCTGGAGTTCCCAGAGGACGAGCGCCAGCACCAGGAGACCTACCACGGCCCATCCCCAGGGTCCGATGGTCAGCAGGTGGCCGCTGACGACCGAGACTACGACGATCGGGATGATGCCAACGGCCGTCGTCCACGTGAAGCGCCAGAACCTGATGCCGAGCAGGCCCATCGCCAGGTTGAGCAGGCTGAAGGAGATGATCGGGATAAAGCGTACCGCCACGAGCTGCCAGTCCGAGCGCTGGCGAGTCCACTCCTGCATGCGTTCGAGCCGGTCGCCCGGTGCGATACGGAATACCCACGGGCCGGCGAAACGGGCCGCGCCGTACCCGACCCAGGAGCTTAGGACCATGCTGGCCCAGGTAATGGCGATTCCGCCCCAGGTCCCGAATACCAGGCCGTTCGCCGCCGCCAGGAGCTCCAGAGGAAACGGTACGAACGCGTGGACGATCATGAGCGCCGTCGAGGTCAGCGGCGCCCACGGACCGAGGCCCTGGATGGTGGCCCGCAAGGTCTTTGCGTCTATCTCACGAAACAGCTGCCAGAGATCGTCGAGCGGCCCACTCAGCCACCAGCCCAGAGAGAACATGAAGATCGCCGCCGCAACAAGGAGGGCCATCCGCCGCACGTCGGGATCCAGCCGGCGGAACTTCGGATCCTCCCGCCGCGCGTCGGACTGGTTTTTCCTCGCGCGCGGGCTCTTCTTTACGCTACGCACGCCACCCTACCCGTCAACAACAGGCCTTTCTCTACTCGCGGGTCGATCGTCCTCGTTCAGCTTCCAATTCCGCAACTGCTCCCCGAAACTGTTCCCGGCAGCACCATCGGCGATTCGAGTCTACCACCTGGTCTGGGTCCGGACGTAACAGAGACTACGGCCGCGCGCTCTCGACCAGCTCCAGCAGATCCCCCAGCGCGTTGCCGGCCTTTTGCCGCACCGTGTTAGAGCTGTCGGAGACGGCCTTCAACAACAGGTTGCCGTTCACGTCCACCTCCTTGTAAGAGACGTCGAGCAGGTATTCGGTACCGGCTTCGTCAACGGCAAACAGGTAGCAGGTGGGATGGTCCTCTATGTCGTAGGTGATCCAACCGCCGGTGTTGTACACCCGCAGGTTGCGGCCGTCCGCCAACGATAGCTCCCCCCAACCGCCGTCGTGGGTGTCCCCGTAGACAAAGGTGGTGTCTCCAGACAGGCCGTGCTCCTCCAGGTGGGCTGTCATGTGCGGCAGGAAGTACTCCATGCAGAGCTTTAGGGGAAAGTCCACGATCTTTCCCCCTGCTGTAAGGCGTGGAATTCTGTCTTCGGGAACCTCCGGCAGGTCCTCCAGCGGGAAGAGCCGGCTCTCGTCCGGGCTCTGCCGCTGCAGGCCGAACCTGCCGCTCAAGACCGCCATCAGGTAGCCCGCCTCGTCGAGCATCGAGACCGGGTTGTTCTCGTATGCGGGCAGCAATGCGTCTATGAACGGCGCCACCACCCGTTCCAGCTCTTCCAGACTCTTCGCGTCCCGGACGTCCCCTTCGGAGAGAACCTGAAAATCTCCCAGTATGCCGTTGGAGGTCAACAGCTCCGCCACCCGGCGCGCCCAGCGCGGCGACGTCACCTCTTTTCGGAAGTGGGTACCGTGCGAGAAGACGTAGGTCCGCCCGTTGAAGCGCTCCGCGTAGAGAGGGTTGGCGAAAGAGATATCCACCCCGTTCTCTTCTATGGCCTCCCAGATCGGGCCGTGCGGATACTCGAAGATCGTGGCCAGTATCTCGCCGGCGCTATCGTTTTCGTCTTTCCGCCCCCCGCCCCGCACTACCGATTCTCCCTCCGGGACGGTTATGCAACCTACGGTTTTTTCCCCGTGGAGCTTCTTGCAGTATTCCGTCCAGAGGGTATGGTCGTGGTTTCCGGGCGTGTACACGACCTTCTCGAAAGCAACCGCCTCGGCCAGCGTTTCCATAAAACCGTGGGTGCTGGAGAGCATCTCGTCTGGCGTGGCGTGCGACCTTTCAGGGATGTCGCCCATGAGCACGAGTTGCTCGGTTTCCACCTTCTCACCGCCGCCAAGGTGGGCCAGGATCACATCTCTCAGGTGCCGCCTGCCCTCCTGGTACGTGAGCACCGAGGGCGCCTCCCCCAGGTGGGCATCGGATATGGCGAGGAACTTCAGCCGCAAAGAGCCGCCTTCCCAAAACAAACAGTTTTCCGTATGGATTGCGCGGCTACATTAGACCAACTTCTGCGGAAGTTTCAACTTCCGCCGCCCGCCGCTACGGGTCTGGCCGAGGTTTTTTCCTCGTCGGTTGACGAACGATTGACCGTATAGACACCCGTGACGATCAGGCCGGTACCGACCAGCAACGAAAGCGTTAGCCGCTCATCGAGAAAGATCGTCCCGATTACTATGCTAACGAGCGGCACGAAGAAGACGTAGACTGCAACGCGGCTCGCCTTTCCTGCCCGTATCAGCCCGAACCAGATCAACCAGGCCGCCGCTATCTCGACCAACGAAACGTACGCCAGGCTCGCGAAAAGCGCCCCCGTGGGAGATACCTCTGTCCACGATTCCGTCGCCAGGCTGAAAAGCGCTAGTACCGAGCCCCCGGCCACGAACGGTACCGCCACCGCCCACATCGTCGAGATCCTACCCTCGTACCGCTTGAAAAAGACCGTGCCCAGGGCCCAGGAAAGCGCCGCCCCCAACCCGAACGCGATCCCTACCGGGGATATGGCCCCGGAGAAGCTTCCGGAACTCACGGCAACTATCCCCGAGAACCCGAGTGCGAGGCCAACGAGCTTGGCTGCCGAAAGCGACTCACCTACAATCATCCAGGCCAGTATCCCGACCAATACCGGCTGCAAGAATTCGAGTACCGCCGCCGTTCCGGACGGCAAATACAAGATAGCCAGGGTCTGGAACCCGAAAAAGAAGACCACGTTAAACGCCGCGAGCAGCAAGAAGATCGGCCAGTCGCGCCTCAAATGCGGGCTCCCTCCCCAAACAACGGCCACGAGCAATATCACGAGGCCGCCCATCAGGGTCCTCAGGCCGGCGAAGATCATCGGCGGCGAGTACTCAAGGCCCACCTTCACGACCGCGAACGCCGAACCCCAGAAGAGCACCAACAAGGCGAAAGCCAGCACCACGTAACGTCGTTTGCCGAAAAGCTGCACGGCTTACTTCTCCTCCGTCGGGGCGCCCGTCCGCTTCACGGACGAACCTGATCCCCGACAGCCAAATCCACCAACTCGGCGTAGAAGGCGCGGGAGCGATCGAGCACCGCCGGGTCGCCCTCCAGGGCCCCGGTGACGTAGGCACCCTCCAACACGACCAACAGGCGCCCGGCCAACGTCGTGGGATCCTCCGCACCGGCCCCGGCGGCGAGGCCCCGGATCCGCTCCCGCACCCCGGCCTTGTGGGTACGGATTACCTGGCGCGCCGGATGGTCCGGGTCAGGGTACTCCGCAGCGCAGTTGACGAACGCGCAACCCCGCATTTCTCTGGCCGTGAAATACTCCCGGTAAGCGTCACAGACAGCCAGTAGCTTCCCGCGCGGATCCTCGTAACCCGAGAGCCGCTCCTCCAGGAACTCCCGCCAGCGCCGGTCATTGTCTTCCAGGTAAGCGACCACGAGATCCTCCTTGGAAGGAAAGTGGGCGTAGAGGGTCATCTTGGTCACCCCCGCCCTCTCGGCAACCGCGCTGACCCCGGTAGCGCAGATGCCACCCCCGTAGAAGAGCTCGCGGGCAGCATCCAGCAACCTCCGGCGTGTCTTACCCTTGCCCCCGGGCCCGGCCGTTTTCTCAGACATACACGAATTATACTTACCGGTATATATAATTGCAAGGGATGCTCTGGGCAGAGGTAGGAGCGACCGGCTAATCCTTGCTGGATCGGGTACAAGGCGTTAGCCAGTCTGGGACCTGCTGCGCCGCGCGGTCTGGCAGATATAGTACAAAGTTGAGGCGTAGAAAAATTAGGGAAGGAGGGCTTGCAAGTGAAAGGCAGAGTTGCGGCGTTGGTGGGACCTGAGGAAGTCACCGTAAAGGAGTTTGAGGTTCCGGAGCCGGAACCGGGGGCGGTGTTGGCGAGAGTTCGGCGGGCAAATCTCTGCGGGTCTGAGGTGCACATCTATCACTTTCACCACCCGCTCATCCGCGAGTGCGTCCTGGGCCACGAGTTCGTCGGGGAGATCTCGGCTCTCGGTGAAGGGGTAGAGACCGACTACGCTGGGAATCCGGTGGCCGTGGGTGATCGGGTGATCGCCCCCTACTTCCTGACCTGCCGCAAGTGTCCCGCCTGTCTCCAGGGAGATTTCAACTTGTGCCAGAAGGCGTATGCGTTTTGGTCGCAGCCGCCGGAGGAGGAGCCGCACTTCACCGGGGCCTTCTCCACGCACTACTACATACACCCGGACCAGTATTTCTATAAAGTGCCGGACGATCTCCCCGATGAGGTGGTGGCCGGGGCGAATTGTGGGCTCTCCCAGGTGCTCTTCGGGCTGCACCAGATAGGTCTCTCTACGGGCGACAGCCTGGTAATACAGGGTGCCGGAGGCCTTGGTTTGTACGCGGCGGCAGTAGGCAAGGACATGGGAGCCCAGGTAATCGTGGTCGAAGGCATTCCGCAGCGGATCGACCTGGCAAGACGCTTTGGCGCCGAGAGCATCGTGGACCTGCAGGAGCACGAGACCCCTGAAGAGCGGGTTGAACAGGTTGAGGCGCTCACGGGCGGCTACGGGGCAGACGTGGTTCTAGAGGTAGCGGGTGTTCCCGCTGCGTTCGTCGAAGCCCTGCAGTTCGCGCGGCCCGGGGGGAAGATCGTTCAGATAGGAACCGTAAACATAGGAAAAGAAAACGAAGTTTCGATCGCCCCCGGCCTCATAACCAGAAAGAACTTACAGGTACAGGGTTTCGTCCGCTACCATCCGTGGCACCTTCACAAGTCCCTGCGGTTCCTGGAGAGAAAGCATCGTGACCACCCCTTCGACGAGCTCACCGACCGGGAGTATGCGTTGGAGGATGTTGGTGAGGCTATCGAGCTGGAGGAAGCCAAGCAGGTGGCCCGCCCGGCCGTTGTCCCGGATTAGGAGGGAGGGCGCATGAGCACAACAGCCTTCGAGAGCTACCCGGCCGTCATCGGCGGCGAGCGGGTCAGCGGGAGTAGAACGTTCGAGGACCTGGATCCTTCTACGGGTCAGGCCTGCGCCACGGTCGCCCGATGCGGAGCGGCCGAAATCGACCAGGCGGTAGAGGCCGCGCGAGAAGCCCACGAGAACACCTGGCGCCGCACGACGCCGGCGGAGCGCGCGCAAGTCCTGCACGAGATCGCCGGGCTGCTGCGCCGAGACCACGAGGAGCTCGCCCGACTGGAGAGCACAGACACCGGCAAGCCGCTCAGCCAGGCGCAAACCGACACGACCGTGGGCGCCCGCTACTTTGAATTCTACGCCAACACCATCGAGTCGTTCTACGGGGATACCATCCCGGCTATCGAGGGCACACTCGCCTACACGATACGCGAGCCCTATGGCGTCACCGCCCACATCGTCCCATGGAACTACCCCATCCAGATCAGCTGTCGGTCCGTCGCCCCCGCGCTGGCCGCGGGAAACTGCTGCGTGATCAAGCCAGCCGAGGAGGCGCCGCTCACCGCCGTCCGGCTCGCCGAGCTGGCGCTCGAGGCGGGCCTGCCGCCGGGGGCTTTGAACGTTGTACCCGGCTATGGTGAAGAGGCGGGGGCCCCGCTCGCCGCGCACCCCGGCATCGACCACCTCGCCTTCACGGGGTCGCGAGAGGTGGGCCAGATCGTGAGCAAGGCCGCCGCCGACAACGTGATCCCCGTGACGCTCGAACTCGGTGGCAAGAACCCGAACATCGTCTTTGCAGATGCAGATGTGGAGGGCGCAGCCCCGTACATCGTCAACTCCATCATCCAGAATGCGGGACAGACTTGCTCGGCGGGCTCACGACTCCTGGTGCAGCGGGAGATCCACGACCAGGTGGTCGAGGTCGTTGCCGGACGATTCGGGCAGATTTCCATCGGCCCCGGGCTCGACGACCCGGACCTGGGACCGGTCATCTCCCAGGAGCAACGTGAGCGCGTCGGCGACTACGTCAGGCGCGGCACAGACGAGGCGCGGCTGGTGCTGGGTGGCGACGTGCCCAAAGAGGATAGGCTGCAAGATGGCTTCTTTTTCGAACCTACACTCTTCGACGGCGTCCCGCCGGATGCGGCCATCTCCCAGGAGGAGATCTTCGGTCCCGTACTGGTCACGTCCGCCTTCGAAGACCTGGAAGAGGCCGCTTCGGTAGCCAATGGCACAGACTATGGCCTGATCGCCGCCGTGTGGACGCGCGACGTCAGTAAGGCTCATCGTCTCGCCCACGAACTGCGGGTCGGCCAGGTGTACGTCAACAACTACGGAGCAGGAGGAGGTGTCGAACTGCCCTTCGGAGGGTTCAAGCGGTCCGGGCACGGCCGGGAGAAGGGATATGAAGCCTTGTTCGAATACAGCCAGGTCAAGACCGTCGCGCTCAAGTATGACGCCTGACTCAGCAGGCAAACGGACATGGCACGCGTAGCGATCGTCGGTGCCGGAGCGATGGGCTCCGTGTACGCCGGATTAATGGCTTCAGCCGGACATGAAGTATTCGCCGTAACGCTCTGGAACGAACATGCGGAAGCGATGGCCCGGCACGGTCTCCGGGTAGAGGGGGCCAGCGGAGATCGCACGGTACCGGTCCATGGAAGCACCGGCACCGAAGGCCTGGATCCGTGTGACCTGGTGGTCATTGGTACCAAAGCGGCCGATGTAGCGGCGGCCGCGCGTTCGGCGCTACCGCTGCTCGGCTCGGAGACGGTGGTACAGACCATCCAGAACGGGTTGGGCTCGGCAGAACGGGTTGCCGAGATCCTCGACCCCGGCAGGTTAGTGGTAGGGGTGGTGGGTGGTTTCGGGGCTTCGCTCCGGGCGCCGGGGCACGTACACCATAACGGGATGGAGATGGTCCGCTTCGCCTCCTATGCCGGCTTGCCGCGCGCCGCGCTCGAGGCCAGCACAGAAATCTGGCGCTCCGCCGGGTTTAGAGTGGTACTGTTCGACGACCCCGACCGAATGGTGTGGGAGAAGCTAATCGTGAACGTTGCGTTCTCCGCCACCTCGTGTCTCACTGGCATGGCTATCGGCCAGGTGATGTCCGAGCCGAACGCCTGGCGGGTGGCGCGAGATTGCGCCTTAGAAGCAGTAGAGGTGGCCGACGCCCGGGGCATCAACCTGCAGGTGGGCGACCCGGTCGAGCACATCCGCAGTCTGGGCGCCAGGATCCCGGACGCGCGACCGTCCATGCTGCTAGACCACCTTGCCCGGCAGAGATCGGAGATCGAAGCGATCAACGGGGCCATTCCGCGCGAAGCGGCGAAGGTTGGTCTTGCCGCGCCGGTCAATGCCACGGTAGTCGGGCTGGTCAAGGCGCGCGAAGCGGACTTCCCGGACGCCTAGCGTGCAAGACCAGAGGAGGATCACGGCACCACTTGGGCCCCTTGCCAAGGGCTGGAAAGGGGCTACTCGTCGGCCTCGTCCTTCTCGGGGGGCGATTGGTTTACCAGATAGATGCCGCAGACGATCAGGGCCGTGCCGATCAAGAGCGAAACCGACAGCCGTTCGCCGAGGAAGATCACCCCCATAACTATCCCCACGAGGGGTACGAAAAAGACGTAGGCCGAGACCCTGCTGGCCTCTCCAGCCCGGATCAGGCCAAACCACAGCAGCCAGGCCGCTGTTATCCCGACGAGCGACACGTACGCCAGGCTGGCGTACAGCGGGGCGACGAAGGAGATCTCCGACCAGGACTCCGTAACCGTTCCGAAAGCCGTGAGCACCACGCCCCCGATCACAAACGGCATCCCCACCGCCCACATCGTCGAGATCCTACTCTGGTACCGCTTGAAAAACACCGTGCCCAGAGCCCAGAAAAGCGCCGAAGCCGCCCCGAACGCCACCCCGATCGCGGATATCTCTCCGGAGAAGCTTTTAGTACTTACCGCGACGATCCCCGAGAAACCCAGGATCAGGCCGACGATCTTGGACGCCGACAGCGGCTCGCCCAGTATCATCCACGCCAGGAGCCCCACCAGAATCGGCTGCAAATAAACCAACACCGCCGCCGTTCCCGACGGCAAATACATTATTGCCGAAGTCTGGAACCCGATAAAGAACACCACGTTGAACGCCGCCAGCAGCAAGAAGATCGGCCAGTCGCGCTTGAGTTGGGGGTCTCCGCCCCACACGGCGGCCACCAACAGCATCGCCAACCCGCCGAGCAGGGTCCGGAACCCGGCAAAGAGCATGGGCGGCGAATACTCGAGCCCAACCTTGACGGCGGTGAACGCCGATCCCCAGAACACTACCAGCAACGCGAAAGCGAGCACCACGTAGCGGCGCTTGCCGAAAAGCTGCAAATCTCTCCTCTATAGAAGATCTTACAAAACAGCCCGGACAGCTTACTACGAAACAGTGCGCCCGGCTCCCGGGTTGCGGTCAGTCCGCAAGCCTCCGAAAGCACGGGCTTTCTCGAAGTTTATAATGTCTCCCAGAAGCCTATGCGTGTTCTCGACGACAGCCGGAAGGACCTCCTCGACCGGGAGCGGACGCTCCTGGAAGACCTGATCGGTTTTCTAGGGGACTTCGGCGCGCCGCGGGAGGATACTGAGCTGGTCCGGCAGACGCTCTCGGATTTAGAGGAACTGTTCCTACTGGTCGTCGTCGGGGAGTTCAACTCGGGCAAGTCGGCGTTTATCAACTCGCTGCTGGGAGCGGAGGTCGCCACCGAAGGTGTTACGCCGACCACGGACCGTATTATTGTTTTGCGCCACAGCGACGAGCCCGAACGCCGGGAGCTTCGCGAGGGCATCCTGGAGAAAGGGCACCCGAACGAGTTCCTCCGCGAGGTTTCCATCGTGGACACGCCGGGAACCAACGCGATCATCCGGCACCACGAGGAGCTTTCGCGCGGTTTCGTGCCCCGCTCGGATCTTGTCCTGTTCATAACCTCCGCCGACCGGCCGCTCACCGAGAGCGAGCGCGGATACCTGGAGTTGATCCGGGACTGGGGAAAGAAGATTCTGCTGGTCGTGAACAAATCTGACCTCCTGGACGGCGAAGAGAGCGTGGAGAAGATCCGCGCGTTCGTCTCCGACGGCATCCGCTCGATGCTGGGCCTGACACCCCCCATTTTCTTTGTCTCCTCCCTCCTGGCCCGCAAGGCGAAGGCTGCTTCGGGCAGCATGGAGCGCGACGCGCTGCTGGGGGCCAGCGGGCTTGGCAGGCTGGAGGAGTACATCACGGACCTGCTCGACGAAGAGGGCCGGGTAAGGCTGAAGCTGGAGAGCCCGCTGGGGGTGGTCGAGGAGCTGGTCCGCCGCTACCGGAAGTCGGTCGGCGAGCGGATGAGCCTCCTGGAGGACGACTTCAAGACTTCGGAGAACGTCGAGTCGCAGCTGGAGCTGTTCCAGGAAGACATGCGGCGGGACTTTGAGGCTCGAATGGCGGAGATCGAGAACATCATCCACGACCTGAACGAGCGGGGCGACGCGTGGTTCGAGGACAACATCAGGATCGGCAACGTTGCGGAGCTGGTCCGGCGCGAGCGGATACAGGAGCGCTTCCAGCGGGAGGTCATCGCCGACACCGAGGCTCTCATCGACGAGCGGGTAGACGAGCTGGTGGACTGGATGGTAGACCGGAACCTCAAGCAGTGGCGCGACATCGTAGAGTACGTCAACCGCCGCCGGCAAGCGCAATACGACGAGCACCTGATCGGGGAGGTCGGCGACAACTTCGAGTACAACCGGAGCCAGGTGATCCGGTCCGTCGGAAAGAACGCCACCGAAGTCGTCCGAAACTACGACCGCGAACGCGAGTCCGAGGAGATAGCGCTCTCGCTCCAGGGGGCGGTGGCCCAGACGGTCGCGGCCGAGGTCGGAGCCCTGGGGCTCGGAACCGCGGTCGCCACGGTCGCGATGGCCGCCGCGGTAGACGTGACCATGACCCTCTCCGCGCTCTTGCTGGCGGGGTTGGGTTTCTTTATCATCCCGAACCGGCGGCGCAAAGCCCGCGCGGAGTTCCGGGAGAAGACCGACACCCTCCGGCAGCGGCTCAGCGAGGTCGTCTCCCGGCAGTTCGAGACGGAGCTGGCCCGCTCGGTGGAGCGCATGCGGGAGGCGATAGCGCCCTACACCCGCTTTGTCCGCACGGAACACGCCCGCATGACCGAGGCCCGCGACACCCTGGCCGAACTCGACGGCGAAGTCGACGCGCTGAAAGAGGAGATCTCCGCCCCCGGCCTGGGGTCGGACGGCCCGGGCTCTTAGCTTTCCCGCTCTTCGGGCCGCGCCTCATGGCTCAAGTCTGGCGCCCCCGTGTACCCCTCCGAGAGCCGTTCCGGCTCTTCCACGCGGATCAGCGCCCGCTCGAGCACCTCCTCGTCCACCGGATACGGCAGATCCAGCCTTCCGGCCAGGGTCCGGTCTAGCTCTTCATCCGGAAGAGCCCCGACCTCCTCGTGTACCTTTGTCATCTGCCGCTCGTCGGTGTCGGCTATGCCGAGGTCCCCGACCATCAGCGCGATCATCTTGCGTTCCTTTTCGTCCCGGTCCATCGCTAATCCTCTCCAGGAGTTGCTCGGGTTTGTATTGCCGGCCAAGTCTAACCCAAACGGGCTTCCGGGCGGCCTCCCGGCGGCCCCGAAGGGCAATGCCCTCGTCGAAGACTATTCCTAATCTTCGAGGTCCCACTCAACGGCCGAGGAGCCTTCGAAGACCACCCGCTGCGGCTCTTCTCCCTCGTCTACCTGGAAGGTTATGTATCCCCGGTTGCACTCGCCAGGCTCGACGTCGGAACCCCGCAACGCGGGCAGCTTCGTCGGCACGCTGGCCATCCGGCGCACGGTGTCGGCGTTGAGCAGGCTAAACTCCCGCGGGGTGAAGTATTCGGGCTCCATGTTGGACCCGGACACGCACACTTCGGCCTCGATAATGTAGAAATCCATGCCGGCCCTAGCTTCGTAAACCGATTCCTGGGGAGGCACCCCCAACTCGCCGGAGAAGACCGTTACGCTGTTTCCGTTGTCCAGCGTGGCAGTCTCGCCCACCGTCCGCTTTATGTCGGTCTCGGTGGGCACGGCAGGCCCGGGCAACTTCTCGTCGGTTGCGCCGCCTCCGAGGTTCGTGGCGGCGGCTTCGTCCTCGGGTAGCGTAGTCCCGGAGCCCGCAGTTTCCGGGGCCGGATCTTCGGGTTCCGTGGTACGTTCGACCGTCACCTTTTCGGTGACTTCCCGGTTCTCGACGGACGTCTCGCCGCCATCTTCTTGCGCAGCACCGTCCTGGCCGGTGTCGCTGGAACCGCAACCGGCCAGGAGAGCAACCAGCATCAAGGTTACAACCAGCCCGAGCCTCAAGGGGCCTCTCCATCTATAGTTGGAATGCAAAAACAAGTGGCGGGACCCGGATTCGAACCGGGGACACCATGATTCTTAGTACGTTCCATAGCGCTTCCTAGCCACGCTCGCTATTGTACACGAGAGGATTCTAGTCCGTCTTCGCTCCGCGTTGTGGCGGAACTGTGGTGCGTGGATATCCGCCCATTCCGGACCTGGGATCATGAACGTGCCGCTAGGTCCAGGCGAGGGTGTAGTGCATAGCGCAGCTGGGAAAAGTCTCTTGGCGGTGTTATATATTCTTCGTTCGCCGGCTTGTTGGCTTGCCTTCACTCGGCCTTCTCCACGAATTGTACACAGCCTGCTCCCGGTTTTGTCTGTGCCCGGAATTGGAAACGGCTTCGGATTACTGCATCCAATGCGACCGATCCCCGAGCGTTGTCGTCCTTTTATGGCACGGCAGCATCTAGGAGATCCTGGGACAAGATCGCGCAGGACGCGGTGATCGTGGCTTCGGACTCCAGCGGCCCGGCTGCCCGGGCGTCATCTGGCAGCCGGGCCGGGACGGTTCAGAGAACAGGTCCCGCAGGATGGTGAGTGCCTCTTCAGTTGCGCTTGCGAAGACATCTTCATACACCAGATCAGGTAGAAGTGGACTCGCCGCGGCGCACCAGTTGGAAGATCAGGGTTTCTACCGTCCAGGTCGCCACGCCGCAGCCGAAGAAGTCTTCGTCCCCGGTGAGGATGTCCGCTCCGAGCGCGAGAGCCAGGGCAACCACCGGCCAGTCTTTGGCATCGCGAGGCAACCGGGCGAGGGCCTCGTCCTTGAGATCTTCGTAGAGCTCTTCGGGTACCTCGGTGACGCTCTGCTCCTTTACGCGCTCGGCAGTATCCCAGAAGCGGGCTGCGACCGGCTCGGGCAATCCTCTGGAGACACGAATGTCGAGTCTTTTGGAGACTTCGTGGCGGGTCTCTTCCCACATCCAGGCGGGCACGTACAGATCGAGGCTTGGGTCGGCGATCAGCTCGTGGCCCCTCTCCCGGAGCAGCTCCGCCACGAGCGTGCTGGCATCTATGACTGGGCGCAAGCTGCCCTAACCGCCTACGCGCTCGCGGCCTCGATCTTCACGCTCTTTGGAAACGAGACCCTCGACGAGTTCCTCTTCAGAGAGCCCAGTCTCCCGCCGCAGCTCCGCCAGGCTCTCGCCGAGATCCCGCACCGCCGCCTGCAACTCTTCCGTGTCGCTCTTCCGCCTCGCCGGCAGGTAGAAACCCAGCAACCTGCCGTGCTTCCGCACCGCCAGAAGCTCACCTCCGGAGAGGTACTCCGACACATGGTTTCTGAAATCCCTGACGCCCACGTCTCTCACAGCAAACCTCCGCCAAATTGTAGCCACATTGTGTCACTAAGTGTACCACCCGGTCTCGGAGCTAGGGGTAAATGAAAACTTTCGCTCTTTAGGGGCTTTGCCAGTAGGCTATGGTCGGTGACAAGGTCGTCCCTCCCAGCGATAATGGGCCCTCCGGCACACCTGCGCCACACTGCCACTTACGAGAGAGGTTCACCCAAAGATCGTACAGGAGCTTCTGGGCCACTCCACCATAGCCATCACGCTCGACACCTATTCTCACGTCCTGCCCAGCATGGGTGACGCGGCGGCGGGGGCGATGGACAAAGCGCTGGGCTGATACCCGGTTGCAGTACGGTTGCAGTAAATGGGCTCCGGCTCAAAACCCGGAGCCTTCCGTTTTCTTGGTGTTTGCGGGGAATTTCGGGAAGTGGCGGGACCCGGATTCGAACCGGGGACACCATGATTTTCAGGCCCGTCCTGCATCCTGCCACCGACTGCTGTCAGTTGCCACAGGCCGTAGTTTAGCACCGTTTAGGCGCCCGCAGTCACCACCGTACGTCGTCGAGCGTCGTGGGCCGTCACGGGGTTGTGGTGGCATTGTGGTGGTGTCTGAAACGATGATACTGCTCAAGCCACCGACTCTAATGGGCAATCGATCAACTATTTGCAAAGTCACCAGGACTCATCGGTTTTCGCACGTTGTTTTATGGACGGGTTCTCTCACAACTTTCGACTAGGATTTAACGTTTCTAAGATCAAGAACAGACAGTCCGAAAACTCCCCGATTTATGTACATCGATAACCTGTCGCTTTCCGTATCATCCTCCCGAATCCTTCCGTTACGAGTTTTCCGGACTCGGTACAGGGATAGCAGCGGAACCAAAACCAACGATGTTCATAAATCTTAACATTGTATCTACAGCGTGTGCGGCGAGCGCAACTCTTTGTCCCTGGAGCCCGCTTCAAGATCGAAGCGGTACCGGCCATAGGGGTTGATGTGAGCATACCTGGTGGGGGAGAGATGGGCGAGGTCCTCTTCGTTTACCGGATAGCCTTCTTCTCTTAGCTCGTCTAGCACCTTCTGGTAGTACACGGTGTTCCAGGTGATAACGGCGTCTACTAAGAGTGAGAGGCACAGGGCTTGGTCGGTCTGCTCGTCTGGCAGGCGCTTTCTTATGTTGCCGTCGTTGGCGAAAAAGAGGAAGTCTTTGAGGGCACCGAGCTCCTCGCCCTTGTTGAGCTGGCGGTTCACGCGCTTGCGGAGGTCGAGATCTTCGGCGTAGCGGAGGATGAAAAGTGTTTTCTGGAGCCTACCGTACTCCTGCAGGGCGCGGGCGAGGCCGCTCTTGCGGGGCTTTGCCTGCAGGCGACTCACGAGCAGCGAGGCGTCGGTGTAACCGAGCTTCAAGGAACCTGCCACCCGCAGGATGTCGTCCCAGTGCCTCAGGATTAGCTTCTCGTTGATCTTCCCTTCGAGGAGGTTCCTGGCAAAGGCTTCGGCCCGCGGACCGTCGTGTAGGCCCACGCCTATCATCCTGTACAGGCGCTGGTCTGCGAGGTCCCGGATGCGGGGCGAGAACCTGAGGTCCAACGCCGCAAATAGGGCGAATAGCAACTCGGTGATTATGTGGACACTTTCCCATCCGTTCGTGGGACAATGCCTCCGTGGGAGGCCGGAAGGGAGAGAAGGATGCGGGTGGCTAAGGTTCACGACGAGAGCGGAATCCGGTTCGAGTTACTGGACGATGAGAATATACCGATCTCCGAAGCAGCAGGCTTTCTGCGCCACCTGAAGGCGCGGGGCTGCTCGCCCAACACCCTCTCGGCCTACGCCCACGACCTCAAACATTTCTTCTGCTTCCTGAAGGAGGCGGGGCTCAGCTGCCAGGAGTTTTCGGCGTCGGACTCTTTGCGCTTTCTGGAGTACCTGAGAGCCGTTCCGAACCGTAGGACGGCCCAGCGGCTCACACCGACGCTGGTGCAAGCAGGTACTGACAGCTCGCCATCGTTGCGGCTGTCCTCTGCCACGGTCAATCGGGCGTTGGCGACGGTCTCTTCTTTCTACGAGTACCTCATACTCTCCGGGCGCCTGATGGAGAAGGAGAACCCGATCCAGAAGCGTCCGGATCCGGCACTCGCCAAGGTTCCCGAGCGACACAAGCCGTTCATGGGCGCCGCGAGCCGTCAGAGGCCGGTCCGGAGGGCCGTGCGGGCGAAGATCGTGCTGCGCGTGCCCCGGCCGATGACCGAGGAACAGGTCGGACGCTTCTTCGGTGGGCTCAGACGGCTGCGGGACCGGGCGATGTTCCTTCTCATGCTGCAGGGTGGTCTCAGGCCAGGAGAGGTCCTCAACGTCTGCCTGGAAGACGTCCAGTATGGCCGCCGGCGCGTTGTCGTCAGGCACCGCGAAGACCATCCCAAGGGGGTGAGGACGAAGTCTCGCACCGAGAGGGTCGTGGATCTGTACGAGCCCGAGGCGCTGAAGATCTTGAGCGCCTATGTGATGGAGGAGCGTCCTAAAGACGCTGAGAGCCGCTTTGTGTTTCTGGTTGGTGGGAACGGCAAGAAGCGGCCCGAGCCACTGGGCTACTCCGCGCTCGTCAGGCTGTTTGCTCGCACCTGCGAGCGAGCCGGGATCCGGGAGCCCTGGTTGACACCGCACGCTCTTAGGCACACCCACGCCACACGGATGTGGGAGGGCGGGATGCGGGAACTGGCGCTGCAGAAGAGGCTCGGACACGCCTCCCCGGAGTCCACCAGGATCTACACCCGGGTCTCGGACCCTCAGGTGATCGAGGAGTATCGCTGCGCCCTCGGGGAAACCGACGCCGAGGAGAGCGAGGCTTGAGCGCCCGAAACTCGTCTGAGGCGATCTCGGGGTTCGTCCCCCGTCACGCCACCGAAGAGGAGTACGCCACCTTCTTACGAAAACACAGTGCGAGCACCTCCTCGGCGAAAACCTTCTTGCAGGAGCGCAGACGATTTGTTCGCAACTACCCGAGCATCGAGGACTGGTTCGCAGCCCCGCTTCCCGAGAGAGTCGGACGCTTATGCGGCAAGGCGCGGGGTACGCCGGTCGAGGAACGCTACGCGGCACAGATGACCTCCCCGGTCTGCTACAAGGCCCGTCCCTACCTCCTCTACCTCGCCGTCGCGGGCCTGGCGAGCTTCGACTGGGAGTGGCTGCTGACCGTACCGCGCCTGCGCGTCTGGCGCTACCTTTGGCACGTAGGCCTGGACGCCGCCATCGAAAGCCTGGCCGACGAAGCCGAGGGGCTAGGCTACCAGCGCCCGTCGGCCATCGGCGGGCTCCGGTGGGCCGTCGGAAGGATCTACCTGCACACCCTCGATCCCGACGTCCGCAACATAGGCGACCGGGAGCTCGACGAGATGGAAGAGGCTTTGCGCTCCTTCTCCGAGCGGGAGGACCGGGATCTGTACTTCGGCTCCAGGAGCGGCTGGAGAGACTCTCTCAAGAACCACGGCACCAACCTGCACCTCCTGCGGGTGGTGCTCTACCATCGCGGCCAGGTGACCGGAGAGCCCCGCAAGACCTGGCGTAAGAAGCGCGAGCGCTTCGCCTTCAAACCCAAGATGGGACCGGTCGTGGAGCGTTACCTGCGAACACGGGCCCTCACCGACAGGCCCAACACCGTCTACAAGGTAGATAGGGCACTGCGGGTGTTTTGCGGCTGGCTGGAGGAAGAGTGCCCGGAGATGCAGAGCTTCGCCGAGCTAGAACGTGAGCACATCCTGGAGTTCGCCGAGGCACTGGCCGAGACCTCGAACTTCTTCACCGGCGAACCCCTTGCGCCGCTCACCCGCCGTAACAGGCTCTCATCGCTCTCGGTATTCTTCAGGGACACGGCGGACTGGGGATGGGAAGAGGTGCCGGGCCGGGCCCTGCTCGGGGTAGGAGATCTACCCAAAATGCCCGAGAGGGTCCCACGCTACATCCCCGAGGACGAGCTCGCCCGGGTAATGGTGGCGATCCGAGAGATGGAGTGTCCCTACCAACGCGCCTCCCTGCTCGTCGCCCGCTGGAGTGGGGCTAGTGCATAATCAGGGAGCATTTTCGGGAATGGACAGATGCTCGTAATGCGGACAATCGAAGACACGACAAACCCTGGCAGCAAGCTCATAAGCTCCCAGCAATCCGTTGGGCTCAACCACTTTGCGCTTGCCGTGTACC
>JBHJHC010000079.1:0-15763 GCA_050331175.1 Rubrobacteraceae bacterium | reverse complement strand
CCCTGGTCCAGACGCTCTTCGACCGACGGGGCGCTCACCACGTCGTTGTCGAGCACGATGGCGAGCTGGCCGGTCCCCGGCCGTCCCTTGGCCAGGGCCGTCTCGGCTATCTCCTGGCTGAGGTCTCCGCACTGCTGGGCTCCCAGGCGGTTGAGTTTCATCTACACCGCGAGCCCGCCCGCCTGGTCCGTGGTGATGTTCGCCCCGGTGAGCGCGCCACCCGTCAGGGCCGGCTCCTCGGGCACCACGTATCCCGAAACGAAGATATCCTCCCCCTCAGGATTCGGGGTCTCCTCAAAGAGGATCTTGGTCGGCTCGCCGGAGTCGTCCGCCTCGCCCCGGAGGTCCTCCCGTACCTCGTCTCTAGCTTCTCCCACCTCGTTCCGCGGCACCGCCTGCTGCTCGACGGCGAGGACCTGGTAGAAGCCGAGTTGGGCGGTGCGTCCGATCACCTCGACGGCCTGATCTGAATCGGTTATGCCGGGGATGTTGACCACCATCTGGTCCGATCCCTGGAGCTGTATCTCGGGTTCGGTGACGCCCAGGCTGTCTACCCGCTGGCGGATGACCTCCGACGCCCGCTCCATGTCCTCGCGAGTAACCTCCTCGTCCCCCGCCTGGGAGCCTTCGAGCTGCACGCTCACGCCGCCCTCCAGGTCCAGCCCGAGCTGCGTAGCCTCGGAGACCGGCTGGCGAACGAAAATGAAGTAGGCGGCCACCCCGACGAGGACGACCACGAGACCCAGAATTATCAGGCTGTTCCTGCTGCTGTTCATATGGCGGGGGTTAATTCTAGCACCGTTGCGGGTCCCCCGAATAGCGGGCTTTCCATTGTTTCGACCACTCTTCGAAACCGCCGGAGACGATCATGGTTCGCGCCCGGCGGCACAGCTCCAGCATGAAGTGAACGTTGTGCAGCGTGAGGAGACGGTGGCCCAGCAACTCGTTCTCCCGCACCAGGTGCGCCAGGTACGCCCGGCTAAAGCCCGTGCACGTCTCGCAGGCGCACCCGCTGACCAGCGGCCCGAAGTCCCGCCGGAAGCGGGCGTTCTTGAGGTTTAGTCGTCCGTCGGGCGTCAGGGCCGCACCGTGGCGGGCGAGCCGGGTAGGGAGCACGCAGTCGAACATGTCTACCCCGAGCCCGATCACCTCCAGTACCCCTACCGGGTCCCCGATGCCCATGAAATACCGGGGCTTGTCCGGCGGCAGCCCCGGGGAAGTCCTGGAGAGCACCTCCAACATCTTCTCCCTGGACTCCCCCACCGAGAGGCCGCCCACCGCGTACCCGTCGAAGCCGATCTCGATCGTCCGGCGCAGGCTCTCCTCCCGCAAGTCGGGGTACAGCCCGCCCTGCACGATCCCGAACAGGGCCTGATCCCGCCTCGAATGAACCTCCCTGCATCGCTCCGCCCAACGGGCCGTCCGGCGCAAGGACTCCCCATGGTATTCGTAGGGCGCGTCCGCCGGCGGACACTCGTCCAGCACCATCGCGACGTCGGCCCCGAGCTTCTCCTGCACCCAGGTGGTCAGCTCCGGTGTAAAGGCGTGCAGCGATCCGTCGTAGACGGAGGCAAACTCAACGCCCCGTTCGGAGATGCGGCGCTTCTCCGCGAGCGAGAAAACCTGGTAGCCGCCGGAATCCGTGAGCATCGGCCCGTCCCAGCCCGTGAAACCGTGCAAACCGCCGGCTTCTTGTACGAGGTCCGGGCCGGGCCGCAGGTACAGATGATAGGTGTTGCCGAGCACGACCCCGGCACCCGCCTCCCTCAAATCTCCGGGTGTCAGCCCCTTGACCGTACCCTTGGTCCCGACCGGCATAAACGTCGGCGTCTCGACCGGTCCGCGCGGGGTGCCGAGGACTCCGGCCCGCGCCTCTCCACTGCGGGCAACCACTCTCATGGAGATCGGCGCGCCTACAGGCTTCTCCCGCCGCCGACGAGCAGCATGGCGTCCCCGTAAGAATAGAACCGGTAGCGCTCCTCCACCGCAACCCGGTACGCCTCGCGTACCAGGTCCACCCCGGCAAAGCTCATTACCATCGCCAGCAACGTGGAGCGCGGCAAATGGAAGTTGGTCAGCAAAACGTCTACCGCCCGCCAGCGATACCCCGGGTAGATGAACAGCTCGGACTCTCCTTCGGGTTTCCCGGAAACGGCCCAACTCTCCAGCGTCCGGGCTACCGTAGTCCCGACGGCCACCACCCGCCCGGCTTCCCGAACGGCCCGGGCGGCCTCATCCGGCACAGAGTAGCGCTCCGCGTGCATCCGATGCTCCTCCAGGTTCTCGGTCCGGACCGGCGTAAAGGTGCCGGCTCCGACGTGCAGGGTAACCCGGGCGAGGCTTAGGCCACCGGCGCGCAAGTCTTCCAGCAGGCTCTCTGTAAAGTGGAAACCGGCGGTCGGGGCGGCGGCCGAGCCGGGGTTTCGGGCGTAGACCGTCTGGTACGCCTCTTCGGCCTCCCGCGTCGGCTCTATGTACGGGGGAAGCGGCATATGTCCGTTCCGGTCCAGCGTACCAGGTACATCCTTGCCCGTTACGATCCAGCGTCCGTCACCGAGGTTTTCGAGGACCCGTATCTCCTCCTCATCATCGGTTGAGAGCTTCATTTCGGGGCGGAGACGCTTGCTCGGACGGGCCAGGACTTCCCAGGGACCGCCGAGGTCTCTCAGGAACAGCAACTCTACGCGGCCACCGCCGGGCCGACGGGCGTCGAGCCGGGCGGGCAGGACTTTGGTCTCGTTCAGGATTACCGCGTCGCCGGACCTAAGGCAGGTCGGCAGGTCCCGGAAACCGTGGTGCTGTATCCCGCCGGTTCGCACGTTCACCAGCATGAGCCGGGAAGAATCGCGGGGCTCGGCCGGTTTTTGGGCGATCAGGGCTTCAGGTAGCTCGTAATCCAGCTCGGAGGTCCGCATTCAGCGCCGGAGAAAAACGTTTAGCAGGATCGTCCCGAGGATCGAGAGCAGGATCATCAACCCTATCGGGAAGTAGACCGCTGTGTTGCCCCGACGGAAGACCAGGTCTCCGGGTAGCCGATCCAACCCCATCCTTCCCAGCAGGAGGAACAGGCCGCCGACCAGGAGCAGCAATACGGCACCGCCGATGAGGAGCTTTCCTATACCTTCGAGGCCCATGCGACTATTCTATCGCGCCTAAAACAAATGTATTCGCGCGAGGAGCCGGGATCTGCTGTGGTACATTCAGCGCGAACGGATGAACCGCACCACACTAATTCTGACGGGAATATTCCTCCTGCTACTGCTCACCACGGGCGTAGGACTCCTGACGCTACTCTACGGGCCATCGAACAGCCCAACGGAGTCGGAAGCAGCCCCCGAAGCTGATGAACCGTCGCCGGCCGTACTACGGGAGGCCGTAGAACCCGCCGGTATCCGCGAACACCTCCAGCGGTTTGCAACCATCGCCGAAAGAAACGGTGGCACCCGGGCGGCGGGAACACCGGGCTATGAGGCATCCGCCGGGTACGTCGCGCGGAGGCTGCGGGAAGCCGGATACACGGTGGAAGTGCAGGAGTTCGGGTTTCCGGCGGATGACGGAGAAGGCACCACTACGAACGTGATCGCGACCTCTCCCGGCGGGGACGATGAACGCGTCGTCATGCTGGGGGCACACCTGGACTCCGTGGCCGTGGGACCGGGCATCAACGACAACGCCTCCGGAGCGGCCACGATACTCGAGATAGCCCAGGAGATCCCGCAGCTAGACGAGCCCCCGCGAAACCAGGTGCGTTTCGCGTTCTGGGGCGCCGAAGAAGTGTGCCTGCGCGGCTCGAATTACTACGTGGACGGGCTCGACGCCGAGGAGCTCGATGACCTCGCCGTCTACCTGAACTTCGACATGGTGGGCTCTCCGAACTACATACCCTTCCTCTACGGGACCCCGGAGGTTACCGAGGTCTTCGAGGAGTACTTCGACACGCGAGACATCGAGACGGCCGACTTGGATCTCGCCGGCCGCTCGGATCACGGCCCCTTCGCTGCCGAGGAGGTTCCGGTCGGCGGCATATTCTCCGGCGACAGCACGACCAAGACCCGGCGCCAGGCCGGGATCTACGGCGGCGAGGCGGGCGAACCCTACGACCCGTGCTACCACCAGGCATGCGACGACCGGGACAACATCAATTGGGCCGCCATAAACCGGATCTCCGACGCCGCCGCCCACGCCACGGCTACCTTTGCCCATAGAGACTACGCCCCAACCGGGTAAGCTGGCCCGCGGAGACCGGAGCAGATCCGTTAGCAAGGTGGTGAGCGATTTCCCGATGCTGCCGGCCCCGCTCCGACCGCTTTCTTGCTAGCCGTCCTCCATACTGTCCAGCTCCGAGAGCAGGTCTTCCAGATCCAGCGGTTTCGTAACCATCGCGAGCCCGCCCTCGGCCGTGCGGGGCCACTGCTCCTGGGGCCGGTCTGCGTAGAGCTCCACACCGTTGCCGTCCGGATCGCGCAGATAGAGGGCCTCCGAGACGCCGTGATCCGAAGCCCCCTCCAGCGGATATCCGGCTTCGGCCAACCACTTTAGAGCCTGCGCGAGGTCCCGGCGCTCCGGGTAGAGGATCGCGAGGTGAAAGAGCCCTGCCGCCCGGTCCGGCGCGGGGGATGCTCCCTTGCTCATCCAGGTGTTGAGCCCGATGTGGTGGTGGTAGCCGCCGGCCGAGAGAAAGACCGCCTGCTCCCCGTACCACTGGGTCACTTCGAAGCCGAGGACGTCTCGATAAAACCCTAGCGCGCGATCTATGTCCGCGACCTTCAGGTGCACGTGTCCGATGCTGGCTCCAGGGCTTATCCGGCGGGTTTGCTTTTTTTGCTTATTCTCGGTTTCCATGTCTACCGTCCGTATCGGGAGCTTCCGGGCAACGATTTTACCGCGGCCGGCCGAGGGTGTTGACAACGAAGACCCCTACGAGGACGATACCGGCCCCGACGAAAGAGAGCAGGCTCGGGACCTCGCCGAGCCAGATCCAGGCGATCAGGAACGCAGTCGGCCCCACCAGGTACAGAAAACTCACGCCTCGCGAGGCTGTAAGTTGGGAGAAAACGTAGGCGTAGGTGACGTAGGCCACGGCCGTCGGAAAAACACCAAGATACACGAGTGCCAGCGTGGCATCGGGCGGTGCGGCCCGCACCGCTCCGGCGAGCCCCGGCAAGAACACCAGTGTAAAGAGCGTCCCCGCCCAGATAGCGTAGGCGGTGAAATTCAAGGAGCCATACTTTCGGAGGTAGGGCTTCTGGATCACGAGGTAGCAGCTAACCGACACCGCGGCGATCAGGATTATAAAGGCGCCGGGCGCGAACCGGAAGCCTTCCCCTTCCCCGAGCGCGATCAGGGCCGCCCCGAATAAGCTGACGACCATCCCGGCCCACCCGACGGGCCGCAACCTCTCTCCCAGAAAGCCCATCGCCAGCAAGGCGGTAAAGATCGGAGCCGTGTTTACCAGGAGGCTCGCCGGCCCCGCCGCGACGGTAACCTCACCGTAGTTCAACGCGACGTGGTATACGGTAAAGGCGAGAAAGCCGCCGAGAAGTACCACCGGCAGGTCCCGCGCTTCCGGAAGCGGCATCTTCGTGGCGGCGGCGTACCCGAGGAGCACGAGGGAGGCAACCAGCAGGCGGACGAGGGCGACGTGCCCGGGGCTGTAGGCCTCGAGACCAGCCCGGATGCCGGCGAACGCCGAGGCCCAGAAGATAATCGTCAGGGCCAGCAGGATCGGGATCCGGAGGTTGTGGGTTGCACCCTTCACCGGGCCATTCTAAACCTTGCCGGGATCTTGGCACTAGACGCCCCGGCTGCGTATACTACCCCCCGGAGTTGCCGAATCCCCGCGGTGTGGCAATCGGGAGGAGCCACTTTGGAATCGTTGACCAGACTGAGCAACCTGGCGAGCAAGTACTTCGCCTTCTGGGTGATTCTCGGGTCCATAATCGCCTTTCTCATACCGGTCTTTAGCGGGCTGACCTCGTACATCGCCCCGCTCCTGGGTCTCGTGATGTTCGGCATGGGCCTGACGCTGACCGTCTCGGATTTCGTGCGGGTGTTCAAGCGGCCTTTCTACGTGGTGGTCGGCGTCGCGGCCCAGTTCACCGTCATGCCCATCCTGGCTCTCGTGCTGGCCGTCGTCTTGAACCTGCCGCCGCAACTGGCCGTCGGGGTGCTCCTGGTCGGCTGTTGCCCCGGAGGCACCGCGTCCAACGTGATCACCTACCTCGCCCGAGGCGACGTCCCCCTCTCGGTAACAATGACGTCGGTCTCGACCGTGCTGGCCCCGCTCGCGACGCCGTTGTTGATGCTGCTGCTGGCCGGCTCCTGGCTGCCGGTGAACGCCGGCGAGCTATTCGTCTCGATCGTCCAAATCGTCTTGCTGCCGGTCCTGGCGGGCGTCCTGGTCAACACTTTGTTCGGCCGGACCGTTCAGGCTGTCCGGCCCGCGATGCCGCTCGTTTCGGTTCTGGCGATCCTGATCATCGTCATGGTGATCGTCGCGGCCAACCGGGATAACCTGCTGACCGTCGGCCCGATAGTATTCCTCGTCGTGGTGGCCCACAACCTGGCCGGATTGCTGCTCGGGTACAGCGTAGCACGCGTTATGGGGGTAGACGTCGCGGGGAGGCGGGCCATTTCCGTGGAGGTTGGGATGCAGAACTCCGGGCTGGCCACCGCGCTGGCCGCGGCAAACTTCGGGGGCTTGGCCGCCCTTCCGGGCGCTCTTTTCAGTATTTGGCATAATATCTCAGGGCCCGCGCTGGCGACCTACTGGAGCCGGAGGCCGATTCGGGCCAGCCGGGCAAAGCGGACCGTAGCCTAGCGGAGGACAGCCAGAGGAAACGGAGGAAGGTAAAGTGGAGACCACCGACAGCCGGCGCCGAAGCCGGACGATCTACGAGGGCCGGGACCGGGCCGGAGCCCGGGCGATGTTGCACGCCATCGGGTTCGACGATGAGGACCTGGCTAAACCCATAGTGGGTGTCGCCCACACCTGGATCGAGACCATGCCCTGCAACTTCAACCAGCGGCGCCTCGCCGAGCGCGTGAAAGAGGGCATCCGGGAGGCCGGGGGCACCCCGATGGAGTTCAATACGGTCGCCATCTCCGACGGCGTTACGATGGGCACCGAGGGCATGAAGACCTCACTCATCAGCCGGGAGGTAATAGCCGACTCGATAGAGCTCGTCGGGCGCGGCCACATGTTCGACGCCGTAGTCAGTATCGTCGGTTGCGACAAGACTATCCCCGCCGGAGCGATGGCGCTCGTCCGGCTCGGGGTACCGGGGTTCGTGGTCTACGGCGGCTCCATAGCCCCCGGCCGCTTTAAAGGCCACGACGTCACCCTGCAAGAAGTCTATGAAGCGATCGGGACCTACGCGGCCGGCAAGATGAGCGAAGAAGACTTCCACGACCTGGAGGACTCCGCGTGTCCCGGCGCCGGAGCCTGCGGCGGCCAGTTCACCGCCAACACCATGGCGCTGGCCCTCCAGTTCCTCGGCCTGTCGCCGATGGGCTCGGCAGACCCACCCGCAAACGATCCGCGGAAAGACGAAACCTGCATCGAAGCCGGCAAGCTCGTTATGGAGATTCTGGACCGCGGGCTTACCCCTCAAGATATTCTGACCAAGGGCTCCTTCGAGAACGCCATAGCGTCCGTTGCCGCGACGGGCGGCTCGACCAACGCGGTGCTGCACCTGCTCGCCATAGCCCGCGAAGCCGGCATCGAGCTCGACATCGACGACTTCGACCGGGTCAGCCAACGGACACCCATTATGGCCGACCTCAAGCCCAGCGGCCGCTACGTCGCCGTAGACATGGACCGGGCCGGGGGCTCCAAACTGCTCGGCCGGCGGATGCTCGAGGCCGGTTTGGTGGACGGTGACCAGCTCACGCCCACGGGACAGACTATGCAGGAGGAAGTCGAAGGTGCCGAGGAAGCGCCGGGGCAGGAGGTGATCCTACCGGTGGACCGGGCGCTACGGGACACGGGAGGTCTCGTCATATTGAAGGGCAACATCGCCCCCGAAGGGTGTGTGGTCAAGGTGGCGGGCTACACCCGCGACGCGCACACCGGCCCGGCGCGCGTCTTCGAATCCGAAGAGGAGGCGATGGAGGCGGTCCAGGCAGGGAACATCGTGGATGAGGACGTGGTCGTGATCCGGTACGAGGGCCCGAAAGGCGGCCCCGGTATGCGCGAGATGCTGGGCGTTACCGCAGCCCTCGTCGGCCAGGGACTCGGTGAGACGGTCGCCCTACTCACCGACGGACGCTTCTCCGGTGCCACCCGGGGACTCATGGCCGGCCACGTTGCCCCGGAAGCGGCCCACGGCGGGCCGATCGCCGCGCTCCGCGACGGGGACACCGTAACGTTCGACGTCGTCGGTAGGACCCTGAACGTAGATCTGCCGGACGAAGAACTGGAAGCCCGCCTGCAGGAATGGGGCGAACCGGAGCCGCGGTACGCAACAGGCGTTATGGCGAAGTACGCTGCTCTGGTCTCCTCGGCGTCCGAAGGAGCAATTACCCAGCCAGACTAGAGCCCGCGGGCGCTCTGGGTCGGCCGGCCAGCGCCTCCGGATAGGCCAAGCCAACCTACGTCGTCCCACGTCTTGGTCGATCTATGCGTCGGGCGGATAGATCAGGACCGGTCCCCCTGCTGCCCGCATCACTTTGGTCGAGACGCTCCCCATCCGGATGCGCTTGATCGGGCCCAAACCCCGGCTACCTACAGCCAGGAGCGTACTCCCTCCGTTTCTGGCGTCGGCGCTGGCTACCAGGTCCTCCGCAGCATCCCCAACCCCTATGGAGATCCGGGGCCGTCTGCCGAGCACCGCTTCCAGATCCCCGGCCCGCCCTCCAAGCTCTTTCTCTGCCCGGCGCAGCTCGTCGTCGGTCATCCGCGGGTCCATCCTGCGACCTTCTTCGTAGACCTCCGGTAGCTCGGGGTAGGTTCGAACCAGCGTCATCGTGCAGTCGAAGAGCCTTCCTATCTGGGCGGCCAGCTCCTGGGCCCGCCCCGCCGGTTCGGAACCGTCCTCCCCGGCTACTACGTGTCTGGGGGGCCAGGCGTTCTCCCCACCCCGCAGCATCAGGACCGGCAGGTGCGCGTGGTGCACAACGCCCTCGGAGACGCTGCCGGTAGCGAGCCGCCGCAACCGCCCCGCTCCCCGGCTGCCCATCACTATGAGGCCGGCGTTCACCTCGCGGGCCAGGTAGAGGATCTCGTCGGCCACCGCCGCGCGACACCTGAGATGAGACTCCGCCACCTCGCCGCCGAGCTGCTCGATATCCTCTACCTGCTCGGCCAGGGTCTCTTCGCCCAGCAGTTCGTAGTAGGAAGAGTACATATCTGGTATGGCGGGCCAGGCGCCGACGGGGATGTGCCACACGTGGGCCACGTGCAGTTCGGCGGCGGCCGGCTGGCTCAAGTCCACTGCGGCGCGGGCGGCCAGCGCAGCATCCTCCGAGCCGTCGGTCGCCAGCAACACCCTCGTCGGGAACATACTCATCAGACCACCCACCTCTCTGCAACATCGACCTGCAGCCGACCGGTTCACTAGCCTGACTGTAGATCCGCCGGCGGGCGTTTTCCTGAGCAGTTTGGGCTATTTATCTGACCAGTTTTGGCTAGGCAGCCTTGTACTGAACAACCCGGCCGTCGATCTCTCTCGGTTGCGCAGCTGGAGGCGCTACCGAATCGCCCCCAACGTGAACCCGCGGGCTAACGGTGTGGCTCATACCCTTACCCCAAGGTCATGGCGTAGAGTGAGGATAGACCAGTACGGGTCCCTCCGCAGCCCGGAGTACCTTGGTAGAAACGCTACCCAGCGCCATGCGCCTCACCGCCCCAAGTCCCCTGGAACCCACCACGATCAAGCAAGACTCGTCTTCCCCGGCGACCTCATCTAGCGCCATCGCCGGGTTGCCGGTGGATACTCTGATCTCTGGCCGAACTCCCAGCACCTCCTCCAACTCCTCCGCCCGACGTTCGAGGGACCGTTCCGCTTCTTCGAGGTTTTGCTCGATCATCCGTTCGTAGAGTTCGACTTGATCCGATGCCAGCTCCGTCGGAGCCGGTGGCTGATGGTACGCCCGAACCAACACCATAGGAACCTCGAGTAGATCCCCGAGCCCGGCGGCCAGTGCCCCGGCCCTGCTGGCATCCTCCGAACCATCGTCACCAACGACGATGCGTTCCGGGGGCCACGTCCGCTCTCCGGGGCGCACTACCACCACCGGGCACGATGCGTGATGGACAACCTCCTCGGAAACGCTGCCCAGGGCAACCCTCCGGAAAGCGCCGTGTCCCCGGCTGCCGATGACGACCAGGTCTACCCCGATGTGTTCGCTGAAGTCCAGGATCCCGTCCGCCGCACGCCCCAACTCCAGAAAAGCCTCCGTGACGCGGGCCTCCAGCCCGGCGAGGTGTTCCCGCTCCCTCTCTAGCACTTCTTCGGCGTGACGCTGGAAGAAAGCGGCTGTGTCCAGCGACCGCGGCACGCCGGGATAGGAATACTCTGGGGGCTTTTCCCAGGCATGGATCACGTACAACTCCGCGCCCAGTCTTTTCGAGAGATCAGCTGCTGCCCGGGTCGCTGCTGTGGCGTCCTCTGATCCGTCGGTCGCCAGTAGTACCTTTTTCAGAAAGCCGCTCATCCGTTTTCACTCCTCAACCTTCATTCTTGTGTTCGTCCATACTCTAGTAGAACTCGGTGCTCTCCACCTGAGCAGCCTGGCTCATTTGTCTGACTAGAATTGATCAAGGGCTCCAGCCCCCCGACAATAGGATAGTCAATTCTAACCACCAAAATAGCCTAACCTGCTCACGGCGGCCACCCTCACGACCGTTACATTGTGTAGGAACCTGTCGCAGAGCGGGAAAGCGTCGTGAGAGCGGACAACGGACATTCGGTCACCGGCAAGGAGCTTTTTCGGAGCATCTGGCTGCTCGCCCTGATCGGGGCCGTCGGGTTCTTCTTCGAGGAGATACTGGCCTTTCTGGTGCTGCTCTTGATAACCGTCCTCCTTGCAACCCTGCTCGCCGACGGGGCCAGCTTGTTGATGAAGGCGCGCCTGCCCCGGACGCTGGGCGTGCTGATTACGCTGTTGTTGCTCGTCGGCGCTTTCGCGGCGCTCGGTTACGTGTTGGTGCCGCCGTTCGTCGACCAGCTGGCCGGCTTCCTCCTAACGTTCCCCGAAGCCACGCAGTCCCTGCAAGAGCGGCTCCAGCCGCTGCTTCGTGACACGCCGCTGATCGGCACCCAACTCCTCGACCAGCTGCAGCAGAGGCTCGACGACTTGCTCGGCACGCTGCTCTTGGGGGTACAGCAGATAGGGACCGGGTTGCTGACCGTGGTGGCGGCGGCCATCATAGTCTCCGTCTCGGCGGTCTACATGGCGATCAATCCCAGTCCTCTGGTGGAGGGTTTTCTGCGCCTCTTGCCCCGCTACCGGCGTGAGCGCGGGCGCCAGATAATCCAGGAACTGCACCACACCCTCAACGGGTGGCTAAAGGGCACGGCATTGGAGATGGCGGCTGTGGGGGTGCTGGCGAGCCTCATATTCTGGATAATCGGGCTTCCCTTTCCGCTGCTGTTTGGTGTTTTCGTGGGGTTGTTGGAGATCATTCCGTACTTCGGTCCGGTAATCGCGACCATTCCGGTGACGATAGTTGCATTGAGCATCTCCTGGAGTGATGCGCTGGTGGTGGTGGCGGCGATGATCGTGATCGAGCAGCTCGAGGGCAACCTGCTCCTGCCTTTGATAATGCAGCGGGCGGTGACGTTGCACCCGGCCGTAGTGGCCTTGGGAATCGTGCTGATCGAGCGAACTTTGGGGATCCTGGGTGTGTTCGTAGCCGTGCCGATCCTGGCCAGCGCGCAGGTGCTGATCCGAAGCCTGTGGGTAGAGCGGATGGATAGCCAGGAGAAAGAGCCCCGGCACCGCCCGGTCGAGCCGTCCGAGGTCTAGCTACGCCCGCAAAGTCGACCACAACGATTATCTGCCCGGTACGAACGAACTAGACCAGGGCCTTGCTCCCCGCGGAGGTTCGACCTGGATCCCGGTGCCAGCCAAACATCAGCCACGAGGAGAGGCTCTGTCGGGCAAGCTGAAATAGACTTCTCGCTGGATCAGAACCGGCCAGGTGGGTATTTCTTCGCCACAGGACGCGGCCTCTATCTGGCGCTTCAACCCGCGCACCGAGAGCCACGCCATACACATAGCATCGCGGGCTTCGGGAATAGTCTTCAGCCGCGACCGGGTAACGTCCTCGGAGATGACTACCACACTCCGGGCCCGCAGACCGATGATGGCATCACAGATCATCCGGTTCAACTCGTCGTCTAACGGAGCCCGCCCGTACTTGCGGCGCAACGCCTTTACCCGACGCCGGGTGCCTCCCCGGGCCTCGGCGGCATCCCGGATAGCCTCGACGATGCCCCCCGTATCGAGAAACCGGCGATGGAATTGGTGGGTGAGCACCACGCCCTCCGATACGGAAGCGCCGGAGCCTGCCACGAGGTTCAGGAACCCGACACGACCGGCCTCCTCGCCGTAGTCCGCTTCTCCCAACCGTTGTACGAGTGCGGTGTTCATGGCTCGACGGGTAGGTTCGGAAACCCCTTCTTCTCCCAGTAGATCCGGGAATGGTCGATTCTATGCTCTACTCCCATCATCCGAAAGCTCCTGTTCCCGTACCACCACGACCGGACAGTGGGCGTAGCGGAGGACGCTCTCTGACACACGGCCCATGGCCGCACCCTGAAAAGCCCCGGTTCTCCGACTACCCACGACCACGAGGTCAGCCATGATCTCCTCAGCGAAGGCAACCACCTCGGCAGCGGGTTCTCCGGATCCGAGGTTCGCTTTCTCTACAGACACACCCTCATCTGCAAGTTGTTTGGCATGCTCGTCCAAAATCCCCCGGGCGCGTTCGACGTCCTCTTCGTAGATTGTGAGCGTGTCACCCTCGTCTGGGTCCCACGCCGGGCCGAAACCGCAGTGAGAGCTAGCTATCGGCGTAATGTGGGTCAGATAGATCTTGGAATCGAACCTCCGGGCGTACTCTGACGCCTTCAGGATGGCCAGCTTTGATGCATCGGAGCCATCCGTAGCCACCAATATCCGGGCCGGCGCTTGCCGGCCTCTTGTTCCCTCGTCGGTACGTTCCACATTCGTGCGAACGTCCGCCGCCGTGTGTCCACCCATTTGACCTCGCTTTCAAGAACGGCGCGCCCCGCAGGAGCTCATCCGTTGCGACGCCTCTACCAACCTGGGTTAGAGCCTACCGGATCGTCGAGCCGCCGAAATGAGCAGGACAGGCTAATTTGATGAGCAGTATTGACTAAATTACGCTAGCGCTAATGATCTACCGGCCCGGTATCCACCGCCCGGCTCCTTCCCGGACAGCCGGCGCCCTACTTCAAGATGCCAAGCTCGCGGGCGCGGGCCAGAGCCTCTAGCTGGGAGTGGACCCCGAGCGCCCGCAGGACGGACCGAATGTGGTTGCGGATCGTCGCTTCAGAGAGGTACAGCTCGGTCTTGATGTCCTTGACCGACTTCCCCTCCGCCAGGAGTTCGAGCATCTCTAGCTGGCGCGCCGTGAGCGCCGGTAGGTCACCGTGATTCACCGCCTCGGGAGCGCTCCTGTCGCCCTTCTTGCCCAGCTGTATAACGTCTCGCGCCATCTCCAGGGTCTCGTGGGTCCCCTGGGAGTCCCGCATCAAGTGTACGATGTAGGTCCCGCCTTCGCCCTCTATGCTCAGGGTGCTAACGTTTACCCACCGCTTGCCCCCGGAGGGAGAATGAATCTGCATGTCGTAGCTCGTTACGGGACGGCCCTCCTTGCTCATGCGCATGACCGAGCATCCCCAACTACAGAACCGCTCTCCACCCTCACGCTCGCCAAGGACCACCTCATAGCAATGCTTTCCAACGGCATCCGCGGCCATAATGCCGGTGAAGAACTCGGATCGGGAATCCCAGTAGGCGATGCGGTAATCCGGCGCTACGACGAAGACCGCATCACCTGTTCGAGACTCGATGATCGTCTGAATCGCCCGCGGAAGTTGCGCAGTCTTCATGGGATCAGCCCCCCATATAGAGGTTCGTCTCCAGGAAACTATATTCTACAACTAGCCGGCTAGATCGTGCAATTTGGCTCATGTCGCGTTTGTTTCGATATTATGATCAGGTTTTGCCTCCCGGTTGATCTGGGATGGTCATGCGCTTCCCGCTCCCGGAGTATCAACCTCCCTTAGACGAGGGCCGGACTTACTTTCCCTAACTATCCTCTGACAGCACTCCTTGCGGTGGCTTCATCAGCAACATTGCGAGCAGGGCGCACCGCTCGACCAGCTTTTCCGTATAGACGAACTCGTGGGAGGCGTGCGCCGCCTTCCCCGTCACCGCTACCGAGTAACGTCCCACGCCTTTGCGGGCCGTCTTTAGCCGGCCTCGCGGTCCCAGCGAAGGCTCCATGACGAACGCCCGATCCACGACCCCGGCCAGATAACGAACGTAGCGCTTCGAACTCCGGCTTCCCAACTCTTCGTCCGAGTTTATGAAGACTACCGGCGTTAACGTAGGTTCCAATCCGAATGCCGCCAGCGTCTTCAAAGAAGACTATCTGGGCCAGCCCACCCTTCATGTCGTAGACGCCGGGGCCCATTACGACGTCATCGGTAGCTTTCACCGGCATGCCTTCTAGCGTACCGACCGGCCAGACGGTATCGCAGTGTCCGAGTAGTAGTTGGGCGGGCGCGGGCCTCCCGCGCTGCCGGGGCCTCGCGTAGAGGTGGCGGCCTAACTCACGCTCTGGGAGATATCGTGCCGCATAGCCGAGCCCGGAGAGCTAGCCGAGGAGTACCTCCAGCACCTTTCTCTGGGGCCCTGGTTCGTGTGACGGGGACTCTATTCTTGCCAGCCGCGCCAGAAGATCTACCAGGCCTTGCCGATGGTCCTGGAGATAGCCTAATGGATCCCTGGCGGTCGCCACGCTCTCTAGCGCATGAACCCGGCCGGGAACGGAAAAGATTTACTCTCCCCAACAGCGGAGTAGCGACCGGGGCTCAGGTACGTCAGAAGCGGGGAATCGTAGATAAGGTCCTGGTCGTCCTTCCTGGACTCCCGGAGATAGTCCGCCCGCACGTGGGCCGCCACGATGCGGCCGGC
The DNA here is from genome assembly GCA_050331175.1 of Rubrobacteraceae bacterium. GTDB lineage: Bacteria > Actinomycetota > Rubrobacteria > Rubrobacterales > Rubrobacteraceae > SIRX01. The sequence continues at coordinate 589 of JBHJHC010000079.1, read as the reverse complement.
AATCAAACTATTCTCTCCAAAGTCGTCCACCACGCGGTCCAACGCGCACTCGAGGAACAAGTACCCGTCCTCAACGAGGACACCCTCTACTTCGCTCGCGAGAAAGGTAGGCAGGGCGTCTACCGAGGGTTTCTGGCCACCATCCTCTCGGGGTGCCGCAGCGAGGCTCGTCAGGACAACTTGTGTAGGACGGGGATATGTAACGGTAAAAACGCCTTCGCGACGGACGTTGTCATAGGTCCCGTGATGTGGCGTGCAGACGAAGCCGAAGTAGTTCTCCCAGCCCAACGGAAAGGCCATATGCTTGGGAGCTATAGCGTAGCTTCCGTCCTCCTCTTTGGTACCCACCAGGACCAGGGGATTTACCGTAAAGACGCGATCCCAGATCGTGAGGTCCCCTCGAATGGTGATTATGTTCTCGTCGTCGTGCTCTCTCATAGTTGCGCCTCCTTAAACGCTTGGTGTGAGTTGTGGAGATTACCATCCCAGCAAGTCGGCGAAGGAAAGTCGAGGACGACCGAGTTGTCCGTTGAGCCAGATACAGAAGTTGTGCAACGCTACCCTCGCTGCCAAACGCGCCCTCACACCG
>JBHJHC010000078.1:0-16238 GCA_050331175.1 Rubrobacteraceae bacterium | reverse complement strand
AATAGATAATTTTATTATTCTGTATTAATACACCGCGCGGTGGGGTTTCCTCGGTTCGGGGCCTCGGCCCCGCCACCCACCATTCGGGTAACAGAAAAGCGCCGCCCCCAGGAAGAGGACGACGCCATCGTTAGTAGTCTTGGATTTTTGCCTGGCTGCTACTCCTGCCGGAGTTCTCTAAGGAGTCTCTCCCGCAAGCCTATAACGGTGAGCCCTACCACCTCTCCGCTCTGTTCGTCGTAGAGGGCGATCAGGCCATCACCGATGTCCACTCCTTCGGCGGGCTTCGGCTCGCCGGGCGAGAGGTAGAGTACGTCGGCCTCTCCGTCGTAGTTCCACTGCCCCGAGGTGGTGCTCTCTTCTATCTTCAGGATCTTCTCCATAGTTCCTCCTTCGTGCGCGATAGCCTTCTCGCGAGGTATGCCGTTATGATAAACCCGTCTTCGGGTGAGGTCTCCCTGTAGGCGACGACCATCCACTTCTCTCCCAACGGGGTGTCCTGGTAGAAGCGGGCGGCCAGTAGCTCATCGGTATCTCCCCGTTGAATCACTTCGGGATCTTCCAATGTCTCTACTACGAGCGCCCTCGTACCGGCCAGGACCAAATGTCTCTCGACGATGTGCGACCAACGTTCCTCAGTGAGCCGTATGGGTACTCCGTTCTTCGAGCTTACAACTTCCACGCTTACCTCCTTCCTCTCTAGTTGTGCTTCTTTTTGAACACATCGTAAGCGACCAGAGCTTCCGTAGTCCGGATCCAGGCGGAGCCAGGAAGTTAGTCGTCAGGTTGATAGATCTGTATTGGATTCGGAATAGCTTCGATACCGGGACTTCGGAAAAGCAGTTATCCACCGGACAGCTAGATCTCATCGGGAGTTCCAGATCCTGCAGACTCGACGGACTCAAGTAGCTATTGATTCGGAGCCTGAAGTCTCTTTCGATACTGAGTCTGCCAGAGAGCTTCTGGGAGGGCTCCTATGTTCTCTGCTTCTCTATCGGAATCACTCTTACTTGAGGAAGCTGATCCCTATTCTCCCCAGACTCTTTATGGCGAAAAGTCCGATAAACCTGTGGCCCGAGAAGTTTTTGTGGCGAAAACCTCAACGAAAAAACCAGCACTACATTCAATCGAGGTCGAGCATACACCCCTCCTGACCCCATGTAAAGAGATTTGGATAGGAAATATCGAGCGTGACGGGCCAGAACTGAACCAGCACTTCAGGGAAGACTACCGGGTTGAGTTTGGGGGTTTAAAAGGATGGGAGAAAGGGGGTTTGTCGGAGTTTTTGGGGGAATTTCAGGCTGTTTAGGAGCCAGGATTTCGGCGCTCCCCATCCGCGATATTCGGCGTACCTATGAGGGTTTCCAGCGCAATAGGAGGGTGTGAGATCCGGGCAGCCGGCAGCAATTTGTGAAAGATGAGTGTGTCCGCCGATTGCCCGCCGGTTGTCCGCCGGTCGCCCTACCTTAAAACCCGGACTATCGGCGGACACATAGGGAAACCCGAAACCCGGACACCCAGCGGACGGTTGGGAACGAAGACGGCAATATTTGGAGAAAACTTTCTTCCCGGAAAAAAAGGAATCGTAGATGTTGGCGGCTACGTAGTAGCGTTGGCCAGGAGTCTGTAACTAGAAATCTTACGAACACTGGGGGTCTTGGGGGTCGATATTGGGTATGATTCTCTAAGATGTCTCGGAGGCTGCGAGAAAGCCCAGTATAAGGCGAGGGGAGATCAAGCAGGTACAGCCCTCAGGCCGGGAAGCACTTCTCAGTAGAGTCGGACGGCGTTGTTCTCGAGGTAGTCTGCGACGCGGGCGACGTCGCCGGCTACCGCCCGGATGCCGTGCTGCTCGCCGGCCCGCTCGGCCACCTCGATCAGGTGCGACTGGTCGTTATCGAAGGCGTAGAGGACCTCGGCCGGCGCCCTCAGCTTGAGTTCCACGTAGCGCTTATGCTCTTTTATTCTCTCGTAGATCCTACCGGGCCCAATCTTCGACTCGGTGGTCTGCCGTTCCAGGATAAAAGTGTGCCCGCGAAAGACGATGTGGGCGTCAGGCTTGTGCTGGTAAGGGACGTTGGCGTACTCGCCGGAATAGAGAACCCGAGTTTCGTGGCGCCACTCCCATTCGGGGTAGGGCTCCAGCACCTCGTCGAGGACTTCTTTCGCGGCAACGTAGACCTCGTTGGTCAGGATGTAGTGGGCGATACGCTCATCGAGTAGCCGCTTTGAGGCGTAGGTTTCGGTGAAGCCGTGAGTAGCGGCAACGGAGTCGAAGCCGGGTTTCGTGAGGTACCAGATCGTCTCCAGACCGCCACGGTCCTCCCAGTTTTTCGGAGCCCGGACGTACATGGCGTGCCGGGTTATGTACCCCTTTTCCTCAAGCTCGCCGAGGCGGGTACGGGCCCGGCTTCCGCTGCCGAAGAAGAGGTGGGTGATCTGCTTTGTAGAGAGATACCGGCAGAAAAACAAGGACTCGAATATGCGTTGGTCTCGGATGGTCGTGGTGCCTTTCCTACCCGCGGCTATAACCATATAGGACCTCCTCCAGTATGATTTTGCTCTACGATCAGTGCCGGATCCTTCCCTGCAACATCCTGTTGTGCGCGGCCCTTATCGACCGGCGTTGGTAGAGCGCGAACGCCGAGACGGCCGTCGCCGCGTAAAGGGATGCCCGCGTGGGGTTCTCTACGAGCGTAGTGAGATCTGCCCCGAACTCGGGAACCATCTGCAAGGTGATCGCCAGCGAGAGTCCGGCTTCGGCGCCCCAGATGAGCCAACCGGAAACCAGGTACGCCACCGGCCAAAGGAGGACCGGATAAACAACTTCTCTGGTGGTCAGCAGAGCTTTCGAAGGAGCCCTGGAGGGTGTCAGGTGGAGGTCCCAGCGCTCCTCAAGCCGCATACGGTCTGCCCTCCACTTTGCCCGGTGGGACTTACCCGACTTCGTGATGATGGCGACCGTCAGAGCCAGGGCCGCCGCCAGGGACAAGGCGCCATGGAAACTGTACAAAACTTGGAACGGGGCGGAATCCGCGAGGTCCCTCACGGGTCCGAGCACCCCGGCGTAGAGCAACGAATCACCCTCCGGACCGACGCTCACGTAGCCGGCGAACTCGCTGAGGCGGAGTATGAGGAGATCTAGTACGGCCGCGACCGCGGCGGCCACCGCCACCGCCCCGTAGACCAACGTCGGCGGCAACGCCGGTCCCGGGCTCCCCTTGGGCTTGTCTCCGGTCCCGGCCTGCTCGCCCCCCTCCGTGTGGTCTCCTTCCGCCGGGTCATCTCCGGTGGCTGGAACTTCGGGAAACAGCTCCCGGAGACGGAGCTCGGTGTCCTTAGCATCGAGGGACAGGATCCACTCGCCGAGCGAGGTCAGTGCGTCCTGGCCTCCGCCCGCGTCCGCGCTCTCGTCTCCGAATCCAACTATTGCGGGGCTTCCATTCTGCCGCCCGACGAGCCAGCGGGCCGCGGTCTCTACCTCATGGTATCGGGCGTTTGCCTCTGCCAGGCCCGGTCCCGACCGCGGGGCGTAGGCGATCTGGCGCTCTCCGAAATCCACGCCCTCAAGCTCCGGCAAGATCGCGTCGACTGGCTGGCGGCCTTCCCCTGCTCCCGAGGCCGCCTTGTAGCGGCGAAAGCCGCCGGTCGCCCCGATAACCACGTCGTCGGAGGCTGCGAGTAGGGCGCCGAGCGGCCCCTCGCAGATACCCTCCAACTGATCGGGCTTATACGGGGCGAAGACGTAGAGGTGGCTGCCGGCACCCTTTAGCGGTACGGTCTCCTCCACTTCCAGCTCCCCGCTCTTTACGTCGTAGGCGAGCCCTTCCAGGCCGGCCAGCTTACCCTGGGCGTCGAAGCAGGGTAGAAGGAGGTACTCCCGAGAGTCGTCGGGGGCACCGCCGGAAGCCATCGAGAGCCGGACGTTATCGTTACCGTCGAGCTCGAAACCGGGTACGGAAACGAGCCTCTTGGCCCCGAAGGTTTCGGCCAGCTTCAAGGCTACCTCTCCAGCACTCTTGACGCCCAGGGAGGCGAAGCGCCCAACAGCCGCCGCCTCGCGCATGACGCCCTTCTTCTCCAGGGCGTCCAGGTGATCATCCTTTGGCGGGAGCAGCTCGATCATGGCCCGGTAGACCTCGTCGCGGCTCCTCCGGGCGCCGGCCGAGACCGCCGGATGACCCGTGCGGGACCGGCTCTCGCCGCTACCGGCATCTCCGGAATTCTCTTCCCAGAGTTCCGGCTGCGGGGCTTTCTGTCCACTTTTGGCCTTGGCTTTGGTTCCGTCGGTTTTACCCTTTGACTTGGAGTTGGTCTTCCGTTTTCCGGCCGCCGCTTTCCGCTTCCCTTTAGCAAAACTGTGGGCGGCGCCACCCGTAGACGCACCCTTTGATGAGACGCCCATGACGTCCTCTGCCGTGAGCACGGCCCCGCCGTTTTTATCTGGACCGGCGGTAGAAGTATCAGCTATACCAGAAGCTCCTGTATCACCACCGGCAAGGCCAGCAGCCCCGTTGCCGTCCCCATCTCCTTTACCCTCGATGGGATGCTCGATGGCGCCGTCGTTTTTCTCCTCTCTGTCAGCTTCTACGTCGGACGTAGAAGCCTCCGCCAGGGAACCAACATTCTCGGGTGGGTGCGCCGTAGACATTAGCTCGTCAAAGCGGCCGCCACGTTCGTCAGGCGCTACCTGTAGTAGCCACTCGTCGAGGTCTGTCCCTTCGGGCAGGAGGCAGACGGCGGCCTTTCCGTTCTGGGGTTCGGCTAGCCAGCGGGCGGCGCTGGGGACCGCCCGGAGTACGTTCGGGTTTTCGCAGTAGTCGGGGTCCGGGATGTAAGGGAACGTTCGTCCCTTGAAGTCCGCACCCTTCAGCTCGAGGAGGGGATCGCCGGCTGCGCCGTCGAGCATCTCGGGCGAAGGACTCGCCTTGAAGCGTTCGCAGCCCATGATCGAGCCGACCGGAAGACCGCTGTCTGCGGCGACCAGTGAGCCCATCACCCCCTCGGTGACGGCCTTCAGGTCTGCAGGCTTATAGCCGGGGGGAACGTAGAGGTGGTTGCCCGCCCTCCGGAGAGAAACGTACTTGCCCATCCCCTCTGGCGGCTCTCCCACGCAGCGGCCCTCGATGGTGGTTACACGCCCCCGAGCGTCGTGGTAGGGGATGAGTATGTAGCTGCCCGTGAGCGTGAACTTGAGCCGGCCCTCCTTCTCGTCCTGGGAGAAGCCGGGGACCTTCAACAGCTCCTCGCGCCCGAACTCGCGCTCGAGCTGGGCCTTGACCTTCCGGGCCCTTGGAGGCGTCATGGTTCCGAGACGCGCTTTGCGGATCGTCTCGTTCGCGATGCCGCGCTCTTCTCTAAGGTAGGTGCGGTCCCGGCTCTCCAGCGGACAAATCTCCAGTATTCTCTCGTAGACCTTCGCTGCAAGCTCCAGGAGGGAATCTAAGTCTTGCCGGGTATCGTTGCCCTCAGCGCTCCCGTCAGCCAGGCTCTGTGCCGATGGTGCGTTCTTCGAGCCGGGGGCGGACGAGACCGGCATCGTGCGTGGCGAGCCTTTTCCGTTTGCAGCGGGGTTCCGCGGGTCGTTCTTCTCTCCACCGTCGGACACCTTCGGGGAAGACGCAACCGGCTCATCCTCCAGGCCGAGCAGCTCGTAGCTTTTCTGTAGGAGGACCAAGAAGTCCGATTGGAAGTCAAGGCCTTCGAGGTCCGCGAGCATAACGAACACGTCGGAGCTGCCGGCGAGGCGGCAGTCGGCGACCAGGCAGCCGCCCTTACCGAGAGCCTTTACCACCGAATACTTCTCGTGTTTGCCGCACGCAGGGCAGTCCCACACCATCCTGGCGCCCTGATCCTTGCCCGCGCCCAACCGGACCGTGAGCAGCTCCAGGGTCCTCTCCCGGATAAGCTCCTTATCGTAGCGCCGACGGGTCGAAGATTTCCCTGCACAGCCCGGCTTGCCGACATTAGGAGCGTTCGAACGCGCATCCACTAGCTATTCTCCTCCGGAGCTACGAAGGGTGGGCGACCGTATGCCACTCGGATGTGATCGGCGAGCTCTGCTACGTCAGCGGGGGTGTGTTCGGTCTCAGCGTCGGCGAAAGAGAGTGGGAGATCCCAGATCGGGCAGACGCCCTTGAGAACTGCGTCGGGATCGTCGCCCAGATAGAAGAGTTCCGCCCGCGTGAAGCAGATGATGTCATAACAGTATGCGCCAGTACCTTCGAGTTTGGCATTGGTGTCTCTCGCAAGATCGCCAGCATGGAGGAGGGGATCATCTTCAAAGCGACGACCGTCAAGGTAAAGTCTTCCGTCTACGTCGGCGGTCACCCGTCCGGGTTCGTCACGGATAATAACCGCGACGGCACCCACAGGACCTACAGCTAAAAAGTCGATCATACCGGCCGCCTCTGTCATCAGCTCGTCGAAGACGTAGTAGCCATGCGCGGCCGCGGATCTAAGGGCGACCCGTACAAGGTCCTTTCTCTGGGCACGCTCTATTCGCTCCTCACGCGCAGATAGGCGCCGTCCTTCCGGGTCGCGACCAGCCGGAATCATCATTAGCAGTAGTAGGGTTATGGCTGTTAGAAGTGTGCGAATCTTCTAGCCTCTCGTCTAGCTCTTCTCTCTCGACCTATCGCCACCAGCCCTGTTACCAAGACTAGCGCCACGACTGCCACGCTGGCCGCCCTGCATAAAGCGCTCCTTGCCCTCCTGGGACCGGTCGCGCTGGCGAGTGTACTTGTCGTGGGCCTTGGTGACGTTCTCGGCCACCCGGGCGCGCTTGCCCTGGTTGCCGATCTGCTGGATCCGACGCGTCTTGGCACCGGCAGAGGCACCCGCTCCCTGCTTGCCCGCCGTCTTGCCGTCCTTGCCGATCGTCGAGGCAACGACGGCCCCGCCGGAGCCCGAAGAGGAGCGTCTCAACAGGCTCTTTGTGGCGTGGGCGATGGCGGTCTTCGCCGGGATCGCGACGGCGAGCGCCGCACCGGTCTTCGCGAGGCTCATAAGACCACCCCGGCCGGGTAGCTGAACGTTGAAGTCCCACTCGATACATTTAAAGGGTGTTTTATACATCACCCACATTGTAATTATGGCTCCTATAGAAGTCACCGCGCTCTCTGAAATGAAGCCCACGGAGTTCGCCATACCCCCGAATATGGACTCGGGAGAAGTTATCACTACCGTGCCGATCCCCATCTCTATGCACCACAGGGCCGGGATTGCGGCTGAGGCCAGTACGCCCCGGAACCACGAGCCGGCTAGGGAGTTGAGGCTCGGAACGATGGAGGCCGTCAGAGCGAACGCCCCGCTAACGAAGAGTAAGGAATACAGGATCTTGTTCAAAAGCGCCACTATAAAAAGCATCATGCTTACATATCCAGCGACTACAAGAAGTATGAGGTTGAGAAAGTTGGTTATGACCAGGTTGCCAATGGCGGCCTTAAATAGCTCTGCGCCAGCGGCGCTCACGTCTTGCTCGCCCGGGAAGAACGCGGCGCCGATTCCGGACGTTATACGGGACAACTCGCCCATGAACTGCGGCAGAAACGCCAGGGCCAGGGCGACGCCCATGAGCCGGGGGAGGCCCTGAAAACCGGCGTAGGCGAGATCGTAGTTGTCCGAGCGGACCATCATGAGGATCCCCAGGACCAGGATACCGACCAGGATCGCCGGCCGGAGCTTCTCTACTGAGTTTTTGTAAGCGGAGAGCAAATCCCCCTGCTGATCGAGGTCCGGCAACGTGAGCAGGTTAGTCTGGAAGGCCTCGGCCATATTCTCCAGGGCCCAACCGAAGGTCCAGTCCCAGATCATTGTCATGATGTGCTTGAAGCCCCCGAGCATCATGCCGTTGAGGCCGCCTTCCCCGCCGCCACCGTCGTCCCCGGAGGCCGACTCTCCGGGGACCGTGTCGTCGTTTGCCATCTCGCCGTTCGCTTCGAGACACTCCTCGTACGCACGCATCTCGTCGGCAGGTGCGTCAGCATCCGGCGCCGTACACTCCGAACCTCCACCCCCGCCGGAACCGCTGCCTTCTTCATCGCCACCCTTACCGGTCCGTAGCAGGCAGTCGTCGTAGGCTTGTTGGGCCTCGGCGTAGTCGTCGGAGTTGGTGCCGTCGTCCGGCGCCTCGGGCTGCACGCATTCCTCGGGTTGGGTGGCGTTCCGGTTGGCCGCGGCGGGGTCCGACTCGGAGGTATCGTCGGCGTTGGGCGCGCCGCCGTTGCCGCCTCCAGAACCGTCGCCCCCGGTCCTCGCCAGGCAGTCTTCGTAGGCCTGGTTGGCCTCCAGATTTCGTGAGACGTCGGTGAGATCGTCCTCATCTGGCGGGTCGGGACGAACGCACTCTTCTGGCGTCTTAGCCGTCCGGTTGGCGTCGTCCTCCTCCTCACCCTGGGATTGGGCGTGGGCCGGAACTGCGGAAAAGAGCAGCAGCAACAGCACCAGAAGAGCCCCGATAACCCAGTGGGCCCAAGTCTGTGCGGCAAATAGTCTGTTTGCGGTGTTCATAAAAATCCTTTCTCGTTTAGCTCTACAGTGGGGTCCAGGCGACGATCTTGTCGTAGATAAACCAGCCCAAGAGGATCAGGAACAGGCCGGCGAAGACCCGCTCTGCCACCTGGGCGGCCATCGCGTGCCGGTCGGCGTTTGTGGCGGCGGAGCCTTTTATGAGGATGGCGATCATCAGCCCGACGCCCGCCGCGGCCATGCCTATGGCCCGTAGGGCTGAGATCACGGGCTCGAAGAAGCCATAGTCGGCTTGGGCGAGGGCCAGGACCGGAAGCGATCCAGACAGCGCCGGCACCTGGAGCACATCAACAAAGATCATGTTCAGCTAACCTCCTCTATCTTTTCGACGCCCAGCACCTTCCAGGTTGCACCGGTACGGGCCAGGACCATTTTCTGGCGGTAGGCTTGCGTCTCACCCGAGAGCTCGCCGTTTTTCGTGTAGCCGGACCCGGTCTCAAAGTAGGCGTAGGCCGTGGCCCGGTCCTGCGTAATCTCCAGGGTCTCGAACTCGGTGAGTACGGCGCCGCTCTTCGTGCCGCTCTCCTTTACCTGCTCGGCGTAACGCTCGGTCTCCGAGGAACCTTCGGAGTCGAAGAAGTCCGGCCAGACCACGGTGGCCCCGACAGCCTGGTTGTAGGCGTCTTTGTCGTCCCCGGAGTAGCCGTAGGCGGCAGAGACATAGTTCCCGGCCGCGTAGCGCAGGCGCTCCTCGTCTACGGGCGCCAGGTCGCCTTCTGAGGCGCCGGTACCCAGAGGATCGTAGTTGCCGGGCTCGTTTGTCGCCCCTCCCGAGTGATCGTGGGAATGGGACTGTCCCCCTTTAGCGCCCGGGTCAGAGTCGCCAGCACCACTATTTCCACCTTCGGAAGAACCCTGGCCGGCACCACCGCCTCGGTTACCGCTTCCGCTACCGCCGTCGTCGCCGTTGGGGATACCGTTGGTGCTACCACCCTCTGCGTAGGCCGGCTCGTCGGGGACCGCCGAAGCTGTGGTCTGCTCCGTGGTCGCCCCCCGCCCTGAGGTGACGTACTCTTTGCTTGCTCCCCGCCACCGTAGGAGAGTACGGCGTAGCTCCAGACAACGATCAGGGCGAGTACGACGCCCCCTATAATGAGCGGTTTGCGGCGGGGGCCCCGGCCCCGGCCAGCAAAACCGTCGCGCGGTAGCGTGCTCATGTTCTAACCTCCTGTACGCCCGCGATGATTTGGCCCGAGATCAATCGACGAGCCTCCTGGCCCCCATATAGTTGGGGTCGTCGTACATGGGCGCGACGCTCGTGGTCATGGTCGCCATGTTCGCGTGGACGATGTTCCCGTCGCCCATGTCGATTGCGACGTGGCCGCCGGTCCCGTCTCCAGGATCCCCCCAGACGTGAACGTCGCCGGCCTGGAGCTCGCCCGTGACCCCCTCACCGTAGTTCCATAGTTCTGTGGGCATGTCCGGAAGCTCGTAGCCGAACTCCCGGAAGACGGTCGTGGTGAGGCACGTGCAGTCCATCGACTCGCCGGGGACGCAGACGTCAGGACCTCCGAGAACGTAGGGCGTGCCCTCATACTTCAAGGCCTCCTCGACTACCTGTTGGCCCGTGCCGCTCCCGGAACCGGGAGAAGCCCCGGACTCGCCACCGGACCCGCCGCTAAAGCCGCCCTCTTCGGACAGCGAAGTAGGAACTGCCTCCCCAGTCGGGCTCCCGGTAGGCGCCGACTGCGGAACGAGGCCAAGAGCTTGAAGCGGTTTACAGTAGGCCGGTACGGTAGATACCGGGGGCCCGAGGGCCACGCCCCCGCCGGTCCCGGTGGCCGTTCCGCCGTTCTGCCGGAGCCACTCCAGAAGCGAGTAGGGGTTCATCGCGCCGCTGCCGGCTTCGGCCCGAGAGCCGGTCGGATCGTACCAGCCGAGATGGAGATGCTCGCCCCGGCCCTCGGGGAGGATGGAGCCGGGAGGGCCTTCCCCGGTCGAGCCCACCTTACCTATAACGTCGCCGGCTTCGACGGTGTCGCCGGGCTTTACGGGCGAGGGCTCGAGCTGGTGGGCGTAGTAGAGGGTGTCGCCGGCCTTTATCGGGCCGACATCCTCAGTGGCCTCTATCATGGTGGTCCAGCCTCCGAGCTCGTTCCAACCCTTGGAGTCGGACTCGGAGACGGGAACTACCTTCCCGGCCGTTATGGAGTAGATCTGGGTCCCGTTTGGGGCGAGCATATCCGTGCCTTCGTGGCCGCGGCCCCCGCCCCGCGCCGCGCCCCACGTGTCCTCGTAGGAGTCGAAGTAGTTGTCGGGGAGCGGGAAGACGGCCTTAGAATTGCCTTGGACCTCGCTCCCTGACCCTCCACCGGACCCACCGCCCGAACCTCCTCCGGCCTCGGAAACAGGCCGTGTCGTGTCGTCCGGGTCGGAACCGAAGTTGGTTGCCCAAAACTCCTCGTAAGAAGTTTCCGGGTTCTCTACCAGCCCGATGCCAATTACGGTCATGTCGGGATTGAGCATCATCTCGTTGTGGACGGGAGATTCTTTCCACGCGGTAAATACCTCCTGAGGGGTCGCCTGCCCGGCGGCGATGTTCTCGCCGTACGCAGAACCGTAGTAGCCTTCGGCGTTCATCCGGTCGGTCAGGACGGCGCCCTCGAAGTAGTAGTCGGTCGGGCCGCTTACGTGGGCCTCGGGAACCCGGTAGGCGTCGTACTTCGCCATGTCGTGGGCGTAGTGGGCCGAAGCCTTGGAGATGTTGTCCGAGAGCTGCAGGGCTTGCAGGCCGTTCTCTTCGCGGTAGTCGTTTATGAGGTTCAAGGTGTCGATCTCCGGGGGCGTGTAGACGGTCTCGCCGGGGTTGCCGACCGTATCAGAGGCTTCTGCGGCTTGCGCTTCGCGCATGGCGAGCGGAGACAGGATCGTGGCGAGGCCCGACGACGGTTCATCCGGGGATGCGCCGGAGACCATCTCGTCCTCTCCCCCGCCGCCGGCTCCCCGGTACTCCTCGGCCCGGGCAACGACGTCCTGGTAGTACCATTGGGCGTTGTTGTAGGCCAGGATCGCCGAGTGGTAGTCCTGGGGAGCCCCTTCCAGCTTTAGGTAGTTTGCCGCGCCGGGTATGGCGTCCTCCGGGTTGCAGATGTCAGCGGTGCCGTCGCCGTTGCCGTCCACCCCGACGTTCGCCCACGTGCTACCGATGAACTGCATCGGCCCCTGGGCCCCGGCGAAGTTCGGCGCGCAGTCGTTGTCGCCGCGGCCGTGATCGCTCTCTATATCTCCTATGGCGGCGAGTATTGCCGCGTCGAGCCCATACTCTTCGGCCGCCCGCTCGTAGATCGGAAGGATGTCTTCCGGGATGTCCGAGAGCGCCGCCTCGCTCCAACTCTGGGAGACAAAGGTGGGTCTTTTCGAAGAACTCGGTGAGAGACCGGGGGACTTGGGGTTGCCGGAGGGCACAGAAGCCTGTGGCTGTGAGGACTCGGCCTCCGTCCGGCAGACGCCGATGACGGCGCTGACAGAGCTCAGGAGCACGATCACCACCAACGCCAGTGAGAGCGCGAGCCCGGCGAGAAAGGCCAACAGCAATCGTCGGCCGCGGCGGCTCCTTACGACCATGATCGCCGCCTTCGCGGCGGTCGTGGCTGCTGCTGGCACCGGCAACCAGCTTAACCCCCGACCCGTTCGGGAACAGGCACGACTTCCAAAGCTTCATTACCGCCTCCCGCGCAGATTCCCACGCGGGCCGCCTATTGTCCGTCCGTGCTGACTTGCTCGGCGGGACTCCGGCCAATCCCCAAGTAGAAAGCCAGGTTCGCAATACCCGCCACCACCGCGAGAACCCCGACGACTACGACCAATAGGAGACCGGCGCCAGGGCCGGGACCGCCGGTGTCGGGCAGCACGGCGACCTCATCCGAGGACTCTTCCCTGGTCGGCAGATCAACGCCGGATGGTTCGGCACCATATTCGGGCGATACTGGCTCGTGGCCCGCCACAAACTCTAGCTCGGCCGGCTGATCTATCGGCGCTTCGGAGCCGCCCGATTCTGGTGCCTGCGGAGCCTCCGGAGATGTGGAAGATTCAAGCTCCAGTGGCGCGCCGGGCTCTTTCTCGGGTTCCTGATAAGCGTCTTCCCCGACGCCCTGCTCGGGCTCCTGCTCGGCACAGTCGAATACGATTACCTCGTATGAGCCGGACTCTGGGTGAAGGCTGAGGAGATAGCTTCCCGGCCCCTGGCTTATGGTGGTGTCGTAGGAGCCCACCGCCCGCTGGTCGAACTCCTCGACCGGCTCCTGGGCCTCGGTATCGAGGATTGAGACGTCCAGCCGGGCTTCGTCTGGAGTCTCGCTCTTCAGGTCGGCCCGTACTACGAACGTATCGCCCGTGACCTCGAACGGGTCGCTCTGCACCCCGCCGTTGGTTCCAAAGGGTTCGAGTACCACACTAGCGCCCGGACAACTCTCGGGAGGGAGGGCGGCAAGATCTTCGGCCTCGGGGTTCGCGATAGGGAGGTCCGTATCCTCATCTGTGGTCCCCTCAGTGGTTTTCCCGGTGTCGGCGGGAGGTGCCAGAGCGGATTCTCCCTCACCCGTTTCACCCCCGGATGGCTCTAGCGCTTCGGTCTCTTTGAGGCCCGTAGAGCCTGGTCCGCCGGTTGAGCCGTTCTGTTGGTACTGGTCTTCAGAGACCACAGGACCCGCCGTATCCTCCCCGCTGCCGGAAGCCTCCGAAGAAAGCAGGTCCCGGAGGCGGCCCAATAAGCCCGCATTGCTCTCCTCATCCTCCCGGTGGGCCTTCTCAGGCCCCGAGCCGCCGTCTTCAGCTTGCGCTTCAAAGCACTCGGCGTAGGCATCGTTGGGTTCGACGGTCATCGTCTCTGCGTAGCCGTCGGCGACGAGCGTGCTATTAAAGAGCTCCGGCTCTCCAGTTTCGGGCACGAGCCAGACGTAAGCGAGAAGGCGAGAATATTGGTCCTCTAACTCCTCGTCGGTCTCGAGAAGGACCTCCCGGCCCTCCAAAGAATCCGTTGTAAACTGCGAGGCCTTCTCCGCCCCCGGCTCCGGGCTACCGTCTTCTCCCTCCATCTCCGGGGCGTCCACCCCGATAAGCCGTACCGTGTCATAGCCGTCTACGGCGTCCTTGAGCTCGACGGTATCCCCGTCCACGGTCTGCGCAACGGTCGCTGGCGCAGCGTCTTCAGGAGGAGCCGTGGGACACACCGCTAAGCTTTCGCCCGCTGTGGTGCCTGCTCGGGTGGTAGCATCGCTGTTGCTCTCGGTTCCGAGAGTCCGCCCAACGGTAGTTCCGCTTCCCGTGGTCCTGGGAGTAGTCGACTCCTCCTGAACAGTGGTTCCGCCGAGGTTTTCCTCCGAGGGCTGCTCCTCATCTGCCCCAGCTTCTTCGTGTGCGTCCTTCTTGTCAGCCGTGTCATCGGCCGGCCCTTCCTGCCTTTGGTCCTTCCCCTGGCTCTCCGGACTCTCGTCGCAGTCACCAGCGACCACATCCCCGGCGCGGGCGCAACCATCGCCGGCGAAGACGTCGTCTCCTATGCGGACGGTGCCGTCCTCGACTTCCACACCCGGCGTCTCTGGTGTCTCCTGAGCTTCTGCGGGCGTACTCGGGTAGGACAGGAACATTAGGGCTGCAAGGACGGCCACAATCCTAGTGCTCCAGGCGCGGATGCCACACCGGTAAACTGCTGGCTGTGGATACATAGGACTCCTTTGCGGTAAGTTGGCCTGCGGCTTTACGGAGATTTGCGGGTTCACTCTCCACCCCCGGCGCCCATCGTTTGCTGGATCGTTGCGTCAACTGTCGAACTGACTTCCTGTTGTGCCGCGCTCTCCGGGGTTGGAGAAACCACGCCGGCCTCTGTGCCTGTCGGGGCCTCACCAGGCTGGGCTGCAGCCGGCTCGCCAGAAAGCGCGTTGTCTACTTGGGGGGCCGTCTCGAGCTCTTGAGTAGCGACCTGCTGGACCGGTTCGAGCTCCTGGGCGGGGACCCGGGCGACAGGTTCGGTGTAAGTCTCTGTATAAGCGTCGGCTGGTGCCGCAGCCTCGTAAGTCTCGGTAGGAACAGCCGGGGCGTCGTACGGAGTAGGGTCAACTTCTGCGCCGTAAGTTGCAGGGTCCGTCGCCGGCGCAACTTCGACTGCCACGTCCTCGACGTAAGGATCAGTGTTGTTCTCCGGCGCGGCTACGTTCCAGGAGGCGTCGGCCTGCTCAACCCCGACGGGTACTTCAGAAACCTGCGTGCCGACGTCTTGGGGCGCGTATTCCTGAACAGCAACGCCGGTGTCGGCTATTCCCTGTTCCTGTAAGGTGTCGGTTGCCTGCGGGGCTGTCTGATTCCATCCTGGCTCTACGGCGGACTCGGCGTAACCTTGCGTGGCCGTATCAACAGGTTGGGCGGCCTGGTTGCCCTGTTGCACACTTGCGGTCTCGGTCGTCGGCTGGGCGTCCCGCTCCGGGGCTGGCTCGGCCTGCGGCTTAGCCTGTGGCTGCTGGGTATTTTGGACGCTGATCTGGGCCGCGCCAGCCGATTGGGTCGGGCCTTGTACCTCGGTTACTTTCCCTCGACCTCCCGACGAATCCCCTACTGGTTCGGTGGTTTGACTCGGCTCGCGGGCCGGTTGGGGGGGCCGTTGCTGGTTTGACTGCGGGCCTTGTCGTTCACCCTGGTTCTCATCCCGGCCCCGGCTGGGATTCTGCGCCTCGTTGTTGCCCGGCATTCTCCTTCCGGCCTCTTCAACGCTTGGTGTGAGTTGTACAGCGAAGATTTGAGCGGAAGGTGCCCACGCCTTAGAGTCGGCTTGCTACCCGATCCCGAAGGGAAAGGAACCGACTCCTCATGCTCGACGTGGACACCTTCCTCACCACACTCTACGTCATGGTGGACGACTTCTGCCAGTCTCACTCCCCAGAAAAGAAACGCCCTGGTCCTAAGGCCTCCCTTTGTGCTAGCGAGGTCATAACCTTGGCCATCTTCGCCCGGTGGTCCAGATTCGCCAGTGAGAGGGACTTCTACCGCTACGCCGAGGGACATCTGCGAGGTGCGTTCCCCACTCTGCCCGACCGCTCGCAGTTCAACCGGCTTGTGCGCTTCTATACCCAGACCATTGAGAAGTTGGCCCTGCACCTGGGGCGGACCTTGAAAGACTCGCAGCCTCCCTATCAGGCTCTGGATGCCTCGGCTATGCCCGTTCGAAATGTAAAGCGCCGCGGAGGCGGGTGGCTTGCCGGAGAGGCCGACATCGGTTGGTCCAACAACCTGGGATGGTACGAGGGATTCTCCCTTTTGACTGCCGTGGAGCCTTCCGGTGTAATCACGGGCTTTTGCTTTGGTCCTGCCTCTAGTGCCGACCAAACTCTTGCGGAGACCTTCTTCGCGCTCAGGGCCAATCCGAATTCCAGGCTCATAAGCGTAGGCGCGGCCTTTTCGGGAACTTATGTGGCCGACAAAGGCTTCGAGGGGACCGAAAACCATCGGCGCTGGCTCGACCATTACGGCGCGGAGGTGCTCCACCCACCAAAGCGCAACTCTAGAAAGCCTTGGTCCAAAAGGCTCAGGCGGTGGGTGGCAGGAATTCGTCAGATCGTCGAAAGTGTCTACGATAAGCTGTTCAACACCTTCGGCCTGTGGCGGGAGCGATCCCATGAGCTTGGGGGTTTGCGGGCACGGTTGGCGGCGAGGGTAGCGTTGCACAACTTCTGTATCTGGCTCAATGACCAGCTCGGTCGTCCCTCGATGGCCTTCTCTGA
>JBHJHC010000077.1:0-25694 GCA_050331175.1 Rubrobacteraceae bacterium | reverse complement strand
GGCGGGGTGTGCCCGGGGCGGCGTGTGGGGGGGGGGGTTGGGGGGGGGTTTGGGGGTGGGGCCGCCGCGGGCGCCGCCCCCGGCGCTAGACCACCTTAGTCGGGACGCCCAAGGCTGCTGTCCGCTCCAGGCATTCCATATCCCGGATGTGGATCTTGCGCCGTTTGAACTCTACCGCTCCCAATTCCTGGAGCTGGCCGAAAGCGCGGGTTACGGTTTCGCGCTTCGCACCAACCATGGCGGCGAGTTGTTCGTGGGTGTAGCGGTTTGGGATCTTGATGCCCGTCCGGGTCATCACGCCTTCGCTGTCTATGAGGCGCAGGATCAGGCTGGCGAGCCGGGCCGGGACCTCCTTGAGCCCGATGTCCTCCATGCGGGATTCGTAGAGCGTGAGACGCTCGCTCAGGATACTTATGAGCTTGATGCCCACCTCGGGCTTGTCGCGCACCAGTTCCTCCAGCTGATCCCGGTTCATGGCACAGACCACCACCGGCTCCATAGCCTCCGCGTAAGCGCCCCGGAGCCGCTGGGAAGTCAGAGACATCTCCCCGAAAACCTGCCCGGAATCCACAATAGTAAGCGTCAGCTCCCGTCCGTCCGGGGCGACCGTGTACAGCCTGACGCGGCCGTCCTTGAGCATGAAAAGCTTCTCGCTTTTCTCCTCGGGGGTGTAGAAGATGCGGCCCTTCTCCACGTGGGTGTCCGGGATGCGCCGGCTAAGCTCCCTCAAGTCCTCTTGAGAGAGCGACTCCAGCACCTCCATCATAGAGAGGAGTTTTACCTTTTCATCCGGTAACAACATCACGCGCTAATTCTATACCGGCCTTTTGTGTACGACAGCGCCCGCGCAACGACGCATGGAGCATTCATCAAAATCCTGTAGCACCGGCTTGATTGAAGCTTGAACCTCTGTTTAACCGCCCTTTAGAGACGTCGTTTAAAACATTGCCGACTGCTTCTAGAAAGGTTGTTCTTTGGAGTTGCTGGACCTGTCGCGTTTGCAGTTTGCGATCACCGCCGCGTTTCACATGACGTTCCCGGCGGTGACGGTGGGCCTGAGCCTGTTCTTGGTGATCGTCTACTGGCTCTACATGCGGACGGACGACGGGGGCTACCTGTCGCTCTACCGTTTCTGGAGGAACATCTTCGCCATCGGGTTCGGGCTCGGGATCGTGTCGGGGATCGTGCTGACGTTCCAGTTTGGGTTGAACTGGGGGCCGTTCTCGAACGCTACCGGGCCTATCGTCGGGACGCTGCTGGCGCTGGAGGTGGTTACGGCGTTCTTTCTGGAGGCGGCGTTCTTGGGGATCATGATCTACGGCGAGGGCAAGGTCGGGCGCCGGATGGTGTTCTTCGCGACCTGCATGGTGGCGCTCGGGGCGTTTATCTCGACCACCTGGATCATGTCGTCCAACTCCTGGATGCAGACGCCCACGGGGTTCGAGATCTTGGACGGCCAGTTCCACCCGACGGATTGGTGGGCCGTCATCTTCAATCCGTCCTTCCCGCTGCGCTATGCCCACATGGTCATCGCAACGGTGCTGTCCTCCGGGTTGCTGGTTACCGGCATCGGGGCGTGGTATCTGCTCAAGGGGCGGCACCAGGAGTTTGCGCGCCGGACGTTCTCTATCGGCTTGCTCGTGATCGCGGTGTTTGCGCCGTTGGAGATCTACACGGGCGACGCGCTGGCGCGCGAGGTCGTGGGTCCGTACCAGCCGGCGAAGCTGCAGGCGATGGAGGGACACTGGGACTCGGACAGCACGAGTTGGAACGTTATGGTCGTGCCGGACCGCGAGGGTGAACGGAACGTGATCGAGATCGGGGTTCCGTTCGCGGGGTCCGTGATCGTGAACCAGGACCTGACCTTCTCTGAACCTATCGAAGGTTTGAGGGAGACGCCGCCGGAGCTGCGGCCCCCGATCATGTGGACGTTCTACGGCTTCCGGGTGATGCTGGCGTCGGCGGGTGTGATCACGCTGCTCGCCACCATCGGCATCGTGCTGCGCCTCCGGGGCAAGCTCTACTCGACCCGGTGGTTCCAGAAGCTCGCCCTGTTCGCCATCCCGGCCGGCGTTACCGGCACAATAGGCGGCTGGGTCGCCTCAGAGGTCGGCCGCCAGCCGTTCGTGGTCTACGGACACCTGCTGACCTCGGAGGCCGTCTCTTCCCTCGCGCCGTGGTCCGTCATGGCCTCGGTCTTGCTGCTGATAGGCGCCTACTCGGTGCTGTTCGGGGTGTACACGCACTACCTGCTCCGCTCCGTCCGCAAAGGCCCCGAGTACCCGGACAAGAAACCGCCGGAGACCGCCGCACCCGAACCGGAGCCCGTACCGTCGCCGGCCGGCGTCCCGGCCGGGAGATAGGAGCGGGATGGACGACGCGCAGAACATCATCTCGTTTCTGTTGTTAATGATCTTGCTGGTCTCCCTGCTCCTCTACGTGGTGCTGGACGGCTTCGACCTGGGCGTGGGCACGCTGGCCCTCACCGAATCGGACGGCCACGACCGGCACGAGATGATGGAGACCATCGCGACGGTCTGGGACGGCAACGAGTCCTGGATGGTGCTGGCCGGCGCCGCCCTGTTCGCCGGCTTCCCGTTCGCCTTCGGGGTCGTCCTGCCCGCGCTTTACATACCCGTCACCGTCATGGCCCTGGCCCTCGTCTTCCGGGGCGTCGCGTTCGAGTTCCAGGCCCAGTACGAAGAGTACAAACATCGCTGGGGACTTTCGTTCTCTTTGGGCTCCCTGGTTGCGGCCTTCTCCCAGGGCGTCATCCTCGGCGCGTTACTTACCGGCATCCCGGTCGTGAACGGACAGCCCGCGGGCGGCGCCCTGGATTTCCTGGCCCCCTTCAGCCTGCTGACGGGCCTCTTCGTAACCGCCTTCTACGTCCTGAGCGGCGCCGCCTGGCTGGTCTACAAAACGGAGGGCGAGCTGCTGGAGAGCAGCCGGAGAAAGGGCCGGCGGGCCGCCGTCGCCTGTGGCGGCTTGCTGCCGGTAACGGTTTTGGCGGCGGCGTTCTCGAGCCCGGTCGCGGCGAACGCTGTAGCGGGGTTCCGGCTGCCGCTGGTCGCGGGCGTTGGGGCCGTGGCGGTGGCGGCTTTGGTGGCCGCCTACCTCACGCTCGGAAGTCGGGACGACGGGGTCCCGCTGCTCTACTCCTCGCTCTCGCTGGCCGCGCTGGTCGCGGCGGTAGCCGTCGCCGCGTTCCCGTACCTGGCGCCGCCGGACATCACCTACCTCAACGCCGCGGCGCCGGCGAGCTCGGCGATCCTGATCCTGGTGTTCGTGGGACCGGCGATACCGGTGACCATCGCGTACAACGCCTACGCTTACTGGGTCTTTCGCGGCAAGCAACACCCGGAGGCCGGCGCATGAGGGGACGCAAGCTACCTCTCGCCGCAAAAACGCTCGCCACCGTCGGAGTCTGGTCGGTCGTCTGGGGCGGGGTGTACGCCGTCTGCATGGGCATGTTTGGCCACGCGGCGGCGCTCGCCGGGAACACCGCCCTGGTTCTGGGCGTGGCCCTGCTCTGGTACCGCACCCGGCGGGGAGAGCGGGAGACGGGGTAAGCGGTGGTGGCCCGGCTCACCACCGAGGACCGCAAAGAGGCGACGCGGTTCCTGAAGGAAAACCTCGCCGACGGACGCCGCTACGTCTACACCGCGGTGCTGGCCGGTATCGGTGGCGTGCTTTGCACCGTAGCCCAGGCTTTCGCCTTTGCAACGGCTGTTCACCGCATGGTCGTCGAGGGCGCGGCTTTCGGCGAGGTCTCGGGCTGGCTCTGGGTGTTCGGAGCGGCGGTGGCCCTGAAGGCGGTGTTCTCTTACGGTGTCGAGCGGCTGGGGTCCGGTGGGGCGCTGGCGGTCCAGCGGGGTCTGCGGCGGCGGATTCTCGGGCGGATGTTCTCCGAGGATGCTACGGGACGGCCGCCGGCGGCCCCGACGGCCACGGCCCTGATCGAGCAGGTGGACAAGCTGGAGGGATATTACGCCCGGTATCTGCCGCTTATGTACCTGGCGGTGCTGGCGCCGTTGGTGATGCTCCTATTCGTTTTCCCCGTCAGTTGGGTGGCCGGCCTGATACTGCTGTTCTCCGCCCCCCTGATCCCGGTCCACATGGCCCTGGTCGGGATGGGCGCCGAGGACGCGAGCCGGCGGCAGTTCGAAGCCCTGCGCCACCTCTCCGGCTACTTCCTGGATCGCCTGCAGGGGCTGCAAACCCTCAAACGGATGGGCTACGCGGACCGCGAGCCGGCCAACATCGCCGCCGCCTCGGACGAGCTGCAAAGCCGCACGATGCGCGTGCTCCGGGTTGCGTTTCTCTCTTCGACCGTGCTGGAGTTCTTCGCAACCTTCTCCATCGCCATCGCCGCCACCTACATCGGCCTGGGTTTGCTCGGGTGGCTGGGCTTCGGCTTCGGGACGGATGGGATCACGCTCCAGGCCGGCCTCTTCCTGCTGCTCCTGGCCCCCGTTTACTTCCAGCCCCTGCGCTCCTTTGCCGCCGCCTACCACGACCGGGCCGACGCCCTGGCCGCGGCACAGGACCTGATACCGCTAGTCGGAGCGTCCGAATTGGAGACCGCATCCGGCGGAGCGGTTCCGATGCCGGGGAGCGCGATACCGGGGATCGGAGCCATACAACTCCGCGGCGCCACCGTCCGGTACGCGGGCCGGCGGCTTGCCGCCCTCGAAAGCGTAGACCTCGACATCTCTGCCGGGAGCCGGATCTCCGTCACGGGGCCGTCTGGTTCCGGTAAGTCCACGTTGTTGGCCGTGGTCTCAGGGCAGGTCCCAGTCACCGGTGGGACGGTCCTGGTAAACGGCCGTCCCCTGGAGGAGTACGAGCCCGGCGCGCTGCGGGCGCTCACGAGTTGGGTCGGGCAGCGGCCCTACCTGTTCCCGGACACCATCGCGGAGAACATCGCGCTCGGCCAGCCGGAGAAGACTTGGGCGGAGGTCGAGGAGGCGGCCCGCCGGGCGCGGGTTACGGAGTTCGCCGCCGGCCTGCCGGACGGGCTGGACACGGTGATCGGGGAGCGTGGCACCGGGTTGTCCGGTGGTGAGGCGCAGCGGGTGGCGCTGGCCCGGGCTTGCCTCAAGGACGCGTCGCTGGTGCTCCTCGACGAGCCGACCGCCCACCTGGACGCGGGGACGGCGGGGGGGATTATCGAGACCATCGCGGAGCTCTCGGAAGGAAAGACCGTCCTGATCTCCACGCACAACCCGGACCTCGCCGCCCTCTGCGAGACCACCCTGCGCCTCGAAGACGGCGCCCTGAAAGGTTCCACGAACCGTGTTGCGTGAGGTGTCGCCCTACCTGGCGCTGCTCCGGGGCCCCGCGCTCCGCCGCACGCTCTTCGGGATCGCGCTGGCCTGCCTGGCCGTTGTGGGAAGCGTCGGGCTCCTGGGGCTGGCCGGCTGGTTCATCGTGGCCTCGGCGCTCGCCGCTATCACCGGCACCGCGGGCTTCCTCTTCGCCTACCCGAGCGCCGGCATCCGGGCCTTCGCCGTGCTCCGCACCCTCGCCCGCTACCTGGAACGGGTAACGAACCATCGGGCGACCTTCCACTTCCTCGCCCGGCTCCGCGTCCACTTCTTCGAGAGAGCACTCCAACTCCCGGCGCAAGGAATATCCCGTTACCGGAGCGGCGACCTGCTCGGCCGGGCCGTCGCCGATGTGGACGCCCTGGACAACGCCCTGCTGCGGGTGCTGGTCCCGACGGTCTCCACCGCGCTCGTCGCCGTCGGCTTCGTCGGCCTGCTGGCCTATCATTCCGTCACCCTGGCCCTGGTGGTCGCGGCCGGGCTTCTGCTCGCCGGTGTGCTCCTGCCGCCCGTCTTCGCGAGGCTCGGCAACGAACCCGGCGCACGCCAGGTCCGGGCCGGGTCAGAGATGCGGACGAGGCTCGTCGAAGCGCTGGAGGGAATGGAGGAGATCCGGTCCTACCGGGCCGGAGGAGCCGTTAGCGCCCGGTTGGAAGAACACCTGACCGAAGACTACGAAGCCCGCCGCCAGGCACGACGGCTCGACTCGCTAGGGGTCTCTCTGGGCGGCCTGATCACCTCGGCCACGACGTTGCTCGTCCTGGCCCTCAGCCTCCTGCTGTATGCCTCTGGCGACCTCTCCGGCCCGGTTGCAGTCATGGTCTGCTTTCTCACCATCGGCCTGCTCGAAAGCACCGAAGCCCTCCCATCCGCCTACCGGGCGCTTGGCCACACCCGCGCCGCCGCCCGCCGCCTCAACGCCCTCTTCCTGGCCGGCGAAGAGGAGAGCACCGTCAAAGGCAGCCCTTTCCCACCAGACCACACGCTCCTCATCCGGAAGCTCTCCTTCCGGTATGAAGGCCGTCAGAACCCGGCGCTCGCAGACCTCGATCTCACCATTCCGGCCGGCGCACTCGCGACGCTCGAAGGCCCATCGGGCTCCGGCAAGTCCACCCTGCTCAAGCTCATCGCCCGGGAGCTCGAACCGGAGGGCGGCGACATCCGCTTTGGCGACAACCCGCTCGACGAAATCTCCGAAGACGACCTCCGCCAGCGTCTCGCTTTCGTCGCGCAGGACGAGCACGTCTTCGATGCCACCGTCCGGGAGAACCTGCTCATCGCCCGTCCCGACGCCCCGGACACGGAGCTCCACAACGCGCTCGGAGCGGTGCGCCTCACGGGGCTGGTCGAAGGTATGGACCTCGGCCTCGAAACCCGGGTCGGGGAGCACGGCTACGAGCTCTCCGGCGGTCAGCGCCGGCGGCTCTGCCTGGCCCGCGCCTTGCTCCGCCGCCCGGACGTGCTGCTCCTCGACGAGCCCACCGACGGCGTAGACGCGGCGACCGGCGAACAGATAATGGCCGCCGTCCGCTCCATCCTGCCACGAGCAACCATCATCGTGACTACCCACGAGCACTCGGTAGCCTCGAAGGCCGACGCCCGCGTTCTTCTCTAGAAACCTGTGCGACGGTCGGTACCGACCGTAGGTAGACCTTGCCGCGCGCAGGCTTAACTCTGTTGTGGGATGTTCGAGATATCGGGGGTTGCGATGTGCGTCAGGAGCCTTGTTCGAGGTCGTGAAAGTCTTGGCGGCCCATCTCTGCCAGTTCTGCAGGTTTGAGGATTGAGATGATCTGGCACTCTGCCCTGATAAGGCCCCGCCGCCTCAAAGACCTCAACGCGGCTGTGACCGATTCGCGGGTCATGGCGACCATCGACGCCAGGTCCATGTGGGTCAGGCGCGGCAGCACTACCGCCCCACCGGCTTCTTCACCGAAGCGCCGGGCGAGAAGCGGCAGCAGAACGGCGAGCCGGGCGTCGGTGGTACGGGGGAGCAGACAGCCGACCAGCTCTTTCTGGTAGGCGAGCTCCAGGCCCAGAATCGTCAGCAGTCTATAGGCTACTTCACGGTCGGCCTTTGTGGCCCGTTCGATGAAGACCTTGGGCACTTTAATCACCTCGCACTCCGTGAAGGCCCGCGCGGTAGCACCCTGTACGAGCTGCGCGACCGGTGCCAGATCTCCAAACACTTCCCACGATCCCACGAGCCGTAATGCGACCTCTTTGGTGCCGGAGTAGCTCTTGCATATTCGGGCTATCCCATCGGTGAGTACGTATAACCCGTCGCCGGGTTCCCCTTCCAGAAAGATGCTCTGTCCGGCCTCGTAATGCCGCGCCGGCGCTACTATTTCCATCTCCTGCAGCCTGCCCAACAGAGCCAGGCATTCTCTCTCCCTATGCTCTTCGAGCCCGGCAGAGGGAAATGGCTCGGTTGTGATCTCCCCGGTAAACGTCGGCGCTGTTCCCTGCACGTTCCAACCCCCTAACCAGAACTACGAGTAACCACTACCGGAAGGTTCTACCAGTGTGAAATTTTTCACCGAACCTCCGTTGGACGGTGAGGTTAAGCGGGCTACCTAAAGTTCTACTCTGGCGAAGTTCAAGATTTGATCAAGATTTCTGCATCGCGTCCCGAGGAGCTTTCTTGCCGGAGTCCGGAACGACCTCCGCTGCTGGGAGGGTGAAACCGAAGGTGGAACCCTCCCCCGGACCCGCACTCTCGACCCACATCCTGCCGTTCATCGCCTCTACCAGCGCCCGCGAGATGGCGAGCCCCAAACCGGAGCCTCCGTTGTTGCGGGAGCGGGATTTCTCGATCCTGTAGAACCGGTCGAAGACGCGCGTCAGGTGCTCTGCCGACAACCCGGCTCCCGTGTCGCTGACCCGGAAAGAGAGCCCTTCCTCGCACAGCTCGGCGCCGGCCGCAACCTTTCCACCCGCCGGGGTGTGGCACAGGGCGTTGCTGAGCAGGTTGTTCAGCACCTGCACAGCCCGGCCGAAATCTACCGACACCGCTGGCAAAGATTCGGGAACCCGCGATTCTATCTCCACGCCTTTCTCGGTGAACAGCGGTCTCATGCCTTCTACGGCCTGCTGGACCAGGTCTTCTGGTGCGGCTGGTCCGAGGTTCAGGTCGAGCTGCCCGGTTTCGGCGCGGGAGAGCTGACGCAGGTCTTCGACCAGCCGGCGCATCCGCTCGGATTCGGTGTACAACAGCGCCCAGGTCTCTTCGGAAGGCTCGACCACGCCGTCCATGAGCCCTTCCAATGCTACCTGGAGCGTGGAGAGCGGGGTCTTTAGTTCGTGGGAGACGTCGGCGACGAACTCCCGGCGCTGGCGTTCGACCTCGTCCAGGACGGCGGCCATCGCGTTGAAGCTCTCGGAGAGGTCGCCCAACTCGTCCTGTTCGCGGATGGACACGCGTTCGTCGTAGCGGCCGTCCGAGATGCGCCGGGTCGCCTTCATCATAGACCGGATAGGTCGCACGATCCTGCCGGATACGAACAGGCTGGCGGTCACGACGGCTACCGTGGCCGCCAGTCCTGCGAGCAGGCTCCCGAGGAGCGTCGGCGTTAGGGACGAGAAGACCACGAACATGACGATGGCCGAGAGGGCGACTACGGAGTGCGAGAAAAATAGCTTGGGACCGAGGTTGTACGAGGTAACGTAATCGTAGACGCCGAGGAACGGGTTTTTCAACGCCTCACGAACCTGTAGCCCACGCCGCGCACCGTCTCCACGTAGCGGGGGGCCGACGCGTCCTCGCCCAGCTTCTTGCGCAGGTTTGCCACGTGAACGTCTACGACATGGCCGCTGCCGAAGTATCCTTCGCCCCAGACACGCTCCAGGAGCCGTGACCGGCTGAACACGAACCCGGGCCGTGATGCCAGAACCGAGAGCAGGTCGAACTCCAGGGTCGTCAGCTCTACCGGCTCTCTCCCCAGGTACACTTCCCGGGCGCCGGGGTCCACGGTCAGCTCACCGAACTTCATGACCGACTCGCTATCGTCCTCATTGCCGCCCGCGCGGGGCCGCCGGAGCATGGCCCTGACGCGGGCTATCAGCTCGCCGGGGCTGAAAGGTTTCGTTAGATAATCGTCCGCGCCGGAGGAGAGCCCGACGATCCGGTCTGTCTCCTCAGATCGGGCGGAGAGCATGATCACGTACGCCTTCGAGAACTCTCTCAACCGGCGCAAGACCTCGACCCCGTCTACCCTCGGCAGCATCCAATCCAACACCACCACGTCCGGCTCCTCTTCCCGGACCGCCTCGATCCCGGTCAAGCCATCCAGCGCCTCACTGACTTCGAAACCTTCCCGCTCGAAGTACCCGCGCAACAACCTCACCAAGTTCTTCTCGTCTTCGACCACCAAAACCCGCAACGTCCCGCCACCGTCCCGCGGAGCATTTCCACGCCCGCCGCTCTCTTCCCGGCTCCGAGGGTCCGGGTCCTGCAACGCCGGCGCAGAACTCCCGAACACGGAATCTGCGGCCCGTGCGGGACGCGAGACAGCGGTCCGGATCATCCCTGGAACCTGCCTGCCCTTCGGAACCGGTCTGCTGAAAGTCGTCGCCATAACCTTCTTCAAGAATCGGAATCGTTATTCGACGTCGATCAGATTTTAGTTTGCTTCCTATACGAGTCAAGTAATGTATTACACAGCCGCGCCTGGCAGCCTCGGAATCAGACGAATTCTCCAGAGGTGGAGCACCGTTGATAACATCCCCTAATGGATGTCGGTCCCAGAAATGATGCCTCCAGGCCGGAAGAAGCACGCAATGCCATAAAGGCCTGGACGCTCGGGGATACGCTGCTGGAGTTCTACCGGTACGCTCCGGGGCCCGCGGGGAAGCTGCCGAAGCATACGCACGAGGAGTACCAGCTTGGCTTGAGCCTGAACTTTCCGGGGGAGTACGTCTATAGAGGAGCCCGACACACCGTACCTGCCGGTAGCCTGAGCGTCATACACCCGGACGAAGTACACTCGGCGCGTGATCCGGAGAACCGCGAAGTCTCATCCGTATTCCTGATGATGTATGTTGACCCGTCCACCTTCCAATCCGTGGTAGACGAGGTCACCGGTCGCCGGACAGGTTTGCCTTACTTCGAGTCCCCGATCATTGTGGACAAGAATCTCTCGCGCACCTTCGCGGGATTGTGGGAAGCCCCCGAGTCGGCGACCGTTCTCGAAAAGGACTCGCGTCTTCTGTTGGTTCTCACGGAGTTCGCCCGGCGCCACGCTGATACACGTTCTTTCTGGAGAACCCAGGTTAGAGAACGCGCCGCGGTAAAGCGGGTAAGAGAATATCTGGAGGACAACTACGCGGAGAGTATCTCGCTCGGCGAGCTGGCAAGGATCTCGAACCTTAGTCCCTACTACCTGAATCGGGTGTTCTCCGAGGAGGTCGGAGTACCTCCGCATCGCTACCAGCTGCAGGTCCGTCTGTTCCGCGCCAAGAACCTGCTCGCCAGGGGCGAATCCATCACCAGGACGGTAAATGAGACGGGTTTCGCCGACCAGAGCCACTTTAGCCGGCACTTCAAACGGTTTGTCGGCGTAACGCCGGGCCGGTACCGGCCCGAAAACCGCAAGAACGTTCAAGACAACAACGGCCGGGCTCCTTATCCTATTGGTTGGTCCGCACGATAAGCGTCCTGATGGTCGAATAGTAGGGGGAATGTATGACCGGGCGGGAAAGTACAGACCGGGTTTGGCTCATTACCGGGGCTTCTTCGGGTTTCGGGATGGCACTGGCAGAGGCCGCGCTCGCCGGTGGAGATCTTGTCGCGGCCACCTCCCGGCGGGAAGAGAGTCTGGATGGTCTGGTAGGGCGGGCACCTGAAAGGACTTACGCCGCCGCGCTAGACGTTACGGACCCGGCCGGCGGGAGCCGGGTGGTGGAGGAGGTGATCGGGCGCTTCGGGCGCATAGACGTCCTGGTCAATAACGCCGGACATGGACAGGTCGGCGCGGTCGAGGAGACCACAGAAGAGGAGCTGCGCGGGATCTTCGACGTGCACGTTTTCGGGCCGGCGGCGCTGGTGCGCGCCGTGCTGCCCGCTATGCGCGAGCAACGTTCCGGCGCGATCGTCCAGTTCAGTTCCTTCGGCGGGCAGGTGGCGTATCCGGGTTTCAGCGCCTACTGCGCGACGAAGTTCGCGCTCGAAGGCTTCAGCGAGGCGTTGGCTCCGGAAGTAGCTCCTTTCGGCATCAAAGTCCTCATCGTCGAGCCGGGGGCGTTCCGCACCGGCTTCTCCGGGGGGGCGCTCGTGCAGTCGCGGGAGATGCCCGAGTATAAAGAAACTGCCGGGCAGACGCGGGAGATGATCACCGGCATAGACGGCACCCAGCCCGGCGACCCCGACAAGGCGGCCCGGGCGATCATAGCAGCTCTAGATGCTGAAGAAACTCCGCTGCGGTTGCCGCTCGGCGCGGACGCCGTGGATGGGATCCGGGGCAAGCTCGACTCGGTGAGTACGGAACTGGACGCCTGGGAAGACCTCGCCCGCTCGACCGCCATCGAGGAAGAAGATAGCTGAGCCGGACACCGGCTGCACCGCGCTCGTAACCGGCGGCAACCGGGGCATCGGCCTCGAAGCCTGTCGCCGGCCCGCGAAAACCGGCATGGAAGTCGTGCTCTTTCCAGGTTGGCGCGGAGACAGCCGGGCTGGTCGACAACGCCGGAGTTTATCCGGCGGAAGGAATGTTCATCCCTACTCGGCGGGCAGCGTGAGCGTAAAGACTGCTCCGCCGCCTTTCATGTTCCCGGCGCCCAGTTCCCCGCCCTGGGCGCGGGCGAGATCCCGGGCGATGGAGAGGCCGAGGCCCGTACCGCCGCCGGAACGGGTTCGGGCTTCTTCTGCCCGGTAAAAGCGGTCGAAGATGTGGGGGAGGTGCTCGGGTGGTATGCCGGGTCCGTTGTCCGATACGGTCGCCCGGACGCGGCCGTCTTCCCGGCTTCCGGCAACCGAGATCCGGCTGTTTCTCGGGGCGAAGCGCAGGGCGTTGTCGAGGAGGGCGGCCAGTATCTGGCCGGTGCGTTCCGCGTCGCCGCGGGCCGGGAGCTTGCCGGAAACGTCGGTGGCTAGCGCTACGTTCTCGGCTTCAGCCCGGGTTGCAAAGCGGTCCGCAGTTTCTACGATGGTCCGCGAGAGATCAAAGCTCTCCCGCCGTACGCTAACTTTGCCGGAATCCAGGCGGGTCAAGAGGAGCAGGTCGGAGAGGACGGCGTCCATCCGGTCGGTTTCCGAGAGGAGGTCGTCGGCCAGCTCCCGCTGGTCCGGATCTGTCAGGCCGCGTTGGAGCACCTCGGTGTCGGCCCGGATCAGGGTGAGCGGCGTCTTTAGCTCGTGGGAGGCGTCCGCGATAAAGGTGCGCTGCCGGTCGAAGGAGTCCTGGACCGGCCGCATGGCCCGGCGGGACATGAACAGGCCGCCCACGAGGGCCAGGGCCAATGCCCCGATCCCGACCACGGAGAGCACCCAGATGAGGTTCCCTACCGTGTCCCAAACTGCCTGCCGCGACTGGGCCGCCTGGACGACCACCACCGAGAAGCCGCTGCCGGAGGTCACGGTGATCGGCACGCTCACCACCCTCAAGGAGCCATCTGGCCCCCCGGTGCTCGCCGGATAGAATTCCTTGTCCGCCAGGAGGGCTTTGCGGGCGAGTTTTTCGTTCGGCAGTCCCATCGGGGCGTCTTCGCCATCCTCGGCCGTTATCTGGCTCTCTCCCGAGTTGTCGAACTGGAGGTAGGACACGGTAATGTCGTGCTTCAAAGTCTTGTCTACGATCTCGTACTTCTTGTTGCCTTCGAGCAGCGTACGCGCCTCGTTCCGGGCGCTCTGGGCCAGGATCCTGTCCTGCTCCGCCGTGACCCGCTGGAGAAAGAAAAACACCACTATCACGCCGAAGAGAACCATGATCAGGGCGAGTATCCCCACGTACCCCAGGGTAAGCCGCCGGCGGATGCGGTCGATCATGGGCTATTCACGGGTTATCGCGGCTCGAAAGTGTAGCCGACGCCCCGGACGGTGCGGATACGAGAGGTCTCTCCGTTCCGGTCGAGCTTCTTCCGCAGGTACGAAACGTAGAGGTCTACCACGTTGGCGTACACCTCGGGAGAGCCGTCCCAGACCGTGTCCAGCAGGACCGGGCGGGTAAAGACCTGGCCCGGCCGTTGCAGGAGGGTAGCGAGCAGGGCAAACTCCTTGGCGGTGAGTTCCACCCGCTCCCCGCCGCGCCGGACCTCGTGACGGACAGGGTCTAGGGTTACGTCGCCGGCCGAGAAGATGTTCTCGTTCCGGGTCCCCTCTTTCCAGGATCTTCGCGTCAACGCCCGCACGCGGGCCAGCAACTCGGGGAAAGCGAAGGGCTTTGGCAGGTAGTCATCGGCCCCGGCGTCGAGGCCTTCTACCCGGTCTTCGATCTGGTCCCGGGCCGTCAGCATCAGGACCGGGACCCCGATCTCCGCCGCCCGCAAAGCCCGCAGGATCTGCACGCCGCTCCGGTCGGGCAGCATCCAATCCAGGATAAGGAGGTCGTAGTCTTCGGAGAGCGCCAGGGAGAGCCCCTCCCGGCCGTCGTGGGCTGTCTCCGGCGCGTAGCCCTCCTCGTTTAACACCCGGGAGATCAGACGCGCCAGCTTCTGCTCGTCTTCTACTATTAGTATCCGTTTCATCCGTAGGCCGTCTGTAGGTCTCGTGGTAGCGCCCGCCAGCACATTCTATCCCGCCCCCGCCCGAATAACCCGTTGCGGGCTGCCGATTGATCTCCGTCAGCCACTTTCTGTGGAAATTCTCATGGTGGCCAAAGCCTCCTCACAGGGGAGTATCTCAAACTCCTGAGGTGGCGGCCGTTTACCTGTAGGGGCCGCCGAGAGAAAGCGAACCGTAAAGGAGTCGGAAGGGTGGCAGAAGAGAATAGGCCTGTTTCGCCGGCGGACTCGGCGGAGGTTCACACAAAGCTGGAAGCGGCCCTGTTTGAGGTAAAGCGCGTGATCGTGGGGCAGGAGGAGTTGCTGGAGCGGGTGTTCGTGGCGCTGCTCACCGGGGGACACCTGCTCATAGAAGGCGTGCCGGGGCTGGCGAAGACGCTGACCGTAAAAACCGTCGCCCGGGTGCTCGGCGGGTCGTTCTCCCGGGTGCAGTTTACCCCGGACCTGGTCCCCGCGGATCTCGTCGGGACCCGGATCTTCCGGCCGGACACCGCCACCTTCGACACCGAGCTCGGTCCCGTGTTCTGCAATTTCCTGTTGGCCGATGAGATCAACCGGGCCCCGGCGAAGGTCCAGTCGGCGTTGTTGGAGGTCATGCAGGAGCGGCAGGTGACCATCGGCAAGGAGAGCCATCCGGTATCGCAGCCGTTCCTGACGATGGCGACCCAAAACCCGATCGAATCCGAGGGTACCTACCCGCTCCCCGAAGCCCAGCTAGACCGCTTCTTGATGAAGGTCCTGGTCGGCTATCCGGGCCCCGAGGAGGAAGCGATAGTCGTCGAGAGGTCTTTGCGGGAGGAGCCGGCGCTGCGGCAGGTTCTTTTTCCCGAAGCGCTCCAGGAGTTTCAGGCTGTAGCCGGTACGGTCTACGTCGACCGGCCCGTGGTGGAGTACGCGACGGAGTTGTGCGCGGCCACCCGCCAGCCAGATCGCTACGGGCTCGCGGATCTCACACCGTACCTGGCGTTCGGGGCTAGCCCGCGGGGTTCGATCAACCTGGTGCGTTCCGCCCAGGCGGCGGCCCTGCTCCGCGGCCGGGACTACGTCCTACCCCAGGACGTTGACGTCCTGCTCAAAGACGTGCTCCGCCACCGGCTGGTCCTCACCTACGAGGCGCTTGCCGAAGAGGTCGACGCCGACGACATCCTCGACCGCGTGTCGGAGTCGGTCCGGGCGCCGGAGATCGAGCTTTCCTCCAGAGAGCGCGGGGCGTGAAGGCCGAAGGGCGAAACGCCGGCGCGGAATGGACCGGCCTGGCCCCGGCTCCTGCTCCCGGTAAGCCCGGGCCCGGCCCGATACCGGAAGCCCTGCTCGGAGCCTTGAGCCTGGAAGTCCGGCGCCGCATAGACGGCCTGCTGGCCGGAGACTACCGCTCGACGTTTCTCGGTAGCGGGACCGAGTTCTCGCAGGTCCGGCCCTACGCGGTCGGGGACGACGTTCGCAAGATAGACCCGGGCGCCACTGCCCGCACCGGCGAGCCCCACGTCCGGGTCGAGGTGGCCGAGAAGGTCCCCGTCCTCTGGCTCGTCCTGGACACCTCGCCCTCGATGCACTTCGGTACCGCCCGCCGGCGCAAGGCCGACGTGGCCGCCGGCGCTACCCTGGCCTTCGCCCACCTGGCGAATCGTGGCGGGGGCCGCGTGGGCATCCTTACCTTCGGGGACCGGGAGCCGCTCACCGTCCCGCCGCGCGGCAGCCGGATGGGAGTGCTCGGCCTGCGGAAGGTCCTGGGCCGCGAACCGGAGGCATCAGAGGTCGGCGCGACCTCGGTAGGGGACGGGCTGCGTCGAGCCGGACGTCTCGCCCGGCGGCGGTCGGTAGTGGCCGTCGTCTCAGACTTTCGGGGGCCGCGAGACTGGCGGGTGCCGTTGCTCGAAGCCGCCAGCCGTCACGAAGTCCTGGCCGTAGAGATCCGGGATCCGAGAGAAAACGAGCTGCCGGACGTGGGCGACCTCGCCCTCGTAGACCCCGAAACCGGGCGCCAGCTCCGCGTGGACACCGCAAACCGCCGGCTCCGCCAACGCTTCGCGGCGGAAGCCGCCCGGGAGCGGGAAGAGCTGGCGCGGGAACTCCGGAGGACCGGCGCCGGACACGTGGTGCTCTCCACCGGGGAAGACTGGCTGCGGACCCTCGCCACCTTCCTGCGCCGGAGGGCGGCGCACAAACCGATTCGGAAAGGAGCCCCCGCTTGAGCTTCGAGTGGCCCGTACTGCTGTTATCTCTGGTTCTCGTGCCCGTCTTGCTCGTGCTCTACGTGCTCGCCCAGAAGCGCCGGATGCGCTACGCGGTACGTTTCACGAACCTGGATCTGCTCTCCAACCTGATCCCCGAATCGCCCGGTTGGCGGCGCCACCTGCCGCCGGCCTTGTTCCTGCTCGCCCTGGCCGTGCTGCTCGTCGGGCTCGCCCGGCCCCAGGCGACGGTGCTCGTGCCCCGCGAAGAGGCAAACGTCGTCCTCGCGATGGACACGTCCGGTTCCATGGAGGCGACCGATGTCTCACCGGACCGGCTCACCGCGGCCCGGGAGGCTGCGGAGACTTTTCTCGACCGTACACCGGATGAACTCCGGGTCGGGCTGGTCACGTTCGACTCCCGGGCCCAAACGCTCTCCGGGCCGACAGCCGAGCACGGACAGGTGACCGAGGCGCTCGGCCTTCTAGAATCCGGCGGCGGCACCGCGATGGGAGACGGGCTCCTGCGGGCTTTGGAGACCAGCCAGCCCCAGGAGCAGCCGGACGCCCGCGAAACGCCCGGACAGAGCCCGGACGGCGAGGATGCGGCGGCGGACGAGGCTATCCCGGCGGCCGTGATCCTGCTCTCCGACGGCACCAACACCACCGGGGAAGCGGAGCCGCTCCAGGTCGCCACCCGGGCGCAGGAGCTCGACGTGCCCGTCTTTACCGTGGCTTTGGGTACGCCGGACGGGGTCGTGCAGACGCCCGCGGGTGTAGACATTCCCGTTCCCCCGGACGAAGTGACCTTGCGCCGGGTCGCGGAGGAAACCGGTGGCGAGTTTTTCGCGTCGACGTCCGGCGCGGACCTCGTCCAGGTCTATGAAGAGCTCGGATCCCAGATCGGCTTCGTCGAGGAGCAACAGGAGATAACCGTCGCGTTCGTGGCGGCAGCCCTCGCGCTGCTCCTGGTTGGAGGCGCGCTCTCGATGCTCTGGTTCCGCCGGCTACCGTAGAGGACAGAGCCTTCCTGTGAAAACGCTCATGAAACTCCAACGCCCGTCACAGGCACGACGGCGAAACTAAGCCCATGAAACCCAGAGAAAGGAGAACCCCGGAGAACATCGAGAAATTGTTGCCGAGTACCCCAGAGGAAGAAGAGGAGTAAAGAGATGAAGAAGTGGATCGCGGCTGGCGTGATGGTGGTAGGGCTGACCATCTTTGGCGGCGTAGCCATCGCCCAGCAGGATGGTGGGCAGGATCCGGCCCAGCAACCGAACAACCAGCAGCAGGAGCAACAACAGCGGGACGGCGGCTGCCAGTGGAAACACGGCGGCCAGCAGTCCCCCGAAACCGAAGTCTAATAGCGTGACCGGGGCGCCGGGAAACCGGCGCCCCCGGTATTTCGTAACTTTGTAGAAGAGGATCGTAATTGAGCGGAGAGCAACACCGTAGACAGGGAAGAAGATACCTTATGTTCGGAGAGAGATATTGAGCCTGCTGGACTGGCTCATAGTGGCCCTGATCGTCTTGCTCGCCATCCGGGGCTTCTCCTCGGGATTCGTGGCCGGTGCTTTCTCACTGGCCGGTCTCGGGGTCGGGGCCTATCTGGGGAGCCGGCTGGCGGCGTATCTCGTGCGGGCGGAAACGGATCTGGCAGGCTACGGACCTTTGATCCTCCTTCTGTCAGCGGTTCTGTTCGCGGTTGTAGGCAGGGCTCTGGCCGGCACCGTTGGTGGCAGGATCGGGGCTTCGATCCGCCGGGTCCCCGGGCTGGGGGCGCTGGATGGCCTCGGAGGTGCCGCGCTGGGAGCCGCGGTTGGGATCTTCTTCGTCTGGGTCTTAGGAGCCTTCGCCCTTCAGTCACCGTTGCCCGTCCAGCTGCAAGGAACCGTGGAGCGTTCGGAAGTTCTGGGCGAGGTAAACGAGCGGCTACCTTCGGGACTCCTGCTCGACACCATCTCCCGATTCGATCCCATGCCCCAGATCGAGGGTCCAAGGCCGGACGTGGCCGAGCCGGAGCTGCCCAATGGGAACAGCGAACAGGTTATAGAAGAAGCGGCCCGCAGCGTGGTGCAGATAGTCGCCACCGGCGGCTCGGGAAGCGGTGCCTCGGGTTACGGCTCTTCCGGCTCCGGGTGGGTAGCCGCCCCGGAAATCGTCGTTACCAACGCCCACGTAGTCGCCGGAAGCGACCGGGTCAGCGTCCGGCAAGGAGGCTCGTGGCGCGGGTACGAGGCAGAAGTCGTCGCGGTGGACCAGACCAACGACGTGGCGGTCCTCGAAGTGAACGGGCTGGATCTCCCCGCCCTGCCCACGGCCGAGGCGGAACCCGGCGAGTCCGTGGCGATCCTGGGGTACCCGTACGGCGGTCCGCTAGAAGCGGAGCCGGGCCGGATCGGGGGAACAGCCCAGACCCTCACCAGCGACGCCTACGGAAACGGACCCATAAGCCGCTACATAACCAGCATCCGGGGCGAGGCAAACCCCGGAAACTCCGGAGGGCCCGCGGTCAACCAGGAGGGCGAGGTAGTAGGTACCGTCTTCGCGAGCGCCGGCTACCGGGGGGCCGCCTACGCCATACCGCCCTCGGTGGTCGCGGCGCAGCTCGAACTGGCTCAGGACCGCGTCGCCACTACTACAAACCTTCCTACGGAACTACAGGAGGCCGCATCGTGACGTTCGCACCTTTTCAGATCGCACTCTTGCAAACCCTCGGGTTTGGGTTGGGCGGTATCCTGGCGGCGGTGGTGAACTACGGTTACTACATACTGCTCGCGTTCATTATCGCGTGGGTCTTGATCGGGTGGTTCCCGGCCTACCCTTCGAGCGGCTTTCTCCAGGCCCTCTACGACCTGGTGGGCCGGGTGGTGAACCCGATCCTGCGCCCCATAAGGAGCGTGCTGCCGCCGCTGAACCTCGGCGGGATGTCGCTCGACCTTTCCCCGATAGTCGCCATCTTCGCGCTCTCAATCGCCAGGGGGTTGTTGCTCCTGCTCATCGCCGGCTTCGTCGTACCGATCGCCGGTTAGGAATTGCTGAAAGAAACTGCTGAAAATTCTTACGAAAGAACGGAGAAAAACGTGTTAACGAAACGCAAACCAACCCCGGAAGACGCCCCCGAGCTCTTGGGAGCCTACATGGACCGCATCCGCCGGGACGAGCTCCTGAGCCACGAGCAAGAGGTGGAGCTGAGCCGCCGGGCCCAGGAAGGCGACGCGGGCTCCCGCCAGGAGCTGATCGAGCGTAATCTCCGGCTGGTCGTCTCGGTCGCCAAGAAATACCAGAACCACGGCCTGCCGCTCGAAGACCTCATCCAGGAGGGCAACATCGGCCTGATGACCGCGGTCGAGAAGTTCGACCCGGAGCGGGGATACAGGTTCTCCACCTACGCGACGTGGTGGATCCGGCAGGCCGTCCAGCGCGCCGTGGTGAACACGGGCCGCTTCGTGCGCCTGCCCAACCACGTCTCGGAGAAGTTGCGCAAGGCCCGCCGGGCGCAGGGCGAGCTTACGACGAGATTGGGCCGGGAGCCGAGCGGGGAGGAGATCTCCGCCCACCTCGGATGGAAACTGGATGAGGTACGTAAAGTCCTCGGTGCCCCAAAGGAGACCACGAGCCTGAACGAACCTCTGGGGCCCGAGAAGAACGCGGCGGAGGTCGGGGACTTCTTCGAGGACGACCGGGCCCTGGCCGAGGCCGACGCCGTGAGGCGCGAGGAAGAGGTAGACAGCCTGTTGGGCGCTATGAAAGACCTGCCGGAGGCGAGCCAGTACGTTCTCGTCCGGCGCTACGGCCTCGACAACGGCAAGAGCTCCACCCTGAAAGAGATCGGGAGCGAACTCGGGATCTCCAAGGAGCGGGTCCGCCAGATGCAGCGGGGTGCCGAGCGGACGCTCAGGAGCCTGGTGGGCGGCGCCGGGGCCTATCCGGGTGGGCTGACACTATCCAGGGAGGAGGTTGCGGTATGAGGCTGCAAAGTATGGGGGCACGACGGTTCGTTCTGCTCCTCGCGGTTGTCCTGACCGTCGGGGCGATCGTGACGGTGCTCCTGATCTCGAACAGCAGCGAGACCGGTGAAGCCGGGGCGCAGACCGCAAACCAGACTGCGAATACTTCACCCTCCGAGAATACCGGGGATGAACCGGTGGCCCGGGTGGCTTCCAGGGTAGGACCTTCGGCGGTTCAGATAGACGTGCTCGGCGGCAACGGCGAGGGCCAGGGCGTCGGGAGTGGCGTCATCTACCGCGAGGACGGCTACATCGTTACCAACAACCACGTCGTCGAGGGGGGCGGCGAGGTCGAGGTGCTTTTCGCCGACGGCTCGCGGGAGACTGCGGAGGTCGTCGGCGGTGACGGACTTACCGACCTGGCCGTGCTGCGGGTAGGCAGGAACGACCTGCCGGCCGCGACCTTCGCCGATAGCGGCGGGCTGGTGCCGGGCCAGATGGCGGTGGCCATCGGTAGTCCTCAGGGCCTGCAGTCTTCCGTAACGGCCGGCGTCGTTAGCGGCCTGAACCGGGAGTTCCCGGCCCAACTCTCCGGCGGCGGACAGAGCGCCCTGGTGGACCTGGTCCAGACCGACGCCCCGATCTCACCCGGAAACTCCGGCGGAGCCCTGGCCAACAGAGACGGCGAGGTGATCGGGATAAACGTCGCCTACCTGCCGCCCGGCGCCGGGGCCGAGAGCCTCGGGTTCGCGATCCCCTCTAACACGGCGATCTCGGTCGCCGACCAGCTGTTAGAGAGCGGCGAAGTGTCCCATCCGTATCTGGGCGTCTCCCTCGGAGACCTGAGCCCCGAAGCCGCCGAGGAGTTCGGCCTCGAGGCGGATTCCGGAGCCGTAATCGCCGAGGTGGTGCCGAACGAACCCGCCGCCCAGGCCGGACTCCAGGCGGAGGATGTGGTAGTCGCCATAGACTCCGAAGAGGTAGGAAGCTCGGGAGATTTGATCTCCGCGCTGCGCGATTACGCGCCCGGAGATACCGTAACCCTGGCCGTACTCCGGGATGGGGAGGAGATCGACCTCCAGGTCCGTTTGGGAGAGCGGGACGAATAGGCCCCGCGGCCTCTAGGGGATCCGGCCCAGCAACACCTGCGCCGAAACACCTATGGCGACGGTAAAGAACAGCGCGATCGTCCAGACTGCAACGGGCGTTCGGGACGCAACGACGCTTTCCTTCGGCTGGCCGTACATCGGGACGACGACCCGCAGGTACACGCCCAGTGAGAGCACGCTGTTGAGGATAGCTACCACGGCGAGCCAGACAAAACCGGCGTCCAGCACCGCGCCGAACAGCAGGAACTTGCCGACGAATCCCGCGAGCGGCGGGATGCCGACGAGCGAGATCAGGAACACCACCATCGCCGCGCCCGCCGCCGGGTTCGCGCGTCCGAGCCCGGTGAACGAGCCGAGGTCCCGGCCCACGGAGAGGACGATGGCGAAGGCCCCCAGGTTCATCGCGGCGTATGCGGCGGCGAATACTATGAGCGACCGGAGGGCGAACTCATTCTGGCCGACGGCCAGGATCCCGAGCAGGAAATAGCCCGACTGGGCGACGGAGGAGTAGGCCAGAAGGCGCACGACGTTGTTCTGCACGAGCGCCGCCAGGTTCCCGTAGGTCATCGTGAGCGCGGCGAGGCCGGCGACGACGGGCGGCCAGAGGGTCGCGTCGACGGGCAGGTCGCGTACGACCTGGGCCAGGGCGAAGATGCCCCCTACTTTGGTTACGATAGAAAGAAAGGCCGCGACCGAGACCGGGCCGCCGTCGTAGGCGTCGGGGGCCCAGAAGTGGAACGGCACCAGGGAAGCTTTGTACCCGAGGCCCACGACCACCGCGACGAAACCGAGTGCGGCTGCCGGTGGGGCGCTGCTGAGTTTGCCTAGCTCCGAGAGCAGCGTCGAGCCCGTGACCCCGAACCAGTAGGTGAGACCAAAGATCATGACCGCGCCGGTAACGGAGCCGAACACGAAGTACTTGAGCGCTGCTTCGGTGGCCCGGTCGTCGCGCGGGTAGGCAACGAGGGTAAACGTGGCCAGGCTGGAGAGGAGCACGCCGAGAACCAGGAACATCACGTCCCCCGCACCGGCGAGTACGAGCGCCCCGAGCTCGGCGAAAACCAGCAGGCTGTACACCGTGCCCTCCCGGTCGGTGTCGCGGACTTCCCGGCGGGAGAGCACGGCCGTCAGGGCCGTCGTGGGGGAGAGCAGGATCACGGCCCACACGCTCAGGGCGTCTATCCGGTAGGTGCCCTCGAAGACGGTGGTCTCCGTACCTACCAGCGGCACCGCGAGGCCGGCCGATACGAGGAGCCCGATAACGGCGAACGGCAGCGAGATCTTGGGTTGGTGCAACATCTCGAAGGAGAGGGCTCCGACGGCGGTGAGCAGCACGGCCAGCACGGGCGCCAGCAGCGCCAGGTCTTGCCCCATCTGGCCCGGGCTCACAGGCCTATCGCCTCCGCGGTCCGGTGGATCATGTCGAGCACCAGGAACGGCGCCACCCCGATCAGGACGGTAAGCGCCGCCAGCGGGGCTATCGCCAGAACTTCCCGCAGCCCGAGGTCCG
This sequence comes from Rubrobacteraceae bacterium, assembly GCA_050331175.1. Taxonomy (GTDB): domain Bacteria; phylum Actinomycetota; class Rubrobacteria; order Rubrobacterales; family Rubrobacteraceae; genus SIRX01. The sequence goes on along the minus strand of JBHJHC010000077.1, from coordinate 2,909 downwards.
GGACCTCTCGCCACCGCCCGGAGGGCTTGCCGAGGAAGACGAGCTGGATGGCCCGCAAATACAGCCCGGCGGTAACGACGATGCCGAGCACCGCGATCAGGGCTACGGGATAGACGCGGAGGGTGCCGAGGAAGATCTGGAACTCGGCCGGGAAGTGGGCCAGACCCGGGAGTCCCAGCGAGGCGAAGGCGCCCAGGATAAAGAGCCAGCCGAGGGCCGGCAGGGGCCGCAGTAATCCGCCCAGCTCTCCCATGTCGCGGGTATGGGTCCGGTCCTGGAGCATCCCGACCAGCAGGAACAGGGCACCGGTGACGACGCCGTGGCTCACCATCTGGAGCACGGCCCCGTCGAGGGCCAGGGTCCGGGCGTCCGCGTCCGTTGCGGCGGCTGCGACGGCGACGCCGAGCACGACGTATCCCATGTGGTTAACGCTCGTGTAGGCGATCAGGCGCTTCAGGTCTGTCTGGGCCAGCGCGACGAACGCCCCGTAGAGCGCGGTGAACACGGCCAGGGCCGCCACGTAGGGGGCGGCGGCGCGGAAGGCGTCGGGCGTCATCTGCAGGGCGAAGCGGACCAGCCCGTAAGTGCCGAGCTTCAGGAGGACGCCGGCCAGGATCACGCTCCCGGCCGTCGGAGCCTCGACGTGGGCCGCCGGCAGCCAGGTGTGAACCGGGAAGATGGGGGTCTTGACCGCGAAGGTCACGAGCATGGCGATAAAAGCGAGCATCGCCGCCAGCCCCGCGAGCGGCGGTGACTCTATGAACGCCCGCATGTCGAAGGTGCGGGGGTCTGATCCCAGATACAGGCCGAGGATCGCCAGCAGGAGCGGCAGGCTCCCCAGGAGCGTGTAGAGGAAGAACGTCAGCGCCGCCCGCTGGCGGCCCTCGTACCCCCAGTCGGCGATGATGAAGTACATCGCGACCAGCGTCACCTCGAAGAAGACGTAGAAGAGGATCGCGTCCAGCGCCACGAAGACCCCGAGGCACGCCGTCTCCAGTAGCAGGAACAGCGCCACGTAGGAGCGCGCCCGCTCCACGACTTTCACCGAGAAGACGAAGGAGACGAAAAAGAGCACCACCGTCAGCATCACGAGCGGGAGGCTTATGCCGTCCACGCCGACCCGGTAGGCGGCCCCGAGCGACGGCATCCAGGAGACCTCCTCCACCTGCGTAAAGTCCGCCCCGGTCCCGCGCACCCACATCCAGGCCGCCCCGAGCAGGGTCAGCCCGGATACCGCCACGCCGACCGCGTGGGCACCGCGGGGCGCGATGCCCGGCAGCGCCACGAGCAGGGTGGCGCCCAGGAGCGGCAGGAAGAGCGTCGCGGATACCAGTGGGAACATTCGGGTGACCTTTCTAAAGAACCAGGGTGCCGAAGGCGATGAAGGCCAGGATCACGCCGCAGCCGGTGACGGCCAGCAGCAGCTCTTTGTGGACGAGACCCGTCTGGAGCCGGCGCGCCCGCCGGCCGAGGTCTCGGGTCCCCCGGACCAGGGCGAAGATGAAGCGGTCTATTCCCTGCTCGTCCACGAGCCTGGAAGCCTCCGCGAGCGCGAGACCCGCCCGCCCGACGCCGAGCACGCCGCGATGGATCCCGTCGTCGAGAGCGTTCAGGGCGTTCGCCGCCGCGAGCGCCGGTTGGGCGACGAACTGCCTGAAGCCCCCTCCGATACGAAACCCCTTTTCGCCCGGGGCCCGCAGCGGGCCGAGCAGGCTACCGGCCGGAACGAACCATCCCAGCGCCAGGCCGCCGAGCGCGAGGGCGGTGCCGAGCACCATCGTGGTCGTGTCCCCCGGAATTTGGCCTCCGACGAGATGGGCGAGCGGCGTTAGCGCGAAGCCCAGGACAACCGCCAGCGCGACGAGCCCGGCGAGACCCGAGCCCATGGGCAAGATGCCGGCGACCGGCTCGTCTTGCTTATCCCCTTTCCAGAGGAGCCGCAACGCCCGGGCGACGTAAATTCCGGTCAAAGCGGTTCCCGCGAGGGCGGGCGGCAAGAGCAGCCAGGCGAAAGGCGACTCGTAGGTCGCGGCTATGATGGCTTCTTTGGACCAGAACCCGGCGAGCGGCGGTACGCCGGCGAGCGCCAGGCCCGCCACGGCGAACCCGGTAAAGACGAGCGGGCGTTCCCGGCCGATGCCCGCGAGATCCGAGAAACCCGTGGAGCCGCGGGCGTGCTGGAAGACGCCGGAGCCGAGGAAGAGGGAGCTCTTTATCGCCGCGTGGGCGGCCAGGTGGGCGAGGGCTGCTACGGGGGAGCCCGCACCCACGGCCAGCAGCATGAACCCGTACTGGCTGGAGGTAGAGGCTGCGAGCAACCGCTTGAGGTCCCGGTTGGCAACGGCCATCAGGCCTGCCACCACCGCTGTGATGCCTCCCAAGAGCCCCACGACCAGCAGCGCCTCCGGCGGGAACAGCGGGAAGGCGCGGATGAGCAGGATCGCGCCGGCGGCGACCAGGGTCGCCGAGTGGAGCAAGGCCGAGACCGGGGTAGGCCCGGCCATCGCGTCCTGGAGCCAGCCGTGGAGGGGCGTCTGGGCGGACTTGCCCGCCGCCGCCAGGAGCACGAGCAGGCTCGCGGCGAGGGCGGCGGAGCCACCGACCTCCAGGGTCCGGGGTATCGCGGTCGTCCCGGCCTGCGAAACGAGGATAAAGATTCCGACGTAGAGCCCGAGGTCGGCGGTGCGGGTGTAGAGGAAGGCGCGGGTGGCCGCTCCGCCGACGTTCGCTCTGTCGAACCAGAAACCGATCAGCATGTAGGAGGCAAGCCCGATCACCTCCCACGCCGCGAGCAGCAATACCCAATCGCCGGCGTGCACCAACGTCTCCATCGCGGCCACGAAAAAGGACATCTGGGCGAAGAAGCGGACCTTGCCGGCTTCCTCCTCCATATACCCCACGGCGTAGAG